>CAVTEC010000016.1:0-24632 GCA_963733475.1 uncultured Alphaproteobacteria bacterium | reverse complement strand
GCGACGAGCATCTTCGTCCGGCCGGCGGGGCGGAAAGTGAATTATTCAGCCGGGCGCGTCATGATTTCGACGCGTTGGGTTGCGACTGACGCTCGTCAGGCTGCCGAGGGTTGGACGCCAGAAGCAAGAATGTCGGCGTCGATTACGCTGGCGGTCGTCTCTTGCCCAATATCTCGAGGGAACTCATCGCCGCGTTTGAAGAGTTGCAGCTTCGTCGTGGGGAAGCGCTGCGACGCAAGCCCCGGTTTCACGGTCTTACTGGTTGGTATGACTGAATATAGATTGGGAGCGTATTCCGCCGCCATCACCGCTACTTCGGTACTGGCTGCGACCCAGTAGCCGATCGTGAATGCCACCCCCTTGATATCCACCATTTCGTATTGGCGCAGCAGAAGGTCGGCGAAATAGGGACTGGCCTCCGCGAGAGGCAAGGCAACCGTGATGCAGTTTTCGAAGGATGCGCCGGGCGGCAGACGTCGCGCGAGAGGCGCGATCGGGACCGCGATCCGCCGATCGGTGGGCAGCGGCGGGATGAACTTGCCTACGGTCGCAAAGCCATCGGAACCGAATACGACCACCGTCGCTTGATCGTTCGAGCGGGGCTTTCGTGGTGCCGCATCGACACTCGGCAGGGCATCCATGACGTAGGCGTCGCCGGTTCCGCGGTTCTCGATGCTGTAAGGAAACACCAGGGCGTTACCATTTTTCGCCGGCTGGCAGCTCAAAACAATGGTCATTTTGGTTGGCTCCCAATTCGCTGCGTTGCTGGTGGGGCGGCAACGAGGCGCTCGCCCAGATAGGCAGACACCGCACTGGAGACCGGCGTGCTCGCGTGGGCCGCGAAAGCATCTTCGAGTAGGGCAAAAAGAACCGCATCGCCGGGCAGAGGGTGGGGTATCGCCGGATTGGGCCAATCGTCTGGATCATACACGATGACAATCTCCGGCGCCCCCGTGTCGTCCGACTGACGCGGGTAACTCCAGGCATTTGGCGGATCGGTCGGAGGGTCCGGCTTTTCTATGGTCACGATTCGGCCAGCCAAACGAACGCGATTGAATAGTGCCCGACCGGTTGAGGTCTCACGCATCCGGAACAGATCCGACAGCACCGCGTCAGCGAATGCCGGACTGACTGGCTTGATGCGAAGTCGCGCGGCGACGTTGGCGACTGGCAACGGAGTCTCGCTCGCCGCCGCGCTCATCCACCATCTCCGTCAGCTGTGCAGAGTTGGGACAGTGGTACAGAGAGCATGTTGTCGTCGTCCATGCCGCAACCGATTGCGTGCTGCGACGTCACCGGGTGCGAGCCGCGCTTTCCACTGCCGCCACCCCCCTTTCCGCCAGACGCACGCTTGCTGGGAGGCTCACCAGGGTCGGAATGCGTGGCGTCAACCACGTTCTGAAATGTCAGATCGGGGGTTGGATCTGCTGGGCCGTCCTGCTGCTTGCAGATCATCGGGCCATCCAGGTAGTGCGTGCTCGGGCTCAACACCAGCGTGCTCTGGCCAACCATCAGCGTGATCTTCTGGCTTGCCTCGATCACGATGTTCTTAGCATTGAAGCTCAGGGTTTCCTTGACGATGCCGCTGAGGTTTTTCTCGATGTCGAGCAGCATGTCCTTTTTCACAGTGAGCTGGTAGCCAAATGCTGGCCCGTCCACCTGCTCGAAGCGGTCGCCTCCAATATGGAGATCGTAATTGCCGCAGGGCTCCTTGCCAAAGTACGGCATGCCGGTTGTCGTAAACAAGTTACCGCCGACGTAATTGCCCTGTTTGTCCTTGCCAGCCTCGCACAGGACATGGCGATCGCCTTCAGTCGTCTGGTAGCTTGAGGCTTTGGACGTCACATCCAAACGCCCCTGCGAGCGCATCAGGAGCTGCTCGTTGTTGTAGCTGTCGTCGAAGCGGAGAAGATGATACCGAACGGCTCCAGTCGGCTTGCCATTCGCGTCACGCGGCATCGGCGTGCTGCGGGTTTCGATCCCACTGCGCGCAAAGTCAGTCCCTTTTGTCTTGTCGAGGGTCAATATATCGGAGAACTGGCTGAATTGAGTGTCGGCCGACGCGGCCTGCGGGAAGGGGAGGTTGGTCGTCCCTGTATTGGCATTGTAGACGCGGCCCGTGACGATGGGTCGGTCGGGATCACTGTCGATAAAGCTCACGATCACTTCCTGGCCAATGCGTGGCAGGAACTGGGTGCCGAATTTTTGGCCGGCCCAGGCTTCTGAGACCCTGAGCCAGGCAGTATTGCTACCGACGAGGAATTGCGCCTTGGTGGAACCGTTCTGACTGCCGAAGTCCTTGTCGCCACCTTCCCACGGTGTGCGGTCCCAAGGAAAGCGTACGCGCACACGACCCAACGCATCGCCCCAGATTTCGCCCGCTTGCATGTCGACGCCCTTAGGCCCGATCACCGTCGCAAGATGCGGTCCGAACACTTGCGCGTTGCGTGCCGTCGGGAATGGCGGGCTGAATGTGCCAACATCGAGCGGCACCGCGACAAAGCTGACACTGCATCCATCGTCGTCATAGGCCAGCAACTGTTCGATTTTCTCGTTCGCTTCCCGCTCGAACTTTGTGATCGCATGGTCCATGGCCTCCCGCGCGCGCTTCACCGAGGGTATCAGGAAGCCCGGCAAGAGCAGCACGGCATCCACGATGTGCCGAACGGTCTCCACGATCAGCGTCATAAATCCGACGACCAGGCCAAGCACATCTTTCAGTATTGTCGTAGTACCTGGTAACAAGGCCGTCAGGTACCCTACAACCCCCGCCATGAAGTATTGGGTAAATGGAGTTTTGTTGTCCGAGGGGTTTTCAATGTAACTCTGTGTGTATTCCTGCAAACCTGCGGCGGCCATGGCGTTGGAGAGATCCGCCGAATTGCTGCCACCAAGCTGGTTCAGGAGGGACGCAAGTGGAGTGGCCAGCAGGTCGTCCAGCAGCGCACGAAAGCTGGTGTCGTGATGGACATACTGCAGATAGTATCTGTCAAATGCATTGATCGACATTCGCGTTATGAAGTACTTGGTATCTTGCGGATTGTCGTAACCCTTGAGGTAAGTGAACCACTTTGCCGCACAGAACGAGGCATTCTTGCTCGCCGCCGTGACGGTAAAGACCTGCCCTTCGGCAACTTGCATCGTTGCGCCGGCGTCGTCTGTTGCATCATCATCATCGTATATGGTCGAGTTCAGGAAACGCTTCCTGGATAAATGTGGTTTCCGGCAAGAGCTTGCACTGCGTAACCTTGCTCCATGGCGTGTCTGTCCCGCCAGCGCCGGCGACGATGTCGAATTCCTGTGCCAGGTGGGTGTCTGACGACTCGTCATTGGACTCTATTGGGTTCGTCGGCACCAGTGTGTTGAAATCGCTGGTGCGCGTAAGCCGTGGCGCCGGCGCGTAATTGCGTGCTAACGATTTGACGATCTGCCAATTATTCATCGCGACTTGTTTTTCGACATTGCGCGGGTCCGGGTAATTGTCGGATATGGCGCAGTTGGAGAAGCCGGCGCCTCCCACCGGCACCGGGCCGTCACAGAGAACCAGGCTTTCGTGCTGTGTCGAAGTCGTGCTCTCGTGGTCGAAGTAATACCAGAGCGAGAACCGGTTTATCAGACGCGAGAGGAAATTGAATGTGCTTTCGCCGTATTGGACACAGTGTTCCATATTCGGCAATTCTTTAGTCAGCTTCCGGTAGTCGACGTATTTGGAAAGGTCGAGCCCCTTGAACCGCGTCATGCACGCGTCCATGACGGTCTTCAGCGCCATGTCCGGTGCCTCGAAAATACGGTAGCGGACCTCTTGGTCCATGATCATGAATGCAGGCACAAGGCGGGCTGTGTAGACATCGACATTGTTATGGTCGAATCCGACCCGGCGATGAAAACTCTCCTGCCGCTGGAAAGTCTGGAAGACACCCTTGCGCAACTGGTATGTGTAATGAGTTGGCGCATCTTTCTGATGGTCTCGTACAAAATTCTCCACGCGAAAGCTGACGGTGGCCGGGGTATTGATGAGCTGATTTGGTTTGATGTTGAGGCCTTTCTTCCCGTACATCAGGAGATCAATATAGTACGGGGCGGATATGGCCTCGCTGCATTGGGCGATGGCCGGCAATAGTGGATCGTCTTCGCCGGGCTGTTTGTTCTGATCGAGGACAGTGGTGATCGTGATCCTGCGATCTTTCTGAGTGAGCCCCGCTTGCTGATCGGTCACGTTGGTGCCCTCGACGTCAGGAACCCGGGTGTCGAATTGATCATGGAATTTGCGTGGTTTGCTGGCCGGGCTGGGTGATGGTGATCACGCCCCCCCACATGCAGGAGCACATCGATATATTGTCCAGCGAGACCTGCTCGTTGATCTGGACGGTTACCGCTCCCGGTGTCCAGGGTGACGCGGTGGCCGGGATGCACGGTTGCGGCGTCAATACACCCATCGCGGCGGCCGTCGCCGCGGCAACCTGAGGATTCGATGGGCTCATGCACATGCCGAACGGCATGATGTTCATCATGGGCACATAATCCTGGACTGTGGCCTCCGGCTGGTCGTTGATGGATGTCCGGTTGACCGGTAGTACCGACCAAACTCGAGGGGCTGGCCCCGAACGGTACACGCCATCTGGGCTCCATTCACAACCTGATAGGGCATTGCCTCAGCTTTCCGACAAAGATGTACCGGACTGACAGCCGCAACAGCGCGACCTTCGGATCCAGGACTGTCTCGTCTATTGAGGACATTGGCGCGCGCCGTCTGTGACATGGCTCACTGCTCTCGGCATGGTGATGCCGACGCCAAGCATGCGTGGGGTTATGTTATCGCTTGCATTGCGCTCGATGATGCACTCGAGGGGCTCCACGCGCTTCCGATCCGTGAACAGGAAGCGGACGAACCAAGCGGCATTCCTGATGTGGCGATTACGCAAGGCACGCGCTGAGTTCAGCCCGACCGCGTTGGCCTATAAACTCAGGAGGGTGCTCAATATCGTGGAGTTCCCGAGATTGATGGCGGCCGTGCTCGGGTAAGACACGCGCGCACGACACGGAACTTCGAGGCCGGGCAACGCGCTCCTTACTCGGCCTTGCGATGCACTGCGTTTTCACAGGATCTGCTTGAATTTTGCAGCAGAGGAGAATGCGTGATGCCTTCTATACAGTTCTCTTGATGTTTCCAGGGTCGGTGGGGGATCAAAGGTAGCGTTCGGGTCGCTTCCGCCATAAGCGCCAAGCCATTCCGATTAAGTCACACCTGCTGCTTCGCGGTAGTGAAACAGGCCAAGGCGAAAGAACACATAAGCGTACGCTGGAAGGACGGCGATTACCGCTGGAACAGCCAGCCGCAACCACCGATTGGACCGCGATCCTGAGACGGCCATTGCGGAAGAACCCAAGCGGCACCACAAACCCGGAGAGTACAAAGGACAATGCAACCGCCGCTGGGCCGTCAATCGATGCAATCAGAGGGCTGCCCGCCAGCCCCGGTGACGACAGTTCAGCAACGCTGCCAAGTTGCTCTGGGGCCAAGGCCCAGACGAAGTGCCAGGCGACCACGATCGTGGCAGCTATCCCACACAGCCCATCGAGCTGCGACAGCCTGCCCGAACGTACTGTCGAACCCTGGGCTTGCTTTCCGCCTCGTTCGGGAATGTTTGCTCTGGCTGGCTTGGACAAACGCTCAGCGGATTTAGTTGCCTGACTGTGCGACCGATAACAGCCGGCGCTTCAGCGGCTCATCGTTCTGAGCCATCTGTATCACCTGGGTATACTGCTGCACTGACAATCCTTGATCGTTGATCGCCTTGACCATTTCCTGCCTCGCCTGATCCGACAAGGTTTGCTGTTGCTCTGACCCTGCAGACTGGGCACGTTGCGCATATTGTTGCCGGATCATTGCCACATGCCGCAGCGCGGTGCCGACCTTGTTCACTTCCGCATCAGACATCTGGCCCTGTTGCGGTGGTGATGCAGGTGCCTGAGGTAATTGTTGCTGCGCGGCTGCCGGCAGAATTGCACTCATCAGCACGGCCGCCGTCGCGGCAACTGCTTGTGACGATCTCATGAAATTACTCCTCGACAACGTATGATCACACGGCCTTGCAAGCAAGCAAGACACGCTCCTGCAGTTCGGGATCCGACTGCGCGGCCATGAGAACTTCGTTGTATTCGGCGATCGTCAGGCCCTGCTCGCCGATGACGCGAACGGCTGCGACTTCCGCCTGGTCGGTGAGAGTGAGACGCTCTTCATCGGTCCGCGCTTCGGCCATTTCCTGCTCCAAAGACCGGCGCAGGCTCGTAACCTCCACGACCGCTTTTCCGACCTGGGAAACAACCTCGTCAGATACGTTGTTTTCACCGACTGTTCCGCTACCGTTTTCTGATTTGGGAGTTTTCTTTGCCATGCATTTCTCCTTCGGACTCTGTACCGCAATGCGCGTGGCAGACCGAACCACTATGGCGGCCCGACAGTTGGCGGAAGCTTGGGATGACAGGCGCTCGATCAAGAGGCGATCGTGCATGGTAATGTTACTCAGCTTATCGTGAAGAGCGCCGGATATTGGGCTTGGAGCCACCCTTGGCCGCGGTCAGCGAATGACTGTTCTCGGAATCACTGGCCCGACAGTCAAGCGCGGCCGGGCACGGTTGGATCCAGACATTCGGCCCGACACCCGGCTACAGCGGGTATGGTGGGAACGCGTTACGATGAAGCATCATAGCTGCACCGCTGATACCGTGAACGTATCACAAACCCGTCTGCCGCTGTCGTGAGGATGTCTTGCTGCATTATTTTTGAATTTCGCATCACCGGTCCCGCCTATCTGGCGCGCTATGGCGTCCCTCGATCGCTGGAAGATCTCCAGCGTCAGGAACATCGGACAATTCATTGTTCGACGATGCTGGGCACCCCGGATTGACCTTCGAACCGGGACACCACCGCGACCCTCGCGCGCAAGCGGTTAGGGCGGTAAATGTGCGGCTACGGCAGTCGCGTCGCGTGTTGTGTCCGAGGACGAAGCCGATATCCGGCTGGATCGTTGGTTCCGCCGTCAGTTCCCTGGAGTGACGCAGGGGGCAATCCGGGCACGTGTGGGTGGATGGGCATCGTGCCGACGCGGCTCGCAGCAATGGCATGTAGGTCCGGGATTGGCCGGAGAGCGGACGGACATCCTTGGAATGCACAACGGCAACAAGCGGACGTTCGTTCAAGGGGATTGCCCTTTCTGAATAGGCCACGAGCACCATTGCGCGCGTGAACGGGGGCGCTGTGTACCGAAGGTATGCGCGCGAACGACCGTCGCGCGTTTGCGGCGCTACTGTCAGCCATGCATACTAAAATTTCTTGCCGAGCCGTGCAGTGAGACCATTACGTAGGAATTCGTCCGATGCCCAGATCATCTGTTCTCGCGTTCCTAAGGAAAGAACTCGAAGAGATGATTGCGCCCACGGTGTTTTTTGCCATTGGCTTCAATCTGATCCTACTGACGACGAACCTCATCTTAGGCGGCTATAATGCCCACTTCTCCAGTGTCCTGCTGGCAACGACCGGCGCGCTGATTATCGGCAAAGCAGTATTGGTGGCGAACGCGCTACCGTACTTCCGCAGGTTCGACAACGCTCCCCTGATTTAACCGGTCTTGTTCAAAAGCTGTATCTACTTTGCGGTGGTTGGCGCGGTGCGCATTCTGGAGAAGCTAGTCGAATTTCGCGTGCACGGCGGTGCACTACGGGGCATTCCTGACTACATAGCAACAAGTTTTACATGGGACCGGTTTTTTGCAATCCAATTATGGATCCTTGTATTGTTCCTGCTCTACACATTTATCGTTGAGCTCAATGAGTTGTTCGGCGATGGCGAGTTGGTCCGGATATTGTTCACCCGGCGTTCGACCGAGCTGAAGCAGACACGGCGGAAACGGATTCGTACCTTGGTAAGGCTGGGCCGGCTGGCCGACGCACACACGACTGTTGAGCTGGCCGACTCGTCGACAGCCGCGCATAAGCAGATGATCGACTTGATCCGCAGTTTGGCTAATGATCAGATATCACTGACGTCGCGGCTCACCGGTAGCGATAGTGGCCAACGCATCAAATTCGGATAACGTGGACTGGACTGCCTGGTCGACAGCACAATCAGCCAATATGACTTCGACGCGTCGTTCGAAACCGGGCTGGGTTCATGACCGCAACGTGACGAGCTCGATCACCACAAGATCGCAAACAAGCCGAACGCCCCGATCAGCATGATTAGGACTGCAACCGTCATCGCGATCGGTCGCATTGCATTGTAGGCAAAATCCGGTTGCGACAGCCGTTTTAGGATACGAGCGTGCTGAACTATGGCGGCGAGCAGACCGAAAATACCGACGACGATGAAGCTCGCTGCAAAGATCAGAGAAGTGTGAGCTGGATCCCGGGCGGTATGCAGGCCGGCCTCCTCCAGATAGGCGGCGAGCTTGCCAATGCCAAATCCGAAACCGATCAGCGAGAGTGCCGTGCGAATCCACGCCATCAACGTACGCTCGGCAGCCTCACGATTGCGCTCTTTCGCAAGTTCGTTGGCAATGTTGGTGACGATGGGCTTGTCGCTCATCGACGATGCCCTTCCCGCCCGTTCCAGCCACAGGTCGGCAGTCTGGTCGACGACCGGCCTGTGGAAGAGAAGGTCATCAAACGCTATTGGCAACAGACTTTATTGCATGCTGTAGCATCGCGCCGGGATTGAACTCCGGAGGAGCCTGGCGCGGCGGGAAATCAACGAACGTTTCTGCATGCAGTTTCAGGATGTACGCCGCCGGCATGACCGTCCAGAGCTTCTCTCCGGCGTAAATCGGATAAGCCGGAGCATCCATATGCTGCTCGAACGGGTCGTTCCGCAGATTGACAGGCCGTGGAACCGTCGGCTTCACCGATTGCCCCGCGAACCAGTCATCCTTCACCAGGAAGTGGATTTTCCAGTTCTGGTAGCGGATGGCAAACAGATCGTGTTCTCCATAATAGAAAAACTCGTGCCGTGCCGACTTGCTGTTGACGCCAGTGAGATAGGGAAGCTGGTTGTAGCCATCGAGATGCAAGCGAAAATGCTTGGCGCCTGCCTGGTATCCCTTGAGCAACTGGCCCTTGATATCCGGAATACCAGCGGCAGCCATCACTGTCGGCACTACATCTTCCAGCGAGAAAATGCCGTTCAACACCTGTCCGGCCGGAATATTTCCTGGCCAACGCATCACAAACGGAGCTCGGAAGCCACCCTCCCAGCCTAATCCCTTTTCGCCACGGAAGGGCGACGTCCCGCCATCGGGCCAACTGAATTTCTCAGCGCCGTTGTCCGTTGTGAAAATGACCAGTGTGTTATCCGCGATTTCAAGCTTGTCGAGCTTGGCAAGCAGTTCGCCGACCACCCAATCTAGTTCCTGTATGCCATCGGCGTAGAGCCCGAATTTGGTGTTGCCGCGCCAGCGCTCTGAGAGGCGGGTCCATACATGCATGCGGGTGGTGTTGTGCCACAGCAAGAATGGCTTGCCCGCTTCATGTGCCCGCTGCATGAAATCGAGCGAGCGTGCGAGCAGATCATCCTCAATCGTTTCCATCCGCTTTCGTGTCAACGGGCCGGAATCCTTGATGGTCTGCTTGCCTACTCTCCCGAAGCGAGTGTCGACGGTTGGGTCATCGGTATCCGTGGCTTTGCAGTCCAGGACGCCGCGCGGCTTGAAGAAATTCTGGAATACCGGAAGGTCTTTCGGATAGTCGACCTGCTCAGGCTCCTCTTCCGCATTGAGATGATAAAGGTTGCCATAGAATTCGTCGAAACCATGCACGGTCGGCAGGTACTCGTTCCGGTCTCCGAGGTGATTCTTGCCAATCTGGGCTGTCATATAACCTCGCGGCTTGAGCAGTTCAGCCAGCGTCGCGTCTTCGGGCTGAAGGCCTTGTGTGGCACCGGGCAGTCCGACCGTGGTCAGGCCCGTACGCATTGGAAGTTGACCTGTGATAAAGGCGGCACGACCTGCCGTGCAGCTTGCCTGGGCGTAGCAGTCTGTCAGCAGGACGCCCTCACGCGCGATACGATCGATATTGGGTGTCGGCGCACCCATCATGCCGCGATGGTAGGCACCTATGTCAAACCAGCCGACATCATCGGCGAGGATAAGCAGGATATTGGGTTGCTTGGTTTCCGCCATCGGTCGGTACTCCTTTAGGTAGGTGGTGGCTCGCTGTAGCTATGGAGTGTTGTCAATATCGGTCAGCCGACTGGCGTCATAGCTTCATCGCGCCTTTCAGGAAGCTCAGAGCGGCTCGAGGGCGTACTTCCTATCGACACAAGCTCAGGACCATACCGGTCTGAGTTCCCATCAGATGTAACACGACGTTAGCGCGGTTGCATAACCAGACGGCAAGGTCCGGTGGGGCATCGATCCTGCAACGTCGTCGCTTATCGCTGTTTATGTGCAGAGTTCCGGTTGTGCTGTGCAAATTCGGCTTAGGTTCTGCAGGTTGCAGAAAAGTCGCCGGTCAGCGTCGCCCAACCGAGACCGCGCAATCCGACGGATGGGGTGTCCGCTTTCGAGCATCGGCGCCGCTCGACTGAACAACTGCCGTGGGCGTTACCCAGCCGTTGGCGCAGTCAGCCCATTAGCGCTGCGGTAATCCCGTCACTCAAGAATTCCGCAAAACGGAAACGCGCCTACTTTGGCTTCATCGCCTCGCGCTCGACAAAGAACATCAGCACCAACCTGCCTTCCCCGAGGACCTCGTCGAGGACACGAAAAGCGAAATACGGAATGAGCACCAGCAGGACGATCAGGTAGCCGGCGAGTATTTCCTCGAGCCGGGAGCCAACAAGTTCGCCGAGCGTAGCAGCAATCGGCCGGTGGTGGAACAGTCCAACAACGACCTCCTCGATTATGGTCAGGATCACCAGCAGCAGCAGGAAGGCGAACGCCTTGTGCAACGTCGGCCAGATCAGCGCGCCAGTGTAACGGTCGCCGATCTTCATGGCTTGTCCAATCATGATGAACTTGGCCAGTACCACGGCCTTGACGATGCCGACGCCCCAAACTGCGAATTCGATGCCCTGGGTGTGCAGGACCGCGGCCTTCATCAAGATCACCGCGCCGAGGGTAATGTAGAGGTAGAGGGTAAGGATCAAGAACTCCTTGATCTCGTGAGTGGCGCGTTGCTGCAGTGTCGCGTGCGCGTTGGTTTCGGGTGCCACGACTGTCTCCTGCCGCGTGTGCCGTTATGCTGCCCGCACCAGGCCGGGCGGCTGCCACGTCCCCGGCGTACGTAGCACAGACACGAGCCGACGACTACGCAGTCCGACCACTACTCAGCTTGCCCGCGAAGGCTTTCAGTAGCGTCCGGTTGGGATCACTGTTGCGTTGGTTGACCGGGCGTCTGATCGACGAACACGATCATGGCGATTTTCCCGTCGGCACGTTCCAGATCAACGTGTAGTTGGTCTCAAGCAAGAAGCATCATCGACATCGGCCTTAACCGGGAATGGGAGGAGAACATGGCTCAACAGGAAAAAAAGAAGACGATCGTCCCACCAGATTCCCCCGAGAGGTGGGGAGGAGTTGACCCCAAACCGCCGCCTCACTTCGACGAACCCAAGGATCCCGTACTTCTCGAGTACGTCCACGGCGGAAGAACGGCCATTATCACCTTCAATCGGCCGCAAGCCGGTAACACGGTCACGACGGCGCTGGGCGTCCGCTTCGCCGAGATCATGGAAGAGATCGAGGCGAAAGTTACCGTGCGGTGCGCCATCGTGACGGGAGCCGGACAGGATTTTTGCCGCGGCGCCGACCTGCGCGAACGCAAAGCCATGGATTCGGAGCAATGGCTGAGGCAGCGGAGGGCCTTCGATCGGACGCTCCACACGTTGCGTAATATGAGAAGGCCCATCTTCGCCGCGGTCAACGGCAGAGCCGTCGGCGGCGGCTCCGAATTCGCCCAAAGCTGCGACTTCATCATCGCAGCCGAGAACGCGTCCTTCTGTCAGCCCGAGGCCCTCGTCGGAATCAGCGCCGGCGGCGGATCGACGTGGTTCCTCCCACGCCAACTGTCTCCCGGATATGCGATGTATCAACTGATGACGGGCGAGCCGGTCTCGGCACAGGACGCTTACCGAATGGGCATGGTCGTCCGACTGTGCCCGCCGGCGAAGCTCATGAACGTCGCGCTGGAAGTCGCCGAGAAGATTGCCCGAAGCGGACCCACCGCGGTGGCGGCGGCCAAGCTTGCGGTGAGGGAGGGGCTGGGCGTTCCGCTGGAGCACGGGATGATCATCAACCTGGAGGCCCATTGGAGATCCGTCCTCCATCCGGACCGTGGCGAAGGGGTCAAGGCCTGGAACGAGATGCGCGAGCCGGACTTCAAAGACCCGGACCGTTGATGACGAGGCGCGCCGTGCCTGCCAGCGCTGCGCTGGCAGGTGTTCCGGGGCGCGGAACGACGGATATTCCCCTCTACTTCCAGCCGACCGAACCGAGCTCCCGAGTCTACCTCGTGGCCATCGACGGCGAGTGCGAGGGTGGCGCCCAGGCGGAGCTGGCGTGCCATCTCTGGCTCAACACCGTTCTCATCCCCGGCGAGCTCGCCACGCCCGGTTACAGCCGGGCGTGGAGCCTGCGCACCGTGTTGCCGCTGCTTAAGCGCGCACCCGAGGCGGGCGAACGCGGCACGTTCCTGACGGTTTACGAAGTGCAGACCGACGACGTCGAAAAGCTACTGGCCGAGCGAAGCAAGCGCATCGCGGCGGCGGTCCAGGCCGCCCCTGCTCCCTTTGGACCGATTGTGAAAGGCATGAAGGAGCTTTCGGCGATCGCGTACAAGGCCGTGACCGGTGTGATGACCCGGGCCAACACACCTCCGGCGCCATTCGGCAACAAGGCGACGCCGCCGGTGCCCGAGCCGCCGCCAATACCGGGCACGAGAAGGTTCCTGCTCGCCGTGGAGACGACTTTGAAGGACCCGGCGCACGCCGCGGAGTTCAACGCCTGGTGCAACGACGTGCACATCCCCGACGACCTTAGCTGTCCAGGCTACCGCGCTGCTGTGGTGCTCGACCGCGTCGCCGGCGGTGGCGCACCCGGCCGCGCCCAGAACCTGACTTTCTTCGAAGTCCACACGGACGATTGTGCCAAGGTCATCGCCATGCGCGACGAGCGGCGGCTCCGCGAGCTCGTGCTCGGGGCCTACAATGGCGGAGGCATGTATGTCGGTCCGTGGGCGCAGGCCCACTACGAGCCAATGGGCGAGGTGATGGTCAGGGCCTAGACATGTCGGACCAACATGGTGCTCATAGAAAGGCCCCGGATCATGACCCTCGAGCAGTCCGAAAAGCCGGCGAGTACCAGGACCGCGAGCTACGGAACCTAGCGTGCAAGCGCCGTCAGGTTGATGAGATTTGGTCGTTTGTTCACTGCGAGGAAAAGAAGGCCATCCGCGCCAAGGCCGCACCGCCGCAGGCTGGCGACATTTGGACTTGGACAGGACGAAGCTCCGGGAACTGGCGGACTTGGTGAAGGTGCTGGAGGATTGGGAGGAGTGCGCTTTATGAATCTGAGGTGACGGGCTGTATCGAAAGGTGACACGTTAGGCCAGCCGAGATACAGTGCCGGATGTCGCGAAAGTATTGCCGGACAGGAAGTGCCGGCAATCGCCCGCCCGTGCCGACGCATAGCCTACTGATCCTCCAAAATAGAAAAAGGGAACTGGAAATGACGGGAATCAAGTCAGTCGTAGCTTGCGCTCTATTGCTGGCTGCAACGCTGGGTACGGCGTCGGCGCAATCATCTGCAGGCCGACTCTATGCCTTTCAGTCGAAGGCAATGGCTGGTTGTCCGGCACTCGATTGGCACATTGTGGTCGATTCAAATGGTGCCGCAACTGGCATGATTTCATGGGACGGCATGAAGTCTATGGCCAAGGCGACCGGAACCGTGAACGCGTCCGCCAAAACATTCACGATGACGGCCGTAGAAGTTGGAGGCCAGGGTCGCACCGCTGCCATCAATGGAAGCGTCCGATCTGATGGTTGGCTCGTCGCCAATGTGACGGCGCCGAACGTCAAATGCACTGGCATCGTGGTGCCGTGGTACACACCGCCGGCTGGCGCGGGTAACGGCTGATCGAAGTAACCGGAGCGGCGACGATCGAGCTGACCGTCGCCGCTCCAGGTATCGGCCGAAGACAAATGTCTATTGCAACAGGTTCATTACTGAAACTGACCCACTACCCAAATTCGCATTGTAGAGACAGCTCCCCAGATTTCAGTTATGGCGTTGGAATATTCTGCGAGCCGGGTTTTGCATTGACGCGAGAGCGGATTCTTCTCCACGAAATCCCAACGACCGAGTTTTCACACAGCCTCCACCCCTTGCGGACGTCTGGGCAGCTACCGTAGTGCTTGGCTGAACGTCTGCATTTGAGCGACGGCCAAACGGTCTGGAGCGACCGCCGTGGGCGCGACCCAACCGTTGGCGCAGTCAGCCCTTTGGAGTGCCTCCCAACCCGGATTGACGTTCGAAGTGGGACGGCAGCGCGCCCCTCGCGCGGAAGCGGGTAGGGCGGTAAATGTGCGGCTATGGCAGTCGCGTCGCGTACCGTGTCCGAGGACGAAGCCGATATCCGGCTGGATCGCTGGTTCCGGCGTCACTTCCCTGGGATGACGCAGGGGGCAATCCAGAAACTGTGCCGTACCGGGCAGGTGCGGGTGGATGGGCATCGCGCTGAGGCGGCCACGCGGCTGGCGGCGGGGCAGTCGGTCCGCATCCCACCACTGCCCGAGATGCCGGCGCCGAAGCCGGCGGTGGAGATTGACGCGAATACCGCGCGCGACCTCCAGCGGTTGGTGATCTATCGGGACGACCACGTCATTGCGCTGAACAAGCCCCATGGCATGCCAGTGCAGGGTGGACCCGGTATCACGCATCATCTGGATGGATTACTGGATGCGCTCCGCTTTGGTTCGGCTGATCGGCCGCGTCTGGTGCATCGGCTGGATCGCGATACTTCTGGCGTGTTGCTGCTTGCGCGAACACCGGGCACCGCGGCGAACCTTGCGGCTGCATTCCGCACCCGTGCGGTCGAGAAGACCTACTGGGCGGTTACCGCACGCACGCCGGTTCCGCACGAGGGGCGCATCGACCTGCCGCTGCGCCGGATTGGCGGAGCGCGCGGCGAACGCACCGAGGTGGCGGAGCGCGACGATGACGATGCGGCGCGGGCCATTACCGACTATCGCACGCTGGACCATGCCGGGCAGAAACTGGCGTGGCTGGAACTGCGTCCGCTGACTGGGCGCACGCATCAGCTTCGGGTCCACTGCGTCGCTATCGGCGCGCCGATCCTGGGCGACGTGAAATATGCCCGGCCGGACCAGAACAACGCGTTCGCGGCGACCATCGAGGGGCTCTCAAGCGAACTTCATTTGCATGCGCGGGCGCTCCAGTTGCCCCATCCTGCCGGTGGAACATTGCTGGTGGAGGCAGACTTGCCACCCCACATGGCGCAGACATTCCGGACGCTGGGGTTTCACGCGCCGCCGGCGCGACGGCCGGAACGGCGATAGAGAAAGGCACGCAGTCGATGGCACGAGCGATCCGCATCGCGATTTGGTCGGTCGTCGCGGTGATCGTCCTGATCGTCGCGGGTGTCGGGGTCTTCATCGCGACGTTCGATCCCAACAGCTATAAGCCACGCATTGTCGCCGCGGTGAAGCAGGCGACGGGGCGTGATCTTCTGCTGCAAGGCGATATCCATCTGGGGTTGTCGCTGCAGCCGACGCTGACGGTCGAGAACGTCAGCCTCAGCAATCCGCCGGGCTTCTCGCGGCCGCAGATGATGACGCTACAGGAGCTCGACCTGAAGCTGGCTTTGATCCCGTTGCTCAGCCACCAGGTGGAGATCGATCGGCTGGTGCTGGTGAAGCCTGACATCCTGTTGGAGTTGAACGCGCAAGGTCAGTCGAACTGGAGTTTCACGCCGCAGCCGCGGGCGATTGCGCCGGGTGCACCAGCGACGCCGAGCACGCCAGCGGAGAAGTCGCAAACCCAGATCAATGTTGCAGAGCTGGACGTGCAGAACGGCATGGTCACGTGGCGCGACGACGTGACCGGGCAGAGCGCGGTGCTGGGGGTGACGAGCCTGACGACGACGGCTCCGTCGCCGGATGCGAACCTGCATCTGGCGATGAGCGCCGCCTATAATGGGAATCCGTTCAGCCTGAGCGGCGATGTTGGTCCGCTGACGCGGTTGCAGGCGACGGCAGCGAAGACCGCGTGGCCCGTGCAGCTAACGGTGCAGGCGGGCGGGGCAAAGCTGGCGCTGAGTGGCAGCATCAGTCAGCCGGAAAAGGCGCGGGGCTATAACCTGAAGATCACCGCGAACGTGCCAGATCTGACGGCACTGGCGCCGTTTGCCGGTGGCAAGCCGCTGCCGCCACTGCACGACATCAACCTGGCCGTGCAGGTGGCGGATACCGGGGCGAAGCTGCCGGCGATCTCGAATCTGACGCTGCATGTCGGGCAATCCGATCTGAGCGGTATGGTGGCCGGGCTGAAACTCGCGAAGCTGGACCTTGCCGTGCCGCAGCCTGGGCAGCCGGCGCAGATCGCGATGGAGGCCATATTCGATGATAAGCCGGCGACGCTGAACGGCACTGCCGGGATTGTGCCGGTTCTGATGTCGGGCGGTCAGGCGACGCAACCGGTACCGATCGATCTGGCGGCGAAGTTCCTGGACAGCAGCGTGAGCGTGAAGGGAACCGCGGCCTATGTCGGCGGGCATCCGTCGGTGCAGGCGACGGTGCAGGCCGACAAACTCAACGCTGACCAGTTGATAGCAGCGATGGCCAAGCCTGCCGCGCCGCCACCTGCTGCGGGTGGCGCGCCGGCGGCGCCTGCTCATGCGCCAGCGCCCGTCCCTGTCAGCAAGCGGCTGTTTCCCGACACGCCGATACCATTCGACATGCTGCGGCTGGCGGATGCCGACGTGAAGCTGACGATCGCCGAGATGACCTGGGGCGGGGCGCAGTACAAGGCGATCGCCGCGAACCTGGGCCTGCATAATGGCGCGTTGAAGCTGGATCAGGTGTCGGCTGACTTGCCGGCTGGGCATCTGAGCGGGGCGCTGACGGCAGCGGATACGCCGCCCGCACCGCCGGTCACGTTGCGGCTGGAAGCGCCGTCGCTGGCCCTTGGGCCGCTGTTCGCGGCGATGGGGAGGCCGAACTATGTGGCGGGCAACGTTGATGTGCAGGCCAATCTGAGCGGCGCTGGGGCAACGCCACATGCGATTGCTGCCAGCCTGAATGGGACGCTCGGCATCAGCATGGCGAACGGCACGGTGGACAACCGGCTGCTGGGCAGCACGCTGGGTTCTGTGCTGCAAGCGGTCAATGCGCTGGATCTGGTCGGGCGAGGCGGCAGCAGCGAGGTGCAGTGCTTTGCCGTGCGCATGGTCGCGAACCATGGCATCGGCAACGTGGCACCGCTGGTGCTGAGTTCGTCGATGATCACGATGGAAGGTGGCGGGACCGTCAATCTGGGAACGGAGACGCTGGACCTGCGGCTGCGCCCGGAGGCGCGGGTTGCTGGCGCACCGATCGTCGTGCCGCTGCGGGTCACTGGTGCGCTGCGGTCGCCATCGGTTGCGTCCGATACGGCGGCGACGATCGGCGCCAATGCGGGGACGGTGGCGGGGACGGTGTTGGGCAGCGCCACGCCTCTGGGGTTGGTTGCGGGGGCGCTGGGCGGCCAAAAACTGCTGGGGGGCGGCGGGGAGAGCGTGAACTGTGGCGCCGCGCTGGCGGCGGCCAGGGGCGAGGCAGCGCCAGCGGCGGCTTCCGCTCAACCGGCTCCTGCGCCGGAGCCATCGCGGCCGAAGCTACCCAACCCGGCCCAGTTGCTACAGAAGCTGTTCAGGTGAAGCGGTTTTGGGATACCGCGGCGGTTGAGGCCTCGGATGACGGCTTCGCAACCCTGCTGGACGGCAAGCCGATGCATCTGCCGGGCGGCGGTGTGCTGCGCGTGCGGTCGGACCGGCTGGCACGGGCCATTGCCGAGGAGTGGCAGGCGGCCGGGGGAGGGAAGGGCGGCGAGATGTCGTTCGCTGATACGCCGCTGACCCGGCTTGCCGGCACGGCGCAGCAGCGCATTGCGCCTGATCCGGCGCCGACGGTCGATGCGATCGCGCGTTATGCCGAGAGCGATCTGCTTTGTTATCGTGCCGAAAAGCCGCTGGAGCTGGTTCAGCGGCAGCAGCTTGAGTGGCAGCCTTGGCTCGATTGGGCGGCGCTGGCGTACGACGCGCCGCTGCGTGTCAGCGCCGGCGTGGCTTACGTGAAGCAGCATCGCGGTACGCTGGCGGCATTGCGCTCCGCGGTGGGGGAGTTGGATGTGCCGGCGCTGGCGGCGCTGGGGATAGCGGTGCCGGCCTTGGGCAGTCTGGTGCTCGGGCTGGCACTGGCGGAGGGCAAGCTGGATGCGGGGGCGGCACACTCGCTGGGGGCGCTGGACGAGCTGTTCCAGGCCGAAGCCTGGGGCGAGGATGCCGAGGCTGCGGCTCGGCGGGCGAGCATCGCGGCGGATGTTGCCCTCGCCGAGCGTTTCATCCGGCTGACCCGGCTGGTGGAGGCGGCATGAACAGCAAACGCATGGTGATCAGCGGCCGGGTGCAGGGGGTTGGTTTTCGCCATTGGATGGTGGCGAAGGCGACCGAGCTTGGTGTGTCGGGGTGGGTCCGGAATCGGCTGGATGGGTCGGTGGAGGCGCTGGTGGCGGGCGATGTGGCCGCGGTGGAGGAACTGCTGCGGCTGTGCCGGCGCGGGCCTCGGATGGCCGAGGTGGTCAGTATCGAGGAGGATCTGGCCGATCCGCCGGATCAGTTCGGGTTCAGGATCTATCCGATGGGGTGAAAACTTCGTCCCAGGCGGCGCGGAGTGCGTCGTCGGCGTCGGCCATGGTGGCATCGATGCCGAGCGCGCGGAGGCTGGTCACGCCGTGTTCGGCGATGCCGCAGGGGATTATGCCGCCGTAGTGGGACAGGTCTGGCGCGACATTCAGTGCCGCGCCGTGCCAGCTTACCCAGCGGCTGACCCGGACGCCGATGGCGGCGATTTTTGACTCCGTGGCTGAGGTGTCGGCGACCCAGATGCCGACGCGGCCCTGGCGGCGCTCGCCGTGGACGCCGAAGCGGGCGAGGGCGCGGATCAGCCATTCCTCCAGGCCGTGGACGTAGCAGCGGACGTCGCGCGGCGGGACGGTGCCGTGGCGGCGGGTCAGGTCCAGCATGACGTAGGCCACGCGCTGGCCGGGGCCGTGGTAGGTCCATTGGCCGCCTCGGCCGGTCGCGTGGGTGGGGAAGCGCTCGGGATCGGTGAGCTGGTCCGGCCTGGCGGAGGTGCCGGCGGTGTAGAGCGGCGGGTGCTCGAGAAGGAGGACCTGCTCGGGGGCGGTGCCGGCGCGGATGGCGGCGACGCGGGCTTGCATCGCGGCGACGGCGTCGGGGTAGGGGGTAAGGCCGGGGGCGGTGCGCCATTCTGGGGCGGAGAGGGTGGGGATCGCGTCCATGAGGCAGAAGGTATTCATTAGGGGCGCGAACATCGAGAGGTCGGGCGTCCGTGCTTTGCGGTGGGGGCTGGCGCGTGGGGAGGCAATTCAACGCAGAGGGCGCGAAGGGGCGCGAAGATCGCCAAGAAGATTGGAATGGGCGCTTCGCGGGCTTCGTGTGTCTTCGCGCGCTCTGCGTTGAATTGTTGCCTGCGGCGCGGGCGTTGGAGCCGATTGAAGTTGGCTTGGGCCTCCGCTATACCCCGCCGCCTGCCTGGGCGGTCGTGGCGGAATGGTAGACGCGCAAGCTTGAGGTGCTTGTGGGGGTAACCCCGTGGAAGTTCGAGTCTTCTCGACCGCATAAACTCAAGCCAATGATCTTCCCGGAGAGCGTCAGCCGGTTCTGGGCGGCGCGGCTGGCGCCTTGTTGCGGAGTAGCTCCACCGGGCCGGGCGCGCCGGTCGCACACCGAGACAGGCGCGCCGGAAGGGTCAGGTGCCGGGGGGTGCAGAAGGTCCCAAAGGGGCTAATTCCAAAGCTCTCTGACGCTTAACTCATCTGTCGTTCTGCCATCATCGCCGGGCTTGACCCGGCCATCGGTGTACATTGGCATCATTGTGCTGCTGAGAGTGATGGCCGGGACGTGGGTACAGACCGGCTACATAGGTAACACTTCAGACCGGGCACGTAGGTAACAGTGCAAGATCGGGTTTGGAGGATTGCCCGATGCCGTGGACCGAGATGAGCAAGATGGACGACCGGCTGATTTTCATCGCTGCGTGTCTTCGCGGGGAAGTGTCGATGAGTGAGACCTGCCTGCGGCACGGGATCAGCCGGAAGACGGGCTACAAATGGCTGGAGCGGTACCGGCAGGCGGGAGCGGCGGGGCTGGTAGCCTTGAGCTCGGCCCGCCACACGGTGGGGCAAGCGATTGACCCGACGATCGCGGCGGCGGTTCTGGCGCTGCGCGACGCACGCCCGACCTGGGGTCCGAGGAAGCTGCTGGCACGGTTGCGGATGGACCGTCCGGAGATGATCTGGCCGGCATCGAGCACGGTGGGCGATCTGCTGCGCCGGTCTGAGCGGTCGAAACCGCGGCCGCGGCGGCGGCTGGGCGATCCGCGGCGCACGCCGTTACCGAACGAGCCATTGGCGGCGAACGACATCTGGTCGGCCGACTTCAAGGGCTGGTTCCGCACTGGCGACGGGGTGCGGTGCGAACCGTTCACGGTGAGTGACGGCTACAGCCGCTATCTGTTGGCGTGCGAAGCGGTGCCGCAGGTGACGTGGGTGCAGGTGCAGCCGCGGCTGATCCGGCTGTTCGAGGCGAACGGGCTGCCGCGGGCGCTGCGCACCGACAACGGCAACCCGTTTGCGCGGCTCGACGGTCTGGGAGGGCTGTCGCGGATGTCGGTGTGGCTGCTGAAGCTGAACGTGTGGCCCGATCATATCCAGCCTGGCCGGCCGGACCAGAACGGGCGGCATGAGCGCATGCACCGCGTCTTGCAGGAGGATACGGCGACCCCGCCGGCGGTAACGGTGCCTGCGCAACAGGCGCGGATGGATAGCTGGCGGGCGGATTACAACAGCTATCGCCCGCACGAGGCGCTGGGCCAGCGCTGCCCTGCGACGCTCTACATGCCCTCGGTGCGGGCTTACCCGGGGACGATCGCCGAATGGGATTATCCTGCGGACCATCACACCCGGCGCGTGATCGGCGACGGCCACATCAGATGGCGCGATGGTACGGTGTATTTGTCGGGCGCCCTGCGCGGCGAGACGGTTGCCCTGGCGCGGCGCGACGATGGCGATTGGGCGGTGCGTTTCCGTGGTTTCGATCTGGCTGTCTTGCTCGATGAGAGCAATCGCCTGCGCTGCTGCGGACTGGACCGGACAGCGGTCCGGCGAGCTGCCTGACGAAGGCGGCCGGGTGGCCTCGCCAGGACAGCTCGCGCCATTGTCTCTCGCTGTCCCGCCGGTCTCAAGTCCGGCGCCTGCGGCGCCCCGCTGCGCGGCTGCGGGACTTGACCCCGGCGGGACAGCGAGAAGAGAGCCGCAAATGCCGTCTATGGATCGCTGTGTCTGGAGGGGCAATGCATGTGAACAAACCGGGGAAACTGTTACCTACGTGCCCGGTCTAACGTGTTACCAATGATGCCGGTTGAACCCACGCCCGGCCATGACGGTAAATGCAGCAGTCAGTGAGCAGTGCTATAACCCCCTGCCACCGTTCGGTGCGCTTCTGGATGCGTCGAGCTTGGGATGCAAGTTTGAATATTGACATTCGTATATACGTCGTTGCGCTCCGCCGAGCGCTTGCTGCTTCCAGACAGATTTCTGCTCCGTTACGGCACATCCCTGGCGACTGGCATAGCCGAGGACTCTTCTTGCGAGCCATTTTTGGAGCGGCTGCCAGAATGCAGATTGCTTTGCTGGCGCTTTGCGCCTGCACCGGGCCGCCGCCCTCCTGCGCCCATCTCGGCGGCGCGCCCATGCTCGAGTACCACCTGTTCTTCGGCCGAGGCATCCCCAACCGCGCCCCGCTCACCGACGTCGAATGGACAGACTTCGCCGCCCGCGTCGTCACACCCAACCTGCCCGACGGCTTCACCGCCTTCGACGCCTCCGGCCAGTGGCAAAACCCAACCACCCACCGCATCATCGCCGAACCCACCAAGGTCCTGATCGTCGCGGTCCCCGATACGCCGGCCAGCGCCGCCGCCATCACCACGATCGAGAACGCCTACAAATCCGAGTTCCACCAGCACTCCGTCGGCACCACCGTCGCCCCGGTCTGCGCCGCTTTCTGACCAGCGCGTGACATCCCCCGCGGCTTTCGCTATTCGCGGTTGCAGCATGAGCGTGTCCGCTGCCGCCCTGCCACTCGTCGTCACGCCGCAGAGCCCGGCGCGCCTGGCGCTGGGGCGTTTCCTCCACCGCCCGGTCGCGGTCGGCGGACTTATCGTCATCGTGGTGTTCGTCGCCGTGGCGATCTTCGCGCCGCTGATTGCACCGTATGATCCGATCGCGACCTCGTGGACGGCGATCCGCAAGGCACCGTCGCTCGCCCACTGGATGGGCACCGACGAGAACGGCCGCGACGTGCTGTCACGGGTCATCTATGGCTCGCGCGCAAGCCTGATGGCGGGGGTCGTTTCGGTGCTGATCGCCGGGGCCATCGGCGTGCCGACGGGTCTGCTGGCTGGCTTTGCCGAGGGCTGGATCGACGCGGTGCTCAGCCGCATCACCGACGCCATGCTGGCCTGTCCGTTCCTGATCCTGGCGATCGCACTTGCGGCGTTCCTCGGGCCAAACCTGACCAATGCGATGATCGCCATCGGTGTCTCGACCGCGCCGCGATTCATGCGCGTCGCACGCGCCGCGACGCTGGACGCGAGCAGCAACGAATACGTCGAGGCCGCCCGCGCCATCGGCAATCCCGGCTGGCGTGTGGCCGTGCGCCACATCCTGCCCAATATCGTGCCGCCGGTGCTGGTGCAGGGCACGCTGGCGATCGCCGCCGCCATCATCGCCGAGGCGAGCCTGTCTTTCCTGGGGCTGGGGCAGCAGCCACCAGACCCTTCCTGGGGGTCGATGCTGAACTCGGCGCAGCGGTTCCTGGAGCAGGCGCCGTGGCTTGCGGTATTTCCCGGCCTGGCGATCTTCCTGGTGGTGCTGTCGTTCAACCTGGTGGGCGACGGACTGCGCGACGCGCTGGACCCCCGAGGGCGATAGGTCTCAGCAGCCGATAGCGGTCACGCGGCCTTGGCGAGCATAGGCCAGCTCTTCGGTTGTTGGGGCGGTCAGATCGACCCCCTTAAGCGCATTCACCGATCCTCGCAGGAAACCGTGGATCTGCCTTGAATTCCGTCGCACCAATGATCTTGCCGGCATCCATCGCAGCCTCCTGGTCATGAGGGATGAGTAGGCATATGGCATGGCCGGTTTCATATGAAGCTGTTCACTCTCCGTGCCGCACGCTGTCCAGGAACTGCAGCCACATTTCCGGCAGTCCGTGTGCACGCGCGCCATCACGCAGCAGCGAAATGTAGCGCAGCGACGGTGAGCCATCGATTTCCTTGCCGCGCGCCATGTAAGTTACCGCGGTAACTATGTTGCCATCAGCATCCTCAACCGGCACCCAGACATGCCTGTAGTTGCGTCCTGGCACTCCCTCGGTCGCGTCCAACCGCAGCAGATCACGGCGGGTGATGCGATACAGCACACCCCATAATTCGCAGTCAGGATCGATGCAGATATTGGCTGGCGCTGCCTTGCCGATCGGCCGCCCCTCGAGATTGAAACGCAGCCGATGGCCCTTGAGACGTCCGATGCGCCACTCGGTGGGCTTCATGCGTCGGCGTTCGCGGAACGCGCTGTGGTGCATGTTGGAGCCATAGGCGAGATACCAGATCTGGTCGGAGGGACGTCCCGGCAACTCGTGCCCGTGCCAACGGTAATACCGACGCGACAGTGTCCACGACTTCGTAGCCAGGCGACGCCAGCGCCGGCGGATTGCTCGGGGCAGCTCAGACTTCAGGCGGCTGGCAAGGCTTCGCAACATGGCAACAATCGTAGCACATCATTGCTCGGTGGACGACGAGCGACAAGTGCCAGACACGCTTAAGTCGGCCGGTGGCGGCCGTTAGCCTCCAGATATGGAGAGCCGCGTCGCTGTTCTGGAACAGATCGCTCGCACCCAAACAGCGGGTTTGGACCGCATCGAGCGCCGGCTGGACCAGATCGCGGCGGATCAACGCGCTGATTTCCGCTGGTTGCCTGGCGTCATGCTGGGCGGCTTCAGCGTTATTCTGGGTAGTTTCGGCGCCATGCTTGGCGTGATAGCGCACGGCTTCCACTGGCTGTAGGCCCGCCGGCCGAAACCTGCTAGCCGGTTGGCGCCATGGAGTGGGATGCGCCCGCAATCGTCCTCGACGCACGTCCTTTTGGCGAAGGAGATGCGATCGCCACCGTGATGACCGCCGAACACGGTGCTCATCGCGGCTTGGCACGCGGCGGCGCATCTCGGGGCCGCACGGCGATCTGGCAACCCGGCAATCTTGTGCAGGTCCGCTGGGTGGC
>CAVTEC010000015.1:0-87635 GCA_963733475.1 uncultured Alphaproteobacteria bacterium | reverse complement strand
CTGGCAGTTCACCAATGAGCATGCCCGGATAAAACTCAGACAACTCTACCCGTCACTTTGAATAACTCGGGCGACTAGTCGCTCGCGTCATTGAATCTGACAGTAATCTGTGACTCTCTGGCAACGTCGTCAACGTTGCGGGGAATCGGGACATGTCAGAGGTCGTTCTGAAGAAGTACGTGGTGCGGCTGGAGCCAGAAGAGGGCGCGAGGCTGGAGGCGCTGATCGGTAAAGGCAAACATTCGGCCGCCATGATCCTCAAGGCGCGCATCCTGCTCAAGGCCGACATCTCCGACGGCGGCGAGGGCTGGAGCGATGGCCGTATCGTGAAAGCCCTCGATACCAGTCTCGCCAGCGTCCACCGGGTCCGCCAGCGCCTGGTCGAGGAGGGTCTCGACGCGGCGCTTGCTCGTAAACCACGCGCGAGACCGTCGATCCCGCGTATCTTCGACGGCGAGAAGGAAGCCAGGCTGATCACCCTGGCCTGCTCGACGCCGCCAGCCGGCCATGCGAAGTGGTCGCTCCGCCTGTTGGAAGAGAGGGTCGTGGAACTTGGGATCGTCACGAAGGCCAGCGACAACACGATCGGGCGAACGCTAAAAAAAATGTTCTCAAACCGCACCTGAAGCAACAATGGGTCATTCCGCCGGCCTCCAGTGCCGCGTTCGTGGCGGCGATGGAGAATATCCTGGCCGTCTATACCAGGCCGCATGACCCCGACCGGCCCCTGGTTTGCCTGGACGAGACCTCGAAGCAGCTGATCCGGGAGACCCGCTTGCCGGTGCCGATGAAGCCGGGACGGCCGGCACGCGTCGATTACGAGTACGAGCGCAATGGCACCGCCAATATCTTCATGCTGTTCGCTCCACTGGAGGGCTGGCGGCATGTCGAGGTGACGGACCGCCATGCCGCCGCGGATTACGCCGCCATCCTTCGGGATCTGTCGGATCGGTACTGTCCCGATGCCAGCAAGATCGTTCTGGTTCAGGACAATCTCACTACGCACACCGCCGCCTCGCTATATGCGGCCTTCGAACCAGCCGAGGCGTACCGCCTCGCGCAACGCTTCGAATGGCACTACACGCCGAAACATGGCAGTTGGTTGGACATGGCCGAGTCCGAACTCGGCGTTCTGTCGTCACAGTGCCTGGATCGGCGCATCGAGGATAAAGACAGCCTCATCCAGGAAGTCGCCGCCTGGAGCAAGCATCGAAACAAGCACCACGCCAAGGCCAACTGGCAGTTCACGAATGAGAATGCGCGGGTAAAACTCCAACGCCTTTACCCGTCACTTTGAATAACTTGGGCGACTAGTGCTCAGACGCAATTGGATAATTCGTTGACACGACCTCCTTCCGTCATTCCTGCGAAAGCAGGAACCCAGGACGAGGTCTGTTTCACTGGCCCTGGGTTCCCGCATTCGCGGGAATGACGATGGAGCTGTTGCAGCATACGTGTGCGTCAGAGCGCGAGCACGTCCGCTACACTTCGATGTGCCGCCTGCTTACGTGCACTGAAGACAGACCTAATACCAGCATCGCGATCGTCATCAATATGATGTAGCCGACGTCGTAATGCGTCTCGACGCTGGGGCCGATCACGCCCGCGCGCAGGATTTCGATGCAGTTGACAGGCGGGTTCCAGAGAATCGTGTGTTGCGCCCAGCTCGGTAGCCAATCAACCATGAAGAAGACGCCCGATACCGGCAGTGCGAAGTAGTTGATCGGCTGCACGAATTTTTCGCTCTTCTCCCAGACCTGGGTCAATCCCGCGATGACCATTCCCGATCCGCCGAAATAGCCGCAGGTGAGTACCCAGCCGAGCGCAGCGAGGCTCCAATCGGCAACCGGGTCCATAAGTCCGGTCGAGACCAAGATGAACCCAACGACGAGGAGCGCGGTGGTACTAGCCAGGAGCTCTAGAAAAAGGCGGGAAAACACTATGTCGAAATGCGTGATCGGGCGATGGTACAGCATCGATACCTGGTTCTGCAGCACCCGGGTCATGGCCCCCGTCGTGTGACGCCATACGGTCAAGGGCATGTAGCCGGTCACTATGAAACTCAGCACGGGCACGCCCTTGATATCTCCTCCGTGCAGCAGCGACCACACCACCAGCACGCCAGATGTCAGGATCATTGGCTCCAATATCGCCCACACGAACCCAAGATCCTGCCGGCCGAAGCGGACCATCAGGTCCCGCACGATCAGCGCCTCTATCGTCGCAATGTGTTGTCGCAGCATCAGTGTTCTATCGCTGTGAGAACATGCGGATCATATCCGCCAGTGGGATACGCTCCGCCTTAGCCTCGCCAACGGCTTCGGCGGTGAGACGCACGGCTTCGCAGATCTGCTCCGGCTCGTGCAGGCTCGATAGGAAGAAGCGCAGGCGGGCGGCGCGCTCCGGTACCGCGGGATGAATGATCGGCTGGACGTTCACGCCACGCTCGAACAGCAGTTCGGCGGCACGCGCTGTGCGGATCGAACTGCCCAGCACGACGGGCACGATCGCAGCGCCGATTGACGCGCCGGTATCGAGCGACCGCGCCTTCGCCTCCGCGAGGAACAGCGCGGCGTTCGCCTGCAAGCGCGCGACGCGCTCGGGTTCGGCATGCAGCGCCTGCAAGGCCGCGAGCGATGCGGCCGCCATCGGTGGCGGCATGCCGACCGAATAGACAAAACCAGGGGCGGTGTGGCGGAGGTAATCCACCATCTTGCCGTTGCCGGCGATATAGCCGCCACAGCCGGCCAGCGTCTTGCTCAACGTGCCCATCCAGATGTCCACATCGGACGGGTCCACATTGCAGTGCTCGAATATGCCGTGACCGGTGGCACCCAGCACTCCGAGGCTGTGCGCCTCGTCCACCATGATATGGGCATCGTGCTGGCGTGCCAGCGCAATCAGTGCGGCGAGGTCCGGAACGTCGCCGTCCATGCTGTAATGGCCCTCAACCACGATCAATGCCTGACGGGCCATGGGGCGCGCGCGCTCCAGCAGCCGTTCGACCGCATTCAGATCGTTGTGCGGGAACGGCAGCCGGCGCGCTCCGGACAGGATGCAGCCCTGCACTACGCTGTTATGCACGGATGCATCGTGCAGCACGAGGTCGCCCGAAGACAGCAAATGCCCGAGCACCGTGACGTTGGTGGCGTGGCCGCTGACCAGCACAACGCAATCCTCGGCGGCATAATGCGCCGCGAGCGCCCGTTCCAATTCCCCGTGTAGCGGACGCTCGCCGGCGACCAGGCGGCTTGCGCCAGCCGAGGTGCCGAATGCCGCCATCGCCCTGGCCGCTGCCTGTTGCACGCGGGAGTCGCCGTTCAGGCCACAATAGTTGTAGGACGCGAAATTGATGTATTGACGATTGCCAATACAGGAAATGGCGCCTGCAATGCCCTCATGGACTTTGAAGTAGGGGGTCGGCAGATCAAGGTGCTCGGCCGCGGCGCGCATCAGCCGCAGCTCCTCGTAACGCTGAGGATCGCCCAAGGGGGCGCGCGCGCCGACCTGTGGCGCCGGCTGCGGCGCGGCGGAGTTCGCCGGACGGCGCGCCAGCATGCCGCTGATCAATTTGCGCTTGGCATCCTCTGATATGCCGAATATGCCTGCCATTATTCTGATCTCACTCGGCCGCGTTGCTGTCTTGCACTTCGGGCAGCCACGCGGCCTCGCCTTCGTTGCGCTGAGCGAGCTGCATCGCCAGGCTTGGCGCCTTCGCTACGTCGATACCGATGGCGCGGAGGATCGTCTCGGCCATGTGGCCGAGCGTCGTTTCGTCAGAAATCGCGGCCATCGGCAGATTGGCACCGAAGCGCTCCTCGATCGCCAGACGGACTTCGACATTGATGAGTGAATCAATGCCGATATCGGCGAGCTTCGCCTGCGGATGCAGCCGACCGGCCGGCAGGCGAAGCACTTCGCCGATGATTTCGGCGAGTACCGCCTGCACCATCGTGCGTGCTTCGTCCGGTGTCTTCTGCAAGAGCAATTCGCGCAGTGCCACCCCGGTTTCCATGGCGGTTTCACGCATGCGGGCTGCGATCTCGGAAAACCGCGGTGAGGCAAGGCTCGGGAGTGCCTGGCGTGCCTGGCCCCAATGCACCGCCACCGGTGCGATGACGCTCATGGGCAGCGTCAGCATCGCATCCAACTGATCCAGAGCCGCGCGTGCCGTGATCTTCTGGTTGCCGAAGCGGCGCGCTATTGCATCGGCAGCAGTGCTTTCGCGCGCGAGCACCCCGACATCCGCGATTGGGCCCCAGGCGACGGCAAGCGACGGCAGGCCTTCGGCACGGCGGCGTTCGGCAATTGCCTCCACCGCCGCGTTGGCAGCGACGTAGTTCGCCTGGCCTGGGTTGGCAAGGATTGTGGTCGCCGAAGAGAACAGCAGGAAGAGCGAAATCGGGTCGTTGCGGGTAAGCCGATCGAGGGCCCTGGCTCCGGTGAGCTTGGGCGCCATCACCACTTCGAAGGCGGCCTGGTCCAACCCGGCCATCATGCCGTCATCCAGCACCATCGCCGCATGCACCACGCCAACGATCGGTGCCAGACGGGTGCGCACCGTGGCGAGCACTGCGGAGAGTGCAGCTTCGTCCGTGACGTCGCAGGCATAAGCCCGTGCATCGCAGCCTGCCTCCCGCAGCAATGCGATTGCCTCCGCGGCGCCGGGCGTATCACCACCGCGACGCCCCAACAGCGCCAGGTGCCGCGCGCCTCTCGTGGCCAGCCAGCGGGCAGTCTCCAACCCAAATCCACTCAGGCCGCCTGTCACGACGTAGGCACTCGCAGAGTTGGCCGCGAACCTGGGCGGAACTGATTTGGCGTATGGCGCTGCCCGTTCGACTGAAAGTACAAGCTTGCCGATGTGTTCGGCCGATTGCATGACGCGAAATGCCTCGACCACATCGACGTAGCCCATGACGCGGTGCGGCAGTGGACGCAACGCGCCGCTCGCCATCAGTGAGGCTAGTTCCGCGAACATGGCCGCCGCCCGTTCGGGCCGGAGACGCGCCAGATGATCGGTATCTACGCCGAAATATGCAGCGTTGCGCCGCAGCGGACGCACGCCAACCGCCGTGTCAGCAATGAAATCGCGCTTGCCGAGTTCGATGAAGCGCCCGAATGGCGCCAGCAGCGCCATGCTGCGGCGCATCGCCTCGCCGTGCAGCGAGTTGAGCACCACGTCAACGCCATGTCCGCCGGTCACCGCCATCACCTCATCGGCGAAGCGGAGGCTGCGTGAATCGAAGACGTGCTGCACACCGAGGGTACGAAGCAGCGTGCGCTTTACCTCGGACCCCGCGGTGACGATGACCTGGGCGCCGCGTTGCGTCGCGTACTGGATCGCCGCCAAACCGACGCCGCCAGCCGCGGCATGGATCAGCACGGTCTCGCCCTCGGACAGATGCGCAAGGTCGCCGAGCGCGTGGCAGACGGTCATGAACGCGACCGGCATCGTTGCGGCAGCGGTGAAGCTGGTGCCTGCCGGCAGCGGCAGACAGGCAGCCGCGCGTGTCGTGGCATGAGTTGCCAGTGCGGCCGGCGCCAGGGCCATGACCCGATCGCCGGGTCGCAACCCGGAAACGCCAGGACCAACTTCCAGGATGCTGCCAGCGCATTCCATGCCCAGCGTCGCGCCGGCGAATCCATCCAGCAGGGCTTCATCCGGCAGCACGCCGAGCGACCACATCAGGTCGCGGAAATTGATGCCGGCCGCAGCTACGTCAACGATGACTTCGCCGGGACCGGGCGCCGCGAGCGAAATAGGCTGCCAATGCAGAGAATCGAGATTGCCCGGCTGCCCGATCGCCAGGCGAGCCGCGGATGCCGGCAGAGTTGGCGTATGCAGCCGCCGCACCCGGGGGGCGTGCCGGGTCGTGGCGGACAGCAGAAGCTCGGGTTCTTTGGCGTCGGCGTTGCGCTCAAGCGCTATGCGGGCGGCGGCCACTTCCGGCATCAGGGTGCGCGAGACGCGGATCGTGCGCCAAGCCAGCCCACTGGTTTCGTTGCCGAGCACGCGTACGCTGGCTTCCAGGGCCGCGGCCACCGGTTCACCAGTGGCTTCGCCACGAGTCAGGAGACAAAGTCTCTTGGGTGTGCCGTCCATTCCGCGAGCAAGCGCGGCCAGGTCGCTGAGCAACGGAACCGGATCAGACGGATCACCGGCAACGAGCACGACATCGGTCGCCCTGTTGTCAATACCAGCGTAGTGGCATCTGTGTACCACCATGCCATCGGCGGTGAACTGTTCGGCCAGCGCCTCGGTTAGCGTGTCGTCGGGTGGACCGGCGAGCAGCACCACATTGGACACGCTGGTGTCGGATGGCGCCTGAGTATCGCTGTCCTCGACAAGCGGCCCCTCGGCTTCCAGCAACGATGCGGCCCAGATCTGTCCGGCGATCTGCTCGGCGTGGGCATGGCGCAGGCCGGCGCCATCCATCAGCGCAAGCCAGCTCGCGGCGCTCAGCAGGTGCTGGCCTGCGGTGCCGGCAGGCTCCAGATCACCATCCAGGGCGAGTTGCCATAAGCGGTTGGGCAACGGCTCGGCCAATAACAGCCGTCCTTCCGGGGCGAGGAGCGGCGCCAAAACATGGGGCAATTTGCGTCCTGCCGGACTCAGACTGCCCGCGTACGCCGCGATAATCAGATCAAAACTGCCGTCAACGATGTCCAAAGGCAGGTCGCCAACGTGATCCCAGACGATGACGCGCCCTGGCATGTGGCCAAGTGCAGCATCGGCAATGTCGGCTGCCTCTGGAGTCATTGCGGCGATCGTGTAGTGCAACCCGGGAACTGGCCACTCGATTTGACGACCAATCGGTACGAGCCAAGGCGGCGCCACGCGCACCCACCTCCAGAATTCGCAGTGGTCTGTCGGTCGGGCAGGCATTCGCAATGCCCGCAACACGTGCCGCCACCGCGGTGATCGTCGCGTGGCCATCCGGGCCATCTTCAAGCACCTGCTCGAACATAGCTGGTGACAGCACCGCGGCAGGACGTGGTCCCTCGACGAACGCCCGTGGCAAGCTTTCGATCGCTGCTGCCAGCAGCGCAAGCTCGCCGGAGATCTGCGGCAGGTCACCCAAAAGCGAACGCCAGATCTCGGCGGCTGGCGGCAGGTCACATCGACCGGCAAGCCGCGACGCGCCGCCTTCACGGCTGGCGAGGCCATCGGCGACGAGCCATTCGATCATGTGCTGAACCAGCCGTTTCGCGGCGGGATGGATGACACCGGTGGCGACCAGAGTGTCGGCATCCAACTCCGGTTCTGGCGCCAATGGCACGAGCGCGGCGTAAGCGGCGGAGCTGATGCAGGCATCCAACAGGATCGCCGCATCCTGCGGCATCCCGGCTGGTGCGGCGGATGGTCCGGTCAACGGGGAACGCAGCCGGCTCATGGGTTGGTGCAACGGCGCCAGAGGCTGCAACTCGGTGACCCATAGCGGCGGTGCCTCACGCTGGCGGCGTAGCGGCACGCGAACGAACCAGACGCCTGACATATCCGCAATGGGTTCGCCATCCGCGTCCACGAGGTGGATCTGTGCCTCCACGGCGCGCGGGCCGGCGCGCACGAGTGTCAGGTGCGCCGCGCGTGGTGTGGCACTCGGCGGGCCGAAACATCGCACCCGCCCGAACCGGCGCGGCAACATCAGTCCTGTTTCAGCGCCAATCTGCTGCGACAAAAGGCCAACAAGGCCTTGCATGGCACCATCGGTCCAAGCCGGATCGAGCACCGAACCTGCCGCCGCGCGGGACCTGTATGCGGCATCCGGATCGTGCAGCAGCACGGTGGCGGAGCGTCGGTCATGCAGTGTCACGCCAGCGACAGTCTGGAAGGCAGGACCGTAACCGAGCCCAACCCCTGATGCGCAGGCATACAGCGAGGCGGAGTCCATAGGTGTGCCGGACGTGAGGTGCGGTTCACGCTCTAGCTGCACCAGATCGCCGACAGCGACACGGCCGGTGACGTGGACACTCCGTGGCGCGTCTGAAAGCCGTGGACGGCTGAGGATCTCGAACGTGTTGCGCTCGGTGATGATGCGCAGCTCGACTTCAACCATCGCGCTGGCTTCCAACAGCAACGGCTGGCGGAATTCCACGTCGAGGAGATCGATCACGGAGGTGCCCGGAAAGCGCTGCCGGGCCGCGGCGAGCGCCATGTCGATCAGTGCGGTCGCCGGAACGATCACGTCGCCATCAACAGTATGATCGGCCAGCCAGGGGAGCAGCGTCGTGTCAATCTGCGCGCGCCACGTCAGCTCATCGCCGCAAACGGGAAAACCCAGCAGTGGATGCACCTGCGCGACGCGCATGACATCGAGGCTCTCGCGCGACGTGGTGGGTAACGTCGTCTGACGCTGGAACGGATAGAACGGCAGCCCACGCGTGCTCCGGGCGCCGTCGAACAAGGGACCCGACGATATGTCGTGTCCGGCGACGTGGCATGCGGCGAGGATCCCCTGAACGGGATCTCCGCTCATCTGTCCGCGTGCCAGGCTGGCGAGCACGCGTATCGGCTGTCCTGATTTGCGCTGTGCTTCACGGAGGAAGAACTGCAGGACGGGATGCGGGCCAATCTCGAGCAATGTTCCAATGCCGAGCGCATCGAAACTATCGAGCGCCGCGTCCAGTCGGACAGGTTCACGGATGTTGCGCCACCAGTACTCCGCGTCGAACGCCAAGGAAGGTTCGATCGATCCGGTGACGGTTGAGACGAATGGAACGTCGGGTGCGACGCTGTCTATTCCGGAGAGTTCTTCGGCGAAGTTCGGGCTCGATGCAATCGAGCAAGTTGCTGTGGAAGGCATAATCAAGGTCGAGTTCGCTGAAGAACGTCCCTGACTTTGCGCAGTAGCGCGCCCAGCCGGCTGATGTCGGCAGCCGGTCCGGCGACTGTCACGGCACGCGGAGCGTTGGTCGCAGCAATTTCGAGTACCAGGCCGTGTTCAGCGAACAGTGCGGTCGTTGCCGCGCCATCCAGACCGCAGACAGCCATGCGGCCCACGCCGTGCGTGCGCTGCTGCAGGGAACTGCGGGCCAGCAGTACATCCAACGCTGAGTCGAGATCGATGGCACCGCAAGCCCAAGCCGCGGCGATCTCGCCCACACTATGCCCGGTTACCGCGGTTGGATTGATCCCGGCGGATGCCAGCGCCTTGACCAATGCGAACTGGATGGCGAACAGCAATGGCTGGGCGACGTCGGTCCGGCGTAGTCGTTCCACATCGGGGTTCGCCAAGGCGTCCGCGATTTCCCATCCCAGGCGTTTGGCCAGGATCGCATCCAGCGAATGGACGGCATCGCGGAACGACGCGTTCTCGCGCATCGCGAGCTGGCCCATACCCGGCCATTGCGCACCATTGCCTGAGAATACGAAACCCAGGCCACCTGATCCGGCCTGGCCACTGACCACGCCGGAATTGGGCGCGCCGGCGCGCCACGCCGCCAACGAATCAGCCAATGAACAAGAATCCGGTGCACGGGCGACGAGACGATGATCGTACAGCGCGCGACCACGCGCCGCGCCTCGTAGCACCGGCGTAAACTCGGCCTCATCAATCGTCGGCAGGAAGTGACTCCAGCGGTCGGCAAGCGCTTCCAGGGCAGCGCTGCTTTGCGCCGAAAGCAGCAGCAGCGGCACATCCTCGGCCGCCAAACTGACGGGTGGGTGGCTGGCGACAACCGGCACGGGTTCGGCCGCGATGATCGCATGCGCGTTGGTGCCGCCGAAGCCAAAGGAATTGATCCCAACGATCGTCCGGCTGCCAGGCGGGAGAGGCGCGCCGGTGCCAACGGGCGCCAGGCCCAGCGTGGCAAAGTCGATGTTCGGATTGGGCGCGTCGAAATGTGCCAATTGCGGCAGCGACCGAGTTCGGATCACGGTCATTGCGGCAAACAAGCCGGCCATGCCACTCGCAGCTTCAAGGTGACCGAAGCTCGACTTCGCTGAACCAACTGGCAGCGGCTTGGCGCGGGCACGCCCCAGCACCTCGCCAATCGCGCGCGCCTCGATCGGATCGCCAACGGCGGTGCCGGTCGCGTGCGCTTCCAGATAACAGACGTCGTCGGGGGCGACATTGGCCTCGCTGTAGACCTGCCGCAGCAAAGCTGCCTGGGTCAGAGCATTCGGCAGCGAAATGCCGTTGGTATGGCCGTCGGAATTCGTGCCGGTCCCCAGTATCCAGGCGCGCGGCGCATCGCTTGGCGCGAGTGCGTCCCGGCGGCGCAGGACGATCGCACCCGCGCCTTCGGAACGGACATAGCCGTCAGCCGCGGCAGAGAACGGTCGGCAACGCCCAGTGGGCGAAAGCAGCGACGCCTGAGCGAAGCCTACGAATGGTTCCGGTGCCAGTAGCAGGTTCACCGCACCGACCACAGCAATGTCCACCTCGCCGGTGCGCAATGACTGGCAAGCCAGATGCAATGCCACCAGTGCCGATGAGCAGGCCGTATCGACGGTCAGGCTGGGGCCCTTCCAATCGAACGCGTGCGACAGACGGTTCGCGAGGACGCTCATCGCCGCGCCGGTCATGAAGTAGCCGTCAAGCGTGGCGATATCCATGAAGCGGCGGTGCGAGTGGTCGCAGAACGAAGCCCCGACAAAGACGCCTACTTTGGTCCCGGTCAGCTCGGTGCGAGACAGACCTGCGTCCTCAAGAGCCTCGTGCGTCACCTCCAGAAGCAGGAGCTGCTGCGGATCGATCTGCTGCGCTTCACGTGGCGAGATGCCAAACAGCTCCACGTCGAAATCGCGCGATGTTCGCGATCAGCCCGTGATCGAGCGTATACGTCCGCCCGCGGGTGCGCGGGGTGGGATGCAGATAGCGCTCGCGGACCCAGCGAGGGGGTTGCCCATCGGCGAGTGCGTCACGCCCGCTCAGCAGGATATCCGCAACCTGGTCAAATCCGTCCGCGTTCGGGAAGCGGCAAGCGCCCCCAAGAATCGCGACCTCGGCCCCCGAGCCCCTGATAGGGTTTTGTCCCTTCAATCCCCTGATCCGATAATCAAGTTCACGGCGTACTCCGGGCGCCCGTACCGGGTACCACTTTTGGATAACCCGGGTTTATCGTTGGTGTGGCGGCGGAACGCAACGACTTTGCAAGCGATCGACCGCGGAGATGAACCGTCTCTTTTTCAGCGCAAACCCTGTCCTGCCGCGCGTCTTAGCCGCGGCTTTTCCGCCCGCGTGGTGACTATCGAGCACCGCGTGAAGGGCCGCCACAGTCTCCGGTGTAAGCCGATGGATGTTCTGCGCGAGCCGGTTCGCCAACGCGGTCTTCTCGGGTGTCAGCCCGGCGGTGTTCACGGTTACGCGAGGATGCGATAACCGCGCGAGCCGTGCCAGTTCCTCGGCATCGTCCCAGATCAGGCCGAAGAATTCGTTGACCTGGTGGACCAGTCCGGCGCTGGGTGCTCCGCGCCTGCCATGTTCAAGCGCAGACAGATACGCAGCCGAAACCTGTAACTCAGCCGCGAGACGTTGCAGCGTGACGCCGCGTTCTGTGCGCAGGGCACGAAGGCGGGCGCCGAACGGGGTCATCGCGGCCGCCGCAGAAGCAGGCGCACCGAGCCTGGATTGGCGGCGTGCGGGTGAGCGGCCGCAAGGACGAGGCCGCGGCATTCCGGCTGGTTCAGCCACAGGGGCAATTCGCGCCGCAGCACGCCACCCTGGCCGGTGATCACCTCGACGCACCGCACGCCTTCCGCCTGGGCGGTGCGAAGGAAGGTGCCCAAAGCGTGGAAGGCTCGCTGCGCGGTGTGGCCGTGCAGGTCCAGCACGCGCGCGGTCGGCAGCTTGCCTCGCCGCAAGCGATTCCAGGAGGCGTTGTCGACGCCGCCCGGGTGGGCGCCAATGGCCAATGGCGGCAGCACTTTGGGGCTGGAACGTGTTTCGGCGGGCGTTGCGCTGGCGGTCCGTGTGGCGCCTGGTTCGGTCCGGCGGGCCATGGGCCGCTTGCGACCAGGCAGCGGCCTGACGCCGCCGGCATACTCTGCCCACAGAGCCTTGTCGGCTTCGGTCAGGCGGGTTCGGCGCGGCGATTCCATGTCTCGAGACAGAGCAGTACCGCGCTCGCCAAGGCAAGCACAGCCAACGTCGAATAGGCGATAGCGTAGCCACCGGTCATCGCGACGCCGACGCCGAAGCTGGAGGGAATCAGCAGCACACCCGCGAACATGACCGCGGTGCCGAGGCCGGTCGCCTCGGTGCGGCGCGCTCCGCCGAGATGGGCGTATTCGGCGTAGGCGACGCCGGTGTAGCCGCCGGCAGTGCTGCCCGCCACCGCCGCGACCAGGAGTATGATGGTATGGGGCCAGCTTTGGCTGAATTGCCCGGCGGCGATTGCCGCGGCCGCCATGCCGAAGCCGTGCAGCGCCAGAGTATGCGCGGGTGTCAGCCATCGGTCGGCCATCCATCCCCAGATGGGACGGGTGACCGCGCCAGTGATCTGGTAGATCGCCAGCGCGCGTCCAGCCTCGATCAGGCCGAAGCCGGCGACCGTGGTCAATTGCGTGGTGGTGAAGGCGACGAAGCAGAGCTGTAGGCCGGAATAGAAGAAGCTGGCCACCGAAAGCCGCAGCATCGGCCAATCGCGGAGCAACCTGAACGGGGCCAGCAACGCACGGCCGAAGAGCCGGCGCGTTGGGTGTACGTCGGCGTCCCAGCGCCGTCGCGGGATTTGCAGCAGCGCGGTGAGCAGCAGCACGGCGGGAATTTCTGCGAGCAGTGCCTCGCGCCAGCCGACATGCACCACCAGTGGCGGGAGCAGAAGCGAGCCGAGCACGCCGCCCAGCGGCACACCGATCTGGCGCAGCGACATGACCATGTTGAATACGGCAGGCGGTGTGTGCGGCACGAGCAGATGGGTGGAAGCTGGTGCCGCGGCGCCGTAGCCGAGGCCAAGCACGACCGCGGCCACTGCCAGCCAGGTGACGCTGCCGCCCGCCGCAAGCAGCAGCATCGCAACGGTCGCTGCCAGCACGATTTGTAGCACGCGGACGCCGCCGTAGCGATGGATGAAGCCTGGCGAGAACAGCGCCGAGACGATGCCAACGCCGTAGGCGACGGAGACGAAGATGCCGACCAGTTCGCCCTGCACGTTGAGTGCGCGTGCGACGGCCGGAGCAATGGCGGGCAGCGAGAAGAGTGCCATGGTCGCCAGAGTTTGCGCTGCCAGCGTGGCGATCAACGGCCAGAGGGGCATGATGGGCTGATACTGCACGATCAGGGATGGTTGCGCGAGGGAACGCCACCTCAGGTAAACCGAGCCGTTCTGGGGGTCTTCGGGGGCTACCAGGGCTCAGACTCACACGGATGATGCACCAGCTCCATCGTCATTCCCGCGAGCGGGGGAGCCCAGTGCCATTGAAACGGAGCTCGCCCTGGGTTCCTGCTTTTGCAGGAATGCCGGGAGAGTAGCGCCAGCGAATCCCCCGAAAGCGTCTGAGCACTAAATGGGCCCGTGCGATGTCAGGCGATTATCTGCCTGCACCGCGGGATCCCGCGGTTGCGGGCGTGTCTGCAACTGTCGCCAGATCTCGGCGTCGCGGTTGTAGAAATCCGGGCAAAATCGCAACGTCCCCTCAGTATCTACAAACGCGGTCTGGTAGACCACGAATACCGGCACCGGCGTTGGCAGTTGGTGTCGGGTGGTGCCGCCCATCGCGATCCCTACATTGATCGCGTCGATCGGTTGCTGCATCAGCAGGGCGGCAAATTCGCGCGGATTCTGTACCCGGATGCAGCCATGGCTGATGCGGCGGTTTTCGCGGTTGAATATGTATCTATCCGGCGTGTCGTGCAGGTAAACGTCGAACCGGTTTGGCATGTCAAACATGATCAGCCCGAGCCCAGCGTCGGGTCCCGGCAGTTGCTCAACCTCGCCATTTGCCAGCATGACCATCTTATTCCGCGTCAAATAATTTGGGTCGCGACTGACCTTTGGCAGGATCTCCGCCGTGGCGATGTCGGCCGGTATGACCCATGGAGGGTTGTAGAAACTTGCGTCGATCATGGCGCGAAACTCTGGGCTCTGATTGCGCTCGACATCTTCGCCGACAACGACCCGCGTAGAGAAAACCGGCCGATCGGCGCGATAGAGTACCAGTCGTTCGTCGGCAACGTTGACCCAGGCGCGGTCCGCCGGCAGCGATCGCGGCAGCCAGCGTTGGCGTTCAAGGTTCACCTCAATCTCGCGCAGGCGGTTCATCATGGCCTTGTGGCGGGCCGAGGCGCCCGAGCGATATCTCTGCAAGGCCAGGCGCAGCGCCCGGTAGGTCGGCGTCGTCGGCGCCAGCGCCTCGATCACTGCCGCCGGATCGGGGCTGCCGATAGCGGCATCGAGGACAGCAGCCACATCGATCGGCTCAGGCGTCAGGGTCTCGTCGTTTCTTCGCCGCTCGACCGGCACGGCGCCGCGGGCCAGCGCGGCGGCATAGGTCAGGAAGGCGTCCGACAGCAACAAGTCGCGGTCAAGCGGCGGCAATGTCGCTGTGTGCCGCAACAAATTCGCGTGAAACAGTTCGGGGTCGAGACCTTGATCGCCGGCACGCGACACCGCATTCACCAGTGAATTCGCCTGCGCTTGCCGGGTCGTCCACACCGGCTCGAAGCCGTGGCGCGCGTAGAAGCCCCGTAGCAACCCGGCATGCAGCGATTCACCGGCGACCTCTAGCTCAGGCGCGCCGTCGATCAGGTTGCCGAGTGCAGTATTGGCATGCGGCGCCAGCACGGAGACCGCATTTCGCTTGATATCCGGACCAATTGCATCGGGCTCCGGATCCGCGCCGCACGCGGCAAGCGCGCATGTTGCGGCGAGAGCGATCGTGCCGCCTGCAATGGTGGCGCGTCGGGATAATTGAGCCCGAGCGGCAGTCAATAACGTCTGGCGATCAACCCCGACCTTGCGCCACGGCGCACGCACCAATGCCACTCTTCGACCTCTGCCGGCTCACGCAACTGGTAGTTTGACTCTTTGTAAAGAATTGCCCCTAAATTCGGCCGTGTCTACGAGCAACTCAATCAGGGAGTAACGGATGTTCACCGTTTCCGAGACAGTGGCCCACCGCAGGCTGCTGCGTAGTGCGGCGCTGGTTGCCGTCGTGGTTCCCGTGGCGCTCCTCGCGGCGTGTTCCCAGCCGGCGCCACCGCCTCCGGCGCCGATGCCGGTCCAAGCGGCCCCACCACCGGCCCCACCACCGGCTCCGGTTCCGCCAGCACGGGGCTAGTCGGCAGGGCGCCGTAAGGCGCAACAATTCGAACTTCGAAGCGTCGCCCCAATACTTGGCTGGTATTGGGATGGTGCATCATGCCCTGAAGCGCGAGGCTGCGAAGGGCTGGATGGGCTGACGTGACGGGGCTGCGAGACAGACCTCGATCGTGGGATCGAGGGGCTGCACGCACGAGATCAGCGGGGAGCATGTCGGGCGCAGCCGCCACGCCGCCCTTGCGGATAAGATCGCCCTGAGGGCAGCGATCGCGCTCTGCTGCAAAGTTTTCTCTGACCGCAGGATGTCGGGCCGTGACCAGGTGCGGCAGACGCCGCCTGAGGTGGTTGAACAAGACTTTGCACCGATGCGTGTGACTCTCCAAAACAGCCCTCGGCCTTCTCTTTTCGGACACCCACGCCAACGCACAACCATTGAAGCGCCTTTGCCGATCATCCCGAGCGTTACCAGTGTGTAACCTGTCATCCCGCTTATCACTCATGTCGGAAGTCGTTACCGATGAGGGTGGGCGAGTTGGATTGGCGCTTTCTCAAGGTCTTTGAGCCGCTCAAGTCGGTGGCTCCATACCAGGGAACCTATGAGCTCGAGCTTGTGGGGGTATCGGTCTCGATCGCGATCCTTGCGGCCTTCGTCGCGCTCTCGATCTCTCCGCGCATGGTCGCCGCGACATCGTGGCGCGGCCGGTACGCTTGGGCGAGCGCGGGCGCGATGACCATGGGCGGCGGCATCTGGGCGATGCACTTCATTGGCATGCTCGCGTTCTCGCTGCCCTGCGGTATCCGCTACGATCCGGTTGGCACACTCCTGTCGATGATCCCCGGCATTCTAGCCAGTGGCGTTGCGCTCCATGTCATCAGCCGCGTCAGCAATCCCGGCCTGCCGCGGCTGATCGCCGGAGCGATCCTCATGGGCGCCGGGATAGGCGCCATGCATTACTCCGGGATGGCGGCGATGCGACCCGAGGCGCTGCTCTTCTACGATCCGAGCCTTGTCGCCGTCTCGGTGATCGTCGCGGTGGTCTTGGCCTTCATCTCGCTGGAGGTCCGCTTCCAGCTCCGCCGGGTCATGCCGTCGGACATCGGCGCGACGGCGGTTGCGGCGGTCATCCTGGGGCTGGCCGTCTCCGGCATGCACTACACCGCGATGCGGGCGTCGATCTTCTATCCGGCCGCCGGCATTCAGGTCGCCGGCACGGAACTGCCGACGACCCTCATGGCCCTGCTCATCACGGTGATTTCGGTCCTTATCGCGGTGATTGCCCTCGTTGCCTCGACCGCGGGGCGGCAGTGGGAACTCGCGTTCGGGTTCAAGGCCGAAGTCGCCCGCCGCAGAATTCTTGAGCAAGAAGCCGAGGACGGCCGCACCCGCCTTCAGGCGATCTTTGATGCCGTGGCCGATGGGATCGTGACGACCGATCGTACTGGCCGCGTCCAGCAATGGAGCTCCGGTGCGCAGCGCATCTTCGGCTACGCGCCGGAGGAGATCGTCGGCGCCGATATAGCGGTCTTGATGTCCGAGCCGTACCGCTCCGCTGCGGCGGGCCGCGTCACCGCCATCTTCAGGACGCTCGGCACGGAGACCACCGGTGGCGGCCGGGAACTGACGGCGATCCGTAAGGACGGTACCGAGTTCGCCATCGAGATCGCCGTGAGCGAGGTGCATAACGGCGACGAGGTCTTCTTCACCAGCATCCTGCGCGACATCACCGAACGAAAGCGTGCCGAATCCGAACTGGTGCGTGCGCGCGAGCAAGCCGAGGCCGCCAATCTTGCAAAGTCGCAGTTCCTTGCGACCATGAGCCACGAGATCCGCACGCCGATGAACGGCGTGCTGGGCATGGCCAGTCTGCTCGCCTCGACCTCGCTGAACGTCCGGCAACGGCGCCTGGTCGAGAACGTGTCGCGATCGGGCCAGGCCCTGCTCGGCATCATCAATGACATCCTCGATTTCGCGAAGATCGAGGCCGGCAAGTTCGAGCTGTCGGCCGTGCCGTTCGATCCGCGCGAAGCGGTCGCCGAGCTGACCGACCTCTTTTCAGAACCATGCGCGCAGAAAGGCCTCGAGTTCATCCATTTCGTCGCCGAAGATATCCCCGCGCGACTGGTCGGTGATCCGACTCGCCTGCGCCAGATTCTGGTCAATCTTGTCGGTAACGCAATAAAATTCACCGAGCGCGGTGAAATCCTCGTCGAAGTGTCGTTGGAGCAAAGCGAACGGGATGCGGTAACGCTGCGGTTTACGGTGAATGATACCGGGATCGGCATCGATCCGACTCAATGTTCCCACATCTTCGAATCGTTCCATCAGGTAGACGGCTCGATGACCCGGACACGTGGCGGATCGGGCCTTGGTCTCGCCATCACCCGACAACTCGTCGAGCTCATGGGCGGACAGATCTCCGTTGTCAGCGAACTCGGGCGCGGTTCGCGATTCACCTTCGTAGTGCGCTTCAAGCCGTCGGCGCCCGATGCCGAGGTGCGGAATGAGTCGCGGCACCTGCCCAGCTCGCTGCGCGTCCTGTTGGCAGACGCCAACACCGTCAGCGCTCAGGTCATCTCGCGGTATCTCGGCAATTGGAAGGTCGACGCCACTGTCGTCTCAACCGTCGAGGCGGCGGAAACCGCATGCCGCAGAGCCGCTGCGGCGGGCCACCCGTTCGATGTCGCTATTCTCGATATCAAGGGGCTTGGCCCACACGCCGTAGAATTCGCGCGGGCCATGCGCTCCGAGCCGCGCGCTCGGCCCATCGACGTCATCCTTCTCGTCGGCCTCGGCACCTACATGGCAGACAGCGGCGACCTCGACCCGCTCGATGCCGCAGCCATCCTACCGAAGCCCGTGCGCCCGTCCGAGCTGTTCAACGCTCTGGTGTCGATTGCCTTCGAAGAGAATGGCCGCGCCTCCCTGGCGCATGCCGTCCGGCGCAAGGACACGGCCGGGCAGCCGGTCTTCGACGCACGCGTTCTGATCGTCGAGGACAACCCGGTCAACCAGGAGGTCGCCACCGGCATGCTGGAGGCATTGGGTTGCCGGACCATGAACGCGCCGAACGGCCTTGCCGCCGTCCGGTTGATGGCACACGAGACATTCGACGTCATTCTGATGGATTGCGAGATGCCGATCATCGACGGTATCGAGGCAACCCGGCGCATCCGCGAGATCGAGGCGATGGCGCCCCAACGGGCGGACGGCGGTTCGCTCCGACGCCGGACACCGATCATCGCGTTGACCGCGCATGCGTTGAACGAGGTACGCGAGAAATGCCTTTCGGCCGGCATGGACGATTTCCTGGTGAAGCCGTTCGACGACCGGCAACTGGCAGAGACCTTGCGGCGCTGGGTGGCGACCAAATGCACCACTGAATGTGGCAAACCGCGGCAAGACACGGCGGCATCTCCCTGCATCGGCGCGGCCACTGCCCACGACAGCATCATCGACATGTCGGTTATCGAGGGCCTGCGTGCGCTTGGCGGCAAGAGCGGCACCTCGCGGCTCGAGCGTGCGGTTTCCCGCTTTGTCGATATCGCTCCGCGGCTCGCCGCGACGATGCGCGCGGCGTGCGAAACCGGGGACGCGGAGGCCCTGTGGCGAGCGGCACACAGCCTGAAATCCAGCGCTGGCGCGTTGGGCACCACGCGGCTTTCGCAGCGCTGCGCGGACATCGAATCCGGTGCGCGCAATGCGGGCGTTGCAGGCAGCCAACTGCTCGTCGCAGCTCTCGACGACGACCTGACGGCCGCAGTTCACGGGCTGCAGGCACTGATCGGAGAGATGCATGTGCCCGCCTAGCGCTGACGCGATGCACCGGTCGCAGCACATGACTGACCAGCAGACGCGGTCTTCGATGCCAGCACCCGCCACAGCAGCATCCAGGATCCTGATTGTCGATGACGACCCGGTGATCCGTACGCTCATGCGCGACGCGCTTGAGGACGAGGGCTTTGTGGTCGATGAGGCGGAAGACGGTGTCCGGGCGTCTCGCCACTGCGACGACGTGGTGCCCTCTCTCATTGTCGTCGATGCGGTGATGCCGAACATGGATGGGTTCGAGTTATGCCGAGGTTTGCGCCAACGGGCGGCGACCCGGCATGTGCCCATCCTGATGGCCACTGGACTCGACGATCATAACTCGATCGACAACGCCTATGATGCCGGCGCCACCGACTTCATCAACAAGCCGATCAACTGGCTGATCCTGCATCATCGCATCCGTTACATGCTGCGTGGCGCCCAGGTTCTTGAGGATCTGCAGCGGAATCAGGAACGTCTGCGCGTGGCACGGCAGTTGGAGCGCGAGCAGAGCGACCGGTTCGAAGCGGCGCTGAGCAACATGTCGCAGGGCCTTTGCATGTTCGGCGCGGACAACCGGCTGATCGTCACCAACCGGCGGTTTCGCGACATCTTCCAGCTCACATCGTCCGCAGTGACACCCGGACGATCGATGATCGAGATGTTGCGAAACAGCCCTCTGTTCGCCTGCGAGGCTGACGGCGAGCCGAGTACCACCCTCGCAGAGCAACTCGCGCTCGCATCGCGACGTGACAGCGCGGCGCTGACGCAGGAGCTGGCAGACGGGCGGGTCGTGACGATCACCCATGAGCCGATGCAAGGTGGCGGCTTCGTCGACACCTTCACCGATGTCACACAGCAACGGCTCGCGGAAGCGCAGATTGCCCACATGGCGCTGCACGATCCGCTGACCGATCTGCCCAACCGGCGGCTGTTCCGTCAGCGCCTGGATGCCGCGCTGCAAAGTGGCGAACGCGGAGGGTCCTGCGCCGTCCTGTCCCTCGATCTCGATCAATTCAAGAGCGTCAATGACACGCTCGGCCATCCCGTCGGGGACGCCTTGCTCAGAGCCGTGACCGAGCGGCTGCACCGCGCGGTGCGACAGACCGATACGGTGGCCCGGCTCGGCGGCGACGAGTTTGCGGTGGTGCAGACCGACATCGACCACCCCGAGGACGCCTCTATGCTCGCCGAGCGCCTGTTGCACGACCTTGGCATGCCCTACGAGATCGCGGGACATCAGGTGGTCATCGGCGTCAGCATCGGCATCGCGATCGCCCCGGGTGACGGCTCCGATCCGGATCTTCTGCTCAAGAGCGCCGACATTGCGCTCTATCAGGCGAAAGGCGACGGCCGCAACCGCTACCGCTTCTTCGAGCCGGCGATGGACGCGTTGATGCAGGCACGGCGCGAGCTGGAGGTCGACCTTCGCAATGCGATCGCCAACGGCGAGTTCGAATTATACTTCCAGCCACTGGTCAATCTGAAGGACCAGTGCATCAGCGGGTTCGAGGCTCTGCTGCGATGGCAGCATCCGCGGCGCGGGCTGATCTCGCCTGGCGAATTCATCCCGCTCGCCGAAGAGATCGGGCTGATCGTCCCGATCGGCGAATGGGCGCTCCGCCAAGCGTGCTGCCACGCCCAGTCCTGGCCGGAAGCGCTGAAGGTTGCCGTCAACGTATCGGCCGTGCAGTTCAAACACCGTGACCTTGTGCCGATGGTCGCGCGCGCGTTGCAGGATTCAGCGCTCGATCCCGGACGGCTGGAACTCGAGATCACCGAATCCGTCATGGTCCATGAGTTCGACGCCACCCTGTCCATGCTGCACCGGCTCAGGCAGCTTGGTGTCAGCATCTCGATGGATGATTTTGGCACCGGGTATTCGTCTCTTAGCTACCTTCTGAGTTTCCCGTTCGATAAGATCAAGATCGATCAGAGCTTCGTCAGGGGACTCGGCAGCAAGTCGGATTGTATGGCGATCATCCGGGCTGTCACCGGCATGTGCGATAGCCTTGGGATCACCGTCACGGCGGAAGGGGTCGAAAACGCGCAGCAGCTCAGCTTGCTCTATGCCGAGCGGTGTACGGAAATCCAGGGATACCTGGTGACGATGCCGCGCCCGGCGCACGAAGTTGCGGCGTTCATCCGGGATTTCAGCGGCACCATTCGACAGGATTTGTTTCGGGCTAATTCGTGTCTCGACCCGACATCGACCTGCGCCGCGCAGTGAAGAGTGTTCACCGCTGAAGTTCCAAACGCGCCAGTCTCCTTCAGGCTAGTACCTGCAATCGGAAGAGCGCGAGTTGTTTCGGCCCCCTGACACGAGGACAGTCAGCCCGACTAGCGAATGTCCGGAGTTGCACCATCGGTGCCCGCAGGCAGACCGCCCGCCGTCCACCCACCACCTCACATGACACCCGAGACCGCGGTATCCGGGAATTCGGTTTTGACGCGCGGATAGACTTCGCGAGCAAAAGTACGGATGCCGAGCACCGTCTCGTCGTGCTCCAGGAACCCCGCCTGCCCCATGATCAGCAGATGCCCGAACCCGCCGACATGGTCGTACAGGCGCTTCATCTGCCGATGCACCTGATCTGGCGTGCCGGCAAACATGATGCCCGCTTCGATCGCTCCATCAACCGTTGCCGCTTTGCGGAATGCGCTGAGCGGATGCTCGGCGCCCCGCATCATCGCCACGGTTGCGCCGACAGGCACGTAGCCAGGTGGGTTGGCGATATGCGGCGGCACCTTGTTCGACGTGATGTACCACAGCAACTTCTCCGCCCCCGCTCGTGCGTCCGCCTCGTTCGGCGCGGCGTAGACCATCGCCGCATACGCAAGCCGATGCACCGGTACGTCCGCGCCTCGCCCCGCCTCACGCCAGCCGCGGCGATAGGCATCGTGGATCGCGCGCGTGCCGTCGAAGCCGGTGAGGAAGGTCGCCTGTACGTAGCCATGCGCCCCCACGCGTGCGGCCCCGGATGGGCTGGTCGTGCTGATCCAGATCGGCGGATGCGGCTGCTGATAGCAGCGCGGCCAGATGTTCACCGCCCGATAGTGGAAGTAGCGTCCCTCGTGGCTGAACGGCCCATCATGAGTGGTCCACGCCTTCACGATCAGGTCCAGTGCCTCCCACTGGCGCTCGTTCATTCGCATCGGATTGCTGTTGGCCGGCAGCACCTCGTACGGCACGCCGCGCACGAAGCCGGCCTCGAGGCGGCCACGCGACAGCACATCCACCATTGCCATCTCTTCCGCCACACGAACCGGCTGGCGGCGGTTGGCGATCGGATTGCCCAGGATCAGCAGCCTCGCCTTGCTGGTAAGCCGCGCCAGCGCCGCCAGCACCAGAGGCGCGGCTGGATCGACGCAGGTTGCCGTCTGATGGTGCTCGTTGAGCATGATCTCCATGCCCTCGTCCTCGGCGATCAGCCATTCGTCGAGGAACCTGTCATACAGTGCCGCGCCCTTCTCCGGATCGTAGATACGGTTTGGCAGGGACACACGGATCGACTTGTACTCGTCCGCGGGCGGGAGGTATGGATAGGCGTTCTCGCTGAAATGCCAGGCCTTCATCGCACGCCTCCCGACTCGAGGAACGCCAGAGCTGTGCGCGCGAATTCGTCCGGCTGCTCCAAATGCGGCGCGTGTCCGGCCGCGGCCATCGTCGCGACGCGCGCATTCGGCAGCAGGCGAGCATACGATTTGACATACGGCGCCGAGACCAGCCCATCGCTCTCGCCGCGGACGAACAATGTCGGCGCGGTGATCCGATGCAGGCGATGCGGCAGCTTCGGATTGTGCATGTACGGTTCCCAGGTCAGCAACGCCAAAGTCTCGCGATTGCGCACGGAGATCGCCAACTGCTCGTCGTTCAGTTGTGACGGGTCCACGCGCATGCGGGCCGGATCGTGGAACAGCAGCGTGTTCAGCGTATCCTGCGGCAGCGCGAACACGTCCGGGATGTCGAGGCGATCGACAGGGCCCGTCTTCACCCCGACCGGCCCCACCAGAACCATGCGCCGCACGCGCTCCGGGCACTTGGTTGCGAGCTCACACGCAATCCAGCCGCCGAGCGAGCAGCCGATCACGTCCACCTGATGCAGGCCAAGCCGATCCAGCAGCTCGAGATGGATGTAGGCGATATCGTCGGGCGCATCGATCCAGTCGGGTAGGGTGGACGTGCCAAAGCCGGGATGCGACGGGGCAATAAGCCGATGCCGCGCGGCGAGCGGGTTCACGTACGGATGCGCCGGGGCAAAGCCGTTTGCGCCGTGCAGGAACAGGATGGGGGAGCCTTCGCCTGCCTCGAACAGCTCGAGTTCGGCGCCGGCGATCGTGATGACCTGCCGTTGCAAGGTACGTCCTCCTGATTTTGAATCTGAGGCTAGGCCGGTTTTTATGATTGGTCGATCCGCGACTGACCGTGACCAATTCGCTTTAACCGTCATGGCCGGGCGTGTCCCGGCCACCCGTAGCGGCAACTTACTGGTAAGTGCGGCCGATCGCCCATACGCTCCAGCTTGATGCGCCCGCGATCGAATGTTTGCGCCGCTACCGGTGGCCGGGACACGCCCGGTCATGACGCCAAAGCGACAATCAGCCATGGTCAGTGAGCTTGGGTATAAGGCGTCTTCTGGGAGGAAATCATGAGCCGTCTCCAGCTATCCATCGCCATCGGCGATTACGACCGCATCCGGCCACTGGTCGACGGCAGCGTGCAGATCGACGGAGTGGATCCGGTGTTCATGCTGCTGGAACCCGAGGAGATCTTCTTCCGCGCCTTCCGGCACGCGGACTTCGACATGTGCGAGCTGTCGATGAGCAGCTTCACGGTGAAGACCGCGGCTGGCGATTGTCCTTATGTGGGTGTTCCGGTGTTTCCCTCGCGGTCCTTCCGGCATAACTCGATCTATGTGCGCGCCGATCATGGGATTGCGCGGCCGGAGGACCTGAAGGGCAAGCGGATCGGCGTGCCGGAATACCAGGTCACGGCGAATGTGTGGACGCGCGCGGTGCTGGAGGACGAATACGGTGTGAAGCCGTCCGACATTACGTGGGTGCGGGGCGGTTATGACCAGCCAGGCCGCATCGAGAAGATCACGCTGAACCTGCCGCCCGACGTGCGGATCGAGGACGCACCGGAAGGCGCCACTATTTCAGGGATGTTGGCGAACGGCGAGATCGACGGGTTGATCGGCCCGCGTGCGCCGTCATGCTTTGGCACGCATCCACAGGTGCGTTGGCTGTTTCCTGACCCGGCGACGGCGGCGGCGGATTGGTTCCGCAAGACGCGTATCTTTCCGATCATGCACATCCTGGGCATTCGGCGGACATTGGCGGAGCGGCATCCGTGGCTGCCAGTCGCCGCCATGAAGGCGTTCGAGCAGGCGAAGGCACGTGCGCTGGAGAAACTGGCGGCGGTTGCGACGTCGAAGGTGACGCTGCCGTTCGTGGATGAGCAGTTGCATGCGGCGCGGAAACTGATGGGCGAGGATTTCTGGTCGTACGGGTTGGATGCCAATCGGCATGTGCTGGAGGTATTTCTGCGCCGGCATCATGCGGAGGGGCTATCATCGCGCGTGCTGAAGCCGGAGGAGCTGTTCCATCCATCGACGCTCGAGACGCATCGGGTTTAGCAAGACGAATTCAATTGCAAAGCACGCAAAAAACGCAAAATGGAATTGGGGTCAGAGCATAGTCGGGCTGACTGTCTTCCTGTCATTGCGAGCGAAGCGAAGCAATCTCGACGGGATTGCTTCGCTTCGCTCGCAATGACAGAGAATTACTCGCGTTTCAGCACGCTCCAGGCCATCAGCGTATTTATTGGCCCAGCTCCTGCATCCATCGCGCCTTTGACCTCGATGGAACGGAAGCGCTGCGCGCCGAAGCTGGCGGAGAAATGGTCGCCGCGCAGACCGGCTTTCAGTTTCAATGCCATCAGGAATTGCCGCTTGTCGGGGATTTCCTCCCACACACTTGGCAAGAATAGTGATCGACGTCCTTGGTCCTCGATAACAAGGCCATCGACGCCGGGCCGGAGTTGCCCGAGCAGGTCCGCTTCGCCGTCGAACTGCATCGGCGTTGGTGGGGTCAACACCGAGACTGATAGTGACAGCCCTCCCAACTCCAGCCAACCCAGGCGCGGGAAACGCCAGTCGCGGAATGCCGAATTGAACGCGTGCTCGACGACGTCAGTGATGAGCGGGCGCGTTGCGAACACCGAACCGATGCAGCCGCGCAGTGTGCCAGCACGGCGCAAGGTGACGAAGGCGGCACCTGGAGCGGCAAGCAGCGGCGGCAAACTGGGGTCGGCCACCATGTGCGCCGGGATGCCGGTGTCCAGCCCAAAGACGATCGAGCGGCGCGCCAGATCGATCAGCATCGGACCGACCGCCTCCACCTTGGCGCGTTCTGGATCGACGGCGGCGCCTTCGTACAGCGCCCAGGCGCCGTAGCCGACGACGCGGTCGCGCGAGCCGGCCGTGTCACCGGAATTGCGCAGATCGAGCCGCTCGATCGTCATGCTGCGCTCTCGGGCGGCGCGTAACAGGCCCTTGGTCGCCAGGGAGCCGCACGCGTGCGTTGGCGTCAGCACGTCGGAATCGAAGCGCTCGATCGCCTCGGCGGTGATCTGGTCTATGCGCTGGCACGCGGCGTAATCGAGGTAGTGCGACAGGTCGGTGGAAATGACGATCAGCGTCTCGGGTCCGCCCCAAAGAGCGTCCAGCAACGCGGTGACGGACTCGGGCGGGGCGTCGCCGGTGACGACGGGGACGAGACGGAAATCGCCAAGCACCTGCTGGAGAAATGGCACGTGCACTTCCAGAGCATGCTCGCGCTGGTGTGCCTCTTCCAGCACGCCGACCATCGGCACGGAGCGCAACTGGCTGATCGCGTCGGCGTCCAGAGGCACGGTGCCGCACGGGGTTACCCACGCCTCCGACGTGTCCACCGCGATGCCGCGGAAGGCCACGTAGTGCGACGGCCCGATCAGCACGACGCGCTGGATCTTGCCTCGTGCTGCGGCCAGTCGGGCATAGGCACGCGCGGCCACGCTGCCGGAAAAAACGTAGCCGGCGTGGGGGCCGATGATCGCTTTGGGCGGTGCCATGGTGGGCGCGTCGTTGCCGGCGTCGGAGAGGAATTGGGCGAGCTGCCGCTCCAGCACGTCGCGCTCTGCTGGGTAGAAGGTTCCGGCGACGGCGGGCTGGCGGATCGCGTTCATCGCAGCGGAGTATATCGCATCGACATCGCGATAGAAGCCCAGCCCGGCGTCAGGTCAGTCGTCCTGATCCGGCTCCCTGCCTTGGTTCATGATTGCGTACAGTCGGTTCATCTCAACATCGAATTCGGCCCAGAGCGCCGCGCCTTCGTCAGGCGGCAGCACGCCCTTACCGAAGCAAAAAGCATTGTCCTCTCGAATGATCGAAAGCTGGTCCGCCCAAGGCATAGTGGCTGCAGTCTTGACCAGCGCCAGCGGCGCATGCAACCGGCTGCGCACGAGCGCAACAACTTCCTTGTTTCGCTGTTCGCGATCTTGCGCAGCGGACGCAAAAAGATCGAACTGTGGTGCAGACATAGCGAGAGGATAGCAGTCATCCGATTCGGCCCGGCCTTGGCCGATCGGTTCTGACCAGGCATCGGGGCATTCGGTTGCATTCTTCCGATGTTCGGTCGAGAATCTATTATTCGAGCACTTTAAGGACAGCGCTCAGTCTAGCCGGCGACGCGCAGTTGCGAAAGCGTCACGGGGGGTTCACGCTGTGCGCTATGTCGACTTCAGTGGATATGCTTAATCGGGTCGACCACGTCATCGCCGCGAGAAAGCGGATCGTGAATTCAGATGCGCCGCCCGTTTGGGGTCATACCTGGAACACGTCTCTTGGTGACGAACTTGTTGCCCGGTATCCACTTGCTGTGGAGGATGAGATCGTCGGTGCGCAATTTCTTCTGGTCGGGATGCCAAACGCTCCAGGAACCCAGTTCCGGCTGGGGATCTTGATGCACGGATGCGTCTGTAGGCTCGATTGCACAGATGAAACGCACGCTAATTCACCGGCATTGGCTGGCGACGATGTTCCGCCTATTGTGAGCGGGCCGCATTATCACTCATGGGACAAAAATCGCAGGTTCTTCCGCGGCTTATCGACCGCACCGCAGCTGCGCAATGCGGCACCTTATGTCGGCGCTATCTCGTTTGACAGCGCCTTGCGCTGGTTTTGCGCAGAGACCAATATAGAACCACTGCCGCACGATCATAGGCTACAGTTGCCGCTTCGCACCAGGCTCATATGAATACTTCACTTGTGGAAACCGCTGGGGCCATACGAGAGTCAATGGCGGACATTGCTCGCGTTGACGTGCTGGACGACTGCCTGCGTGTGACGACGCATTGCCTGTATCCTTCCAACGGGCTTGTTCGCGTCGTCGTGAGAGTAAGTGGTACAACCGCGACCGTGTCTGATGACAGGGCCGCTCTCAACGAGGCGCAAAGCGCTGGGCTCAACATAGCCATGTCTGATAGCCGCTTGCGGCACGTGGTGCTCCCCTACGGAGCGACAATCAGCAACGGGACTGTGTTCATAGACACTTCTGTTTCCTCTGCAGGAGCGGCCATCGTATTCGTCGCAAATGCGTCAAGAGCTGTCGCAGAATGGCTGTATACGCATATGCATATCAGGCCGTCGCGCGACTTCCGTATGTTGCTGACCGACCTGCTTGAACGGAAGTTCGAGAGCTTGGTGCACCGAGATGTCGAGATCGCGGGCAAGTATAAGAAACACACCTTCGCGAATCTGGTCGCGCTCCCAGACGGGCGCCGGCTCCTTGTTGATCCTGTGGTTCCTGATGCATCGTCGGTGAATTCGAGGGTTGTTGCTCATCTGGACGTGCGCAACCTCAACGACGAAACGCTGGAACAACGGCTGATATATGACGAAGCTGACAATTGGGATTCGAGCAATCTTAGCCTATTGTCGATTGGGGCAAATGCCATTCCGTTCTCGCGCTCCGAGGAGACGCTGGAAAGGATAGCGGCGCACGCGTAGCGCTCGGCAAGAGAGCGCGGAAATTCGGCCGCCCTTGCAGCCGATGGGGTCGCCGCGGAAATCGAGGTAATGGTGGACGCACTGCTGCCACCATAAGTCGCGTGCCTTCGCCGCCGATTTGCGGCACACTGGCACGCATGGATGCGTTGGTCGAAGGCACACTGTTCCCTGGCCGCTATTGGCACGCGCTGGACGATGGGCGCGTGCAGTGCGACGTGTGCCCTCGGTTCTGCAAGCTGCATGAAGGCCAACGCGGCCTGTGCTTCGTTCGCGCGCGGCAGAACGACGCGATCGTGCTGACGACGTATGGGCGGTCTTCCGGCTTCTGCATCGACCCGATCGAGAAGAAGCCGCTGAACCATTTCCTGCCGGGCACGCCGGTGTTCTCGTTCGGCACGGCAGGCTGCAACCTGACCTGCAAGTTCTGCCAGAACTACGACATCAGCAAGGCGCGCGAGGTCGATCGGCTGAACCAGGACGCGACGCCGCAGATGATCGCCGACGCGGCGCGCCAGTTGGGGTGCCGTTCGGTGGCGTTCACCTACAACGATCCGGTCATTTTCCTGGAATACGCGGTGGATACCGCGCGCGCCTGCCACGAGGTCGGGCTGAAGGCCGTCGCGGTGACGGCTGGCTACATCACGCCGGAGGCGCGGCGCGAGTTCTACGCGCATATGGACGCGGCGAATGTGGACCTGAAGGGGTTTACCGAGCCGTTCTATCGCAACCTGTGCGGCGGGCGGCTGGCGGATGTGCTGGACACGTTGGTGTGGATCAAGACCCACACAGATGTCTGGCTGGAAGTCACCACACTGCTGATCCCTGGCGAGAATGATGGAGACGCTGAGCTCGGCGCTCTGTCCGCCTGGTTCGCGGCGGAACTCGGGCGCGATGTGCCGCTGCATTTCACGGCGTTCCATCCGGACTGGCGGATGCGCGATCATCCTCATACGCCGCCTGCCACGCTAACTCGCGCCCGCGCGATCGCGATGAGTCATGGATTGCGGTATGTGTATACGGGCAATGTGCATGATGGAGCGGGTGGCAGCACATACTGCCATGCATGCGGGTCACTGCTGATCGGCCGGGATTGGTACGAGCTGACTGGGTGGGGGCTGGATGCTGGCGGGTGTTGCCGGCAGTGCGGCACCGCTGCTGCTGGCGTGTTCGAGGCGGTCGCGGGCACCTGGGGGCGCAAGCGGCAGCCGGTGCAGTTCCGGCGGTGATTTCAGCTTCCAAGACGTGGCCGGATGACGCGCTGGAATGCATCTACCTCTGCCTCAGGCATCGCATAACCACCGGCGAGATCATGTGCGGGGAACAGGAACACATCGTCCACGCCCGCTTCGTCGCGCGCTTGCAGCAGCCGATCGGCGCAGCGTTCGGGTGAGCCGAACAGGCCGAAGGCGTCGGCGATGACACGCGCACGATCCTCGGGGATCGCGGTCGGATCGTGCGTATCGGGAATGTCGAAGCCTGCTTCCCTGAGCCAATGAAGGTTCGCGACGCTCGGATAAGCGAGGAACGGCTGGCCCGGTGTGAACCAGCTTCGGATCCATCGTGGCCCGACTTCGGCATCAGGTCCGAGCCCTAGCGTCACGACGTACACGACGGGAAAGTCGTGCAGTGAGCGGTTGGCGCGTTTGGCACCGGCCTCAAGGTGTTGCCTGGCGGCTCGGATCGCGGACGGATGGAGACCGACGAACAGCAAGGCTCCATCGGCGATTTCACCGGCGAGTTCGATCATGCGCGGACCGGCTGCCAACAAATAGACCGGCGTCGGTTGGGCGCTGCGATTCCTGAGCCGCGTCGCGGTCGGTCCTGGGTGCACCTCTTCGCCGGCCAGCAGACGACGCAAATCGCGGATTGCCTCGCGCATGAACGCGATGCCTGCACGCGGCTGACCGATGCTGCGGGTGGAAATGAAGCCGGGCGCCACCGTCAGCATGCTGCGTCCTGGCGCGAGCTCATCCAGGCTGTGGGCGAGCGAGGCAAGCACCAGCGGATGCCGCACGAGCGGGCTTGATGTGGCGGGGAACAGTCGCAGGCGCTGCGTTGCCTGCGCCGCGAGAGCCAAGGCCAGGTAAGCGTCGCGGCCGCTGGATGGATGGTCGTGAATGCCGACACCATCGAAGCCTGCGTCCTCGCAGCGCGTGACGAAGGCTGCGACCTCGGGCAACGGCCGCCCCACCGGGACGCGAATGGCGACGCGAAGGTTGGACATGTGCAGCATCTCCACTTGGCGTTGCTTGACGATTAACCGCCAACATGAGTGGTATCAACGCATGCACGCTGGTGAAAGTCTCGCCGAGTTCGTCGCCGCATCGCACTGGGACGCGGTACCGCAACAGGTCCTGCATGAGGGCAAGCGATCGCTGCTGAACTTCCTTGGCTGCGCCCTCGGTGTTGCGCGCACGCCGCCGATCGAGATGGCGCTGCGCGTGCTGCTGCCCCTGTCGGGTGAAAGCCGCGTGACCCTGCTCGGCCGCGAGGAACGGCTCGATCCGCTGGGTGCCGCGTTCGTCAATGCGATCGGCGGCAATCTGCTGGATTATGACGATACGCACCTGCGTACGGTGATCCATCCGTCGGCGCCGGTCGCTCCAGTCGCGCTCGCATTGGCCGAACAGCGTGGATTGTCGGGCGCGGCAATGCTGCACGCGTTCATTCTCGGCGCCGAGGTCGAATGCCGCATCGGCAACGCGGTCTCGCCGGGCCATTACGCGCGCGGCTGGCACATCACCTCGACCTGCGGCGTGTTCGGTGCCGCTGCGGCGGCGGCAATGCTGCTCGGCCTGGATGCGACGCAGACCTGGCACGCGCTCGGGATCGCCGCCAGCCAGTCAGCCGGCATCATCGAGAACCTGCCCAGCGCAGCGAAGAACGTCAGCGTCGGCAATGCCGCGCGCAACGGAATGTTCGCCGCGTTGCTGGCGGAGCAGGGCTACACGGCGGCGCCTGCCGCGATCGAAGGTCCGCTCGGCTGGGCCCGTGCGATGGGGGACGAAGCCGTTATGGCCGAGATCACTGACGGCCTCGGCGAACGTTGGGAGATACTGAGCAACACCTACAAGCCCTATCCTTGCGGCATTGTCATGCACAGCGTGATCGATGCCTGCCTCGAACTGCGGCAACAGGTCGCGCCGGCAGAGATCGCGCGGATCATCATCTCCGGCGAGCAGCTTCTGCTCGATCGCGGCGATCGTCCGGTGACCAACGAACGTGACGCCCGCGTCAGCATCCACCACTGTGCCGCCGTTGCGTTCCTGTTCGGTGCTGCTGGCCTGAAGGAGTTTTCCGAGGCAGCGGTGCACGATCCCGCGGTCGTCGCCCTGCGCGCGAAGACCGAGGCACGCGTGGAGGCTGCCAGCCCAAGAGGCGCGGCCACCGCCGAGGTCTTCACCCATGACGGCCGCCAACTGCGAACCACCGTGCTGCACGCGAAGGGCAGCAAGGAGCGGCCTCTGTCGGATCAGGAGATCGAAGCAAAGGTGCGCCAACAGGCCGCTATTGCGCGCATCGACGACGTGATCGCCGCGGCGTGGCGGATCGATATGCTGGCAGACATCGGGCCGCTGCTGTGCGCATCCTGCTGATCAATCCCAACACCACCGAGGCCGTCACGCAGCGGATGGCCGACGCCGCGCGCCGCGTCGCCGCGCCGGATGTGGAGATCGCAACGACGACCGCCCGGTTCGGCCCGGCGATCATCGGCAGCCGGGTGGAAACCGCTGTGGCCGCCGCTGCGGTCGTGGAACGTCTCGCGCATGCGGAGGGCTATGATGCCGTGATCATCGGGGCCTCGGTCGATCCTGGCCTGGCCGCCGCGCGCGAGATGCTGGACATCCCTGTCGTCGGCATCACCGAGGCCGCACTGCACGCCGCCTGCCTGCTCGGTGGCAGGATCGGCGCGATTGTCATGTCAGCCAACAGCGACACAATGCTGCGGGAGATGGCGGATGCGTATGGGCTGGGAACGCGGCTCGGCGCCGTGCATACGCTGCCGATCACGCCGCTTGAGCTGCTGGCCGATCTGGATGCGGCGACGCGCGCCATCTCGGCTGCAGCCGACGCGATGGTGGCGAGCGATGGCGTCGATACAATCGCATTGATCGGGGCGGTGATGGCAGGGATGGCCACCGTGGTGCAACCCACGTTGCGGGTGCCGGTGCTGGAGGGCATTAGCGCCGCGGTCGGGCTTGCCGAGGCACTGGTACGGCTCCGTGTGTCCCCTCCGCGCGCGGGTAGTTACGCAAGGCCGCCGGCGGAACGAGTGTCGGTGCTCTCGCGCACCCTTGGGAAGATATTGGACTAACTGTCATTGCTTCGCTTCGCTCGCAATGACAGTCTCGCCTTGTCGGGGAGGCAATCGTCATGGCAGGTAAGATTCGTGTGGGCATGGTGGGCGTGACGCCAAACCGCGGGTTCTCTTCCATCGCACACATGCCGGCGTTGCAGGGATTGCCGGAGTTCGAGATCGTCGCGGTTTGCACCACGCGCCAGGAATCCGCTGAGGCCGCTGCGCGACACTACGGCGTGCCGCTCGCCTTCGCCGATCCGGTGAAGCTGGCACAGCATCCGGATGTCGACATGGTGACCGTTTGCGTGAAGGTGCCGGATCACTTCACTCCGGTGATGGCGGCAATCGATGCTGGCAAGCATGTCTATTCCGAATGGCCGCTCGGCCGGAACACCGAAGAGGCGAAGCGGATGCGTGATGCCGCCGAGCGCAAAGGCGTCCGCCACGCCGTCGGTTTGCAGGGCCAGGTGTCGCCCTCGATCAACTACGTGAGGGACCTGATCGCCGACGGCTATGTCGGCAAGGCACTCAGCGCGACGCTGTTCGTCAACGCGGCGAATTGGGGCGCTTTGCTGGATCGCTCCTATCAGGCGGACTTCGCAAATGGCGCCAACCTGATGACCATCACCGGAGGGCATAACCTCGATGCGTTATGCTACTGCCTGGGTGAATTCCGCGAGCTGTTCGCCTTCGCCGTCAGCCAGCGCGCTGAAATTCCCACGCAGGACAGCGGAACTGTCGCCAAGGATGTGCCGGACCAGCTTGTGGTCAGCGGCGTTGTTGACAGCGGCGCGGTGACCTCCGCCCAGGTGCGCGGCGGCATGGCGCGCGGCAACGAATTCATGCTGGAAATCCACGGGTCGGAAGGTGACCTTTCGCTGACCGCGACCATGCGAGCCTCCACGCAACGCCAGGAGCTCACCGTCAAAGGCGGACGCGGCGACGATAAGGACATGGCAGTGATGGAGGTACCGGCGAAATACCGCTGGGTGCCGGAGACCGTTCCAACCGGCTCGCCGTACAACGTGGCGCAGCTTTACCGGAAGTTCGGCAAGGCGATCCTCGATGGCGGTCCGTTTCATCCGAGCTTCGACGACGCGATCACGCGGCACCAGATGCTGGACATGATCGTCGCGGCCTCGCGCAGCGGGCAGAAACAGGTGCGCTGATCCATGGCACGCGACCAGATCCGCATTGGCTGCGGTGCGGGCTTTGCCGATGACCGCATCCCGCCTGGCGTAGAGATCGTCGAGCGCGGCGAACTCGATTATCTCGCGATGGAATGCCTGGCCGAACGCACCATCGCTCGGGAGACGCTGGATCGCGCCAAGGATCCCGCAAAGGGTTACACGCCGGTGTTGCTGGAGCGCATGGAGGCGATCATGCCGCCGGCGTTGCGGCGTGGCGTGAAGATCGTCACCAACATGGGTGCCGCCAATCCGATGGGGGCTGCGCGTGTGGTGCGCAAACATGCGCCGGAGTGGGAGTGTCCCGATTACACCTGCGCAGTTGTGACAGGCGATGAGGTCACCGACCTGATGCGCGCGCATCCCGAACTGCCGCTGATGGAGGACGGCGCGCCGCTGGAATCGCTGTTGCCGCGCATGGCGTCGGCCAATGCGTATCTCGGTGCCGATGTGGTGGCGCGCGGCTTCGCCACTGGCGCCGACCTTGTGATCACCGGACGTGTGGCTGATCCGGCGTTGTTCCTCGCGCCGATGCTGCATGCGTTCGGCTGGTCGTATGACGACTATGCGAAGCTCGCGAATGGCACGTTGGCCGGGCATCTGTTGGAATGCTCGGGACAGCTCACCGGCGGCTGCTTTGCCGATCCGGGCAAGAAGGAGGTCGAGGACCTGGCAGGGCTTGGCTATCCGCTGGCCGATGTCTGGGCGGATGGACGCGTCGAGGTATCGAAGACGCCGGGATCGGGTGGGCGGCTCGATGTCGCGACCTGCACCGAACAGCTACTATACGAGATGCATGATCCCTCGTGCCTACATCACACCTGACTGCGTGCTGGACGCATCAGAGGTGACGTTCGAACAGGTCACGAAGGATCGTGTCGCGTTGCGCGGCGCGCGAGGTAAGCCGCGCACGCCGACCTACAAGGTCGTCGTTGGCTATTTCGACGGCTACATGGGCAGCGGCGAGATGGGCTTCGCCGGCATCAATGCCGCTGGCGCGCGCGAAGCTAGGCATCGAGGTGGTGAAGGAACGCCTGCGCCGCCGCGGGCTGACGTATGAGGAGATGCGTATCGATCTCATCGGCATGAACTCGCTGCATGGCAACGATGCCGATGCGTGCCCGGAACCGTATGAGGTGCGCCTGCGCATCGCCGCGCGTACGCCCGACAAGAAGGCGGCCGAGGCGGTGGGCGCGGAAGTGCGCAGCCTGCACATGCAAGGGCCCAGCGGTGCCGGCGGCGGCGTGAATTTCGGCGCGCGGCAGATCCTGGCGGTGAAGTCCGTGCTGATCCCGCGCGAATGGGTGAAGCCGGAGATCGTCATGGAGCGCGCGGCATGAGCGTGCGTGTCTATGACCTCGGCCATGCCCGCGCGGGCGACAAGGGCAACACGTCCAATATCTCGGTTACCGCGTACAGCGATGAGGCGTGGCAGGTGCTGCGGCGCGAGCTGACGCCGGAGCGTGGTGCTGGCGCAGTTCCGCCACCTCGATGCCGGGCCGGTGCGTCGCTACGAGTTGCCGCAATTGCGGGCGCTGAACTTCGTCATCGAGAACGCGCTGGGCGGCGGCGTGACGCGATCGCTGGCGATCGATCCGCATGGCAAGAGCCTGAGCGCGCTGATGCTGACGATCACGCTGCCGGGACATAACGAAGGCCTGCCGGGCGGGACACGCGCAAAGTAGACACGCCCCTGTCATTGCGAGGAGCGTAGCGACGACGCAATCTCGACTGGATTGCTTCGTCGGCTTCGCCTCCTCGCAATGACAGTATGGATGGATGACAGTCAGTGCGCCGTCTCATCCAGCATCCGCCGTGCCATCTGAAGATCGGCCGTCGCAAATCCTTCCGTGAATGTATCGTAGACGGCCGCCAGCATGTCAGCGCCTTGCGTGCGCGCAAGGCTGATCGCGATGCGCAATTCCCAGGCACGCGCATGCTGCTGTTGGGCCAAATCCCTTGCCTGCAACAGCAACTTCTCCGCATTGTCGCTATCCAATTCTGCCTTGATGCGCAACAGCTCCGGTAAATACCACCGCTCGCCGCTTTGCTCACATCGCGCGATCGCTTCATCGACGCGGCGCAGACCGCCGGCCTGGCCGAGGCACGTCGCAAGTTCCCCCAGCAGCGGCAGATAGCGCGGCAGCAGCAGCGTCTCTCCGGCATGCTCAAGTTCGGTCTGCAACACACGCAGGCCTGCATCGACATCGCCGCGCCGGATGATCACCACGCCCCTGAAACAACGTGCCCAGATCAGCCAGTTCCGCAGCGCGTGGCGCTCGGCGTGATCCCGCAACATGTCGCCGTAGCGTTCGGCAGCGTCGAGGTCGCCGCTGAACAGAGCGACCGGGCACGCGCCCTGTCCGAGCACGCTACCGAACGACAACGCATTGCCGAGGTCCTGCGCCTCCTCGACGTTGGCAGCCACCACACGCATCGCCTGATCGGCAAAACCCAACAACCACAGAATGCGCGCCTGGAAATAATGCGCGGTGACCTGCTGGTCGAACTGGAACCGCGCGCCCAGGCGTTGGCCCGCCGACGACGCATAGCGCGCCAGCATGCGGTCGATATGCTGCCGGGCCGAAAGCTGGTCGCCCATGAAATGCAGTGATGTGGCCAGTATCCGATCAGCCATCATTTGATCGACCGGGCTCGATGACGGTGTGACGAGAGAAGCGAAGCGCCTCGCCAACACCAGTGCCACCTCGTGCTGCCCGTTGTTGAGCCGATCGACCCATAGTCCCCAGAGCGCCTTCAGCCGATAGCTGGTCTCGTCCAGCCGATCTGCCAGCTCCAGTGTTGTCTCCCAGGCGGCTCTGGTTTCACGTGCTGCCCCCACCGCGAACATCAGCGACCAGCCCAATGCGGCGTTGAGCTGCATCCGGGCACGCTCTGCGTTCTCGCCAACAGAGCCAAGATGCGCCAACGCGCGTTGGACACAGGTACGGCATTCATCCATCAGCGCGAGCTGCACCCATAGCGAGACGACTGCGACCGTCAGATCGACGCCGAGTGACGGGTCTCCCTCAGGCGAAAAGGCCCAGTTCAGGCCAGCACGGACATTGTCGATATAGCGGCCATACATCGCGCGCCATTCGGCGGCGGGGCGGCTTTCGTACTCGGCCTCGGCAGCGGTGAACAGATCGCGATAATGCTCGGCGTGGCGACGCAACGTGGCCTGCAATGCGCCGCTCCGCTTCAGCTTATCAAGCGCGTACAGCCTGGTGCTGTCGAGCAGGCGGTACTGTGCGGCCTCGTCGCGTGGATCGAAGGCCACCAGCGACTTGATGACCAGATTGCCGATGAGCAGGGTCTGGGTCGGCGCGCTCTCGCCAGTGATTGCGAATGCCGAATTCGAGCGAAAAACCGCCGGCGAACACCGCGAGTTTCTGAAGCAGAGCCTGTTCCGGCTCTGACAGCAGTTGATAGCTCCAGTCCAACGTGGCCGTCAGCGTCTGGTGCCGCGGCAGCGCGGTACGCCGTCCGCCGGTCAGTAAGCGGAACCGGTCGTCGAGGCGCTCGGCCAGTGCACGGACACCAAAGGTCTCGGCACTACTGGCGGCAAGCTCGATCGCGAGCGCAATCCCGTCAAGCCGGCGGCAGATTTCGGCAACGAGCGGTGCTTCCCGACCGGTGAGGTCAAATCCATTCATGTTGGTGGCGGCGGCGCGCTCGACGAAAAGCTGCACGCCGGGAAAGGTTAACGCCTCGGCAGCGGTCAGGCCCTCGGACGAGGTTGGGGTTTCCAGCGGTTGCAACCGATGCACGCGCTCGCCTGCGGCACGCAATGGTTCGCGGCTGGTGGCCAGCACATGCACCCTGGGCGCGGCGGCCAGTATCTGTTCGGCCAACGTGGCAGCCGCGGCGATAACGTGCTCACACCCATCCAGCAGCAACAGGATCTGCCGGTCCTTCAGATGGACCAGCAAACCTGGGATGGGATCACCTGAGGCAATTGACAGGCCGAACTGCCGTGCAAGAGCACTCGGCAGCAGCTTCGGGTCGCTGATCGGTGCCAGGTCCAGAAATGCGACGCCGTCGGGATAGTTGGCGGCAAGGGCACGGGCGACCTCGATGGCGACTGTTGTCTTGCCGATGCCACCCGGCCCGACCAGCGTGATGAAACGGCGCTGCGGCAACTGTGTGGCCAGTGTCGCAATGGTCTGGTCGCGGCCGATCAGGCGCTGCATCGTGGCGGGCAGGCTGTCGATCAGGGCCGCCGGGCGACTGCTTGGGACCACCGGCGTCGCCGGCGCCATATTCAGCGGGGCCACGAAGCGGTAGCCGCGGCCCTGGTCTGTCGTGATGTAGCGGTTTCCGTCCTGGCCGTCGCGCAAGGCCCGCCGCAGCAGGGCGATATTGACCCGCAGGTTGCTGTCCTCGACGAAGGTGTTCGGCCACACGCGGGCCATCAATTCCTGCTTGGTGATCAGTTCACCCGCGCGGTCCACCAGTGCAATCAGGATATCCAGCGACCGATGGCCGAGGGCGACCTCGGCATCGCCCTCGAACAGGAGGTGCCGGGCTGCATCCAGACGGAACGGCCCGAAATTGAGCATGCGGCTGGCGCCCGCGGTCTCGGGGATAGCCATGGGCCGATCCTGATCGACGTAAGGGGAGACGGCAACAACGATTTACGGGATTTAATTGGTCCGGCGCGGCCGGCCATCCCATCATGGCTGCTTGGGCAGCAGCTTTATGGATGAATGGCATTGGACGACTCGGTCACACCACCCCCGCTGGAGCTGGCGACGCAGCAGTTCGTCGATTTGCTGATTGGCGACACGGCATTCAACGCGCTGCCGCCGGCCGAAGCTGGCGTCGCGTTCCGGAAGCTGCAGGCGCTGCCTGTCGGCCGGCCGGGCGCCCAGATCCAGGACCTGACCTTCCCGATCGGCCCCACCGGTTCGGTGCCAGTGCGTATTGTGCGGCCGAACGACATCAACGACGCGCTCCCGGTGGTGCTGTACTGTCACGGCGGCGGCTGGATTTCGGGCGACGTGAACACCCACGATCGTTTTATCCGCGAGCTTGCGGTCGGGGCCGGCGCCGCTGTGGTGTATATCAGCTACGACCTGCTGCCGAGCGCACGGTTTCCGGTACAGTTCGAGCAGGTCTACGCCAGTTTGGAGTATGTGGCGGGACACGCCGACGAACTGAATCTGGACGCCACGCGCCTGGCCGTCCTGGGCGACGGCGCCGGCGGGGCGCTCGCCGCTGCTGCGACGCTCGCGGCCAGGGAGCGCCGCGGCCCAAACATCGACCTGCAGGTGCTGGCGTGTCCGGTGCTCAGTGCCGATTTGGACTCCGAGTCCTATCAGATGTGTGCCGACGGGCCGTGGCTGACCAAGGCCGCGATGCAGGCGGTCTGGAGCGCCTACCTGCCCGACCCTGCGCTGCGCGATAACGTCACCGCATCACCGTTGTGCGCCTCCATCGAGCAATTGACCAATATGCCCGAGACCTTGATGATCGTTGCTGAGGCCGACGTGACGCGCGATGAGGGCGAATGCTATGCGCGCAAGCTGTCCGACGCGGGCAACCGGGTCACGTCGGTGCGCTACAATGGCACCATTCATGACTTCATCGTATTGAATGCGCTGGCCGACACGCCGGCGGCACGCGGCGCGATGGCGCAGATCATTGCGGCCCTGACCGGGACATTCGGCTGACGCGCCCGTGCTCAGGGGCAGGTCACGATGTGGTGGAGATGGAGACCGCATAGCCGACCTTGGTGCAGATTGCGCGGGCAACCGCTCCAGGCCGTCCTGGACCGAATTAACCATTTGGTAGATGTCGGCGAATGGACTCCAGACTTCAACGACGAACACGTTCTCCTGCCGCTCACTCGCGTGACGCGTGATCTTAATGGCCGCCGTGCCCCGGCCTTCGCTCAGGGCAGGCTCTTCGTCGGGGGGCGCTTGGCGCTACAGGACCCGATCGAAAATAAAGGCGACGGCAATAAAGTTCCGCCATTATAGCATCCTGATTTTGAAGTTCGCGGATTGTGAAAATTCTGTCATTGCGAGCCTCGCGGATGCGAGGCGAAGCAATCTCCGGGGAGGAGTGCGAGCGGGACCGAGATTGCTTCGTCGCTGCGCTCCTCGCAATGACAGCAGGACACCAGGTGGGATTGCCGTGCTTGTTCCTGCGAACCATGCCATCATGTGAGCAGACCAACCTGAAAGGTGAAAGCTGTGGCCAAGGGACAGAAGAGATCCAATCGTGAAGCCAAGAAGCCGAAGAAGACGGAGGCAGAACGGCTCAAAGGCCGGCAGGCTGCAACCAATCTTCAGGTTGCTCGTATTGGCGACAAGGACGCTCCCAGGAAGTCGTAGCTGTCGGAGACGGGGTCATCGGTCGTTCGAAACCAATTCCTCGGTGACGGTGACGTCCACGTGCATCGCAAGAGCAGATCCGGGAGCGCCGGTAAATGTGCCCCATAGCGGCAGCACGCTTGCCGGGTGCCAGGCGACAGCGACACGGATCAGGTTGCGGTTTCCGACGAGGCTGTTGGTTGGATCAAAGTCGACCCAACCCGCTCCGGGCAGATAAACCTGGAGCCAGGCATGTGTCGCTCCGCCCCCGACGATGGTTGTGGCTGTCTTCGGCACGAAGATGTAGCCACTGACAAACCGAGCGGCGAGCCCCAGCGAGCGCACGGCGTCGATCATCAGCCAGGCGAAGTCGCGACACGTGCCGCTGCCGCATACCAACGTCAATTCGGGGCTCTGCACGCCACGTTCGTCGCGGCGCGAATAGTCGAATTCTTCCTGTATGCGAAGCGTCATGGCGCGCAGCAGGGCCATCGTTGCACACCGGCCGCTTCGCGGCAGCATCCCGATGGCCCAGCGATCGACTTCCGCACTCGGCTCGTGTCTTTGCAGAGCACGAACCAGATCAGGCCGGTCCTCGCGTGAATAGCTGAACGGAAACGCGGCGGCATCGGCTTCAAGCTGATAGTCAGGCAGTGCCGCCTCGGTGTGCTCCAGCGTCACGATACTTTCAAAGCAGAGCCTGTCGGTCTCGCCGGCAAATGTGGCAACCGCGACCGAATTGTCGAACACGTCGTGCAGCCAGCGTAGCTGCACGGGCCGCGGCAGGATGACGAGCTGCGTTCGAACCAGCCGCAGATCATGGCTCTCCCGCGGCCGGAACATCATGCGATGCTCGCCCAACTGCACCGGCTCCGCGTAGCGATATACGGTGGCATGGTGGACCGTCAGCAGACGCATCTGGACCTTATCCCGTCAGAGACGGCGGACGCCCATGCCAAACAGGTTGTATCGACGTTCATGATGCACGATATCCTGTTTAACATCTTCATTCCATCATAGGAATTTAACATGGCGAGCACCGATGCTTTTGCTCTGTCGCGCACTGGATTGAACGAGTTCCTCTTCGCGCCGGTCGGGACGGAAGCAAATGGGATGACGCTCAGTGTGATCTCGGTGTTTGCGCGGTTGGGGAACGATCCATGGCTGGAGGCGGGCAGGCTTGCCAGATTGCCGAAGTTGGAGGCGACCGACAGCCTGGCGCGGATCATCGCCGGCATGCCAACCAGCATCTGGCCACTACAGGCTGCGACAGCGATTGCCTCGCGCTTGGTCACATTGCTGCCGGCGGTGTCCCGAGTGCCAGGGAAAGGCCTTGCGGTGCCAGGTCTTGGAGCAAAAACCGGCCGCATTCTTGGGATCGCGTTCGTGCTGGTGTTCCTTGCAGGCGTGATAGCGCTTCAAGCTGGCCTCTTCACGACATCCAACGTGCCGCACCAGGACGGGAGCGACGTCGCCAGCTTCGCGCTGCCGCCGCACCGTTGATGACCGCTCGGTCCGGACATGGGGCCGTGCCGGGGACGATATAAGGGCTTCTACCAAAGCTCACTGATCCTCACTTATCTGCCGCCCTGTGGTCATGGCCGAGCTTGACCCGGCCATGACGGTTTGAACGAATGGGTCGCGGTCAGCGAGTAGTGGTATCAAGCGGGGAATCGCACCTGCTCGATACTTGTGCGGCGCTCGACCCACGGGGAATCGCATTCGACCAGCTATCGGAAAGACTGACTCACGCCGTGCACAGCGTCATGGCGGGTGCTGGTCGGGTTGAGCCCGACGCGCTTCGATCTCGGCCAAATGCGATTGTCCGTGCGCCTCTTAGCACTGCCGCTTGACTCCCCGACGAGCCTCCCGCCACGCTGCCACAAAACAAAGGTGGCCACAGCGGCCCGAGCAGGAGGAATACGTCGATGCAGTATAAGCTGTCGCGGAGGCGGATATTGACGGGAGCGGCAGGCGTTTCAGCCGCAACTATCCTGCACTGGCCCGCCAATGCCGCCGAGTTCAGCTACAAGCTTGGCTCGTCGTCGCCGATGGAGCATCCGGCGATGGCGGCGCAACAGGACGCCGCCAACAAGATCAAGCAGGACAGCAATGGACGGATGGAGATCACCATCTATCCGAACAGCGTCCTGGGCGGCGATACCGCGATGATCGCGCAGTGCATTTCCGGTGCGATGGAGATGTACAATCTGCCGATCGATCTTCTGGCGCCGCGCAATCCGGTGTGCGGGTTGCCTGGAGTGGGGTTCGCGTTTCCCGACTACGCGCATGTCTGGGCGGCGATGGATGGCGAGTTCGGCAATTTCCTGCGTGCCGCGTCCGAGGAGATCGGGCTTTATTGTCTGGACAAGGGCTACGACCACGGCTTCCGCCAGATCACCACGCGTACCAAGCCGATCACCGGCCCGGATGATCTGAAGGGGTTCAAGATCCGGTTGCCGGTGGCACCGTATCTGATTTCGCTGTTCCGGCATCTCGGCGCGTCACCGACGGCGATCAACTTCAACGAAGTGTACAGCGCGTTGCAGACTGGCATCGTCGATGGCCAGGAGAATCCGCTGGTGCTGATCGACACAGCGAAGCTGTATGAGGTGCAGAAGTACTGTAGCCTGACCAATCATGTGTGGGCGGGATTCCATACCTCGTTCAATGTCGCGGCGTGGAAGAAGCTGCCGCCGGATCTGCAGGAGATCTGCCACCGCAATTTGTCCGAGGTCGCGCTCAAGGAGCGTGATGTCTTCGTGGTTATGACGAAGAGCGAGCAGCAGAACCTGACGGGCAAGGGCCTGACGTTCAATGCGCCGGACTTCAAGCCGTTCCGCGACGTGCTGGCCAAGACGGGCTTCTATCCCGACATGAAAAAGACCGCCGGCGACAAGGCGTGGGCGCTGCTGGAGAAATACGTCGGGCCGCTCACGTCGTGAGTCTCGACGCTACCACCGTCCCGCAGGATGTTCCTGGCTGGGCCGTCCTGCGGCGCTGCGCCTTCCTGATCGACCAGACCATCGGGGTGGCGTGCGAGGTTATCGGCGCCACGCTCGTGGTGGCCGAGGTGTGCATCCTGTTCGCTGGCGTGGTGTCGCGCTACGTGCTGGACAGCCCGCTGTTCTGGACCGACGAGCTGGCGAATTTCCTGTTCCTATGGCTGTCGATGCTGGGGATGGTGGTGGCATTGCGGCGCGACGGCCACATGCGGCTGACCACCGTGGCGAACTGGGTGCCGGCGCATATCGCGCGGTGGTTCGCCGCTGTCGCGTCGCTGGTGGTGATTGCGTTCGTACTGGAGGTGCTGTTGCCGGCGGTGCAGTACCTGGACCAGGAGCGGTATGTCGAGTTGGTGTCGCTGCAGATCTCCGACGGGTATCGCGTCACTGCCATCCTGGTCGGCACGGCTTTGGCTGCGGTCATCGCATTGCTGCGGCTGATGGAGACCACCACCTGGCGCAGCTTCTGCCTGGCGGTGCTGACGGTTGGCGGCATCGCGGCGTTGCTGTGGGTTGGGCGCCCGGTCCTGATCGGCATGGGCTTCGGCAGCCTGATCGTGTTCTTCGTCGTCATCGTTGCCGTGTGCGTGGCCATCGGCGTGCCGATCGCGTTCGCGTTTGGCATTGCGACCATGTCGTATCTCGGGCTGACCAGCGCGTTGCCGCTCTCCGTGGTAGTGAACCGCATGGACGAGGGCATGTCGAACCTGCTGCTGCTCTCGGTGCCGATGTTCGTGTTCCTGGGCCTGCTGATGGAAATGGCGGGTATTGCGCGGGTGATGGTGGCGTTCCTCGCCGCGCTGGTGGGACATGTGCGCGGCGGGCTGTCCTACGTGCTGCTGGGAGCGATGTACCTGGTGTCGGGCATTTCGGGGTCCAAGGCGGCGGACATGGCGGCGGTGGCACCGGTGCTGTTTCCAGAGATGCGGCGGCGCGGCTCGCATCCCGGCGAACTGGCGGCGTTGCTGGCGAGTTCCAGCGCGATGTCGGAGACAATTCCGCCGAGCCTGGTGCTGATCACCATCGGCTCGGTTGCCAATGTGTCGATCACCGCGCTGTTCACCGGAGGGTTGCTGCCGGCGGCGGTGGCGGCGGTCGCGCTGCTGGTGATGAGTTGGTACCGGTCGAGGCATATGGATATCAGTGGCGGCGAGCGCGCGTCGGCTGGTCAGATCGTGCGGACGTTCGTCATTGCGGTGCCGGGGTTGACGTTGCCGTTCGTGATCCGCGCCGCGGTGATCGACGGGGTGGCTACGGCGACCGAAGTGTCAACGGTCGGTGTGGTGTATACTGCGCTGCTGGGGATGTTCGTGTATCGACAATTCGATTGGCGGCGGATTTACCCGATCCTGGTGGATACACTGTCGCTGACCGGCGCGGTGATGCTGATCATCGGAACCGCCACGGCGATGGCTTGGGCGCTGACGCAGTCGGGCTTTTCCCAGTGGCTGGTCGCGACGATGGCGACGGTGCCGGGTGGGAAGTTGGGCTTCCTGGCGATCACGGCGGTGACGTTCGTGATACTCGGCAGCGTGCTGGAGGGGATTCCGGCGATCGTGCTGTTCGGGCCGCTGCTGTTCCCGGTGGCGAAGGCGATGGGCGTGCACGAGGTGCACTACGCGATGGTCATCATTCTGGCGATGGGGATCGGGCTGTTCTCGCCACCGTTCGGCGTGGGGTTCTATGGCGCGTGCGCGATCGGGCGGGTGTCACCGGACGATGCGCTGGGGCGGATGTGGCCTTACCTCGCAGCGCTGGCGGTCGCACTGGCGATCGTCGTGGCGGTGCCATGGCTGTCGATCGGGTTCTTGTGACGGGTGGGTGGGTACAGTGATCTGTACATTACACGAAGCCGACGGAATTCGCTCATGAGCCACGTTTCGTTCACCGATCTGCGCCAGAACATGGCAAGCTATTTCGACCGGGTCGCGGCCGACCGGGAGCCATCGGTTGTCACGCGGCAGGGTAAGAAGGGCAACCTTGTGATCGTGTCCGAGGAGGAATTCGCAGGCTGGCAGGAAACTGTCCACTTGCTGAGCAGCCCTAAGAATGCCGAACGGCTGATGGCGTCCATACAGCAGATCAAGGCGGGCACCACGCGGGAACGTAAGCTGATGGAACCGGGGCGGATCCGCCAGAAGCGTTGAGGGTTCACTTCACCGACAACGGCTGGAACGACAATCTCTACTGGTGCGAGCACAACCGCAGCGCGCACGAGCGGCTCAACGAGTTGATCGAGTACGCGCGTCGCACCGCGTTCGCCGGCCTGGGCAAGCCTGAGCCCTTGAAGCGTGATTCTGCTGGTCTCGCCGTCTCACGCGGGAGCATCGGTTGGTCTATGCCGTCGAGGGCAAGGGCGCGGCGCGATGCATCAACATCGCCATGTGCCGGTACCGCTACTCAGTCCGCGAGGCCGGTTTTGTACCTGCTGCGGCTGGCCGGCCGCGACGAGATGGCACGGTCACTATGTAATATGATATGCTCAGCGCGACGAAACCGACGGACATCCTCATGACAGTGACCATAGGAATCGGTAACTTCGCATACGGTGTGCCGCAGGAGCGACGGCAGCACGACTGGTCACCCGTAGCTTGCGCAAGTTTGTGAAAGTCTGACGATGGATGGCGCCGATCAAACTCTTGTCCGGCCGCTGAAGCGGAATTTGCGCGAGCAGCTTGTGGATATGCTGGGCGGCGACATCATCAACGGAAGGCTGCAACCAGGCGATCTGTTGCCTAGCGAGGACGTGCTGGTGACGCGCTACGGTGTCAGCCGCACCGTGTTGCGCGAGGCGTTGAACGTGCTGTCCGGCAAGGGGCTGCTGGATGCGCGGCCGAAACGCGGCACCGTGGTGCGGCCGAAGGCGGCGTGGAGCCAACTCGATCCCGTGGTGCTGGGCTGGCGCGGCGGCAACGTCAACCGTAGCCTGGATCACCTAATGGATCTGCGGCGGATCATTGAGCCGGCGGCCGCCGCGCTGGCCGCGCAGCGCCGCACAGCTAAGGACCTGGCGCGCATCGCCGCTGCTTATGGTGCCATGGAGCGGGCGAAAGATGCAGTGCTGGCCTTCATGGATGCTGACCTGGCTTTCCATGTCGCGTGCCTGGAGGCGACGCACAATGAGTTCCTGCTGCCGATCGCGCATGCGATTCGCACCGAGCTGATGACGTCGATGCGGGTGACCAATCGGGATCCGGAGGAGAACCAGAAGGTCTCGCTGCCGCTGCATCGGGCTATTCGCGATGCTATTGCCGCGCGGGATCCGGAGGCGGCGCGGGTGGCTATGCAACGGCACCTGGATGATACGGAGCGGCGGCGACGTGGAGTGAAGTGATAGCAAGGGGTGCGTGCCGGGCGCGGCACCCTCACCCGCCGCGCTACGCGCGGCGACCTCTCCCGCGAAGCGGGAGAGGTGTAGTTGGTTACTTATAGGCCTTCCAGGGTGTAGTCGTGGTCGTGGCGCACGATGCGGTTCTGGAAACGCCAGATGCCATCGGTGCGGCGCAGCTCACAGTCGTAGCAGCCGGGTGCCATCAGGCTGCTCTTGCCGTCGCGGGTCAGGAACACGGTGAGATAGCAGGTGGCGTGGGCGTGATCGCCATCCACCTGCATCATCAGATTGGAAATTACGTGCCGCAACTGGGAGCCGTTGGCGCGGAAGCGGGCGAAGCGTTCGGCGAAGGCACGGATCGCGGGGCGGCCCTGATGCGCGCCGACGGCGGGGCTGACCAGAGCACCGTCCTCGGTGAAGCAGTGCACCAGCGTGTCCACGTCGCCCGCGTCCAGCGCGCAGGTGTAGCGAGTGAACAGATCGCTTATGCCGAAGCGATCCTCGAGCGGGATCGGCCGGTCTGGACGGAATGCTGAGGTCGTGTTCATATCATAAGACTAATTGGGGGAAACAGCATGCGCAATAACCGGCGCTTCGCCATCTACATCATGCTGTTCCTGTTTCTCTGCATCTATTCGCTCGATCGCGTAACGATGGGTGTCGCGGGCAGCTCGGTTGCCAAGGAGTTGCAGATCGGGCCGGTGGCGCTGGGCTATCTGTTTTCCTCCTATCTGTGGCTCTACGCCGTGTTGCTGTTGCCGGTCGGCGCACTGACGGATCGCGTTGGCACGCATCGGATGAGCTCGATCGCCGCCGGCTTCTGGTCGCTGTCGCAGGCACTGGGTGGCGCGGCCACGTCGCTTACCTTTCTGTTGTGCACGCGGCTTGGGCTGGGCGTGTTCGAGAGCGCCGCCAACCCATGCGCACATCGGGCATTGCGCGAGTGGACGCCGCGCCGCGAACGCGGACTGGCCACCGCGATCTGGTACAGCGGCACGACCGCGGGACCGGCACTTGGTGCGCCAATGGTGGGCTGGCTGATCACCGAGTTCGGCTGGCGTTCGTCGTTCGTCGTTACCGGCATCATCGGGTTCATCTGGGTTGCCGCATGGGTGCCGTTCTACCGCTCGCCCGACAAGGCACGCTGGCTCGGCCAGTCCGAGCGCGAGATGATTTTGCGCGAACGCGATGTTTCGGACGCGCCGCAAGGCGATTCTGTCGGCTATCGTGGGCTGCTGTTCGACAACACCACGATGTGGGGCCTGGCGCTGACGCAGGGGTGCATCAACTACACCGCGTATTTCTTCCTCGCCTGGCTGCCGAGCTTCCTGCAATCGTCGTATGACCTGACGGTGTTGCAGGCCAGCGGCTACACGGCGGTGCCATTCGCCTTGAGCACAGTGTTGGCATTGGGGCTGAGCTATGTGTGCGACCGCTCGCTGTCGGCATCGGCGCTGCATGAGGGTAAGCGGCGCTATGCCGTGGCACTGGGCGCGCTGATGTCGGGCCTGATCGTGCTGGTGCCTTATGCCGGCTCGATTAATCTGGCGACGGTGGTGCTGACGCTATCGCTTACTTTCAACACGTTCGCGCAGTCGATGAATTTCGCGCTGACGAATGATCGGCTGCGTTCCACCGGCGATGTCGGGCGCGCTTATGCGTTCTTCACGCTGGGCGGCATTTCGTTCGGCATAGCAGGGCCGATCGTCACGGGCTACCTCGTGTCGATGACCGGCGACTTCAAGGTGGCGCTGGTGCTGTGTGGTGGCCTTTCGCTTGCTGCGGTGATCCTGGTCACCAGTTTGACGCGGCACCCGATGGGCGAACGGGTCTCGGGCGGTGTTGCACTGGCGGGCGGCGTCTGATGCCGGGCGCGCTGCCTGATATCAGCAATCCGGTGCGCCGGCGCCTGCAAGCGAACGAGTTGGCGCTTGGGCTGATCGTGCGTGTCTCGCGCACCGGCGACATCGCACGGATCGCGCGTGCGTCGGGGCATGATTTTCTGTTCATCGATACGCAGCATGGCGTGTTCTCGATCGAGACGATCGGGCATATCGCACAGGTGGCGCTGGGCTGTGGCGTCGCGCCATTCGTGCGGGCGCGCAGCGTGCGGGATCCTGACATTCCAGTGCTGCTGGATAACGGCGTCACTGGGATTGTATTCCCGGATGTCAATACGGCGGAGGATGCGCGGCTGGCGGTGCGTGCCTGCAAGTTCGCGCCGATCGGGCGGAGGTCGGTCACCACTGGCTATCCGTTCTTCGATTACCGGCCGGTAGCGTCGGCGGATGCGATCCGACTGTTGAACGCCAATACGATTGTGGTCTGCATGATCGAGTCGTTGCAGGGCCTGGCCAATGCCGAGGCGATCGCCGCGGTCGAGGGCGTGGATGTGGTGCAGGTGGCGCTTACTGATCTTCTGGCCGATATGGGCAAGCCTGGCGCCTATGGTGATCCCGAGGCGATGGCGGCGGTGGTGCGCGTCACTCGAGCCGCGCTGACGCACGACAAGTATGCCGGCGTCGGCGGCGACAACGAACCGGCACGGCAGCGTATCTTTATTCGCGATGGGGTGCGGTTCATTTCCACACAGTCGGACGCATCGTTGCTGCTGGCGGGTGCGACGCGCATCGCCGGCGGGTTGCGCGATCTTGCGAACAATGCCTCGCTGGAGGCAAAACCATAGGAGGAAACGCAATGATTTTATCACGCCGCCGACTTACGGGCGTACTGGCCGGCGCCGCGCTGGCCATGCCGGCAATTCGCACGCGTGCCGCCGATGCTATTCAATTGAAGTTTGCAACCGCCGACACGATGCAGGACACGTCGTACAGCGTGGCGCAGCATTTCGCCGATGAGGTGAAGAAGCGCACCAGTGGCAAGTACCAGACACAGATTTTCGTCAACGGCGCGCTGGGCACGGCGCTGAACCTGGCCAACAGCTTACAGACCGGCATCGTGGACTGTGCCATCCTGACATCGGGTTGGATGCAATCGTTCGTGCCGACCGTACAGGTGGTCGATCTGCCGTTCCTGTTCAAGGATGCGGCGACCGCGGTGAAGATCCTGGATGGTTCGGCAGGGCAGCAGATCTTTGCCGATATGGAAGTCGAAGGGATTCATTGGCCTGGAATGGGGCTGGTACGGCTGGCGGCAGATGGAGACACGCGACAAGGTCGTGCACACGCCAGACGATCTACGCGGGCTGAAGATGCGCATCCAGTCGGGGCCGGTGTTCGTGGCGATGTTCAAGGCGCTGGGCGCGATACCGGTGGCGCTCGATGGGACCGAGGTCTATCTCGCGCTGTCGCAGAAGACGGTGGACGGGCTGGAATTTCCGCTGCCCACGTCGGTGAACTTCAAGGTGTATGAGGTCTGTAAGAACGTCGCGATGACCAACCATATCTACAACGCCGGCATCCTGATGGTGAGCAAGGCACGCTGGACACAGATGACGCCAGCGGATCAGACCGCGTTCCGCGAAGCGGGGCAGGCGATACGGTCGGTACTGGCGTGATACGATCACCAAGGCGTCCGATAGCGCCGCCGGCGTGTTGCAACAGCGTGGCATGCAGATCAACACGGTCGATTTCAAACCGTTCCAGGAAAAGATGGCGTCTGTGTATACGGAGTTCAAACCGAAATACCCGAAGCTACTGGACGACATCCTGGCGCAGCAGTCATGAGCGATCGACGTGGGCTACTGCTGGCGACGATGGAGCCTCCGCCGGCGATCGAGGAGGAATTCCAGGATTGGTATGACACGGAGCATTTTCCGGAACGCGCCGGCTGCCCTGGTTTCCTGACGGCGCAGCGGTTTATCTGCGTTGATGGCTGGCCGCGGTATCTGGCGCTGTACGACCTGCAGGATGTGCAGGTGCTGCATGGCCCGGATTACGCGAAGTTCGCTGGTGCACGGTATTCGCCTTGGACCCATCGCATCATGTCGCGCGTCTGGGGGCAGTATCGTGCCGAGGGCGTGCAGCTTTATCCCGGGCAGGGGCTGCTTGGGGGTAGCGGCGCGGCGACGCGAGTGCTGCTGTGCCGGTTCCGGCAGGTGCCGTCGGAGTATGCGGCGGCGATAGAACAGGGGGTGCGCACGCTGGATGCGCGGCCGGAGACCGCGCAGGCGCGGCTGTACGTCGCGACGCAGCCGGATGGTGTTGACTACATCGGCATTGTCGAATTGCGCGGGAATGCGGGTGTTGGGGCCGAGGTGTTTGGTACGGCGGGCAGATATCTGGACTTGCTCAATCTCTATGTGCCTTACACCCGAAGGCTGGCGGGCGCGTTTCCGAAGGAGACATGAGGAACCCTGTCGCGATCCTCGATGCGGGGGTGGATGTCGTCGTTGGCGCTGCACTGGTTGGTGAACTGCTGGCGGTCATCACCGATGTGCTTGGGCGCACGTTCTGGGACTCACCATTGCTGTGGACCGACGAGGCTTCCAGCCTTGCGCTATCGGTCATCGCCTTTATTGGCGGCGCGATCGCATATCGGCGCGAACAGCATGTTTTCATCCGCACGATTGTCGATCTGCTGCCTGATCGGCTGCGTCAGGCAAGCTACGCGATCGCCGATTGGCTGGTGCTGCTGATCGCGGTGATCTGCTGCCACGCATCGCTTGGTGTGCTCTCGGCACGCTGGGAGGAGACCACACCCATCCTGGAGATGCGCGGCACCTGGCTGGCATTGCCGCTCACCATCGGCATGGTCGTGCTGGGCCTGTATGCGCTGATCCGGTTGCATGCACAGCCGAAGCGCGCCGTGGTCATTGGCGGTGCTGTCGTGTTCGGACTGACCGTCGCGATCGTCGCGGTGCATACGTGGTGGTTGCCTGCGCTGTCGACGGGCGCTGCCGTTTCATGCGCTCTCGTGGTGGTGCTGGTGACAGCGCTGCTTGGCGTGCCGATCGGCTTTGCGCTGATCCTTGGCACGCTGCTGTTCTTGTATAGCGGCGGACTGATCAGCCTTATCGCGCTGCCACAGAACATGGTGGATGGCGTCAGCCGCTTTGTCCTGCTGGCGCTGCCGTTCTTCATCCTGGCGGGCTTTGTTATGGAGTCCGGCGGTATCTCGCGCCGGCTGATCATGTTCGTCGCGTCGATGGTTGGGTTCCTGCGCGGCGGACTGATGCAGGTGACCGTGGTCAGCATGTATATCGTTTCGGGTATATCTGGATCGAAGGCGGCCGATGTCGCTGCGGTCGGCCTGGTGATGCGCGACATGCTGGAGGAGAAGGGCTACGACCCGGCGGAGGCCGCGGCTGTGCTGGCGGCATCCGCCGCGATGGGCGAGTGCGTGCCGCCGAGCATCGCGATGCTGGTGCTTGGGTCGATCACGTCACTGTCCATCGGGGCGCTGTTCGCAGCGGGGCTGTTGCCGGCCGCGGTGATCGCGATCTGCCTGATGCTGCTGATCTATGTGCGCTCGGTTCGCAGCCATGTGCAGCGTTCCGAGCATATCGGCCGGGGCCATCGGCTGAAGCTGGCGGCCGACGCGATCATTCCGGCGTCCATGCCGGCGTTTCTGTTTGCTGGTATATTCACCGGGTTCGCGACGCCGACGGAGGTGTCCGCCTTCGCGGTCGCCTACGGGCTGTTGGTCGCGGTGTTCCTGTATCGCGAGCTTCGCTTGCGCAGCCTGGCCCGCGTCATCGCCACGTCATCGACTGTCGCGGCGATGGTGTTGTTCACGCTGGCGGCGGCGCAGGCGTTTTCCTGGGTGTTGTCGGCGGCGCAGGTGCCGCAGGAATTGGCCGCATTGCTCGCCGCCATGCATGAGAACGCGGCGCTGTTCATGATCTGCTCGATCATCGGGCTGGTCGTGCTTGGGTCGTTGCTGGAGGGGCTGCCGGCGCTGCTGATCCTCGCGCCGTTGCTGCTGCCGATGGCACCGACGCTTGGTATCAGCCAGTTGCATTACGGGATCGTGCTGCTGATCGCGATGGGTATCGGCGCGTTCCTGCCGCCGTTGGGCGTCGGCTTCTACATTGCCTGCGCCGTCGCGCGCGCGCCGATGGGACGATCGTCGCAGATCATGGTGCCGTACGTGGTGGTGCTGCTGCTGGGTTTGGTGGTGGTGGCGTTCATTCCTTGGCTGACGCTTGTGCTGCCGCGCGCGCTTGGGTTTGCTGGAAGCTGACGATCAATCCCACGCCAAAGCTCGTGCCGCTACGGGTGGCCGGCACTGCGGCCGGCCATGACGGTAGATGGTGATCGCCGTTCAATCGCCTGACACAGCTTCCAGGCTGCGGTCGCCACTGTCGAGAAACGACAAACGGCTTACCAGCAGGGCCAACGCGAACAGCGGCACCGACAGGATGATGATCGATGCGGTGAAGCCGACAGTGGCGACGCCGACGGGGATCAGGAAGATGTTGATGGAAATCGCCAGCCGGCAGGCGCCGTTGCAGAAACCCTGGGAGCGGCCTCGCAGGCGCGTGGGGAACAGCTCGCTGGACCAGACCCAGGTCAGCACGGCGGGCCCGAGCCAACTGAAGAAGCTGAAGGCGAAGAAGCCGCCGACCAGCAGCGGTGGATTGCCGGGTCCGGCGATCGCCATGAAGAGTGCCGCGCATGCCTCGGGGAGCACTGCGATGTAGAGCAGGTGGCGGCGGCCGATGCGATCAATCAGCGTCAGGCCGACGAGCACGCCGGCGAGGCTGGTGACCCAGACCAGCGTGCTGAACAGGAGGGTCGTCTCATTCGAGAGAGTGCCGACGGTGCGCAGCACGAACGGCGCGGCGATGGTGGAGAGCGGTCCGGAAATGCAGTTGAGGAAGAAGATCAGCGCCACGAGGAGCGTCCGCGCACGATAGGGGGGACGGAACAGCTCGGCATAGGAGCCGCGTTGCGTGGTAAGGCGAGATAACGTTACAGCGTCGGCCTCGATGCCGAAGCTGTGCAGTGCCTGGCGGGCTTCCTCGATGCGGCCATGCGAGGCCAGCCAGCGCGGCGATTCGGGCAGCGCCTGGCGCCCCAGCAGCACCAGAGCTGCCGGCACAGCGGCCAGGCCGAACATCCAGCGCCACGCATCGTTGCCAGCCCAGTTGAGCAGCGGCAGCGCGATCAGGTTCGACGTCATCGCGCCGAAGATCCAGGTTAGGTTCAGCAGGGAACCGGCGATGATGCCTCGTTGCCGCCGTGGCGCGATCTCGGCCAGGTAGGCCGCACTGGTCGGGATATCCATGCCGACGCCGATACCCACCAGGAACCGCGCGACGAAAAGCTGCGGCACGGATTGCACGAAGGCGGACGCGATGGAGAACACGACGAAGAACAGGAGGTTCGCCACGAAGATCGCTCGGCGGCCGACGCGATCGGACATGTCGCCGAACACCAGCAGGCCAAGCATGGCGCCGAGGAATGTCGATGCGCCAAGTGCGCCGGTCTCCTGCGGCGACAGGTTGAACTGCGGGCGCAGCAGGATCAGCGCGGCACCCATGACGATGAGGTCGTAGCCGTCGATGAACTCGCCGCACGCGACGAGGATTGCGGCATAGCGCTGTCGCGGCGACAGCGGGCGCTCGTCGAGCGCGGCCAATGGCGCGGTTGTATCGGACACGTTTCCCCCGGCGGTTTTGTTATGAGCCGAACTGCGATGATGGCAGGAATGGCGCGGGTGGGTAATCCGAGGTCTCGCTGACGACGACTTACCGCCCAATTCGTCGTGGTCGCCTCCCGGCCTTCACCTGGGGAGGCTCAATGTCAGCCGCCGGTGACGCTTCGAACGGTAGAGAGGTGCAACGTGCTCCTTAATCAACTTTGGTTGAACACCCGGGGACCGCTGCGGGGAGACTTTGCTGTTCGCCTCTGGTTGGCGATACATCTGGTGCTCTTCCCAAACGGTGGGGCAAGACAATGGTGCTGGCTCAAAACCTTACAGCAGCAGAAGATGCGGTAAGGTGGGTCAAGTCGCTTAATCTCTGGGCTTCCAATCGGCGAAGCGACCGCCTCGCGGAGGCGGGTGGCATCGATACCGCGCTCGCCAATAACATGGTTTTGGGCGACATGAGTCAGGGTCAGCTCGCCGGGGACGTTACGGATCTCCGAGGCACGACCGTGGGGCCGAGCGTGGTGAGGGACTCGGCAGGCAAGAAAGTGAAGAACCAGCTCGGTAAGTTGGAGGGGCTTTCGCTTACCGACGTGTTGAACAACGTCGCGACGATATGGGGACAGCACCGCGGCAATTGCATGGAGCAGGCCGAGTTGGCGTTCGCACATATCTATGCGAACTGCCCAGCGGCTCGCCCACTCGATCTCATGTATTTCCGCAACCCGACTTACGACCATGTCTGGGTGGGAGTTGGACTGGCGCCCGGATGGAACACCGTTTCACCGATCAAGATCGGTGCGAGAACGATGGGCCAGTACAATCTGCGGAATTGGGGACCGCACGCGGTTTGGTGCGATCCGTGGCAGAGCGGTGGCGTGGCGTTCTCGGTCGCCGATCTGATTGCTGGGAAGGTGCGTAATCTGAACGCGATTTATAAGTGCAATACGCCAGAGATGATCACGGAGGGGTGGCCTGGCTCCTATCTTCGCGTCAATTAGTTTCGGTTCAGACTGCCGGCGCCTTCGATCACCTCGTCCCAGTCATCGACCTCGCGGTTGTTCGGCGCCACCAGCACGTGCTGGACGCCGACGGCTTCGTAGGCGGCGAGGCGGTCACGCAGCTCGCCCTGGTCCTTGCCGTTCCACTGGATGCGCATCGAGACGGTGAAGTCGTCGCCGGGGCGTTCGGCGCGGAGGCGCTTGACGATCGGGGCGGCTTCCTCGGGGGATTCGCGGCTGCCGTGCCAGCCGTCGCCGATGCGGATGGTGCGCTTCAGCGCCGCGTCGGAGCTGCCGCCGAACCAGAGCGGGATCGGGCTGATCGGCTGCGGCTGCATCGTCATGTCGACGATCTTGGCGGGGATGTATTTGGCCTCGAAGGTGACTGGGTCCTGCGTCCAGACGGCGCGCATCATGGCGATACCTTCGTCCATACGCCGGCCGCGCTCCTTGAAGGGGATGCCGAGGGCGGCAAATTCAGGCTCCAGCCAGCCGACGCCGGCGCCTAGGATCAGGCGGCCTTCCGAGAGGTTGTGCAGGGTGGAGAGCTCCTTGGCGAGTGGCAGGGGGTGGCGCATCGGCAGTACGAGCACCGTGGTGCCGAGGCGGACGCGCTGAGTGACGGCGGCAACCCAGCTCAAGGTGACCACTGGGTCGTAAAACAGCGGCGAGCGGGGGAATTCCTTGCGCGGGACGATGATGTGCTCGCTGACCCAGACGTCGGCGAAGCCGAGTGCCTCGGCGCGGATGGCGTGGCGGCGGATCAGCGCCGGCGTGGCCTGTTCGCCAGCGTGGGGCAGGTGGATGCCGAGTTGCATGCGCATTCCCTTCGATTGTCGGGGATAGAATGCGCCTACTGCTGCGGGTGGGACAAACCGGCATCCAATCTGGCCAGACCAAGGACCCGGGGTACCCCAACCATGAACGCGAGATGGTTAACATTGGTTAACAGGAGGACGATTGATCTGTATCAAGGCTGCTCCATACAGTCGTCTGTATTTTGTGTTCTCTCCGGTGGAGGGAGAACTTCAATGCAGTTCAACCCTTTTCAATTGGCTGCCCAGAAGGCGAAACGGATCGTTGGAGACGAAAAATGGAATTCTCTTGGATTTGCTGAGCAGTCGGCTGCGATTTATCGGGAATTGCGATTGATAGATGCGGAGTTGGCTCGCAGTCATTCGTTTAGCGAGGAACTCCCCTCCAGATGGCGTTCCGCTGCCCCGCCTTCAGCGTCACCACGCGCTACCCCAGAACCTAAAGCGCGCCGCGGAATCGATCGTGAGGCGGCTTGAACGTTCGTCGGTGAGCGAGGTCCTCGACGTTGCAATGGGATGTCTCATGCGAGGGGGCGGTGCGAATGGCAATGATTCAACGCCGAGGCCGCGAAGGGGCGCGAAGATCGCGGAGGAAAATTTCGGCGCTGCGCGGCGTTGAATTTGATGGTCCGATAGGAGGATCGGATAGGGACGGCGGCGGCCACGACTGCGCTTGGCCTCACTGTCGATGCCACGGCGACGTGGGGTCGATGACGGCGGATCATCCGCCGTTGTGACTAAGCCGTGGCGACTTGCGTGCGAGCGCGGCGGCGGCTCGGCGGGCGGCCCGGTTGGCGGATCCGTTGGTCGGTGGTGTGGTGGGGGCGGACAGAGCGGTGGTGAAGAACGGCACTGCGATTGGCTCGGGTTCGGCGGGCGCGCCCTGTTGCTGGCGCTTTTCCAGACGGTGCAGGGTGGCGAGGAGCGCTCGCCGCGCGGCGTTGGCGCTCGTGTGCAGCCGAAGGGCCTTGTCGTCCGATAGGCCAGGCTGCGCGGCACGCTTGCTGATCTCCATGCCGCGGTGGTGCGTGTCGACCACGTGCGCGGCGAGCACGGCCTCGATGGGGTTGGTCGGCTTCAGCGCCCAGAAAAATTGCTCGAGCATCTGCCATTCCTCGGCCCAGGTGGCTGGGTCCTGCTCCTGGTCGATGGCGATGATGGCGGAGAGGTTGGCGAGCAGGCGGCGGATGAAGACCGGGGAGAGGATACCGGGGTCCGTCACGATGCCGTCGGGGATGTGGATGTCGGGTGTGGTCAGCATGCGGTGGGTTCCTCCCAGGGGCGCCAGGGCGCGAGTGCGGGAGTATGCCGGGAAAGGGATAAGGGTCGGTTAATTGGGGTGAGGGAATGCGGAGGTCGCCGAGCGGCGCAAATGGATAACATCAGTTGGTAAAAGACGCGCTGTATGCGGGTGTCTTATGCTACTTTAGAGAGAATATATTTCCCAATGTCAGCAACTGACGCGGGTATTTAGATGGAAGAAAAAGCTATTCCGCGCAAAAATCGATCACACGGTTCGCGGATGGCCTGTATTGAATGTTTTTTCTGTAGGATTCCTGAAATAACTGGACGGACGGTTCCGAAGCCGAATACACACATCGATTGCGCCCGTGCGCGCACCAACGATGACGAGGGATTTCAGACGTGCGTGACCCTAAAGAGCGGTCAATTGGTATTCGTCGATCGCGCCGTAATCTCATCGGGATGAGTGCAATCGCCGCATCCGCGATGCTCGCTTCAACGAGGGCGGAGTCGGTACCTGTGCGAGGCGGCGGGGCGGCCTGCTTCCTTAGGGGCACGACGATCCGAACTGCGGATGGCGACAAGAAGGTTGAGGGCCTTGCCATCGGCGATCTGCTGCCAACTGTTTTCGGCGGGGTGCGCCCGATTCAGTGGATCGGTCGCTACCGGTTCGAGAGGACCGATCCGACCAAGGCGTGGGTCGAGGAGGTGGTCCCCGTTCGCGTCGCCCGATCGGCTCTTGGTCCTGATCTGCCGCGTGCCGATTTGCTAGTCACGAGGGCCCATGCACTGCTGATCGATGATGTGCTCGTGCCGGTAGCCAACCTGATCAATGGCACGACGATCGCGCTCCTCGATGCCAGCACGCTGGATGAACTGGAGTACTTCCATATCAAGCTGGAAGGCCACGACGTCATCTACGCGGAAGGCGTGCCCTGCGAAACACTGCGGAACGTCGATGAGAATGCGGTCAACTTCGCTGAGTATCTGCGGGAATATGGACCGCCTGTCGAACAGGATGCTCTGTGTGCGCCATTGTGTGGCTTCGGCCGACGGGTTGAAATGCAGTCACGGTTCCGCAGCGCGATCTCGCCCTGGTTCGATCGCCGACAGCAGCTCGACATCATTCGAGACAAGCTGGAGGAGGGGGAGTATGTCCTGCGGCAATCGGAACTCGTGTCCTGAAACGGCGGGCGTGAGGCCCAGTGCAGGTTCCTCCTGATTGCGTCCGCATCGCGGTCACGCGATGACGCGTCGGTCAGCCGCCAAACTGGGCGATCTGCTCAAGCGACATTATCGTCCGGACCAGGCGGAACTCGGCCGTGCCCATGGCCGCGAGCTTCTCGGCGGCCGCAGCGAATAGGTCGATAGAACCTTGGAATTGACGGCCGAGGCATCAGACCAACTCAAGGGTTAATATCGGCTAACGAGGGCCGCTTGCCTGCGGGGAATGGGGCGGAACATGAGACCGCCCCCGTTAGACGGTCCCCGGTCGAGAGTATCGGCGGTCCTACTGCTGCGGGCGGTTGCGGCGGATCAGACCAAGGCCGACAAGGCAGGCGCCCAACAATGCGATCGACGTGGGCTCAGGCACCCCTGTCGTGGTGGTGGCCACATTGGTGAACACGAAGGTGTCGTCGAAATAATTGAAATCGGAGCCGGGGAACGGGAGATCCTCGAACGCAACGTAGGTGCCTGCGGGAATCAAGGCACTAATCTGTCCGGCGGCAGCCGAGGTCGAGTAGATGTGGTTGTGGCCGTCTGACCCGTCTGTGTCATACGCGACATTCATCGACGGCACGGAGTAGATGGTGCCGTGCCCGGCGACGGTATCATAGAATACCAGGGTATCGCCCGCATTGACCGGACCCATGTCGAAGGTTTCGCCAACCGATGACGTGTGGTCGTCGAGGCCCAACCCGGAGTTTGTCCCGGTCGTTTCGTCCAGCAGGCCTACCTGCTCGTCGAACGAAGCGCCGGAGCCGGCGAAGTAAGCGATAACGTCCCCGGTTGCCGCGGCCGTGAAGGCGTAGATGGCGGGATTTGGTGTTCCGATGTTGGGGTATGGTATCGTCCCAGCGTGGGCCGACTGCGGAACCGTAAGGACGGCCAAGCTGAGCAACACCGTGGCGGCCGTGGAAAGAAAAGCTACCTTCATGGTCCCCTATCTCCCATGCTGGGTCACGCGCGGGGTGAAGCAAATTTCATGCCATGAAATTAATTTGGGCGAAATCAACCGCATAGAGCAGGGCGCATGATGCTGTAGGCGCGGAATGTAAATAATCCCGACAGCGTCGTTCGATGGGTTGGGTGCTGTGGATCGCTCGATCTCGGCAGCGCGAATGAGGGCACCGTTCTCATCGCGCCCCATCCGATGCCGCGTGCGGGAACGACTTCATAGCGGGTTAGATGACGACGCAGGCCAAGCGGGGCGCTCTGATCCAATAGGATACGAACCGGCGCGCCGGACATTCGGGCGTGCGATGCGGGGTGCCTGACATGGGATCGGCCATATTCGACGATGCGGAGCGCAAGCTCGGCGCCGAGGCCGTCGAAGGTCGCATATCGTGGAAGTGCTCGGAAGCTATCGAATGAGTCGCTGGCTTGACAGGCGGTGCTTTCGTGCGACGCGCCAGTGCGTGCGGCAAAGATTTAACGCAGAGGTCGCGAAGGGGCGCGAAGATCGCGAAGGATGTTTTGGGTGCTGCGTGACATGGCCGAAGGCCCAAATAAAATCGTTTTGGTGATTTTCGCGTTTCTTGGCGCTCTCTGCGTTGAATTCTATGCTTTGCAAGAACGATCTGACATGGGAGGCGGCTGACGCATAACCGTGCGTCCGAACCAGGCGACCTGCTCAATCGTTCGTATCGTCCGGGCACGGTGGCTCTCGGTCCTGTCGCGCTGCTCCGCGAAGAACTCGGCCGTGCCTATAGCCGCGAGGTTCCCGGCGACTGCCTTGGCGACGAACTGGTTGATGCTGATCCCGTCCGCTTTGGACCGCCGCTCGGCCTTCTACGCGGTCTTGAGTTGGCTCAATACTCGGATTCTCCGAATTGAACAGCGGCATATCCTTCGTGAGCCTGCTCAGTTCGCGCTGAACGCCGCGATGGCTTTTCACGACGGCGTCGGTCTTTTCAACGATCAATGCCTGCGCTGCGTGCAAACCTGCCAGATACGCTTCGCGCGCAGCTTCGTCGGGCCATCGCTCAAGCATTTCGTCGGCCTTCGCAAGACACTCGCGGGCCTTCTCGAGGAAGGCGGCGCTCTCAGGCTTCACAGATCAATGCCATCCGCGCGGACACTTAACATCAGAGGCGTGCGCGCATTGTGCGAACAGGCGCGGTACGGCATCGCGTGCATGAACTCACCGGTTTCCTCGATAACGCTGGTGCCAAGATCGGCCAGCCGGTCCATTTCGGCGTCACGATTTTCCACGTCACGGAGGAACACAGCCACGTCATAATCGGACCCGGGATGCGGATCACCTCGCGCGCGCGAGCCAAACAGGACAACCCGCTCAATGCGGTTGCCATACATCGCATCCAGTGCCTTGCGGTAATGGATCAGGACAGGTTCGTCGGTCAGCGTCGCAGCCAGGGCACACGCTTATATGGCAAGTCTCGCGCGCTATCGAGATTACTTACGAGCGTGCTGCGGTCCTATCGTGCTAAGTTTCCGGCCTGGATTGCTTCGTCGCTGCGCTCCTCGCAATGACGGGTGTGGACGAGCCTGCGGTCATGCGGGCAGAACTCCGGCTCGGTCTGCGCGTTCGCGTCGCAAGTCCGTTGCTGTCCGCACAAACGCCCCTTGCCGCTGCAGCTGCGCCTGCACCTCCGCGACCGGCACCGCGCGCGGCGCCACTTTCCGCGCAACAGCCACCCCCGCCGCCGCACCAGCCGCCTGGCCGGTCAGCCAGCATTGCGGGATCTCGCGCATGAACGAATGGCTCGCGGCATCGCAGGACACATGACGGCCCGCTACCAGCAGACCATCCACCATCCGCGGCACCAGGCAGCCATACGGCACCGACACCGGCGGCAGTTTTGGCGTCAGGGATGGAGAGACGCCGATCTCGTCGGGATAAGGTTCGGCCTCGCTCCAGCGCTCGCGCAGCACGCGCGCCATGCCCGGCAGCCGGCGCGAATGGCGCACGCCGATCTGCGGCGCGGACAGCATCAGGAACGCGTGCTCGAAGCCGGGGGCGTGGGCGCGATACACCTCCAGATGGCGCGCCATGGCGCGATGCGAGCGCACCTCGACCTCGGTCAGGTCCTGCACATCGACCGCGGAATAGCCGGACAGCCGAGGCCCCATGAACAGCGCCACGTCGTTACGCCAGGAGACGAACGGGCGCTCGAACAGGCCGCCGCACAGCTCGCGCCCGCGGTCCATGAAGGCGGAGAAGTCGGCGGGGTGGGAGGTCTTGAACGCGATCCAGCGGTCCATGTCGCAGCCGGCCCAGATCCAGGCGGTGTTCATGCAATGATGGATGTCGCGCTCCTCGATGTCGGTGTCGGCACCCGCACCGGCACGGCCAAAAATGTCGCCGTCGCCGGTGCAGTCCACCGTGACGCGCGCGCGGATCGCGAGGCGGCCTTCCTTGCTTTCGAACACCACGCCGGCGACAGCGCCGTCCTCCATGATCGGCGTGGCGCCCCAGCAGTGCAGCAGAAGCTGCACGCCGCTTTCCAGCACCAGGTCCTGGCTGGCGAGCTTCAGGCGCTCGGGGTCGATGGTCGGCGACCAGGTGACGATGCCGTGGTAGGCGGCGGTGCGTTCCTTCCAATAGGCCGCGGTGGCTTCGTCGCGGTTGCCCCAGGCGCCGCGCGGCGGACCGGCGATCGCGTCCTTCGGCAGCCGATCGAGCAGGTCGTTGGCGATGCCTCGGATCACCTGGTTGCCGGTCCAGTCGGTCATGCGGTCGATCCAGATCACCAGGCCGCCGGTGGAGAGGCCGCCGAGGTGGTTGTAGCGCTCCAGCAGCACTGTGTCGGCGCCAGTGCGTGCCGCGGCGACCGCGGCTGCGGTGCCGGAGGGGCCGCCGCCTACCACGAGCACGTCGCACTCGCGGAACACTGGGATCGTGCGGGCGGGTTCCTGGATCGTGGTGCCGGGGCGGGCACGGCGCGCGATCAGGCGGTTGGCCGAGAAGATGTCGGATTCGAAGAAGAACGATTGATTGGTCTGGCGCGTCGCCTTGTCCTGGGTCATGGCATTGCTCCCTCGTTCTCACTCACTTTTGAGTAGCCGTACCGCTTCCGCAAGCGCAGCGTCCGCCGCCTCACGCCTAAGGGAGGTTACGCATGAAGCAGATCGCAACATGCCTGACCGATCAGCAAGAAGCGGTAACGCTTGGTTCGGTGGTGGTGTTGGATGGTGAGCACGGCGTCGTGTGGCACGCATCTCGCGATGCATTGCGCGTGCTTCGCTTGGCGCGGGGCATGACGGCTGTGCGGGTGTCATTGGCAAATGAAGTCGCTTTGCATTTGCCGGTGAGCTTGGGTGGCTGGAGCATAGCCTATGACGAACTGGTCAGTTGGCCTCGTGATCAGTGCCGCGTCATCGGCGAGATCGATGAACGCTGCCTGCTCAGGACCATCGATGCGCGCAACTCGACGAAGCTGCCGGTGCTTCCGGCAGGTATCGTCAGCGTATTCGCTGAGAGCGCTATCCGAACCGCACGCAACTGATCGGCGGCAGATGGCCGGCGGCCAAGGTCCACTGGTCGCCGGCGTTTTCTGATATCCAGTCGGCCTTGGCGAGCCGATCCACCTGCTATTGGAAACCGTCGCAGCGTGGTTCGTTCGACCCGGAGGCGTGGCCGGTTGGTCGGGACGCTTCTTGTTCTTGGGCCGAGGATTGGAGGGCGCTTCAGTTGTCCAGAAAAAGCTGACTCTGCGACGTTCGAGTAGGCAAGGGCAACGTGCTGGCAGACCATGGTCGCTGGCTGGCGTCCATGTTTATCGCATTGAACAAACATCTTTTAACCTTGGGGGGTTCACCGAGTCACACGGTCTCCAGGCAATTGCCGACCCTGATCGAGATTGCTTCGTCGCATTCGCTCCTCGCAATGACAGGGGGTGGAAGCGATTCGCGCTCTTCCGGTTTCGAATGGTGGATACTCGTCACTGGCGCAGACGGTCAGCCGAAGCGCACGCAACTGATCGGCGGCAGATGGCCGGCGGCCAAGGTCCAGCTATCGCCACTGTCTTCTGTTACCCACAAATGTCCGGTGGTTGAGCCCATGGCGAGGCGCGTGCCGGTGTCATCGACGGCGAGCGCGTGGCGATAGACCAGATCGTAGGCGTGCTGCTGCGGCAGGCCGTTGCTCAGCACCTCGAATGAGCGTGCGCCGTCGCGGGTGCGGGCGACAACGAGGCGGCCGTCGGCTGGCACGCGGCATTCGTCCTTCACGCCGGGCACGAACCAGGCGGTGTCGGGGTCGTACGGATGCACCGCGACGGCGAAGCCGAATTTCGAGGGCTTGATCGTGGTGACTTCCTGCCAGGAACGCGCGGCGTCGGTGGAGCGGAAGACGCCGTTGTGATGCTGCACCCACATCGTGTCGGGAGCGTCGGCGCACTGCACGAGGCGGTGGATGTCCTGTGCGGACGGCTGGTGGCGATGCTCGGGGGGAGCGTAGTCGGCGTACATGCCATCGACCGAGCCGCGCCAGGATGCGCCGGCGTCGTCGCTGATCCAGACGCCGCCGGTGGAGACGCCGATTGTCATGTGCTCCGTGTTGCGCGGATCGACGCAGATCGAAGCGACGCCGGCGTTGTCGAAGCCTCCGCCCATCCAGTACTGGCGGTCGGGCAGGTTCCATAGTGGCTCGTTGATCGACCAGGTTTCGCCGTGGTCTTTCGACAGGAACAGCGCACCGGGTATGGTGCCGCACCAGATCCAGCCTGGTTGATCGGCCGCGCCGGGTTCCAGGCAGAAGAGATACGAGACACTGGGGCCTTCGGTGCCGGTCTTGGGGAAGGCGGGGGCGGGAATTTCTTGCCAAGTCTCGCCATTGTCGCGCGAGCGCTGGAGCTTGACGCCGAAATGGCCGAGCGCCTCGGCGGCGTACAGCGTGCCATCGCGCGGGTCGGCGAGCAGCATTGAGATCGGATCGCCGAGGAAGCGCGTGGCAGCGATCGACCACTCGCCGTGTGAACGGCGCAGATCGAACAGGCCTTTCTTGGTGCCGATCAGCAGTCGATCATTCATGAGTTGGCTCCCCAGCCAATTGGAACGAGATTGCTTCGTCGCTTCGCTCCTCGCAATGACAGGGGGGTTAGCCGCCTGACAAAGCCTGGAACACGAACACTTCGTCCGCGTCGCTTATCGGATCACCGAGCCGAAGACGATCGGCGATCTGGTCGCCGTTGACGTAGATCGCTACGTGCCTGCGCACGCGATCCTGGTCATCTAGTATATACGAACGTAGCAGCGGCTCGGTGGCGAACACATGATCCAGCACCGCGCGCACCGTGCTGCCCGAAACCGTCTGGTCCGGGTAGCTCAGATGGCGTTGCAGGTTCGCGGTGAACGAGACGCGTACCACGATTCCTCAGTGTTCCACGTAGACCATCCAGGATACACCGAATTTATCAGCGAGCATACCGAATGCCGGCGAAAAGAACGTCTTGCCAAGCGGCATCTGCACTTGGCCTCCTTCGGACAACCCGCTGAATAGTTTCTGGGCTTCCGCCGGATCCTTGGCGGTTAGTGAAAGTGCAAAGCCCTGAGGCTTGACCTCGCCACTGCAGTTGCCATCCGAGGCCAAGATCGTCGAATCACCGATTCGGATACTGGCGTGCATCACTTTGTCATCCGGCATCGGGGTCGGCGAGTTCTCCTTCTCTGGGCAGTCCTTCCAGCGCATCAGCATTTGCACTTCGGCGCCGATGGCCTTGCGCCAGAACTCGATCGCTTCCTCCGCGCGACCGCCCAGAAACAGGTAGGGTTGGATCTGCATTGATTTTCTCCTTCGTGATGTCTACGCTGTCCACATGACGCTAGCAGATAGTGTGGATGCTGTCCACATCCTCGCGGGGCGGTGATCGGTGGACGCGATGCGCCGCAGCTATCACCACGGCGATCTGCGCCGGGCGTTGTTGGAGGCAGGGATAGCGCTCGCGAGGGAAGGTGGTCCAGAGGCAGTTGTGTTGCGCGAGGCGACGCGGCGCGCGGGCGTTGTGCCGAACGCGGCGTATCGCCACTTCGCCAGCCGCGATGCGCTGCTGCAGGCGGTGCGGGCGGCGGCTTTGGCCGCGTTGGCCATGGCGATGGAGAAGGAACTGCGGCGGGCGCGGCAGCAATCCGATGTTGCGCGTGCCAGCCTGCGGGCGATCGGGGTCTCGTATATACGGTTTGCGGAGATGGAGCCGGGGCTGTTCCGGACCGCATTTACGGTTGCCAGTGAGCCGGAGACGGCTGGCGATCCGGGGTGGTCGGGGCGGAGTGGACTGAATCCGTTCCAACTGTTGGGCGCGGCGTTGGACCAGATGGTGGACGCGGGGGCTCTGCCGGCGGAGCGGCGGCCTGGGGCGGAGTATCTTGCGTGGTCGGCCGTGCACGGATTGGCAATGCTGGTGCTGGAGGGGCCGCTGCGACGCATGACGCGGAGGCAGATCCAGGAGATTGGGCGGCGGGTGGTGGAGATGGTGGAGAAGGGACTGTAGGCAGCACACTCACCCTACCCTCCCCCGCGTAGCGGGGGAGGGGATGTTGTGGCGAGCTCCAGGGCGCGGGCATATACCACTTTGCGGGGCAGGCCGGTGGCAGCGGCGACCAGTGCGGCGGCGTCCTTCACGCTGTTGTTCGCCAAGGCTGCGCGCAATTGGCCGTCGAGGTCTTCGTGGTCGTCCTGTTCTGGGGGGCCGACCACAATCGTTATTTCGCCGCGGGGTTCGTTGGCGGCATAGCGCTCGGCAAGCTCGGTCAGCGTGCCGCGACGCACCTCTTCGAACTGCTTGGTCAATTCGCGTGCGACGGCTGCATGGCGATCACCGAACGTGCCGGCCATGTCCGCCAGTGTCTCGGCCAGGCGATGCGGCGCCTCGTACCAGATCAACGTTGCGGCCAGCCCTGCGCGTTCGGCGGCTCTGATCTTGCCGAAGGCGGCTTTCCGTGCGGCGTGACGGGGTGGCGGAAAGCCCTGCATCAGGAAGGGCAGTGGCGGCAGGCCTGACAGCACCAGCGCCATCACCGCGGCATTCGCGCCAGGCAGCGCGGTCACATTCAGATCCTCGGCGAGCGCTGCGCGAACCAGGCGATAGCCGGGATCCGATACCAGAGGCATGCCGGCATCGGAGACCAGGGCGATGCGGGCGCCCTCGCGGAGGCGGCGCAGTACGGTGGGAATGGCGGCGTCCTCGTTGTGCTCGTGCAGCGGGAGTTGCTTCACATTCGCGCCGATCACCGCAAGGAGCTTTGCAGTGTGGCGCGTATCCTCGCACAAGATGATGTCGGCGGCCCGCAGCGTATCGCGCGCCCGCGGCGTCAGATCGCCGAGGTTGCCGATGGGCGTGGAAACCAGCACAAGACCTTCCGGCAGGACGGAGTGTCCGTCCCGCGGTGGCTCAGGAGATGCGGCGGATGCTTCGTCGGGCATTTGTGCTCCTTCTCGGCACAGTAGCACTCGCGGGCTGCGGGGGCGGATATGGCTATAGCGGGGGCTATGGATATGGCGGAGCTCCGGTTCCGCTAACGGGTGCGCCGCCTGGCGGTCCTGGCGGAGCTGGTCCGGCTGGGCAACGGGTGGCGATCCTGCTGCCGCTGTCGGGGGCACGCGCGGATTTGGGCCAAGGCATGTTGCGGGCGGCACAGCTTGCGCTGGATGCGCCGGGGGCGCCACCGCTCGATGTGAAGGATACCGGTGGGACACCCGATGGTGCTGCTGCGGCTGCGCGTGGCGCGATCGCGGATGGTGCGGGGCTGATCCTGGGGCCGCTGACCTCGCAGGAAACCGCGGCGGTGGCGCCGATTGCACGCTCGGCCAATGTCGCTGTGCTGGCGTTTACCAATGACCCGTCGCAGGCGCAGCCGGGCGTATGGACGCTCGGCATCACGTCTGGCCAGCAGGTCCGGCGGTTGGTGGCGGCTGCACAGGGACAGAACGAGACGCAGTTCGCCGCGCTGCTGCCTGATACGGATTTCGGGCACGTCATGGCGGACGCTTTGACGCAGGCGACAGCGGCGGACAGTTTGGCACCGCCGAACGTACGGTTCCACTCGCAGGGGATGGCGTCGATCAACGCCACGACGCGCGATCTGTCGGACTATGCCGATCGAGGCGGACCGATCTACGCGAAGATCCGCGAGGCGCGGGCGTCGGGGACGCCGGAGGGCCGCAAGGAAGCACAGGACCTGGCGAAGACGGCGGTCGTTCCGCCGCCCAACTTCAACGTGCTGCTGTTGGCTGATACCGGGGAGGCGCTGGCGGAGGTCGCCTCGGTGCTGCCGTATTACGACGTGGACCGCTCGCAGGTGCAGATCATTGGTCCTGCGTTGTGGGCGTCACAATCCAGCGGTTCGGGGCAGATGCCGGGGGCCTGGTACGCGGCGCCTGACCCGGCGGCGCGCGCGGCGTTCGATCAGGCTTATTCGACGAAATATGGGGGGCCGGCGGGACCACTGGCGGAGTTGGCGTTCGATGCGGCGTCGATCGCGCGCGTGCTTGGGGGGCGGGGGGATTTCTCGGTGGGAGCGCTGACGCAGTCGGCCGGGTTCCTTGGCGCGGACGGGTGGTTCGCGCTGCTGTCGGATGGGCAGGTGCGGCGGGCTCTGGCGGTTTTTGTGCTGCAGCGCGGTGGTCCGCAGATGCTGGAGCCGGCGCCGCAATCGGGCAACGTGCAGGGGGCGTGAAGCCAGGGCAATCGGGTGAACGCGGCAAAGCAAGGTTTCACACGGAGGCCGCGGAGGGATGGAGCCACTGAGGGCACTGAGAAAGGAATCCAATGCGCTTCGCGCGAAGCGCATTGTGGTATCCCGGTGGCTTTGCTTCTCCGTGGCCTCCGTGTGATACCAACGGCCCAACGTGCTAACTCATCGCTCGCTACCTTTTTCCGTCATGGCAGGGCTTGACCCTGCCATCTGTATCCATTGTCACGGCCGTGCCGTTGGCGGCTGATGGCCGGCTCGAGGGCCGGCCATGACGATAGGGGAACGGTCAGCGCAATGGGCCGCGGGTATGAAACCTTGCTTTGCCGCGTTCACCCGATTGCCCTGGGTGTTAAGCCTACGGGGATAGCGACAGGACCGCCGGATACACGGTATCGAGCGTGAGCGAGAGATGATCGGTGCGACCCAGCGGTTTGTCGGTTCGTAAGTCGGTCACCGTGCGCTGTCCGGTCCAGCTTAGGGTGATGGTCTCGTCAGGGGCGGCGGCATAGTCGCGTTGGAGCGCGACCATCGTCGCGTCACCGTGCTGCCAGGTGTGCAGGGTGACGTCGTGGGCATCGGTGTGGATGGCCGGCTCGAGGCCGGCCATGACGAGAGAGGCAGGTGCCACGACATGTATATGCGTCATGTCCATAAGCGGCTGCGGCAGCCTACGGCCGTGCGCATCGAAGGTGCCGGGTTGCACATCGGCGATGACCGTTCCGCTGAAGTCGTTGATCGCTCTTGCCGTGGCCGGGGACAGGGCGATTGCGTGCGGCAAAATCAGCGTCTTGATGCCGCGTCGCTGGAGTTCGCCGCGTTCGATCATTTCGGGTGAGAGGAACGTTGGCTGTAGACCAAGATGCGTGATGGCGCTTTCGTAGGCCCACATCGCTTCACGGGCTGGGTTGCCGGATAACTCTGCCTCCGCATCGCGCGTCATCCAGGCATCGCCCTTTGGCTGCTGATCCAACAGCCATTGCGTGCGGAAGCTGGGCGGGGAGTAGAGGATGGCGACGGGATCAGTGTGCGGCGTGCTGTTCAGCAGCAGGCTGCCGATGCCGCCGCGGATTTCCTTGAAGGTCTCTGTATACGCCTGACCGCGTTCACCCAGCGTCGCGTCGGGATGCACGATGGTTCCCTTGCTGTCCCACAGGATCAGGCCACGACTGCCGGCGAGAAGGTCGCGCCAGAGATCGTGCAGGTCCTTGGGGGCGACACGGAACGACGTGGTCAGCGTGATCAGTTGCGGATTGAGTGAGTGGGCCAGGGGTAGGTCATCGAGCTCCATCACATCGACCGCATTGACCAGCAGGGAATAGTCGTAGCCGCCCCAGCCTGGGACCTGCGCGCCCTCGATCGCAGACAATGCCGATGGATCGGCGCGGTGCACGGCATCAGTGCCCATGCGCAGCGCGCGGGCATAAGCGATATCCATCCATGTCTTGAAGTCCGCCCAGGCGGCGAAGTTGCCGTCGGTGCGGCGCATTGCTTCACGCGTGGTTTCGGGCCGCACGTCGTCCCAGCGGGCGAAGTTGGTGCCCCACTCCGCGTTCAATACGGCCAGCGTGCCGTAGGTCTGGCGCAGCCAGACTCGCATCGCTGCCAGCGAGCCTGGCGACATGTCGAAGTCCCAGAAGGCAGACAGATCGGCGATGCCGGTCTCGTCACCTAGGCTGTAGTAAAGCGGCCGATAGCGCTTCTGGTCGCGGACAGTGGCGATCAGCCGATCGCGGATGCGCGCCTGCCAGATGGGATCGACGAAGCTGGGGTCGCGCCAGAGGGCAGACTCGTCATTCGGGTTCTGCTGGTAGCGATGCTGGACTTCCAGGAAGCGCCAGTTCACTGGATGCGGCGGCGACCAGCGGTGATAGGCCGAGTAGTAGTCGGTGGCGATGTTCTCGACGTACCAGCGGAGGCCATTCGCCAGCATGGGGGCGATCTGCTGGGGTAACAGTATGCCGGTGCTGTCGCGATTGGCGATCACCGTGGCCGCGGTGATGCCGAGTTGTTTCAGCGTGGCAAGTTGCGCGGCGTCGCGATGCTGCCACTCGATGATCTGGAAGTCGTTCCAGGAAGACGTGGATGGCCGGGTCGCGCCCGGCCATGACGGGATGATGGCGAGTGTGGCTACCAGCAGCAGCCGAACTATGTGCCTCACCCGAGCGCAGCGACCAGCGTCTCCGCGCTGCGGCCATTGGCGATCGCCGCTGAGCGGCCATTCCAGTGCACACCATCGACACGCGCGAAGGCGTGGTCCGCATTCGGATAGACGTGACACGAGATGTGCGGATGGCCTTTGGCGGCTGCGGCCACTTTGGCGCGTCCCTCGGGGGGAAGAACTCATCCTTGTCGGCGATGTGCACGACCAGGGGCTTGGCGATCTTGCCTAGATCGCCCAGCAGATTGTCCAGACCTACTCCGTAATACGAGATGTTCGCATCGGCGTCGGACTGTTGGGCCATCATGAAGGCGAGGCGGCCGCCCAGGCAGTAGCCCATTGTCGCGACCTTGCCGTTGGCGCCGGGCAACCTTCGCGCGGCGGCGACGGTGGCCTTCAGGTCCTCGATGCCCTTCGACTGGTCGAACTTGTTGAACAGCTCGAAGGCTTTCTTCCACTCGGCCTCGGATTTGTCGGTGATGTCGATGCCGGGCTCGATGCGCCAGAACAGGTCGGGGCAGACGGCGATGAAGTCCATGTCGGCGACCCAGGCCGCAATGTCGCGCATTGCCTGGTTCACTCCGAAGATCTCCTGGATCAGCACGACGACGCCTGTGGGCTTGGTCTTCGGCTCGAGCAGATAGGCCGAGAAGCTGCCCGATCCGTCGGTGGCCTGGATGATGATGCTTGCCATGACATGCTCTCCCTGATCACGGACGATATGGGAGGCTAGCGGAACACGGTCTGGGGGGCGATGGGTGGGGGATTACGGATAGACCCTCACCCGGCGCGTTGCGCCGGCCTCTCCCGCGAAGCGGGAGAGGCGTACGTAATACCGCTGTCAGATGTAGTGCTCGGTGGGCGGCAGAAAGCCGTTGAACTTCTGGCTTGCATATGCAGTTACATATGCACCTGTGGACAACAGCTCCACGCGCTCGCCTGACTTCAGCGCCAGCGGCAGACGGTAGTTGGACTTCTCGTAGAGAATGTCGGCGCCGTCACAGGTTGGGCCGGCAATCGCTACCGGTCCCATCGCGGTGCCGTCATGAGGCGTTGCGATGCGGTACTTGATCGCCTCGCCTTCGGTCTCGGCCAGGCCACCGAAACGGCCGATGTCGAGATACACCCAGCGCACCGGATCATTTGGATCGCGGCGGCTGACCAGCACCACCTCGGCGCTGACCAGGCCAGCGTCGCCGACAATGAAGCGGCCAGGCTCGATCAGCATTTCCGGCAGCGCGTTGCCGAAGTGTTCGGTCATCGAGGTCATGATGGCGTCGCCGAACTGGTCGATCTCGGGCACCGGATCGCGATAGCGGGTCGGGAAACCGCCGCCTAGATTCATCATGCGCAGGTTGACGCCGGCCTCGGTGAGGTCGGTGAACAGCATCGCAACCTTGGCGATCGCCAGCTCATAAGCGCGCGTCGTGGTCTGCTGGCTGCCGACGTGGAACGACAGACCGTACGGATCCAGACCGAACTCGCCGGCACGCAGCATCAGCGTGCGGGCGTTCTCGATGGTCGTGCCGAACTTGCGGGACAGCGGCCAGTCGGCGCCTTCGTTCGCCACGAGGATACGGCAGTAGACACGCGAGCCGGGCGCATGTTCGGCCAGCTTCTCCAGCTCCTCGGCCGAATCGAAGGCGAACAGCGTCACGCCACTCTGGAAGGCGGCGCGGATCGCGGACACCTTCTTGATGGTGTTGCCGAAGCTGATCACCTCGGGACGCGCGCCGGCTTCGAGGCAGCCGGAGACTTCCTCCCAGCTTGCCGCATCGAAGCGGGAGCCAAGGCCGACCAGGCGCTCCAGGACCGGACGCGCCGGATTGGCCTTCACCGCATAATAAATACGGGCGAGCGGCAGCGCGTGCTGCAAGGCGCGGAAGTTGTCTTCCACGCGGTCCACATCGAGCACCAGGCATGGCGTAGCCGGCTGCTGCTGCGCGAGAAAGCGGGCGATTTTCGGGGTCATCGCACCGTGCCTCCTTTGGCTGAACGCCCGTCTGAGCTAGACGGCGGGCGTTAGTTGACGAAACGGTCGAACGAACCAGCGACCAGAACGATTGCCAGAACGCTTGACGTCGTTGCGTAACCACGAGGGCCAGAGGCACGTGCGTTGCTGCGTAGGGTCGCCAAATAGGACCCCTACCCCCCTGACGCAAGAGTAAATTTCGCCTTAACGGAAAGAATCTTGCCTAAGGTGATCGGGGGGGACTTCAGCCCGTCCCGCTGTTCGCGCGTTCCCTCTGCCGATGGGCGCTGTGATAACGGACGGCGAAGCGGCGCATCTGGACGAGGAGGCTCGGTGGATACGGCGACACGATCTGGACGAACTGCATCACGCTCGGGCAGATGGCGGCGAATTGCTGTCGGCACGTTCCGCGAGAGCACGACAGACCAGGTATCGCTCGCCGCCGCTGGGTGCGCGTTCTATGCGACGTTGGCGTTGTTCCCAGCGATCAGCGTGCTGATCTCGGTCTATGGGCTGGCGTTCAACGTTGGGGCGGTGGAACAGCAGCTCCAGGTATTGCGTGAGGTGCTGCCAGGGCCGGCCTTCACGCTGATCGAGGACCGGGTGCACGAACTCGTCACGCAGCCGAATGGAACCTTGAGTATCGGGCTGCTGGTGAGCGTTATTCTGGCGTTCTGGAGCGCCGCGACAGGCACGAAGTCCGTGCTGTCCGCATTGAACGTTGCATATGAAACGACTGAGCGGCGGAGTTACTTCCGGTTTCAGTTGGTAGGTCTGGTCATGACTTTTTGCGCGGTTGCGGCGGCAACTGCTGCCATAGCCGTGCTTGTGCTGCTGCCGACGGTGATCGGCTTCGTGGGTCTGTCCAACTACAGCGCGAGCCTGATCAATGCGCTGAGCATTCTGCTGCTGATCGTACTGGTCGGCGGCACTGTCGCGCTGCTCTATCGGTACGGGCCGTCGCGCCGGCGGCCCGATCATCAACACATATTTCCTGGCGCGATCATCGCGACCGTTCTGTGGCTGATCGCGTCGGTGGGGCTGTCGTTCTATGTGTCGCATATCGCACGGCTTGGTGTGACGTACGGACCACTCGGGGCTGCTGTCGCCATCATGTTGTGGTTCTACATCACGGCGTACGCGGTGCTGCTTGGAGCGGAGCTCAATGCACAGCTTGAGAAGGAAGATCGGGGCGCAGGCGGGGAGTTGAGTTGCTGATGGCACGGGGCGATCGCATGCAGATGGTTATGCGGGCAAGCGGTGACCCGGGGCGGCAACATAGATCGTGGTGTCCCTGGGTTCCCGCTTTCGCGGGAATGACGTTTAAGAAGTGTGGGGAATGACGCTTGAAGAGCGTTCGCCCTGGTACCATTCATATGCCGCGATTTTCGCCATCACGGGGGTGGAATAAACCCCCTCGGACCTGCCAGAATGGCGCAGACATCAACAGGAGCAGCCTATGCTGATCTGCCAGCTCACCGACCTTCATGTCCGGCCGGTGGGAAAAGCCGCCAATCGCGTTTCGGAGACCAACATGTTTACCGAGCGTGCATTCCGTGCGGTGGCACGACTCTCGCCAAAACCGGATGTCGTGTTGATCACTGGCGATCTGACCGAATGCGGGCTGAGGGAAGAGTATGCCAACCTGACTGCCTTGTTGCGCAAGTGGTTGCCAATGCCGGTGTTCGTGATTCCGGGCAATCATGATCGTCGCGGCAACCTGCGCGAGGCATTGCGGCATCTGCCTGGCGTGATCAATGATCCGCAGTATGTGCAATATACTGTCGAGGATCATGCGGTCCGCATCGTGATGCTGGACACGCTGGTTCCGGGAGCCGGACACGGCGAACTGCGGGCGGAGCAGCTTGAGTTCCTGGATCGCACATTGGCGGCGGCGCCGGAGAAGCCGACAATCATCGGCATGCACCACCCGCCGTTCGTCTGTGGCATTGCGCATATGGATCGGATCAACCTGCGCAATACGCCGGAGTTCACCGCGGTCATCGCGCGCCATCGACAGGTAGAGAGGATTATCTGCGGGCACCACCATCGGCCGATCGTTGCGCGTGTCGCACACGCTATTGCATCGATCTCACCCTCGGTCGCGCATCAGGTTGAAATGACGCTGGATCCTGCCGATCCGGGGGCGTTTATTTTCGAGCCGCCCGCCTTCCAGATTCACGGGTGGACGCCGGCGGACGGCATCGTCTCGCACACCGTCTACGTCGAGGAATTCCCGGGGCCATATCCGTTTGTCAACGATCCAGAGTATCCCGGCAAGGCTTAGACCGCTCGATTTTGTGATTGGGGTCGAGGTAACGTGGTTCTTTGCGTTGCCCTATGACCGTACTATGTCGGACATGTTACGCGGGAAACGCGCCATTTTTACGAAATATATACAACCGTAAATAGTATAATCCAGTGCATGATAATTAGCCATGTGACGTCTAGAGAGACGAATGAGGTGCTGGTAATCCTGCTTGCCTTGGCGCTGCTTACGCTGACGGTGTCGGGCATCATTATCGCCGCGGGCTGGCAGCGCCGGCGCGACCTCCTGACGCGCCGGAATGCGCCTGGTCTGATGGAGACATTCGAGCTGGGACGTGTGCCTTTCGAGTCGGGGATGCTTGATGTGGCGGCTGAGGCGCTCTCCGTGCTGCGGCAACTTGAAGGCCCGGCAGCGAAGCGCTTTGTCGAACTCGAGATGGCGATGCAACCGGGACTGGCCGTGCGCGCCGACCCGGGTGCGTTCCGATCGGTGCTGTTTGATTTGCTGAACAGTGCCATCGGCGCTGCACCATGTGGCCGCATTCTGCTGGGTGGTCAGCAGGTCGGGAATCGCGTGCAGGTCAGCGTGACGGATGACGGCGCGGCGGCAGATGGCCCTCTTCGGCAAGCCAAGCTGCGCGAGGCTGAGCGTCTGGCGGCGCTGCAAGGCGGGAGTTTGCTGGTGGACGCGCGGCCGTCCCAGGGCACGACCGTCTACCTGCGGCTGCCGACGACTGATGCAAATCGGCCATCGCGCGCACAGGGCGAGCCGGCGGACCCGATCAGCGTCTCGGCGCCGGCGCGGACTGCGGTGCGATAGCGAACATTCAGTCGGCCGGATTTACTATTCCGATACGAATTCCTGGCAATAGGGCAGCTTCCAGTTCGGTATGGGGACGCAAAACGTGTCGCTTACAACTCTTTCCGCCGCTGAACTTCGGGCCAGAGCAGAAGAACTCGACGACATGGCGGGCACGGCCAGGACAGCCGATACACGAGATGCCTTGCGCCGATTGGCGAGCCGCTACGCACATCTTGCCCGGGCGCGGGCGGGGAGTGATGACGATGGGCTGATCTCGCAACTGACTGCCCCTTCGGCAGTTCGGTTTGACTGATCGGGAGACTTGCCAGGGGACGCCTGCTAGTGTGGACGCATGGCGATTGCTTCCACACCCATTGGGCCCGAGCCGACTATTGCTGAGCTGATCGCGGCGCGTCCGCACCTGTCCATGCACGCGATGGACGGACTGACGATTGAGGACGTGCCCCTCAACGCGATTGGCGACGTGGCCGGTACGCCTGTCTGGGTGTATTCGGCAGGGAGCATGCGTCGGCGCTATCGCATGTTTGCTGCGGCGCTGTCTGAGGCAGGCCTCGACGCGCACATCCACTATGCCATGAAGGCTAACGACCGCCTCGCCGTGCTGCGGCTGTTCGCGCGCGAAGGGGCCGGGATGGACGTGGTCAGCGAGGGGGAACTGCGGCGGGCGCGCCAGGCGGGCGTGGCGGCAGGGCATATCGTCTTTTCTGGTGTGGGGAAGGCGGAAGACGAGTTGCGGCTCGCGCTGGTCGAGGACATTGCCCAGATCAACGTGGAAAGCGCGGAAGAGCTGGAGATGCTGTCGGCAATTGCCGCCGGCATGGGCCGTGTCGCGCGGATCGCGGTGCGGGTGAATCCCGACGTTGATGCGAAGACACATGCCAAGATCTCGACTGGTCGCGCGCAGGACAAGTTCGGCGTCCCATACGCGGATGCGGTTGGGCTGTACCGCCGGGCGGCAGCTTTGCCGGGCATTCAGCCGGTCGGTTTGGCGGCGCATATCGGCAGTCAGATCCTTTCGGTTGCGCCTTACCGGGCGGCTTATGAGCGCCTTGCAGAACTCGTGCGCGCTCTGCGGTCGGAGGATTTGCCGATCAGCGTGGTGGATTGCGGCGGGGGACTCGGCATTCCGTACCGTGACGAGGCGGCACCCTTGCCCACGGCGGTGGCCGGTGCGATCCGCGGCGCGCTGCGCAATATGGATGTCCGCATAGTCGTTGAACCGGGGCGCTGGATGGTCGCACCAGCCGGCGTGCTGCTCAGTTCAGTGGTGGTGGCGAGGCAGCTTCAGGAGAGCCGCTTCGTGGTGCTTGATGCTGCGATGAACGACCTGATCCGCCCCGCCATGTACGATGCGTGGCATGGCATTCTTCCTGTGTCGGCGGTGGACGCTGTCGGGGCGCTGAGTGCCGCCGACATTGTCGGACCGGTATGCGAGACCGGAGACACGTTCGCGCGGGGACGCATGTTGCCGACGCTGGCGGCCGGCGCGCGCGTCGCGATTCTCGATGCTGGCGCCTATGGTTCGGTGATGAGTTCTGCCTACAATGCGCGACGTCCGGCGGCTGAGGTGATGGTGGACGGCAGCAACTGGTCTGTGATTCGCGAGCGCCCGAGCTACGCCGACTTGTGGCGTGGCGAGACGGTGCCACATTGGCTGCAATGAACCCGCCGGGCGGAGATCTCGATCGCTTGCTGCGCCGGCTTGCCGGGCGCCGGGCGTTGGCTCGTTCGGTCATCCTGTTCGAGCGGATCTGGCCTGCGCTGTGGCCGCCGCTGGGTGTAGCGGGGCTATTTGTCTGCGGCGCGCTGCTTGACCTGCCGCCCCTGCTGCCGCCGTGGGCGCATATTGGCTTGCTGGCGATCACCGCGCTGCTGATTGTGGGGCTGCTGTATCGCGGATTGCGCGGGCTGTCGGCACCGGATGACGTTGCGGCGGACCGCCGGCTGGAGATTGCCTCCGGCCTGACCCACCGACCGCTGGCTGTTCTGACCGATCGGCCGGCACTCGGACGTCAGGGACCGGATGACGGCGCGGTGACGATCTGGCAGGCGCACTTGATGCGCGCGATCAGGCAAGTGCGCCGGCTGCATGTTGGCCTGCCGCGGCCCGGATTGGCACGGCGCGATCGCTATGCCTTACGAGCGGCACTATTGGTGGCGCTGGTCGCCGCGTTTGGCATCGCCGGGGATGATGCGCCTTCGCGCCTGGCCCAGGCGATGGAGCCGACGCTGCCTCGCGAGACGCCCTTGCCGGGGACGGAACTGCAAGCCTGGATCACGCCGCCGGCGTACACGCGGCTGGCGCCGATCTTCCTGAAGACCGACGGGGGCGCGGTGTCGGTGCCGTCGGGATCGCGACTGACCGTTAGCGTGACGGGTGGGACCGGGACGCCGAGCCTGTCGCTCGACGGCAATGCGGAGCCGTTCCGGGTGCTGGACAAGGCCAGCTTCCAGTCTGATCGCACACTGACCGAGGGTGGCCATCTGACCGTGCGCCGCGATGGCACCGCGTTGGCGAACTGGGACCTGACGGTCGTGGAGGACCAGCCGCCGACGGCGGAATGGGGCGAACCGCCGGGCCGTGCGGGAAAGAGCCAGGAGACCAAGCTCCCCTGGAAGGTGTCGGACGACTATGGCGTGGTTTCGCTTCAGGCCGAGCTGCGGCTGAAGGATCGGCCCGATGCGCCGCCGCTCATTGTGAGCGTGCCGCTGCCAGGGGGCGCGCCGAAATCGGCGCATGGCGCGAACCAGCAGGACCTGACGGCGAATCCCTGGGCCGGGCTGCCGGTGATCGCGCAGCTTGTGGCTCGGGATGCCTTGAACCAGCCGGGCAGAAGCAAGGAGGCGGAATTCATCCTACCGGAGCGGCCGTTCCAGAACCCGATCGCGCGGGCGCTGATGGCGATCAGGCGTGGACTGAGCCTGCATCCGGAAGACCGGGATACGGCGGTGGACGGCCTGGATCCGCTGCTGATGAAGCCGGAAGCGTTCGCCGGGGACCTGGGCGCCTACACCAATCTCGGCGGGATCTACTATTTGCTGGAGCGCAACAAGGTGCCGGCGGCGGTGCCTGAAGCACAACAGCGCATGTGGGACTTGGCGCTGCACATGGAGGAGGGCCGAACCGAGCAGACCGCGCGGGCCCTGGATCAGGCGCGGCGGGAGGCTCAGGACGCTCTCGATAAGGCGACGCGGGAGCCGAACCAGGCGAACCGTGAGGAGCTGGACAAGAAGCTGAACGAACTGGAGCAGGCGATCGAGCAGCACATGCAGGCGCTGAAGGACGAGGCGCGCCGCAACAACGAGGAGATGCCGTTCGATCCTGACATGCAGCATTTGTCGAACCGCGATCTGGACAATCTGGCGGAAGAAGCGCGGCAGGCGGCTCGTGAGGGTCGCATGGAGGATGCGCAGCAGCGGATGGCGGAGCTGGAGCGCATGCTGGACCAGTTGCGCAACGCGCGTGCCGAGCATGGGAAGAACGCACAGCGCAATCAGGCGCAGCGTCGACGCGGACGCCAGCAGATGAGCGTGGTGCAGGACATGATCAACCGGCAGGGAGGCCTGCTCGATCATGATCAGAGCCGCGCCGGTGACGCCAATCAGTTCCGGGGCAACCAACAGGCGATACAGCCGCAGGATCAGGCGACGCAGCGGCAGGCGGATCAGCGGGTGCAGCAGGCATTGCGACGGGCACTCGGGGAGCTGATGCAGCAGTTCACGGACCTGACGGGGAAACTGCCACCGAGCCTTGGTGAGGCGGACACGGCGATGCGCGAATCGGTCCAGCAGTTGGGCCAGGGCGACGATACGGGGGCTGCTGCGTCACAGCAGAAGGCGATCGAGGCGCTGCAAAAGGGCGGCCAGGAGATGGGCCAGACGATGGCCCAACAGTTTGGTTCGCCGGGCGGTGGCCAAGAGGCCGATGACGAGGGGGATTCGGACGGCTCGATGGGGCTGAGTTTGCAGGATGGGCAGGGTGATCAGCCTGGAGACGGCTGGCGACAGGGGCCTCCGCCGGGTCGGGCGGATTCGGGGCGTGATCCGCTTGGCCGACGGTATGGACAGGGGACGTCAGGCGCCGACGAAAGCGGTGACGTGACGGTGCCGGAGGAGCGCGAGCGGCAGCGGACCCAGGCGGTGGAAGAGGAGCTGCGGCGGCGCGGCTCGGAACTGACGCGGCCGCAGATGGAACTGGATTACATCAACCGGCTGTTGAAGCAGTTCTAGAGGATGATGGTGCTCTCGACGGGACGCTCGTGCCGGTTCGCGCTGATGGCTGGGTCAAGCCCCATATGCGTTAAAACAGGGGCGACGGCGTCCAAATCGCCGTCATGGCCGGGCGTGTCCCGGCCACCCGTAGCGGCATGTTGCCTGCGTATACGGCAACCGCGCATAGGCTCGGCCTGATGTGCCCGCGGTCGGATGTTCGTGCCGCTACGGGTGGCCGGGACACGCCCGGCCATGACCATGATTTGGACGGCTCAGGAATGCATTTCGATCTTATGTTAGCGCCTATGGGATCAAGCCCGGGGACTTCGGCCCGGCCATGACGTGCTCGTAAATGGGAGCGCCGCCGCTACAGCATCGGAAACCGCCCGCGCTGCCGAATCCGGCGGATGATGGATGGGCTGCGGCGTTTGCCGCGGCGAATGCTGGCACGACGGTGCTGGACGATCCGGAGGAGATCGAGGATCGGGCGATCCTGCGCTGGATGAAGGGACATGTCCTGCCGCGGTTTTATCACGTGCTGCCGCATGTGCGGGGACACCAGTTCGTGCTGGGCGACACGCCCTTGCCGTATCATTGGATGGAGCAGGCGATCCACTTTCCGACGCTGCTCGCGGCAAAAGAGTTCGCGGACCATTTGCGCCGGAATACGATGGCGATGCGCATCGTGACGGACCTGCTGCACCACGCGGATGGCTCGCTGTTGATCTGCGAGACGGTGGATGCGTCGCTGGATCGGCTGGCGCGCATGCTGATGAGCGGCCGGGTCTGGCTGATGCCATATCAACGGCCGCAGCAGCCGGATATCGGTGTGACTGACCCTGCGGTTTATGCCGGGCTGAATGGGCGCTTTGGTAGCAGGCTGGATGGGGCCAAGCTGTCGGCCTGGGAAGGCGGCCAGTATTTGCGGGGCTATGTGCCCTTTACCCAGGAGAAGAACGCCGCCGGTGTGACGCAGACTGTGGTCGCGGGGCGCAGCGGGATGACGATCGCCACCGGGTTCGACATTGGTCAGCATACCGCGGACTATTTGCGAGGTGTTCAGGGCGTGTCGTCGCGATCGATTGCGGCGCTGCTGCCTTATGCGGGGCAGCAATTCACCCGTCTCGACAAGGCGGGGGTCATCGCGCGAGTGGGGACGCTTGGCCCGATACCGGTGATCGACAAGGGCGAGGCCGATGCGCTGGATCGCGCCGTTGCCGAGGACACGCTGAAGGCGACGATGGCGGCCTGGGCGGCGAATCGAAAGCACGTCGTGCCGGTGTTCGCGAGCCTGCCATCGGCGTGGCAGACGGTGATGTTTTCGAGGACGTACAATCAGGGGCCGGGATGGGTGTTGCCGGGTAGCCCGACGCGGGGCTTCTTCACCGCGGCAACCGACGGACGCTGGCGTGATGCGGCAATCGCGCTGCGCGACGCGCCGGTGACCGCGGCGTGGTATCGCGCGCGGTTGCGGTCGGAAGCGGGCTATCTGGCGACTGACATGCCGGCACCGATCGCGCCGCCGACCCCGCCGTCGCACGCTGCCGCACCGGGAAGCGCGCCCTCCATTCCGCATCCGTGAAACTGCTGGTTCTCGGCTTGGGCGTCGCGTTGCTGGGCGGGGCGCCGGCGGCTCTGGCGGCTGGGATCGATTGCGCCAAGGCCCACAGCGCGACCGAGCACACGATCTGCGCGGACGCTGAACTGCAAAGGCTTGATGGGGCGGTCGCGGCGGATTTTGACGAGGCGTTAGGGGCGACAGCGGGTCGGGTGCGGCAGGCGTTGCAGGAGCAGCAGAAGGCTTGGGTGCACCAGCGCGACCAGACTTGCCGTGGCGGTGACGCGGAGTGCCTGCGAACGAGCTATCGGGGACGGCTTGCGGCGCTTGATGCGCTGACGGCGCGCGTTTCGCCTGGCAATCCGACCCTGTCGGACGTTACCGCCGTGGCGTTGCTGGGGACCTGGAAGATTGGTGGTTACCTGGTGCCGGGGGCGCCGGCGCGGCAGGTGTTGCCCTCGGAGAAGCCAGACTATCTGCCAATGCCTGGATCCACGATCACCGGGCAGCCTGGGAAGTTGTGTTCTGGAGACGGCGAGTGCCTGCCCTTCGGGCTGGATCAGCAGAAGCTGGACAGCGGATCCGCGCTGCACGTGCCGCCGGACACGCCGCTCTACGTCGCGTATTTGTCGGGGAAGTCGGTGTATGGGCTGATCCCTCGGCCGGATGGTAGCCTGCTTGCGCGGTTCTTGCTGTGCGATAAGAGCTACACGTCGTGTACTCCGGCGTTTCAGGTGTGGGAGCGGGCCAGTCCTGATGCGGCGGTGCGGGTGCTGGCGCGGTAGAGTTGGGCGCCGCGCCACCAATCACTGAGACGCCAGGGAGGCCCCCACTTCTCGTGACCTCTCCGCCCCCAGGGGCGGAGAGGGAACGGGCGCGGGGAAAACAGGTGGGCCAAATCCGCCTGGCATGGAAATGTTAACAGGTCGTATGTTCTGATATGCTGCTGGAGTTTCGCGGCCCGGTGAACGAGTGCTACGAGCAAGCAACGTGAACGTCCTGAGCAACGGATAGACCCAATCGATGGCCACCTGGTCCCGCGACACCTCCCTTCTCACACTGACCTCGCCGCTCGGGTCCGATGCACTGATCCCGTACGAGTTTTCTGCCCGTGAGGCAGATCAGCGCGCCGTTCCTTTTCGAGATCCGCGCGTTCAGTCAGCAAGGGATCTTCGATCCGGACACCCTGCTCTACCAACCCGTCTGCGTTATGCTGCAGCAGAAGGATGGCGCGGGCGTCGTGCGCTACTTTCACGGCATCGCGCAGAGCGTCAGTGCGGAGGGCGGACTGACCGAGGTGCGCGGCGCGAACCTGCACGCATATCGCATCACGCTGGTGCCGAAACTCTGGTTCCTCAGCCAGACGGTCGATTGCCGTGTGTTCCAGAACAAGACGACGGTGGACATCCTGACGCAGATGTTCGGCGATGCGAGTTTGACGGATGTCACGTATCCCTCGCCTGGCTCGCAACGGGAATATACCGTGCAGTTCAACGAATCGGACCTGCACTTCGCGACGCGTTTGATGGAAGAAGAGGGCTACTTCTACTTTTTCCAGCATAGCGACAGCAAACACCAGCTCGTCATCGCCAACGCGAACACGGCGTTCCAGGATGTGCCGGAAGCCAGCCAGATGCATTTTGGCGGTGGCGACAGCCAGGGCGGGCGGATTTTCGATTGGGAACGGACGGCTGCGACGACGCGCGGCCAGATGACGTTCCAGGACTATGATCCGACGAAGGCGACGACGCAGCTACAGAACGTTCAGAAGACGACGTTGAAAACGGGTGGAGCGGCGCAGCGCGACGATTACCGCTGGCCTGTGCTGTCGTTCGACACGGGCACGATCACCCAGCGCACGAAGCAGGAGATGGAATCGGCTGAGGCGGCTGTCTCGATTTACGGCGGCGCGTCGAAATACGGCCCGCTGTACGCCGGCGGGAAATTCACTATCGCCAACAAACAGTCCAACCCGTACGACGACGCCTACGTTCTGCACAGTGTCACGCATCATGCGACGGACGACACCTGGCTGACCGGCGGCGGGACGCCGAGCTACGAGAATCACTTCACGTGCTTCCCGTCGAGTGTGACGTGGCGTCAGCCGCTGGTGACGCCGCGCCCGCGCATGGACGGCATTCATACCGCGGTGGTGCTCGGCCCGAGTGGGGAGGAGATCTACACGGACGATCTGGCGCGGGTGAAGGTCCGGTTCTTCTGGGATCATCGGTCTGAGGCGACCGACGCGCTGGACGTCTGGGCACGCGTCATTATGCCGTGGGCCGGCAACGGCTGGGGCGCCCAGTTCATTCCGCGTGTCGGCACCGAGGTGGCGGTGGCGTTCGTCGATGGCGATCCCGATCGGCCGATCGTTGTCGGCGGCCTCTACAACAGCAACATGAAGCCGATTTACGCGTTGGGCGACAAAACCAAGTCGGGCTTTCGCACGCGGTCCAGCCTGAAGGGCGGCGCGTCGGACTTCAACGAGTACACATTCGACGATAAGAAGGGCAGCGAGCTCATCTATGAGCAGGCGCAAAAAGACCTGTCCACCTATGTCAAGAACGACCAGACGCTGAAGATCGACAATTGCCGCATGGTGACCGTGAAGCAGGATGAGACGGTCGATATCCAGAACAACCAGAAGATCACGGTGAAGCAGGACCACAGTCTGACCGTCACCCAGGGGAACCGCGCGATCACAGTGAGCACAGGCAACAACGACCTGAAGGTCAGCACGGGGAATCACACCACCGCGGTGAGCATGGGCAACATGGACACCAAGGTGTCGATGGGGAACCACACCACCGACGTTGCGATGGGGAACGTCAGCCTGAAGGCCGACCTGGGTCAGATCTCCAATGAGGCGATGCAGGGCATCGAGCTGAAAGTCGGCGAGAACTCGATCAAGATCGATCAGATGGGTATCACCATCACAGGCATGATGATAAAGATCCAAGGCCAAATTCAAACGCAAATTCAGGGGATGATGACCCAGGTGAGCGGCGATGTGATGCTGCAGGTCAAGGGCGCCATCACGATGATCAACTGAGATGTCGCAGGCAGTCAGCAAATTGGCCACCGGCGATCTGGCGAGCCTGATCCCGCATCTTGGCCTCAAACCGGAAGCATCGGCGGCGACCGAGGGCAGCAGCCGGGTCGAGGACATGCTCGCGAAGCTGGAGGCGGCGGGCTTCCTGATCGAGGCGACGCGGCTAATGGCGCACGCATTGCCGAAGCGGGAAACCGTGTGGTGGAGCTGCATGTGCGCCGGCCACACTGCGCCGCCCGACCTGCCGGAAGCCGACCAGAAGTGCCGCCGCGCGGCGGAGGAGTGGGTCAGGCAGCAAAACGAGAAGCGCGCGCTATGCGGCATGGGATCTGGCGCAGGCGAGCGGGTTCGGAACGCCGGAGGCGTGGACTGCTGTGGCGGCATTCTGGAGTGGCGGCTCGATGTCGCCGGAGGGCCAGCCCGCCGTGCCGCCGCAGCCGCATTTCACGGCAACGCGGTTGCTGGCGTCATCGCGTTGTCCGCGGTACGCGGGGACGTTACGCGACGCGATGCAAGATTGCACCGCTTTCTGGAAAGTGGGCGTAATATCGCGGTGGGCGGTCCCGGTCGGCTGCCTCCTGAGACAGCGTGATATTCAGGGCGGCCGAAGTGCAGCGCGATATCGGCGGAAACCATGCAACTGACAATGACGGTCCTGCGCTGCCCCGATGCAGTGGTTCCCGAAACCCGCAACGTCTCGGGTGGCGAATTCTCGGTCGGCCGCGGGCCTGGGGTGGACTGGATCCTGCCGGACCCGGAGCGTCTGCTGTCGAAGCGGCACTTTGCCGTGGCATTTCGCGGCGGGGTCTGGCAGCTCGCGGATACCTCCACCAATGGCACATTCCTGAATCGCGAAAGCGATGCCATCGGCGCGGGCGACGTGCGCAACCTGCGCGATGGCGATCGGCTGCGGCTTGGGTGCATACGAGATCGAGGTGCGGCTGACCGAAGAAGCTGCTGGCGCATGCCGGTGGCGGTGCGGGCAGCAGCCCGTTTGCCGATCCGTTCGGCATGGACCCGTTCGGTCGGCGCGGCCGCAGCGCAATCCGTTCGATGAGCCTGATCGGCCGAGTTCGGGAATGCCGCAGACTGGCGCGCAATTGCCGCATGATTTCGATCCGCTGATCGGGCCGGAGCTCCACGAAGCGCCGTTCCAGGGCCCGACGCAGGCGGACCATTCGCCCGCGATGCAGGACGCGTTCCACGTATCGGCGCAGGTCGGGACAGATGCCGCTGCATAGCGGCGGGATCATTCCTGGCGACGATATGCTGCCGGACGATTGGGACAAGGATCTGCTGGAAGGCATTTCTCCGAGTGGCGGAGCGGTCGCACCGGCACGTGCGCCGATTGCGCCGCCGCCGGTTGCGCGTGCGGTGCCACCACCACCACCGCCTGTTGTGCATGAACCGCCGCCGCAGATGGCGCAGCCCGTGGCGGAACCCGAAGTGGTCTCGCCGTTCGACGGGGAGCCGCCGGCACCTGAGCCAGCGCCAGTCGTGGCGCCGCCGCAGCCCGCGCCGGTGGTTGCGCGCCGGGCTCCTGCCCCGCCGCCGGAGCCGGAGCCGGTCGCTGATGATAGCGCGTTGCTGGCCGCCTTCCTGGAAGGTGCCGGCATGCAGGATGCGCGGCCGAAGGACCCCGAAGCGACCATGCTGGCGCTGGGAAAAGCGTTCCGGAACCTGGTGGCGGGGTTGCGCGCCGTGATGATTGCTCGCGCGTCGATCAAGAGCGAATTCCGCATCGAGCAGACGATGATCCAGGCACGCGGCAATAATCCCCTGAAGTTCTCGGCCGGCGACGACGATGCGCTGGCTGCGCTGCTGGGGACTGGGCGGCGTACCGATATGGCGCCGCATGACGCGGTCGCGGATGCGTTGCGGGACATTCGTCTGCATGAACTTGCGTCGATGGCGGCGATGCAGACGGCGGTTCGATCGGTGCTCGAGGGACTCGATCCGGCGAAGCTGCGCGCGTCGGCCGAGCAGGGGGGCGGCATGACCGTGCTGCCGGCGCAGCGGAAGGCGCGGGCCTGGGATGCCTATGAGGTGCTGCATAGCAAGACCGTGCAGGCATTGGCCGACGATTTCGACAGCGTATTCGGCAAGGCATTCGCGCGCGCCTATGAGCGCTCGCTACAAGACGTATCCGCGAAGGAGCGATGATGATCCCACGCCGAACCCTGCTGCCGCTGCTACCGGCGTTGGCGTTGCTGCGCTGCGCGCCGCCGCCGAAGCCGCCGCCGGTGCTGACCATCACCATGGTCGGCAGCGCCGATCAGAATCAGGACGCTGGCGGTGCGGCCAAGCCGGTGGCGGTGCGCATCTATCAGCTTACTGCCACCGCGAAGTTCGAGCGTTCGGATGTGTTTGCGCTGACGGAGCATGAACAGCAGACCTTGGGTCAGGACGATGTCGGGTCGCAGGAGTTCCTGCTGTCGCCGGGCGAGACGCAGACGCAGACTTTTGGACTGAAGGCTGGCGTCAATGCGATCGGTGTCGTGGTGATGTATCGCGACATTGACAAGTCGCAGTGGCGCGCTGATGCGCCGGCGGCGGACAGTGGACCAACAAAATTGCTACTCAACGTCGGTAAACTTGCTATCACGCTGAAGCCCGCGACCTGACAATCAGGCGCGAACGGGGGGATGCCGCTCGATGAGCTGGACTAATCGCGTGGTCTGGCAGGAAGGCATGTTCCTGCGCACGCAGCACTTCCAGCAACAGGACCGCTGGACGGAGCAGCTTGTGCGCGGACGCGTGCAGGCATTGCGGCCGCATCCTTGGGGGCTGGTCGAGTACGCGCTCGATCGGGACCTGCTGGGGACGGGGCGGTTCGCATTGGCATCGGCCGCCGGCGTGTTCGAGGACGGGACACCGTTCGCGTTGCCGGGTGAGACTGATCATCCGCCGCCACTCGAGCTGCCGGAAAGCGCGCGCAATGTGCTGGTGTATCTGGCGCTGCCCGTGAGGCAGGCGGGTGCGGTGGAAGTGGCCGATGCGGCCACCGAAGGCCGTTACACGGCGAAGCCGTTCGAGGCGTACGACACGCATTCCGCGTCGCCGCAGCCCGCCGAGTTGCAGATTGGGCGGCTGCGGACGCGGTACCTGTTGGAGACCGATGAACGCACCGGGTATTTGTGCATCGGGTTGGCGCGGATCACCGAGGTTACCGCTGATCGGCGCGTCATCCTGGATGAACGGTGGGTACCGCCGACGCTGGTGTGTTCGGCTGCGCCGCCGCTTGCGGGGCTGATTGCCGAGTTGTCTGGAATGCTGAACCAGCGTGGCGAGGCATTGGCGGCGCGAATGACGGCGCCGGGCCAGGCTGGCGTCGCGCAGGTGCAGGACTTCCTGCTGCTGCAATCGATCAATGGCTGGCAGAACGTGCTGGCGCATTGGGCGGATGCGGCGAATGTGCATCCGGAGTCGCTGTACGCGACGCTGGTGCAGATGGCGGGCGAGTTCGCGACGTTCCTGGAGACGCGGCGGCCGACGGCTTATCCGGCGTATCGGCATGATGATTTGCAGCGTAGTTTTGCTCCGGTGGTTGCCGATCTGCGGCGGGCGCTGGCGTCGGTGCTGGAGGCGACGGCGATTCCGATCCCGCTGCGCGAGGCTCGGCATGGGGTTCGCGTGGGGCCGATCACGGATCGGTCTATCCTGCGGGCGTCCAATTTTGTGCTGACGGTGCAGGCGGATGTGCAGGCCGAGCAGTTGCGGCGGCTGTTCCCGTCTCAGGTGAAGATTGGCGCCGTGGAGCATATCCGAGAGCTGGTGAATGTGGCGCTGCCTGGGATTGCGGTGCGGCCGCTGCCGGTGGCGCCTCGGCAACTGCCGTTCTACGCGGGGGCGACGTATTTCGAGCTGGATCGGGCGAGCCCGCACTGGCAGCAGCCG
>CAVTEC010000014.1:0-268192 GCA_963733475.1 uncultured Alphaproteobacteria bacterium | reverse complement strand
ACGATGATACTGCAAGACACCTCTCAAATGACGAACTGATCTGCTGGCGCTGCACAGGAAATCAACAATGAAGTGGCTCGTGCTGTTGGCGGGAGGCTGAGGTCGAGACGCTACTGACTTTTCTTGGATGCAGTCAGTCCGACGTTAGCGAGCGTCCGTATCGGGACTTCGATAGGTTCCCATTAGTCTGTCCCAGAAGAAGTCGATCACTGCAAAATTGCTATCAGCGTGCAAATGGTGGACGAAGTGAAGCTGCTGCTTGCGCCTGAACCAAGCGAAGCGTGCGAGTTTCGATCCTGCGACATGATATTCCTTATCCAGATATACATGCACATAGAACGACGCTGCGATGGTGGCGGTCACAACGAGAAATAGATCGAACGGAAAAACTAGAAATATGACTCCGGCGACGAAGACGGTTGGTATGAAAAAATACGGGGTGTTGTTCCCTTCGTCACTTCGATAGGCGGAGGACACGAGATGGCCCTTGGCATAGTAGGTGTGATGAAATCGGATGTGATTACGATAGAAGATGCCGCCGATCCGATGATGCCCAAGGATGTAATGGAAGAGGGTCTGGCTACTCGATACGACCAAATGGGTACAGATGGCGGTTAGGGCGAATAGCGGAAGCTCCGACATGAACCACTTCATCCATTCGACCATCAACAATGAGGCTCCTTGCCCAGCGGGGCCATCGCTTGTCCTCTCCTTCCGTCAAACGACTGATCGCCGCATCTCGATCCGGCAACATATGGGGGCTTATCACCCAGATATGCTCATGGCGCTTAATTCGGAGATCGCTGACGTGCCAACAAAGCTACTGATACGGCCAGTTGGATGGCTAGTGATATGCGAAGGCCACCGTCAGACTGCAAGACCGAGATGGCAAAATGGAGTTGTCCATTTGGATGGGCCGGTCATTTCCGCCATCCAGCCGCCTTGCCTCTTGCCATCCTCACCGTAGCACAATGTCTACCACGTCGGTGGAAGGTTGGGGGCGGTTGAGGGTATGGAACAGCCGGGCGACGGCTTCGGCGGAAAGGAAGGACGCACGCATACCGTCCGCACATTAGCCATGCCTGCTGCTTCGACAACCGTCACTGACCTGATTTGAACCATCCTGTCCGCAAACCATATGCCCATTCAGGACGGCCATTCTTCTCGGCCTCGGCAGAGGCGGCCTGCCAGTCATATGCGATTGCGACCACCTCCGCTGACACGACGTGCTCTTCGATGACAAGGATGGCATATCGGGCGTGGGGTGAACCCGCTTCGGAGACATGCGGATCGTCACCAGGATCATCGTAGGCCGGGCACCCGACACTTCCTGGGTTCACGATCAAAGGGCCAGTGGGTAGTTGGATCAGATGCGGTTGATGACTGTGACCGCAGAGGACAACACGGGCGCTCACGTCTCCCAAACGCTCTTGAATGACCGAGGGTGATGCCCGAACGAGCCGATGCTCTGAAACATTCTCGATAAGATACTGATTGTCGTTCGTGGGCGTGCCATGACAGGCGAAGATGCCATGACCAGCGTTGGCAGCAGGTGGTAGCAAGCCCAGCCAGCGAACGTGATCGGGGTCAAGCTGGGAGACCGCATACCGATCTGATGCACCCATACGAGCGGGATCAGGTCCACACACCCAGCGATCATGGTTGCCACGAATGGTTAAACCGTTCGAGGCCATGAGGAAATCGCAGACTTCCCGTGGCCATAAAGGACCGGACACGCAGTCACCGAGGTTGATCGTCTGGTCTATGTCATGACGTTCTATGTCACCGAGCACCGCTTCAAGCGCAGGCATATTCCCATGTATGTCAGCGATGACGGCGATCCGCATTCGATCACCTCTATCGTCTTGCAACTTTCTTGGCTGCCATTCTTCCAGCCTTCTTCGGCGCTGCCGCCTTCCGACCTAACCCAATCTTCTTCGCAAGCCCAGATCGCACCTTGGCGTAATCGGGCGAGACCATAGGGTAGCTGGATGGCAATCCCCACTTCTCTCTGTATTGCTGTACGGTCAGCTTGTGGTCGGTCATCAGGTGTCGCTTAAGCATCGAGAAGTGTTTGCCGCAGTCGAGACAAATGATGTGATCTTTGAGGACTGACTTTTGAACTGGAACGGCTGGCTCCGGCTTGGCTGGCGCAGCAGTCGCATGTTCCACTGTGGCGAGAGTGTTGAAGACCTGCTGGATCAGAGTTGGTAGTTGATCCGGTGCAACGGTATTGTTGCTCGTATGGGCGGAAACAATCTCGGTCATTAGGCCCAGCAACTCTTGGCGTTCGGCCATCGGTTCCTCCAAATGTTTCTCGCTCAAACCTTACACTTTCATGACCCTTTCAGCCAGGGGCGATCAACGCCACTCGACCAAACAAGCGACCCGCTCACAACCCAATCCAACGATCTGCTCCGACAGTTCGAGCAGCGAAGTCGCAGGTGGATCAGCGGAGCGTCGCCCACCACTCGTCTAATGACACTGGCGAGATCGACGTCAGCGATACGACGACAGGCGTGACGACAGAGCCAGCGGGTGCGCCGGAGAACCCTTACCGTAGCGAGTTCATGCAGGTTTCGATTGAGCCTGTCTCGTTAGCAACGGGAAGATCAGGCCCACGCCTATTCCCCAGAATCCGTTGATTAGAAATGAGCGCACGAACGCCATAGCGGCCCAACCTCCGGCCACCGGCAACCCCTTGATTAGCGGGACGATGAACAGGCCCACCAATGCCGCCGCAATGCCAAGTCCCAACCCACGGACCCACATCGGGTACAACTCCGGCAGTCTGGGTAGCACCAGTCCAAACACGGCACCCCAAACGCCGCCCCAGAAGCACAGGTCGATGATCAGAGGCACTCCGAATGGAGGAACGCCCCTTGTCGGTTATGCGGGTGGCATCAGGCCGATCAGATGCAGCAGTTCCCACATGCCCTGATGGAACGTGAGCACGGAGATTACGGCGGCCACAAATCCGAATACTGCTCGAATCAATGACGTTGGCATCTCGTCCTCCCTTGATATGGCGGTTCGGCCCGCCTTTGGGGCAACCCGGTCGCCGCATCATTGGCGGCTATGACCGACCGGATGATCTTAGCCGAAATCGGCGTCACCGATCACCCTTGATAAACCAAACACCATCGAGGCGATCAAGCTGTTATCGGCATCAGGCTGCCTCATCCAACGGAGCATCCATTTCCTTCTTCACCCGCTGCACAGTGCCACTCCCGACGCCCACGAGCTTCGCCACCTTCAGGATGCCGTGCCCGGCGCTCAGATGGCTCTGGATGACTTTCTCGACCTCAGGCAGCACCTTCGGGCGCCCAAGCCGCTTGCCCTGCTGACGGCAGCGATCCAAACCGGCGATGACCCGGCTGCGGAGGATCGATCTTTCCTGTTCGCCAAAGACTGACGCCATTTGGATCATTGCTCGGCCCATCGGCGTTGTGCTGTCGATGGCCTGTTGGTCGCTGTAGAGGGCGACGCCAGCCGCATCCAACTCAGCCAGCGCATTCGCCACGTGGAGGACGCTTCTTCCAAGTCTGTCGATGGACCACACCATGCAGATGTCGAACCTGCCTCGAACAGCGTCCTTGAGCATTTGATCGAAGGCTGGACGCTGATCCCGTCCCTTGGCTCCACTGAGGACCTGGTCCTCGTAGGCTTGGACAATCGACCAGCCTCGATGCTCATCATAGTTTCGGCTCGTGCGTTGATCGGTCGCTTCGCATGAACAGGTTCTTTGGTGAAGCCCAGGAGCAAGCCCCACTTCAGGAGGTCGAGATGTCGCTCGCCCATCTGTTGCCTGTGGCTGCTGCGGCACTGGATGGGCAACTACGTTGAATGCACGTCGTACCGTTGCCGAGTGGTAAGCTATGTGACTGGAGGGCATTGTTCGGCATGCAATCATTCCTAAAGCAATTTGTGTCGGAAAACTTTACATCTCCCATTTTTTGTTGCGGTGAAAGAATCGTATAGTTCTGAATTTGCTCAGTTCCTTTGAGTGGCCCGAATCTTGCTTAATGTGAAAAACCGATAAGTCTGAAGCGGGGGGCGGACATGAGAGCATTGTCTGTGCATCAGATCGTCTCATATGGTCGTGCTGCTGTGCCGATTAGCAGTGCAAGCATCGTGGTCTTAGTTGCGATGGGATTTGTGGGAGCCTCTCCGCTGGCCCACGCTACAGCACTCGTTGTGGGCGACCCGTTCCTACAGTATTACAACGTAGGTCCGAATGACCTTCACTTCACGAGCGGGGAGACAATAAGGTATGGCGCCAGCGATGTCGTGCCCAACGCCCTAGGGGGGACTACCGGCATCGCTACAACGACTAACTTGTCCACCGGAAGTACGATAACCCGGACAATCAACTTTAACCCTAGCGTTGTTGTTCCAAATTTTTTCAACGGATTATTATCATTATGTACGACGAGTTGCACTGCAACAGCCAACAACAATCTGGCCAATCTGACTGGCCCGTGGACGATCACGTTTCAGAACCCAAGCACAACGCCGACTAGCGTTCCGACCGTTATGTCTCTCGCAGGCTCGGGCGAAATCCCTTTTGTCAACAGTATCACCCTATCTGGCACGGCCGCCGCTCCGACCTTCAGTTGGACTCCTCCGCCGGGGGTGACGGTCGATGGTTATAGGGTCAACATATACCAAAACGATCTGGAGACATTTAATAGCTCCGGTGGGGTGGTTGATACCGGCCAAGTTACCACTAAGAGTTTTGGAGCATCACAGACATCTTATACGGTGACAAGTGCCGATTTCACGCATGGGGTCTCACTTTCCGCTAGCACGAACTATACCATAGAGATAAGTGTACTACAGACCAGGGATGGGTCCACTTCGACCGGTAGTCTCAGTAATAACAATGATGTCAGTGCAATATCTAGAGTCTATTCTAACTTCCAGGTTCTTCCGACAGGCTCTCCTCCTGTCAACCTACCCACGACAACATTAGTTGGTGGGGAGGTGATATATGGCTTTAACATGACCGTCGCTCCTGGTATAACCTATTATATCGATCCTACGGTCGCCACGGGCTACATTTACAAGGTCGGATCGGGAAACCCAAACTTTGCCAGCGTAACATTGCCAAATATAGGTAATCCCACGCCGTACGACTTGTATTCTTGGAACGGTTCGTCGTTCGTCTTTGATACGGCGTTGGCGGCTGACTCGACCTTCGATTTTGCGGCAGGCGGGGTAGACGAATTCGAGGTTCTCGGCATTGCGCCAAGCCTTGGTATCGATCCTGAGGATACCACTGCATTCATAACGGCGCTAACATTCGAGGGCGCCGGAAGCTTCACAGGTACTATGACCCCAATCACGACCGACGTTTCTACACCGGAACCTGCTTCACTCACGTTGCTCGTCTCAGGTTTGCTAGGGTTTGGGCTGATCCGGCGTCGGCGCACGTTGCAATAAAGCATTGCGTCGAGGGAATTTTCGACCACTTCCTGCTGTGTGGCCAAACCTGTCTATGCTGATCGGATGACAGCAGCAGCCGAATTCATCGCCATACTTCAACAGGAGCGGCGAGGCGGAAATGTCTCGGGCGAGACTGAACAGCATCTCAAGCATGAATTCCGCAAGCTTGGATGGGATGCCTCGGCCTTGACCCTCTCTGCGGCAGTTGGTTCAGAGATCGACCGGCTGGAACGAGAGGCGGAGACCCTCCAAAGACTTCGGGAGACCGTGTTCGGGGTGCCATAGACAGTGAGGCGTTTCGGTTGACCGTCTGCCGAACGATCCCCGGATGGTCTTGCCAAGGGTGCAGCGTCGGAAACGGTCGCAGAGACGGGTAAACAGGGATGGACGACCGGATCACGGGACCGTGAGCCATATGACCTCAAGACGTTGGGCTGCTGGTCAGTTTCATCTGCAACCACTAAGCTGTCCACCATGGGAGAACATACCGGACAACTGGCCTCCAACCGTCGTCGGATTGGTGGGAAGCAGCCGAGAAAGCAGACAGCCGATGAATTTGGCCGCCGCCTGTTGGAAATCATCGTATATGGCCAGAATTGCAGGATCGGCGGCCATGTCAGCCTGAACGACCTTGAGGCAACCGAAATTGGCGACTGGACGATGCCGGACTTCAGAGCCGCCTGTGCCTATTCGGCTTCCCAGGGTTGGCTGATCGTCCGAGACGATGGGGTGACGCTGACCACGGCGGGACTGGCGGCGGCCTGACGGTCTGGTTGTCGATTTGTCATGAATCCTCCCTGAAATAACCGTCTTCCTCAGAGGCTGACCCGGAACTGTATCGGAATGAAGATTGGAGTCATTTCAACGGGTTATTCCGACGGAGCCTGTCGTCCCCGATGACCGTGATCGGCCGAACAAAAAAGCAGTTGCGTGATCCCAGCGGCTACGATTCTCTCGTGGTTGCGAAGACACGAAGGACACACCGATGGCCTGGACTGAAATCACGCGACGCAAGTATCAGCGCGACGGGCTGCGCTACGCAAGCGATACCACCGACCAGGAGTGGCTTCTGATCGAGCCGCATTTGCCGCCGCCCGCAAGCCGCGGTCGAACCCGCAAGGCCTGCTTGCGGGACATCGTCAATGCCATCTTCTTCATTGCCCAGTCTGGCTGCCAATGGCGCATGTTGCCCAAGGACTTCCCGCCGTTCACCACGGTGCAACGCTACTTCTACGCCTGGCGCGATGACGGAAGATGGCAGATCATCAATCAGGCGCTGCTGATGGATGTGCGCGAAGCCGCCGGCCGCGAGGCAAGTCCGACCGCCGGGGTCATCGACAGCCAATCCGTCAAGACAACCGAGGCCGGCGGTCCGCGCGGTTACGCGGCGGAGAAAATGGTCAAAGGCCGCAAGCGGCATATCCTCACCGACACGATCGGCCTGCTGGTCGGCGCGATCGTGCACCCGGGGGACGTGCAGGATCGTGATGGTGCGCCACCGTTGTTGGACAGCGTGCGCAGCGCGTTTCCCTGGCTGCGCCACGTGTTCGCTGATGCCGCCTACGCCGGTGACAAGCTGAAGGGTGCGCTTGAAGCGCTCGGTACATGGACGATCGAGATCGTCAAGCGATCCGACACCGCCAAGGGCTTTATCCTGCTGCCCCGGCGTTGGGTGGTCGAACGCACGCTGGCCTGGCTCAACCGCAATCGTCGTCTGGCCAAGGATTTCGAGGCCACCATCGAGAGCGCGGTGACCTGGCTCTACATCGCCAGCGTCAAGCTGATGTCGCGCCGTCTGGCGGCCGCCTGATACTCCCCCGTCAGCCAATATCATCAATCAATTCAGGCCAGCACGTGTTGCGACCACGATCCGAGTCAGACTCTCAGATAGATGGTCATCTGGATCATTTTCGGTGCGCTCAATGTCCTTCTGAAGGATGCCTCTTTGCCGCAACCAAGCGCCGTCCGCCTGATCAGAGCCCGTGAGGACACCGCTGCGCAAATCGATCAAAACATGGTCGTAGTGCATTCGGATCATGCGTTCCGAATTGCCCATGTTCTTTGATACGTCGTACGGTGACACGCCTTGCAGCAAGCTCTGCGTGGCATAGTAGTGGCGGCATGAGTATAGTCGCCGCCGAACACCTGTGACTGGATCGGTGTGGATATTCAGATCGTCCAAAACCTTGGCGAACACCTCTGCAAAAAATGGAAAGAGGCCGTCGCTTGGTCTGGCAAACAGATAGTGGTGCGGGTTCATCCGCCGATATTCATCGGTCACGTTCTGGCTGATCCACGCCAACAAGGCCCGCATGTCTGCAATGACAGGCCAGACATCATTGACACGTGCCCACACCACCCGTTGCGGTTTGCGCTTGCCTTGCTCTCCCCTGATAGCGACCCGCAGCCCTGGGCGACCATTGCTATCTGCCACCTCCGTCACCTGCGAAGGCGTCAAGGTTTCAACTTCTAACCCAGGTGTTATGCCAGTGGACGCCATCAGGCTGACGAGCGCCCGCAACAGAAAGCGATTCTCTCTCACCTTCGCATAAGGCCCAGCCGCTATCCACGCATCGCTCATGTATGCACGGATGGCCATCATTTCTTCTCGGCTGAACCCGTCGCCACGAAGGCCGCTTGTGTACCCCTTGGTCGAGATCGTCAAGCTCCGCTTGTGTGCGTCTCTTATGTGGCCAAGGTCAACTGCATCCGAGAGAATCTCTAGCCATGCCGAATTCAGGTTCCCGATGGTGGCTTTCTTCGGCGCCTTCCCATCAACCATGTAGCTTCGACCGAACCGCTCCATGTCTTCTTCGGTCAGGTTGGTGATGCCTCGCTCGCCAAGGGCTGGGAGGATGAGGGCCTTAATCCGGGTGATCTTCGCCGTCAGCTTGGCTGCCTTCTTCTTCGGCTCCGTAGCTAGGATCGCTTGCCGTTCTTTCTCCAATCGGGCGAGGGTTGGCACAGCGATCTCGGCAACGGTGTGGTGCTCCTTCCGCTTGCGGCCCGGTGGCTGGATACCAGCTTTAGCCATCTGTTCCCGCTCCGCCAGCTTGTCCACGCTTGCGAAGATTGCGTCTTCCCATTCTGTCGTGCCTAGGGCTGTCCATCCCGTCCAGGCGTCGTTGATCTTGAAGCGTGCCTCCCAGGTCGGGTTGTTTGGCCCACGTCGATACTGGCTAAGTTCGATGCGGCCCTCGTAGTCTTTCCTAGGATGCGATTTGGTTCGGGACGGATGATTGGTGCGGGGAAGATTCATAACCCGACATAACCTTCCATGCGGGGCAAAGCAACGTGGATTGCGTACTCACAAGAACATTCACGAGCTGATTTGCCTGATACTAACTCGCTGATAATGCTACGTTATTTTCTACTATGGTGGAATGCCATCCCCTACGGCATTGCCGGCGGCATGCAGATGCATCGCGAAGTCGTCGCCGCCATGGCGGCTGATCCCACGCAAAACGTCGTCATTGGCAATCCACAGACAAGCGACAGCAATCCCCGCGGATCAACCTGGAATCCGACCACCGGTCTGACCACCGGTGGCGACTCCGCTCACCGCGACAGCGGTGACAACCAACGTTTCGCCTATCTCGCCGCCCCAGTGGCGGCCCGTGCCATTTTGGCAAGCACCGGCGGCGACGCGCTCAGCAGTATTCCGGCCGGTCTGCCAGTGTGCGGTGGGCCGAAAATCATTCACGTATATCGCCAAACATCTACAACACTCGTTCTCACGATTCTCCAGGATGCCGGGACCGATTTGATTGTGCCACTACAGGCCGCCAACGGTGCGGGCTTCAGCGTGATGGACGGTGGCACGAATGCCAGTCCTGGCAATGTCATTCAGGCCGTTGCGTGTGCACGGATCGACGCCACCCACCTGTTGATCACACTCGCACAGCCGCTACAGAACCCGAGCGCATCCTGCAATCTCTATTATCCGTATGGCAACACGACGATCGGTCGCGGCAACGCGGTCACCGACAATTTTGCTTCGATAACACCGCCCAGCGGTTGGAATATTGCCGGCGACCTCGGTTCTGCCTGGTCGCTGAATTTTCCTCTGGCTGCGACGACAACGTCTATCAACCTGAATGACAGCCCCACCTGATGAACAATTTCGACAGCATGTTCGCCCTCGTGTCCGGCCATGAGGGCGATTTTGGCGACAACACCGCGGATCCGGGCAACTGGACAGGCGGCGTTGTTGGAGTCGGGACCTGCCGTGGCACGAAGTTTGGCATCAGTGCCGCAGCGTATCCCGACATCGACATTGCAAATCTCACGCTTGACGAAGCAAAGTCGCTGTACCGGCGCGATTATTGGGACAGAATCAGCGGTGATCGGCTACCCGCCGCCCTCGCTCTTCTGACGTTCGATGCGGCAATCAACAATGGCTCTGAACGAGCGATCAGTTGGCTGCAAAGCATTGTCCATGTCGAACGCGATGGCGTCATCGGCCAGAACACGTTGGCGGCCGTCGATCAACTCGCAAACGCTCCGAATGGCATTACCGCTCTATGCGGCGAATTTCTCACGCAACGGCTGATGTTCATGACCACGCTCGCGACCTGGAAGACTTTCGGTTTGGGCTGGGCGCGGCGTTTGTTCAAGCTGTCGCTCGAAACGCTGCCTTATCTGGAACAGTAGTTCCGTTCAGTGGAAGTCCCGCGACCGAGGGAAAACCCGCTCCTGCCGGGGGTGCCCTGGACTACGCGGTTTCGGTGACGTCCTGGCGGTTGGCTCTTCAGTAATTCGCCCCATCATCGCGCTGTGATCGTGCAACCGTTCGGCAATGACATGGATGATACCCTCCGGGCTACGCTGCAGCCGGCCGGTCACAAGCAACAGACTGCTGCCCATAACGGCGCGGCGAAATCGTTGCAGCATGCTCGACCAGACCACGATGTTGGTAATTCCGGTTTCATCCTCGATGGTGCAGAACACGACATTGCCATTGCCCGGCCGCTGCCGCACCAGCACCACGCCAGCAACGGAAAGCCGCGTGCCATCGGTCTGCACGACAGTCTGAGCACAGCTCAGCACGCCCTCGGCGGCAAACCGAGCACGCAAGAAGCGCATCGGATGCGACTTCAGCGACAGACCCGAAGTCTGATAATCGGTGATGACATGCTCGCCCTTCGTCATGACGGGCAGCGAGACATGATGAATCGCCACCGGATGATGGGCAAACAGCGGCAGTTCCTCCACATTCGACAAGCCACGTACCTGCCATAGCGCGGCACGCCGATCGAGCTTCAAACTGCGTAGCGCATCGGCTTCCGCCAGCAACACAAGGGCAGCGCGCGGCAGTCCAGTGCGAACCAAAGTGGCAAACAAATCGTCATTCCCGCGAAAGCGGGAACCCGGGTGAGAGTGATCGGCTCCCCTGGATTCCCGCTTTCGCGGGAATGACGAACGAAGCCGCTCCGCCCACTCCTCTGAAAATCCGCTGATCAACCGGAAGCCCCAACCGCAGCGCTCCATCTTCCAGCGTGCAATCCCACTCACTGGCAGCAACATCGATCGGCCGCACTTCCACCCCATGCTCGCGCGCATCACGCACGATCTGCGCCGGCGCATAAAACCCCATCGGCTGCGAGTTCAGCAGCGCACAAGCAAACGCCGCCGGGTGATGGCATTTCAGCCAGGCCGAGACATAGACCAGCAACGCGAAGCTGGCGGCATGGCTTTCCGGGAAACCGTAGGTGCCGAAGCCCTCGATCTGACGAAAACAGCGTTCAGCAAAATCCTGTGTGTAGCCACGCGCTACCATGCCGGCAACCATCTTCTCGAAGAAGCGATGAATGGTCCCCGCATTGCGGAATGTCGCCATCGAACGCCGAAGCTGATTGGCTTCCTCTGGCGTAAACTTCGCCGCCACGATGGCAATCTGCATTGCCTGTTCCTGAAACAGCGGCACGCCTTTGGTCCTGCCCGAGCACCTGTTTCAGCTCGTCAGCCGGACCATAGGCGCGGCGACGGCAAATCCACCTTTTCCAGCCCCTGCCGCCGCCGTAGATACGGATGCACCATGTCGCCTTGGATCGGACCAGGCCGCACGATCGCCACCTCGATCACCAGATCATAAAACACCCGTGGCCGCAGCCGCGGCAGCATGTTGATCTGCGCGCGTGATTCCACCTGGAACACGCCGATCGAATCCCCCCGGCACAGCATGTCATAGACCGCCGGATCCTCCGTCGGCACTTCCGCCAGATTCTTCATCCCAGCAGCGCAAACGCTTTCTTGATGCAGGTCAGCATCCCAAGCGCCAGCACATCGACCTTCATGATTCCCAGCCGGTCGATGTCGTCCTTGTCCCACTCGATGAAAGTACGGTTCTCCATCGCGGCCCGGCCAATCGGCACGGTCTCATCCAGCCGCGCCGCGCGTCAGCACGAACCCGCCAACATGCTGCGACAGATGACGCGGCAATCCCGACCAACTGGCGCGCCAGCTCGATCGAGCGACGCACCACGAAGCTCGTCGGATCCAGCCCGGTCTCCTTCAGGCAATCATCCGACCAGAGTTCCTCTCCCGCATGCCATGACTGTGCGGACAACGCGGCCGTGGCGTCCTCCGACAATCCCATCACCTTTCCCACCTCGCGGATCGCCCGCTTCGGCCGGTAGTGAATCACCGTCGCCGCTATGCCCGCACGCTCACGGCCATAACGTTTGTAGATATACTGGATCACCTCCTCGCGCCGTTCGTGCTCGAAATCCACATCGATATCCGGCGGCTCACGGCGTTCGCTGGAAACGAACCGCTCGAACAGCAGACTGATCTGCGCCGGATCAACCGCGGTGATGCGCAGGCAATAGCACACCGCGGAATTGGCCGCCGAACCACGCCCCTGACAGAGAATGTCCTCCTGCTCGGCATAGCGCACGATGTCGTGCACCGTCAGGAAATACCGCGCGTAGTTGAGTTGCGCGATGATGCGCAATTCCTTTTCGATGGTATCGCGCACCTGTGGTGGAATCCCATCGGGATAGCGCACCGTCGCACCTTGCCAGGTCAGATTGGCGAGATGCTCGTCCGGCGTCAGTCCAGGCGGAATCGGTTCGTCCGGATATTCATAAGCCAGTTCCGCCAGCGAAAATTCGCAGCGTTCGACGATGTCCTGCGTACGCAGCACCGCTTCCGGATAAGCGCTGAACAAACGCTCCATCTCCTTCGGCGATTTCAGATGGCGTTCGGCATTGGGCTGCAACGCCAGCCCCGCCTGATCGATGCGACAACCAAGGCGGATGCAGGTCATCACATCCTGCAACGGCCGCCGATCGGGCAGGTGATAGAGCACGTCGTTGGTCGCCACCATCGGCAACGGCAATTCGGCCATCGCACGCAGGCGGCGGGCATCATCACCACGATAGCGGCGGTTCGCAGCAGAAACGCCCGCCCGCGAAAATCCGCTTTCAGCCGCTGGAGATTTGCCCGAAATCCTTCATCCAGCCGATCCGGTGCAACAGCCAGCAGAAGCTGCCCTTCACCATGCTCCAGCAGATCGGCGTAATGCAGAAAGCAGCGATTGGTGGCCTTCGCGGCTTCGCTGGTATCGCCATGCGGCACGCGATCTCTTGCCGACAGTCAGTAGACGCGTCAGCCGTCCCCATGCCGCGCGATCCTGCGGATAGCACAGCAGATCCGGCGTATCGTCGCGGAACGACAGCCGCGCGCCGACCACCAGGCGGATGCCGACCTCCTTCGCCGCATCCCACATCCGCACCACGCCGGCCACGCTGTTGAGGTCGGTGATGCCGATGGCCGACAGCCCCAGCACTGACGCAGTAGCCGCAAGTTCCTCCGGCGACGAAGCACCGCGCAGGAACGAGAATGCGCTCGCCACCTGAAGTTCGGCGTAGGGCATGAGGGAACAAGAGAATGATCTTCCCCCTCCCCTTGCGGGAGGGGGCTAGGGGGAGGGGGCCGCACCAATAACCCACCGCCCCCTCCCCCCATCCCCTCCCGCAAGGGGAGGGGGAGAATTCATCTGCACCTTCTCTCACCCAAACAGCCCGTGCAGATACCACCGCGGCGTCCGCTCCTCCCCATGCAGGCCAGCACGGAAGATCCAGAACCGAGCGCCGTCCGAATCCTCCACCCGATAGTAATCTCGGATCAGATCGGTCTCCGGCCGCCTCCGGATCGCTTGCCGCGCCACCATTCGGCGGCAATCCGCTCGGGCCCCGCCGCCGCGCGCACCCGATGTGCCACGCCCCGCCAACTGAACCGTATCGGCGGATCGTCCGGCACCGGCGCGATCACCTCGATCTCTTCCGGCCGACGCAGCAGACGGATCGGCCGCGGCGAGGCCGGATCATTCACCCACGATGGCTGCTTCACCGGCAACGGCGGCACGCGCCGCACCGAGCGTTCCGGCACATGGCTCGCGTATGGCGCAACACGCGACACGCGATCCGCACCCAGCCGGTTGCTCAGCGTATCCACCACGCCAGCCAGCCGATCGGAGGCATCCGCGCAGCCATCAGCTGATGTCTGCGGCGCCTTCAGCGGCGCCACGATTTCGGCTTCCAGCGCGATCACCTCGATGCCGAAGCCCGGATCGACCGTATCCAGCTTCTCGCACAGCAGCTTGGTCAGATAGCCGGATCGCGCACCGGCAATGCGGTGCTCACCGCAATCCCTGGCACGACATCATCCACCCGGAAGAACCGGGCGACGAAACGTTGGCCGCCCTTGTCCTGCTCCCCCAGCCGCACGCACAGCCGCTCGGCCAGCCGCGCCAAGGCACGCGCCAGATCCTCCGGCGTCCCGATCGGTTCGGCGAAAGCCAGCCGCTCATGCCATTCGATCGGCGGACGCGGCCAATCGATCGCCTCCTCCACCTCTCCCAGCGCCTGATCCAGCCGCAGCACCGGCATGGCGCCGAACCGCGCGGTGATCTGCGAACGCGGAATGCGCAGCAGGTCCTTCACCGTACGCAGCCCAAGCCGGCGCAACCCCGTCACCACGCCGGCATCCAGCCGCAGGCAGGTGATCGGCAGATCGGCCAGCGCCGCCTTTTCCTCCCCCTGACGGCAGGTCGCCCGGTCAGCCCCGCGTGCGCCAACGCCCACGCGGCCCCAGGCGTCCCGGCGACGCAATCCGGCAAGAAATGCCATTCCGCTCCAGCCGCGCCGCAAGATCCCGCACCAGCTCCGCCTCGGTGGCGAACACCGCAGTGCAGCCAGTGATATCCAGCCACAGCCCATCCGGCGGATCGGGCGCCACCATCGGCGTATAGCGCTCACACCACGCCGCGAGCCTTGCCCAACGCCGCCTCATCCGCCGCCGGATCAGCATCGATCGGGACCAACGCCGGGCACACCGCCCGCGCAGCGGTCAGCGTCTGGCCGGGAACAGCCCATGCGCCTCGCCCGCCTCCCCCACCGCCACCAGATGCCGCACGCCACGGATGGTCTCGATCGTGACCAGCGGCCTATCCGGCGAGGCGGGCGTGTTGCGGCTCAGCCGCGTGATCGGCCAGTGCGGCAACCACACGGAGAGGATGCGTCGCGTCATCCGAAGCCTCCATGATCCATTCCCCAGGCCGCCGCCGCGCGCATGCGTCAGCGCGACATGCCAGCGCGGCAGCCCCGGCTCCTTGCCGTCCCGCACGCTGGGCACCGGCGTCAGATGCCAGCGGGTCACCGCCACGTTGGCCTCCCGGTCCGCGCTCTTGTGGCCATACGGCCAGCGGCGCAGCACGAACGCCGGTGGTAGCATGGCGCAGGCAGGCAAGCTGCAGCCGGCGCGAGGCGGTGCGGTCGAACGCTCCCACCTCCCCCACCACGGCGCCGGCAACACCTTCGCGCAGTGCGACCTCCATGGCGGCGAGTGTGTCGACGTCCTTTGCCGGCCGCACCAGCACCAGCCGATTGGGATCGAGCCCGTAAGGCAGCAGCCCTGGCGGATGCAGATCGCTGACAGGCGCGATCCAGAACACCGGCCTCGCCGGCGCGATGCGCGCCAGCAAAGCGGCGATGAAGGCGGTGGGCAGCGCGCCGGTTTCGGCATCCAGCCCCGCCGCGCCGATCTCATGCAACTGGCCCAGCGGCAGGCCGCCACCCAGGCAGCCATCCACCCGCGGATCATCGAACGGCAGACGCAGCCGCCGAGCGGCCCGCCGGCCGCAGCCGATCACGCAAGCGCCGCCAGATGCGGCGGCAAAGGCTGCGGCCGGCTCAGCTTGCCCGAGCGGATGAAATCCCCTTTCCAGGGACACACCGGCGATTCGTCAGCAGGACGTTCAGCGATGTAAACTATGGGGCGCATGGCTGTGTTCCTACTTTGTTCCCAGCCAGCGCCCAGAGTCAACGACTCGATCGGCTCCCGATTCGTCATCCCGGCACGCATCAGGAACTCGCGGGCGGGCGGCACCAGCGATTCGCCCGAGTCGGCCAAAAAGCCCGGCAATTCCGCCAGCGGGATGACCAGGACCTGCTCGTATTCCCCATTCCCGTGGGTCCGGTATGCCGCCAGCACCGCCTCGGCACCCAGCTTTGTGACCAGCTCCAGCCCGAAATCCGAGACATGGCTGCCCGGGTGCTCGACGATGCACAGCGGCTGCGGCCCCTCAACCGCCTCCGCGGCAAGCCCCAGCTCCTCCTGAAGCTCGCCCAGCAACTGCCGTCGCAGATCAACCACGCCATCGGCGTTCACCGCCCCCGCATCCACGCTGCCGGCTGGCGGCAATTGCCACATCCCCGCCTGATACACCGCCCCGCGGTGCCGCCGCCCCATCGCCACGCCATCCGCGCAGCGCAGCACGCCGCACACCGCCAGGGAGCGGATACCCAGCTCCTCGAACAGCTCCGGCCGCTCCATCTGCGCGACGCTACGCCGGTACTCGGTCAGGTGCCCCGTGACCAAATGCGGCGTGATACTGTCGGCGCTGAACACGCGACCATTGAACAGCCGCCCTGCCCCACCCGCGGCGACCCGCTCACAGGCTTCACGCCATCGCCGCTCCACCTCCTGATCCAGGCTCGCGGACAGCATTGGCATCTCGCGCACGATCCGCACCGCGATGTCCGCCGCCACCTCATGCACGACAAATCCGTCCACTGGCTTTCTTTCCCGCCACCGCGTCCCGATACTAAGGCGAGATCAGACGAAGGAAGCAGGGCGATGAGTTCACAGCCATCCTCACGAGCCGCCGGCGCCCGGCACAATCGACTGGCGCCACAACGGCGTCCGTGTGATCAAGGGCGATCAGCTCGACACCAACACGCCGCAGACGCCTGGCATGAACCGCGCCGCGGCGATCAATGCGGCCCGCGTCGGCGCGCAAAAGATCTGGGCCGGCACAGTGCATATCCATGCCAACGCCAAGACCGGCGCGCATCACCACGGCGCGCTGGAAAGCGTGATCTACGTGGTCCGCGGCAAGGCGCGCATGCGCTGGGGCGACCATCTGGAATTCGTCGCCGAAGCCGGGGCCGGCGATTTCATCTTCGTCCCGCCCTACGTGCCGCACCAGGAAATCAACGCGAGTTCCGACGAGACGTTGGAATGCGTGCTGGTGCGCAGCGACAATGAGGCGGTGGTGGTGAACCTGGACATCGAGCCAGTCGAAAAGCCCGAGGCGGTCTATTGGGTGGATCCCATCCACAAGCACCCATGAAACCGCGTTGAGTAAGTTCCGCCTGTCTGATAGGTCTCCGACTGTTCAGGGGGCGGAACGTGCGTTTGGCGCAGCCCAGGTTGCTTGCGGCGATTGGCATTCTTCCAACCGGCGGACCTCTCGGGGGCGCGGCTGCCGCGCCAAACCCATTCATCAATGATATGGCCGCCAGTACCATCCGCGATCTGGGACTTCAGCCGGAGCTGCCCCAAGGACCATCGCTACCCGATTTTTCGATCCCTCTGCCGGACGTTGTGCTTTGGCTGATCGTCGCCGCTTTGCTTGGTTTGCTGCTGTATTGCCTGAAGGACCTGTGGTGGTGGCGAAGCCGTTCGGCTGAACAGGCCCTGGTTGAACTCGGTGGCGACGGGACGGCGCACCAAACCAGTCACCTCGCCGCTGCCGATCATTTCGCGCGGCAAGGATTGTTCGTCGAGGCCATGCACGAACTGCTGCTCGAAGGCTTTCGCGAGATCCGCGAGCGCGCCGGCAAGCGCCTCGCCGATTCACAGACCAGCCGTGAGATCCTGCGCTCCACCCCGCTGCCCGAACAGGCGCAGACCGCCCTGCGCGCGATCATCATTAAAGTGGAATGGACCTATTTCGGCGAGCATTCGGCGTCCGCGGCCGACTACCATGCATGTCGCGAAAGTTTCAAACGCTGCATGCGGCACTGCGGCAGACCGCATCGGCATGAACGAAACCTCAGTCTCTACGCCGCGCTGCTGATCGGCTGGATCGCTGCGGCCGTCCTGACATTCGTGCTCTCCCTGGTCTTCATGCTGCACGGCGACGACACGACGACTGTCGGACCCAGCACCTATTCGCGTTCGGCCATCGGACATGCCGGGATCGCTGCCATCCTTCAGCGCCATGGACTGACGGTGATCAAGAGCCAGGGCGACTCGCTGCATAAGCTTGGTACCGGCGGCGTGCTGGTACTCGCGGAGCCGGAGCTTTCCGTGCCGCTCGATCGGGCGCAACAGGCGCTGTTGGATGCGCCGACGGTTCTGCTGGTCCTGCCAAAATGGCAGGGCCAGGCAGATAATCATCACAGCGGCTGGATCGAGCAGGCAATTGCGCTGCCGACATTCGTCCCGCAATCTGTGTTGTCCATCGCAGGAGGCGGAGGCGACGTCGTCCGCCCCGATGGCGACGTTATCTGGACACGCAACGCATTGGGACCAATTCCGCATCTCACAGCGCCAGCCCAACTGATCAAGTCGCCATCGCTTCGCCCGATCGTCGGCAGCGATGATGGCGTGCTGGTGGGCGAGCTCCGCAAGGGCAATCACCGTCTGTGGGTGCTCGCCGATCCGGATGTCATCAGCAATCACGGGCTGGGAGACGGCAACGCCGCATTCGCCGTCGCGCTGTTCGACGCAATGCGCCACGGCCAAACCGTCGTTTTCGATGAAACGGTGCACGGCTTCAGCGCGGTGCCAACCAACCCGGTGGCGCTGCTGCTTCGCAAACCGTTCCCGTATGTCGGCATTCAGGCGATCATCGCGCTGGCTCTGCTGCTCTGGGCAGGCGCAGCGCGCTTCGGCGCCCCAGAGACATCGCCACCGGCCCTGAAGGCCGGCAAGCGCGACCTGGTACGCAACGTCGCCGAGCTGTTCCGCTTCGCGGGTTATCAGCACGTACTGATCCGCCGCTATGTGGAAGAAGCCATCCGCGACACCGCCAATCGTCTGCACGCTCCGCGCGGCCTGTCTGACGCAGCCAGTCTTCAATGGCTGCAACGTATTGGAACCGCCCACGGTGTATCATCCGATTGTCTGGAACTGAGTGCGCGTGCCACCGCGCTGGCCGCAAACAGCCGCGCCAGATCGGCTGAGTTGTTTCGGCTACCATCTGAAGTCTGGCGCTGGAAGCAGGAGATGATGCATGGAGCTGGCGGCGGTGCAGGCATTCGCGGAAACCATCCGCGCGGAAGTCCGCAAGGCCGTGGTGGGCCAGGATGACGTTATCGAACTGTTGCTGACGAGCCTGCTCGTCGGCGGCCACATCCTGCTCGAAGGTGTCCCCGGCACGGCCAAGACGCTGCTGTCGCAATCCTTTGCCGCCTCCCTGGCTCTTGCGTTCGGTCGTATCCAGTTCACGCCCGACCTGATGCCAGGAGACATCCTCGGCACCAACCTGTTCAACTTCCAGACCAACACGTTCACCTTGGTTCGCGGCCCGATCTTCACTCAGGTTCTGCTGGCCGACGAAATCAACCGCACGCCGCCCAAGACGCAGGCCGCCCTCTTGCAGGCGATGAACGAACGCATGGTGACGATCGACGGCACGGATTACCCACTCGGCGACGAATTCATGGTGATCGCCACGCAAAACCCGATCGAGCAACAAGGCACCTACCCGCTTGCCCGAGGCGCAGCTCGATCGCTTCCTGTTCAAGATCCTGATCGACTATCCGGACCGCGACCAGGAACGCGCGATCGTGCAGCGCCATGGCGCCCGGTCCGCCATGCCGCGGCTCGCGGACTTTCGGATTGCAGGCCGTCGTCTCAGCCGACTCGCTCAGAGATATCCGCAACGCGGTCGCTGATATCCGCCTGACCGACGCGTTGATCGACTATATCGTCGATATCGTGCGGGCGACACGTCAGCACGCCTCATTGCAGTTCGGTGGATCGACCCGTGCAGCCAACATGCTGGCCGCGGCGGTCGCGCTCTGGCCGCGCTGCAAGGGCCGCGACTTCGTCATCCCCGACGATGTCAAGACGCTGGCGGTGCCGGTGCTGCGCCATCGCGTCGTGCTATCGCCGGGAGCGGAGATCGAAGGCGCGGTAGCCGACCGGATCGTGCGCGGCATCCTCGACCAGACGGCGACGCCGCGATGATCCGGCTGACCCTCGCTCCTAGGGCCCGCGGGAAAATAAGTGCGTCACCGTCTACGCGGCGAATTCCCGTGTCATGGCCGGCGAAGGCCGGCCACCCACGTCTTTTCCTCCGTGCCATACAGCAAAGTCGTGGATGGCCGGCCTTCGCCGGCCATGACACGGGGGAATCCGACAGAGCCGCAGTTGATTCGGTTGCTTCCCCGCGGCCCCCTGGGCAGGAGATCTCGCCACGATGATCCGGCCGACCCGGCGCGCGGTGCTGATCTTTGCCACCGGCGTGCCACTCGCCTTGTTGTCGTCAGCGTCGCCCCGTCCGCCTGGGTGTTCACCTTCGATTATGGTGTGCTGGTGTTGCTGACCATCGCGGCCGATGCGCTGTTGGGCTTACCCGCACGGCGCCTCACGATCGAGATCGCAACGCCCGACTGGCTGTTCATCGGCGAAGCCGGACGATCACCGCGACCGTTGACGACGCGGCTTCGCCGGCGCACTGCGCCTGGAACTGCTGGCCGAACAGACTGGCGAACTTGATCCGCCAACAATCGCCGCGGCAGATCGTCAGAGCCGGCGGAACAGCCCATGTGGCATCGACGCTGATGCCACGCCGGCGCGGCAAGATCATCGTCGAGCAAATCTGGCTGCGCTGGCAAGGCCCGCTATCCCTGACACAGTTCGTTCGCCGCCTGCCCGTCGGCCGCACCATCGACGTGCTGCCGAACATCACCGGCATCCGCAGCGCGGCGCTGCAGTTCTTCGCCCGCGAAGCGATCTACGGGACGCGCGTCCTGCAGCGAACAAGGCGAGGGCACCGAATTCGACGCTCTGAAAGAATACGTTCTCGGCCTGGATACAAGGTTCATCGACTGGAAGCACTCGGCTCGCCACCACAAGCTGGTCTGCAAGGAGTTCCGGATCGAGCGCAACCATCCGATCGTGCTCGCCTTCGATACTGGCCACCTGATGCTGGAGCCGATCGACGGCGTGCCGCGGCTCGATCACTCGATCAGCGCCGGTCTGCTGCTGGCCTGGATCGCGCTACGTGGCGGCGATCTCGTGGGAACCTACGGCTTCGACGCAGTCGTCCGGCATTACATCGCACCGATGCGAGGCATGGCAGCCCTTGGCCACCTCCAGCGGGCGACAGCCGAACTGTCATACAACCACCAGGAAACCAACTTCACTCTTGGACTGGCCGAACTGGCCATGCGACTGCGGCGGCGGGCGCTGGTCGTGCTGTTCACCGATTTCGTCGACACCGTTACCGCCGAGCTTCTGGTAGAGAGCATGCGGCAGATGGCACAGCGGCACATCGTGGTGTTCGCCAGCCTACGTGATCCTTATCTTGCGCAGACACTCGATCGCCGCCCCGAACGCTTCGAGCATGTCGCCGAGGCAGTGATCGCAGCCGACTTCCTGCGCGATCGGCAAACGGTGTTCGAGCGGCTGCATCGGCTTGGCGTGCATTGCCTCGACGTCCCGCGCGAACAGTTCTCTGTCGGGCTGATCAACCGCTATCTCACGATCAAGCAGCGCAGCCTGATATGAGCCAATCGGCGCCGCCGCTCACGCTGAAAAGCGCGGAATTCCGCAAGGAACGCGAGCAAAGCTGGCAAGAACTGGAGCTGCTGCTCGAACGCGCGCGGCGCCGTGGCGTGACGTCGCTCGCGCCTGGCGAGTTGGAGCGCCTGCCATTACTGTATCGCTCGGCGCTGTCGTCGCTGTCGGTAGCACGTGCGATCGCGCTCGATCGGCACCTCCTGCTGTATCTCGAGGACCTGGCCCTACGCGCCTACCTTGTCGTCTACGGCCCGCGGACCCGATTGCTGGAAGGCATCGGCGACTTCCTTCGCCGTGGTTTTCCCGCCGCTGTGCAGGCCGCACGCTGGCACATCGTGGTCGCGCTGCTTGCGTTGATGGCAGGCACAGCCGCGGGTTTCCTGCTCACCATCGGCGACGAGGCCTGGTTCTCCGCCTTGGTTCCCGCGAGCCTGGCTGGCGAACGTGGCCCCTCCAGCACGCGCGCAGACTTGTTGCATGGAGAGATCGCCGCGCCATGGCCTGGCTTCGTCACTTCATTCCTGACGCTCGCGAACTTCCTGTTTCAGCACAACACCGTCATCGGCATCCTGTGCTTCAGCCTCGGCGTTCTCGCCGGCGTGCCGACGCTGCTGATGACCGCCTATCAAGGGCTGATCTTCGGCGCATTTCTCGGTCTGCACTATGATCGTGACCTGACCCTCGAATTTCTTGGGTGGGTTTCGATTCATGGCGTCACGGAATTTGGTGCAGTGATTCTTTGCAGCGCCGGCGGCCTGCTGGTCGCGGAGAAAATCCTGTTTCCCGGCCGCTACTCTCGCATCGAAAGTGTGGCGCAGAGCGGCGGCACGGCGGCACGTATTGCCGTCGGCGCCATGCTGATGTTCCTCGTCGCCGCAATCCTGGAAGGTGGCTTCCGCCAACTCATTCAGAGCACAGCGTTGCGGCTGTGCATTGGCATCGGCATCGGCGCCCTCTGGGTGATGTATCTGAGCTGGCGCGTCCGCGAAGCTGAGCCATGATCTCCGTTCACGACCGCACCGCCCAGTTCCTCGACCCATTGGCGCGCCGCCGTCGGGAGATCATCACGCCTGAAGGCGTCGCGCTGCATGTCGAGCTTGCGGAATATGGCGAGCGGGTCAGCGCATTCCTGCTGGATGTGCTGTTTCTGATCGCAATCGACATCGCTCTGTTCCTGATTCTGTTTGTGCTTGGCAGCCATACAGTCAGCGCCCTGGTGTTGCTGAATATCGTGCTGTTTGCCGCGTTCCTGGTGCGCAACCTCTATTTCATTCATTTCGAGCTGTCCTGGCAGGGCGTGACACCCGGCAAGCGGATCGTTGGCCTCCGCGTGATCGACCGGCGCGGCGGCCCGTTGCTTCCCACCGCCGTCATCGCGCGCAATCTCATGCGCGAGCTGGAAGTGTTCATGCCGCTACAGGCCGTTCTGTCCGTTGGCGCCATCGGACCTGGCCTGTGGGGAAGACTGGCGCTCGCGCTCTGGCTGGTGTTGTTGGCGTTGCTGCCATTCTTCAACCACGACCGGCTTCGGTTTGGCGACTTGCTTGCTGGCACGATGGTGATTGCCATGCCCAAGCGCCGGCTACTGGGAGACCTGGTCGAAGGCGCGACCGAACAGGACTTCATCGAGCGGGAGTTGGGCGCATACGGCGCTTTCGAGCTGCAGATCCTGGAAGAACTGCTCCGCCGCCCGACGAACGCGGAGACCGTCGAGCTGCAACGCGATGTGTGTCAGCGCATCTGCCGCAAGATCGGCCGGACCACGCCGGCTTCGCAGGAAGCAACCGCCGCGTTCCTGCATCGGTTCTATGCTGCACAGCGAGCTTTCCTTGAGCGCGAGCAACTTTATGGTCGACGGCGCGACGGGAAGGAGTTGGTTACCGGCCCGACGGGCCAGCCACCTCGCAGCGCATGATGTTTGCTGGGCTGACCAGGAATAGCACGGATTACGCGGAGCGTATTAAATAAACCTCCGCGCGATCCGTGCTCGAATCTGTGCAATCCGTGTTAAATCTTTACTTCTCATACCAGTAGCCCAGTGCGCTGACTCATGCGCGCGTCGGTTCTTCCGTTTTGGCGAGCCTGACCCGGCCATGACCAGGGCGATTGGATTTCGGAAATGCGGAGCTGGCTGGGGGAGATCGGCCGGGCCAGCGCCTGGGGCGATCGTGCAAGATTCTTAACACGGAGTGCACGAAGAACCACGGAGCACCACGGAGATAAGATTTTGGCGCTTCGCGAAGCGCATTCGTCTTCTCCGTGGTGCTCCGTGGTTCTTCGTGCACTCCGTGTTGAATCCTTCTCTCGGCACCGCGCCGCGTCTGGCCAAATGCAATCACCCTGGGCCATGACGGTACAACGGTCACTCCAAAGGGCGGTTGGTATCAGTCGAACACTGCGGCGATGCGGTCAGTCCCAACGCCCTCCTTGGCGACCCGCAGATCGTGATACATCACCACCCCGACGACAGAATAGAAAGCGCCGATCACAGCTTGAATGACGAAGCCGATCAAGCTTCCAAGCTCCAGCCCGAAGCCAAACTTGAACATATAATTCAGCGCCGCCCCCACCAGGCTGAGGACAAGCAGTAACAGGGCGACTCCCAGTATTTTCCAGCGGCTGCCCTTGGTCAGACCTGCGCTCCTGCGCAGGCTTGCAATTGGACCCAGACGTTCGACGACGCAGGCCGGAATGCTGATGGCAAACATCAAGGCGAGGATGATGCCTGGTACGACTAGCAGAATGAACCCGAACCCTATCGCCAGACCCAGGCATATCAGCGCCCCCAGTACCGGAAAGAACCGGCGGATTGCGAGCGCCAGAGAGTCGCCCGGCCTGATTGCTCGGCCCAACATGTCCTGAAACGCCGCATGATAGCTGACCGTCTGCGTGATCGGCAGCAGGATCAGATTGGCGAACACAGCGACCAAGACCATGGCGGCAGTGGTCGAGGGCACGGGCCGCCCGTTAGCCGTGGACAGCGCAAGCACGATGCTCGGGATCAGACCGACGATCGCAACCAGGAAGAAGAACACGAAATGGCGGGATAGGACGCCCATGGCCCTGTTCAGGACATTTCCTACCCGGAATTCGTCCGGCATGCCTGCCGCCATCCCAGCCGATGCCATGCTCATGACAAGTCCTCGCAAGCCTGTTGGTCGTTTCCACCAAAAAGTCTATCGACATAGTTACGCCACCAGCAAGCAGATTCCGTGTCAGGAACGTGACATTCCTCGATTTAGTGCGTCAACGATCAACGCAATCCCCTGGCCGTGCCAACGTTGCACCGCTTTGTGGTCCGCCCCCAACGCCGCACCCAACTGCCGCCACGGATATAGGTGCCGTTCGCTGATCGGGTGCACGAGACTGCGTGCGCCCACAATGCGCCGCAACACATAGCGGTCGACCGGGATCAACGAGATCCACGACATCGCCTCATCCATCTGGGTGATCCGCTCTGCCGATGGAACCGGCGGGCGGATCCTGTTGGTAGTCCATCCATAGCTCTCGATTGCCGTCCGCACGATCTCCAGCGACGAACTGCGCAGTCTCGTGGACCACCCAGATCCAGGGATTGCAAGCAACGCACCCCCCGCCTCTTCCAGACGACTGATCACCAATTCTGCGTCGAATAGCTGCGCAGCCGCGGCGACATCTGTACGCATGGGTCGGGAATCCCCCTTGGGCTAGTGAGAAAACACCGGCAACGGGTAAGGTGTGTTCTCCAGGACGGTGCCGGCGGTGAGTACCGCTCCAGCTCCGTGGGTGCCCCGGGGGTAGTGGGTCCCGCGCCGGGTCTTCAGGAGCCGGGACGTGTTGCGCCGGCGGCAGCCGAGCACCAATACGACGGCCTCGTTCGATCACCGACCATCGCGACACATCCAGCGTTGCGGCAACTGTATCCCAGGAAGCCCCTTCCGCACGCATGCGCCTGATCTGAGTGTCCTGCGCGTCGGTCCAATGGAATTTCGTCGGCATGGGTCTGCTCCGAACACAACGGGAGATAGTTAGTATATATTGTTTTATCTGTCAATATTTATAACTATAATCTTTCCCATCGGCCCGATCATTCGCCACTGGTCCTGTTAGCTGAACTGACGTAGAATGCCGCAATAACTCATCCACGCGATATCGGCAACCGCATTCGTCAGGCGCGCGAAGAGCAGGAATGGACCCAGGACCAACTTGCAGAAGCTGTCGGCGTCTCACGCAGCGCGGTTGCCCAGTGGGAAACCGGCCGCGCCGGTCAGGTCACCGGCAATCTGACGCGCGTTGCAGCGGCACTCGGCGTCGGGGTGGAACACCTGATGTACGGCCGCGACAAGTTCATTCCAGGCCAGGCGCAACAGGGCGACGAATTGGCCATCTTGCGGCTCTATCGCCAGTGCAATGCGGACGACCGCCAGCTTCTCCTGCGCATGGCCCGGCGGCTCGCGAAGATGTAGCCGCCGGTCAGCCCCGTCGCGCCGCCGCAACCATCGAGGCGATCGCGCACGACGCCAACCGTGCCAATAGCGTATCGGCGCGGCTGGTCAGCATGATCGGCACACGCGCACCTAGGACAATGCCCGCCAAATCAGCGCCCGCCAGGAACGACAGGCTTTTGGCGAGCATGTTCCCCGCCTCGAGATTAGGCACCACCAGCAGATTGGCGCGCCCCGCGACTGGCGACACGATATGCTTGACCGCCGCTGCGTCAGGCGAGATCGCATTGTCCAGCGCCAGCGGTCCATCCAGGATCGCCCCGGTGATCTGACCTCGGTCAGCCATCTTGCACAGCGCGGCAGCCTCGATCGTGGACAGTACCTTCGGGTTCACTGTCTCCATCGCCGACAAAATCGCCACGCGCACCTCCGGGAACCCAACGGCATGCGCCAGGTCGATCGCGTTCTGCACGATGTGCATCTTATCTTCGAGCGTCGGCGCGATGTTCACCGCCGCGTCGGTGATGATCAGCGGGTCCACATGACCCGGCACGTCCATCACGAAACAATGGCTGATGCGGCGGTCCGTGCGAATGCCGGTGTCACGCGCGACCACCGCGCCCATCAGTTCGTCGGTGTGCAGGCTGCCCTTCATCAGGGCCTCAGCCTTGCGCTCCCGTGCCAAGGCCACCGCCTTGGCTGCCGAAATCATGGCTGTGCTCCGCGTCGATGACGGATAAAGCAGAGATGTCGATGTTATGGCGCATGGCCACGTCGCGGATGCGGGCCACCGGCCCCACGAGAATGGGCTCGATCAGGCGCAGTTTGTGCGCCTCGACCGCGCCTCCGAGCGACACTTCGTCGCAGGGATGCGCAATCGCCGTGACCACCGGCGGCAGTTTCTGCGCCGCGTCGATCAGCCGCAAATACTTGTCGTGCGGGCGAGGCCTGACATGCGGCAACTGAGAATTTTGAGTGTCCACATACGAAGAATGTCGCACTTCGTCACATCACACATTGACCTGGATCAAGTGCACAGATGAACCACTTCCGTGTATAATGCCTCGCGATTGTCATAAGGACTTGTCGTATGCGCACCGCCCCTGCCCTGCTTATTCCAATTGCGACGGTGACGCTCAGCGCCTGCGCAGTCCCTCCGCCGCCCGGGCCATCGGTCATGGCGCTCCCGGGCCAGGGCAAGGACTTTGCGGCGTTCCAGCAGGATGACGTGGCGTGCCGGCAATATGCCTGGCAGCAGACGGGAGGCGCGTCGCCCGGCGTCGCGGCGTCGCAAAGCGCTGTTGGCTCGGCTGCGGCCGGTACCTGTGCTCGGCGCGGCCGCGGGAGCGGCGATCGGTGCTGCGGCCGGCGCGGCAGGCCCAGGCGCCGCGATCGGCGCTGCCACGGGTCTGATTGCCGCCACGGCCGTCGGTGCGAACAACGCCGCATACGCCTACGGTGGCGTGCAGCAGGCGTACAACGTCAGCTACACCCAATGCATCATCGCGCACGGCGATACCGTGCAGGCACCGCCGACGAACTACGCTTCATATCCGTCTCCGTATCCGTATCCATCTGCGTATCCGTACGGCTACCCCTACGGCGGATATTATGGCCCCGGATATTACGCTCCGTCGATCGCCATCGGCTTCGGCTGGGGCGGCGGATGGGGCTGGGGCGGCGGATGGGGCTGGCGCGGCGGCGGATGGGGCTGGCGGCGCTGACCGAGGTCAGCCCGGTCCTCCGCCCTCACGACATCAGCTTGCTCAGGTCGGCCGCCATCTGTGCACCATTCTCGTCCGCCTGAACCGGAGCGATGAACTTCCCGTCCGGCCCCATCAGGTAAAGGATGGAGCTGTGGTCCATCGAGTAATCATTCGGTCCCGGACCGGTGCGATGTTCCGCGTAATAGACGCGGTATTCCCTCGCGACCTTGGCGATCTGCTCCGGCGTTCCGGTCAATCCGATCAGCCGCGGTGAGAACGCAGCGGCATATTGCTTCACCACCGCCGGCGTATCGCGCTTCGGATCGACCGTGATGAATATCGCCTGGAGCCGATCGGCCTTCACCCCAAGCTTATCCAGCGCGTCCGATACCTCATTCAGCGTCGTGGGACACACGTCTGGACAGAACGTGTAGCCGAAATAGACCAACATGTACTTGCCGCGGAAATTGCTGTCGGTGACCTGCTTGCCGCTGCCATCTTCCAGCGTGAACGGGCCCCCCACCAGCGACGCCGAACCTCCGCCGCTCAGCCAGACGAACGCGCCGGTGCCGAGGATCAGCACGGCAACCAACGCTCCCATAATCCCATAGATGAACGGCGACGGACCGCCGCCACGTGGTTTCGCGACGCGCTCAGGAGGCAAGTTCATGGCAGGCGCACCCTAATCCACTCGCGCTACCCGCGGTAGCCACGCTCATCTTACAGTTTCGTAGTCTGGCAGTAGCCATTCCTGTGGTTCGGCCGCAGCGCCGTCATACCAGGCAGAGACCAGCGGATGCGCTCGGACCGCATCACAATAGGCAAGCGTTGCGGCACTGATCTCCGGTTTCCAGGTCAGGAACCGCGTCACCACCGGCGCATACATGACATCCGCGGCGGTGAACGCGGCGCCAAACAGGAACGGCGCGCCACTGCCAAACCGTTGCCGCGTATCAGCCCACATCGCCTCAATGTGAGCGACGTCGGCCAGCGCCTCCGGCGTGCGGCCCAACCTGGAGAAGTCGCGCCCCAGGTTCATCCACATCGACTGACGCAGCCCGACAAACCCGGCATGCATCTCGGCGCTGATGGCCCGCGCATGGGCACGCGCAATCCGGTCCGATGGCCACAAAGCCGGCTCGACCTCCGCGCAGTATTCGCACACCGCCAGCGACTCCCACACGCGCGCACCGCGATGTTCCAGGTAAGGCACCAGCCCGTTGGGCGATACCTTACCGATGGCCGGCGTCGGACCAGGGCGGCTGAAGTGGATCAGCACCTCCTCGACATCCAGCTTCGCCAGTTTTACGGCCAGCCAGCCACGCATCGACCAGGACGAATAACGCCGATTGCCAATGTACAGCCGTCCTTCCGGCATCGTTTACCCTCCATCAACCGACATCGTCCCATGTCTTGCACGTTTGGGGTCACGGCCCAAGGATGGTCCCAGCCCTGCCGTCAGCGAAGGAGCAAGCATGACCAAGGTGGCATTATCGGGTGCGAGCGGAAACATCGGCCAGGTGTTGCGCCCCGCGTTGCTCAAGCTGGGCTACGCGCTGCGCTCGGCCAGTGGCCGGCGGCCACTGACGCCGCTCGCACCGAAGGAGGAAGTCTGCAACGGCGACCTGCGCGAGGCGGCCATGGTCGATCGGTTGCTGACGGGCGTCGACGTGCTGATCCACATGGCCGGCACCAGCGTCGAACGCCCCTTGCCCGAGGTAATCGAAAACAACCTCGTCGCGCTGCACGCTGTCTACGAAGGTGCGCGCCGCCATCGGGTCAAGCGCATCGTGTTCGCCAGTTCGAACCATGCTGTTGGGATGCATAGCGTGGACACCAAGCTCGACCTTAACTGCGACCTGCGCCCGGACGGCTTTTATGGGCTGAGCAAGGTCTGGGGCGAGGCGATGTCCCGCATGTATTGGGACAAGCACGGCATCGAGGGCATCTGCCTCCGCATTGGCACAGCAATCGAACGGCCGACGGAGTTCCGTCATCTCAGCACCTGGCTTGGCAACGACGATCTGGTGCAGTTGATCCAGCGCTGCATCACGGTGCCAAATCTCGGCTATCTGGTTGCGTGGGGCGTGTCGGCGAACACGCGGAGCTATTGGAACAACGATGGCGCGGCGCGGCTCGGCTATCGGCCGACGCAGAATGCCGAGGACTATGCCGAGGAGATCTTGCGCAAGCCAAATCCGCTGGACCAGGTAGCGCAGCGCTATCAAGGTGGTGGCTTCGTCACAATCGATTACACCCCACCGGAGAAGCGGCCGTAAGCATGAAGACCCTCGAACAACTTGCTGATGCGCTTGCCAGTGGCGCCACGACCAGCCGCGCGCTGGTGGAAGGATGCCTGGAGCGCATCACGGACCCAGACGGCGAAGGCGCTCGTGCTTTCACCAAGGTCCATGCCGAACAAGCGCGCAGCATGGCCGACGCGATGGACACGCTGCGACGCGCCGGCCGGGCGCCAAGCCGCTACGCCGGCATCCCGATCAGCCTGAAGGACCTGTTCAATATCGCCGGCGAGCCAACGCCCGCGGGTTCGCGTGTGCTTGCTGATGCACCACCCGCCGCAACAAATGCCCCCGTCGTGCAGAGGATGCTTGCTGCGGGCTGCATCCCTGTGGGCCGCACCAACATGACGGAGTTCGCTTTCTCCGGTCTTGGGATCAACCCGCACTACGGAACGCCTCGTGCGCCATGGGACCGCGGTGCCGGTCGCATTCCGGGAGGCAGCTCTTCGGGTACAGCGGTATCGGTGAGCGACGAAATGGCTGCAGCCGGACTAGGCACTGACACCGGAGGGTCGTGCCGTATTCCCGCAGCGTTCTGCGGCATTGTCGGCTACAAGCCCACGGCGCGACGTGTGCCCATCGATGGTGTGTTGCCGCTAGCGCCTAGCCTCGATTCAGTTGGTCCCCTTGCACCAAGCGTCGCTTGCTGTGCCGTGATCGATGCGATTCTCGCGGGCGAGATGCCGATGATCCCGACCGACGCGCCACTACAGGGCGCGCGGCTGGTGTTGCCAACAAACACGGTGCTCGACGGCATGGACGCTGTCGTCGGCAAAGCGTTCGATCGGGCTTTGGCTGCGATATCGGATGCCGGTGCCCACATTTTACGCATCCATGTGCCAGAGTTCGATGAAGTTCCGGGCGTGAATGCAAAAGGCGGCTTCGCCGCGTCCGAGGCCTACGCCTGGCATCACACACTCCTTGCCGAGAAAGGCGACGGCTACGACCCGCGCATCCGCATGCGGATCGAACGTGGCGAACGAATGACTGCCGTGGATTATCTGGAAGTTGTCGCAGCGCGCCGCCGCATGACGGCAAGCTTCGATACCCGCACGCGTGACTTCGATGCGCTGATCATGCCGACCGTGCCGATCGTGCCGCCGCGCATTGCCGACCTTGACGATGAGCGTGAGTACAACCGCGTCAATCTGCTCATCTTGCGCAACACGGCTCTGGGCAATTTCTTCGATCGGTGCTCCATCAGCCTGCCGTGCCACCGTCCAGACGAAGCGCCAGTCGGCCTGATGCTGGTCGGCGAGACGATGGGTGACGCGAAGCTATTCAGGGTAGCCGCGGCGATCGAAGCGGTTGTGCGAGCAGCAGAGCCTGCTGCGTAAGCAGACCATCGGCGTCGCGCAGCTCATGCACGATGGTGAAGTGATCGGCGCCCGGGACGGGCAGCAGGACGCCAGCCAGATGTGCCGCGGCGCGCCTCGCATGCAGATCGCGGCTGTCCGCCACCAGCGGCGGTAATTCCGCCGTGCCATATGCAATAGTCAACGGCTTGTTCACCATCGGCAAACGCAGCGGCGAAAGGCTGACAATCTCTTCATCGCTGATGTGCAGCTTCTCATCCAGCACCGTGTCGCGGATCGGCCCGAGTTCGAAAATGCCCGAAATTGCCAATCCAGCCGTCACACCGGGATGGCCAAGACACATAGCGGTCAAATGCCCCCCAGCGGACCAACCCGAGAGAATGATTGGACCAGCAAGACCGTGTGACGGCCCGTTCGCAACTAGCCAATCCAATGCCGCGTTGATCTCAGCGGTAATCTCGGTGAGCGTCGCATCCAGTCCAAGCGTGTATCCAGGCAACGCCCCGGCCCAACCGTGGGCATACGGACCGGCAATCAGATTGGCGAACTGATCCTTGCTGTTGCGCTGCCAGTAGCCGCCGTGAATGAACACGATGCACGGCGCCTTCGGATCCATCGCCGGAAACAGGTCCCACGTATTACGCTCGCGCGGGCCATAGCGAAGATCGAGATGGCCAGCATGTGCGGCGCGGAACTCCGTCGAAGCAGCAGCACGTGCTGCGTTCAGTTGCGCGCTGTTCTTCACCGCACCGACATTGTCGTAGGCCGCGTCGCGTTCTGCGCGGCTCATTGCACCCCAGTTCATGCTGTCGCCTTCAGATACCAGTCCATGATCTGCCGTCCCTGCCAAAACAGCGTTCCCGGCTTCGCCGCCATGTAGCTGAGTGCCTGTTCGAACCAGCCGATGCGATGCGGCACACCGCTGATATACGGGTGCACCGCGAGACCCATGACCTTGGCACCCTGTGTCTCGGCTTCGGCATACAGCCGATCGAACTGCGCGACCGTGCGCTCGAACATCTCGCGCGCCGTGTGGTGCTGGATCATCATCATGGGGATGTCATTCAGCTCGACGCTATACGGCATGGTCAGCAACGTCCCGTGGGCAGTCCGCAGCGTGCACGGCAGATCGTCCACGACCCAATCGGCGCAATAGCGGACTCCGGCTTCGGCCAGCAGATCGGGCGTTTCCGGCGTCTCGGTGAGACCGGGCGCAAGCCAGCCGACAATCTCTTGACCGGAGGCCTCGCGCAGCGCCGCAATTGCCTCGCGGATCATCGCACGCTGATCTTCGACCAAGTGCGTGGCGATCTGGCGGAATCCGTGCCCCATGAACTCCCAGCCTGCGTCGCGTGCTGCTTGCGTCACCCGCGGATAGGTCACGGGAACGATACCGTTGATCGTCATCGACGGCGCGATGCCATGCGCATCCAAAGCCGCCTTCAACCGCCAGAAGCCAACGCGCATGCCGTATTCGTGCCATGCCCAGTTCGGCAGATCTGAAATCACCGACGCACCCTGCGGCGCGGTCAGCACCTGACGCGGCATAGTGCGGTCGATGTCCCAGGCCTCGACGTTCACCACGACGAACACGGCGACGCGTTTGCCTTGCGGCAGAGCGAGGCGCGGCCGATCGACGCTGGCCTGGTAGTCGAGGCGTTGGCCGGGTTTCAACGGATCAGTCATTGGCCAGGATCATGACGGGCCACCAGAGGTAATTCAAGGTGATGCGGGATGGCCGATCGCGATCTGGCACGCAGTGTCTTCCGGGCAAACGCAACACCCGGCAATCGTCTCGTCGCCCGCGTGGATTGTTCGGGGCAAGCGAGGAGAGTTCTTATGCGAAACCAACGAAATTGGACGATTTTGCTTTTCCGCGGGGGGCACAGTCGTTTTGTTCAAGTGACGCGGGCCGATTGATTGGCACAGTGGGATACTGCGTCGCAGTGGGGTGGGTGTCGTGTGCAGTGACAGGCGGCAATGCGTGTTTTGCCTGGAGGAGATTTGTCCGGGCACCTCCGTCTGCCCGCATTGCCGAAGCAATCTCGCCCCTTTGCAAGGCCTTGCCGACAAAAATGCGGCGCTGGAGCAAAGGCTCTCGGCGCTGGAACAGGCAGTCGCTGAACTGCAAGCTGCTCATACCGGCGAAGTGCCGGAAGCTACCGCAGCCGACGAACCCGACGTTGCCGCAGTGCGGGCTGGGACGCGCTGGCCACACATGTTCGACAACATCGTCCTCGGTTTAATGACGCTACTCGCCGCCCATTGGCTGACCACCCTGCTGCCGATCGACAATCGAGCCGTCTTCCGCCTGGTCGGACTTATCGTCGCGCTGCCGTTTGGCTACCGCTTTCAATGGAATTCCCACAGCGATACGCCGATGCAGATTATCGCTTCAGTCGCGTTCGGCGGCCTGGGCACGATCCTGAATGGCGTGCTCGATATGGCGCTGGCAGATCACCGGATGCCCCCGTTCACGGCGACCGACATTGCCATGTCTGTCGCGGCGATCACGCTTAGCCATTATGCGGGAAGTGCACTGGCGGCGATGCGACAAGGGCATAGTGCGCGTGCGCCTGGGCGTGGTCCCTCGCAGCGCAAGGCTGCATTGCTTCCAGGCCCTGTACCAGACGCAATGCTGTCCATACAACCAGCGCGGATCAAGACTGCTGCCGACGTGATCAAGGCACTGTATGATGCGGCGGCACCCATTGTGGCTTGTGCGGCGGCACTGTGGGCCGCGATCGGTCACATCCAGTTCTGACGTGCGGCCGGCTGCCTATTGCGGCGCCTGGCCAAGCGCGCCGGTCGACAGCGCCAAAGTCGCCGCCGCGGAAAGCGCTGTGCTGTAGGCGTTGGTCGATGCGTTCCTGGCCTCCAGCAGTTGGCTCTCGGACAATGTGAGATCGGTGATCGATCCGACACCATTGCGGTAGGCCGCCAAAGCGGCATCGAATGTCGTCTGCGCGGCGGATCGCAGCGCAGACGACGCCGTATAGGCGGAGAGGCTCGTGCGCAGCGCATTATCGGCGAGTGCGATCTGGCGGACCGCCTCGTCGCGCACCTGGGTCAGCCGCGCATCCGCGCTGTCGGCATCAGCATGAGCCTGGGCCAGCTTCGCGGCACGGGTTCCGCCGTCGTACAGCGGCACGGTCACGCCCGCGAGAACCGTACCGCCAAAGCGGCTGTCGTTAAGATTGACGGTGCCCCCCTGCTGACCAAGCGAGGGCAGCGCCGTCACGTTCAGGCTTCCCGAATTGGTACGCCCCCGTTGCGGAGACAAAGACCTTTGGCATAAACTCGGCCTCGGCGGCCCGTTCGTTGGCGAGGCTCACCTTCTGCGCGGCATAGGCACTCAGCACATCCGGACGGCGTGACAGTGCTGCCGATATGATGCTTTCCACCGGCGCAACCATCTGTTTGGACAAATCGCGGCCGGATGCATCGGCGACTCTGATCTTCGTGAGGGGCGAAATGCCCATGGCGGACAACAGCGCAAGATAGGCGTCATTCGCCTGGCCGGAGGCCTGCACGAGCGCGAGATTGGCCTGGGCCGTAGCCTGCCGCGCCTGTGCCACCTCGATTACGGTGCCGATTTGCCGCTTGTAGCGGTCCTCGGCCGCTGCCTGCACTGACCTTGCATTGGTCAAGGTCTGCGTTGCCGTCGCGACGCGGGCTCCGGCGGCGGCGTTGGCATAGAAAGCCAGGGAGACATTGTAGATCACCTGCTGGTGCACCGCGGTGAAAGCGATGTTAGCGATCACCGAAGCCTGCTTCGCCGCTTCGATGACAGCCGATCGCTCGCCGAAATCGAACAGCAGCCATTGCAGGGACACGGCCGAAATCACGCCCCTCACCGAGCCGTTGTCGTTGACACTCTGGCCGGCCACCGAGCCATTGCCCGAACTTCCCTGGTAGACCCCGACGGCGCTCGCGGTGATCGTGGGTAGATACAGGCTTTCCGCGATGCCCGCCGCCAATGCCACGCGACGCGCCTCATTCCAGGCGATCCGGGTTTGCGGGTTGCTGGATTCCGCGAGATCGATGAGTTCGGGCAGCCAGTAGACCTTGGCGCTCTCGACAACCGGGGGCGATGGCACGCTGGCCAGCGAAGCATTCGAGGGCAGCACGTAGCCATTTGCCGTATCGGGATTTGGTTTTTCGCCGGGAATGATCTCGCCGGTGGGCGTCGTTTGAGGCGTCCAGGGACGGTCGGGCCGCGACGGTGCCATGTCGAGTGCTGATGTCGCGCAACCAGCCAGCCAGACGGATAGCACCGCAGTCGTAACCATGCGTTCAGCAAAGCGCATGGACCTGCGCCTCTTCCCTGTCGATCGCCTGTTTTAGTTGCTGCAAATGCGCATCGACTAGCTCTTGCACGGCGGCGCCTTCGGCTGTTGCCGTGCTATCGTTGGCTGGCGCGACTGGCATCGGCGCCTCGTCCGCAGGGGTCGTCAGTGCGTTCAGACGTTGCCTGACGGCGGCGGAATTCTCCGGTGCGCGATCCGCGCTCAGCAACAACGGACCGGCCAGTGCCATGATCTCCCGCGCGGTGCGGACCCGTTGCCGCAGCCAGCTTTCGTCTGGCCGCGTCCAGCGCGGTTCGTAGGGAACCAGGCCGAGGTCGCGTTCCACGGCTCCGTACGACGCGAGAACCTCGCCCGCCGTCACGCGCCGCACCGCGAGGTCTGTCGCGGCAACGATCGCGGATAGGCGGCGTAGCAATGCTGATAGCGCCGGGTCGATACGCTGGGCGACGCTGACAGGCCAGATCATGGTGAATACCAGATAGGACACAACATCGCCGAGCAATATGCCGATGACCCGATCGCGCGCGACCGTCATGTCGAAGGCGGGAGCAGGCCCTTGGACCGAGCAGAGGAAAAAGGCAAAGGCGATCTGGAACCCGGCATAAGCGATTCGCGGACTTCCAGCGGCAATCCAGGCAGAACCGAAAGCAGCGGCCAGGACAACCGCCATCAATGTGCCGATCGATGTAAGCGATGGCAGCAGGAAGACGATGGCCGCTATGCCGGCGGCGGCACCAATCAGGCAGCCAACGATGCGAAGCGTCAGCTTCTCGACAGCCTCGGCGGTCGTCGTCAGCGCGACGATGTAGCAGGTGATGAAGCAGGTATGGATGCCTGGCCAGTCCAGCAGCGAATAGAGGCCGTAGCAGAACATCGCGGCCGCTGTCGTCTTCAAGGCATACTGGACATGCTCCCGGTTGGTGAAGGCATCGGGCAGGAAGAAGCCCCCTGACGGCTTGGCTTCGGCCCGCGGCGCGGCCACCGACGGTGGAGGCTCGGCGAAGCTGACGATCGCACTGTGCAGGTCTCCCAGCACCGCGCGCGACAGAGGCGATAGTTCGGCCTCGCTTGCGTCGACATCAAACGCAACCTCGACCGGATAGCCACCGGCGCGCAGGATCGACGCCATGTCATCCAGCACGTTCGCGGCGGGTTCCCTCGACGCAAGCGGCAACATCCGATCAGGATCGCGCGTGGCCAGGTCCACCAGCAACAGGATGGCCGTGGTCGATTGCGCGGCCTGACGCAGCGCCACGATATCCGCCGGCGGCGAAGTCTTCTCAACGCCGCACAGTTTCAGCCATTCGGGAATCTCGCCAGGACCTTCACGGAGGCACTCGGAAAATGCTTCGGCGGTCGGAGCATCGGGGTCGCGCAATATCGCCGCAGCCAACCGAAGACGCTCCGCCAGTGCGCGTTCCAGCAGACGCCGGGGCGACGGCGCGATCAGCAGGTTGACCACCATGGAGACGCCTGCAGGCATGCCGACGAACAACCACGCATAAAGTAGCGCTCGCGTTGCGACCTCGCCGCCGGGCGTCGTGCCGAGCAGGTCGAGCGCGTATCCAACGATCAGTGCCACGGTCGTGCCGACCGGCCGCAGCTTGCTGGCGGAGGCCAGGAACAACATGCCGAAGGACAGCAGCGCAATGCTGGCAACCCGCAGCGCCGGCCGATCGACCACCAGTATGGCGGTGATGATGACCAGGCCGATCACGATCGAGATCAGCACCACGAATGCGATATTCATGATCAGGCTGGTGACGCGATCGGGCTTGTTGAGAAAGAACACGATGTAGATGGTGAGCGCGGCGTCGGGCGTTTGGTAGATCTCCGCGACAAGCGCGACCAGGGCGCAGATCACCGCCTGGCGCAGCGCGAATTCCCACCGCGTGGGTGATGGCGCGAGCAGGCGCAGCAGTTCAGTGACACTCAGCGCCATGCTTCACCTCGACAACGGCGCTGGCTCCCAGTCGCATCAAATTCGGCGGCGGTTTCTCCAGCGTGACCCGAACGGGAAAGCGCTGCGCCGTGCGGACCCAGTTCAGCGATCGTTCGACATAGGGCACCGCGCGGGGAATATTGACGCGATCCGTATCAAGCACGCCAAAACCGATACCCTGCACAACGCCCCTGATTGGCTGGCTTCGATCGATCATCGAATAGATCGTCGCGCAATCACCAACCTGAATGACACGAAGATCGAATTCCCTGAAGTTGCCGACAGCGAACCACTCCTCGGTATTTACCAGCGTAAAGACGGATTGAGAGGGCAGCACGATCTCGCCGGTCGATATGCTCAGGCCGACAACGCGGCCTGCGTGTGTGGCGTGCACTGTGGTGTCCTGCAAGGCACGCTCCGCGATCGCGAGCGCTGCCTGACGCGCCTGCACCATCGCTTCGGCGCCAGCCTCTGTATTGATGGCGCGCTCCGCGGCGTCCGCCTGTTCGCGCGCCTGCCGCAACGCGGTCGCGGCGTTGCGCTCCACAGTCTGCGCCTGATCGAGCTGCTCGGTCGGCACGTAGCCGCTGGCCGCAAGCGGGCGCAGACGATCGACAGTCCGCGTGGCAAGCGCGAGATCAGCGGCGGCGCGCTGCGTCTGATCGGCGGCGATCGTCGCGGCCGAACGTTGCGTCGACAGCACCCGTCGCTGCGTATCAAGCGCGGCCTCGGCGATATCGAGCTCCGCCTTCGCCTGCGCGACCGCGAGGCGATGGGGAACCGGGTCGATCTGGAACAGCAGGTCACCTTTCTTCACCTGCATGTTCTCGGAGACCGGCAGATCGATGATCCGCCCACCGACGGCGGCGGCGACGTGCACGATGTCAGCATCGATCGTTGCATCATCGGTGGATGGGAGCGCCGAGCTCCGGTTGAGCGCGTAGAGCCCTGCGGCAACGCCTCCCGCAATGACCAGTAGTGCGAAGAGCTTGGCCAGCCTCTTATGTGGCCTGAGCCCGGCCGCCTTCATGGTCACTGTTCGAACCAGATCAGCCAGCCGCAGGCCGCGACGATCAAACCGGCCGAGGCGCAGACGAAGAGCTGGTACGGAATGGTATCCGAGAGTCCCGTCGCGACCATTGTCACGCGTGTGGCGATTGCCCCCACAAGACCTAGCACCGCGCACAGCATCCAGGCGGGGAAATAGGCGCCGAACAGGACGAAGGACGGTGCCCCTCGGGACGCGCAGCCAGCCAGTCCCAGCAGAAGGCCGGTCACTAAGGTCCGGCTCACCTGTGTTGCGATACCACCCATCGCCGTAACTCTATCGGCCCCCACGGGCTATGGTCGGTTCAGCCTTACGATCCACGCCATTATCGCTTCGACGGCATGGGACGCAGATCTGCAACCTCCATCCGGTTTGCGGGGGCAGATCACGGAATCCCGCGATGCTCATACCCGGAATCATTGTAGGACGATACGCCAAAGACTGTCATTGCTTCGTCGCTTCGCTCCTCGCAATGACATGGCGTCAGGGTGGCTCACGTTCCTCCGATCGCGGGTACTAGGGCGCGCTGGACAGTGTGCCTTGTACATTTCCGCTGCGATTGGGACCAGACTGAGGCAGCCTGTCCTCGCAGCCGTGGGGCGATGACGCGGAGGCGCTGGTGGCCGTGAAAAAGGCATGGAGCCGCTTCCCAGTGCTCGGAACAGCCATACCGGTCCATCCATATGAGCTTTGTTCAAGAAAAACCGGAGGCACAGCCTTAGTCTTTCCCCGTGCAGACCGACGAAGGAGTGTTACACCATGGGTAAGACCACCATCTTTTATTCTCTGGCCGGATTGACATTGGTCCTTGGTCTGATGTTCTCAACCGAGGCATTCTCGCAGACCAGCGCGAATTCCAATGCCAATGCTCCCAACGCACCGCAGAGCGCTGATCAGCTCGCAGCACCACTCACCAAGCAGCATGTCGACGGCGGGGATCTCGCTCCCAACACTGTGTTTACGGAGAAGTACGAGCGTCAGCCGGTGCCGGCGTCTCGCTGAACCCATACACCTTGGCTAGCCGGGATGGTCGGTCGCCATCTCGGCTTCGCCACTATCCGGAAGCTCGAGAGCACGACCTCTGCGAAGGACAGCGACTATGTTGCTGCCATCATTCCGGGCGCTCACGGTCGCCGCCGTCCTCTGCTTCGGGCTGCAAGCTCGCTTGGCAACAGCCGAGGTTCCGGGGCATTCCCTATCCGAGGCCGTTCAGGGTGTTCTGCCAGCGGTGGTGGCTATCTCGGCTGACCGCGCGTCGAGCCGCGGGATAGAGCATATCATCGGTTCGGGCTTCGTGATCGATCCGGGCGGCCTGATCCTCACGAATAAGCACGTCATAGAGGGGGACACCGACATCACCGTAATGTTCGGCGATGGCATGACGGCGAGTGCCTCGCTGGCCGGCGTGGCTCAGCTGTACGGATATCGCGATGCTCCGTGTCTCGCTGCCGCATCCGCTTCCGACGGTGCGGTTCGGTGACAGCGACAGCATGCAAATCGCCGATACGGTTGTCGCCATCGGCAATCCTCTGGGGTTCGACGGCACGGTCACGGCGGGGATCGTCAGCGGCCTCAACCGCAACATCGTGGAGAGCCCGTTCGACGACTACATCCAGACCGATGCAGCGATCAACCACGGGAATTCCGGTGGCCCGCTGATCAACACGCGGGGCGAGGTGATCGGTATGAACAGCGTCATTTTCGCGCCCGGTTCGTATGGCGGGTCAATCGGTCTGGCCTTTGCGATTCCGTCGAATGTGCTGCAGTTCGTCGCCGATCAGTTGCGACGCTACGGGCATGTGGAGCCGGCGTGGATCGGGATCCGGTTCCAGGAGGCCTCGCCACAACTGAAAGCAGGCTTTGGGTTGGCCCAATCGGCCATGGGTGCCCTGCTCGCAGGCGTGGTACCCGATAGCCCCGCGGCGGCGAGCGGATTGCAGCGCGGCGATTTCGTTATTGCGTTCAATGGTCAACAAGTCGGCGATCTGCGCGCCCTGGCACGTGACATAGCGATGGCGCCCATCGGGCATCCTGTAGCGGTGCGCGTGTGGCGCAGCCGGACCGAACAGTCGCTGACAGTTGTTCCAATCATCGATCCGAGGAGCGACATGGCACAGCCCACCGCTGCGGTTGCCAAATCTGCACCCAACCCGAGGCCGCTCGATCTGGGGCTGGATCTGTCGGATCTGACGGTGACGCTGCGGGCCGCCTACGGTTTCGCGCCTGACCAGAGTGGTTTCGTGGTGACCGCGGTTACGCCGGGCAGCGCGGCGGCGGCGGCGGGAATCACAAAAGGCGACTTGATCACAGACGTGGCGGACTGCGATGTCCATGACGCGTCATCGGTCCTGCAATGCCTGCACCCGCAGCAGACCGCAGGGCAGGCCTATGTGCCCGTGCTTGTACGGCATGACAACGACATCCGCTGGACGGCATTGGCTGTGGGATCAGCGGACTAGCCCGAAGATAAGAAGGCTTTCCCCCTCCCCTTGCGGGAGGGGGTTAGGGGGAGGGGGCGGTGGAATCGAGGCACACCCCCCTCCCCCTAACCCCCTCCCGCAAGGGGAGGGGAAAAGCCTTCTAACTGACCCTATGGGCCTGTGTCCGCCGTCCACGGCTTTGCTAATTGCAGCGCCGGAAGCGTCATCTTCAAAGGCGATCAGTACGACAGGCCACATCGCAGCAGCGCGGATTTGCGTCGCCCAAGCATCGCCCGATCATCCTCCCTTCGGCAGATCAATTCCCGCCAACGCCTGCCAGACGCGAATGACGAATGCATCGTCTTTCGCACCTTCGCCATGTGCGGCGGCGGCCAGAAACAACTGATGCGCCGCAGCCGCCATCGGCAATGGGAACGTCAGCGCGCGTGCCTGATCCAGCACGATGCCGAGGTCCTTGACGAAGATGTTCACCGCCGACAATGGCGTGTCATCACCCGCCAGAATATGCGGCACGCGGTTCTGCCACATCCACGAACTCCCAGCAGACGACGAGATCACTTCGAACAAAGTGCGCGGATCTGCCCCGGCGCGGATGCCAAGCGCCAGCGCCTCGGCCGCGGTCGCGATATGAACGCCGGCGAGCAACTGATTGACCATCTTCACCGTGCTGCCGATGCCGGCTTTGTCACCCAGCCGCCAGACCTTGGTGGAGATCGCATCCAGCACCGGTTGCGCCTTGGCAAAGGCGGCATCGGAGCCCGACGCCAAAATTGTCATCGTGCCGGCTTGGGCACCGACCTTCCCACCTGAGGTTGGCGCGTCGAGCATCAGGAAGCCGGCACCGGTGATCTTGGCGTCCAAGGCACGCGCTGCCTCCGGAGCGATGGTGGAGCAACTCAAGACCACCGCACCCTTCGCCAGGTTCGCCAGACATCCGTGCTCGCCGAACAGGACATCCTCGGTCTGCGCCGCGTTCACCACGAACACCGCGACAACTTCGGTGTCCGACGGCAATTCGTCGGCTCGGGTGACGGCATGAGGAACTTCCGCCCTGGCGGCTTCGCGGACGTCGCAGCCGACCACCTGATGCCCCTTGCGCGCCAGATTGAGCGCAGCTCCCAGGCCAATGGTACCTAGCCCGATCACTCCAACCTTCATGGTGTCATCTCCCCTGCCGGAACCGTTCCACGGCAGCCACCAGTGCACGGCGGATACCCGGCTCCAGCGCTGAATGACCGGCATCAGGCACAATGGATAGCCGTGCCGCCGGCCATGCCGCCGCCAGGTCGAATGCGGTGCGCGCCGGGCAGATCATGTCATAGCGGCCTTGCACAATTTCCGCCGGGATGCGGCCAATGCGATGCATGTTGCCCAGCAACCCTTCCGGCGGCAGGAACAGGTTGTTGGCAAAGTAGTACGCCTCGATGCGCGCAAGCCCTAACGCTGTCCGGTCCTGTGCGAACGACGTAACCGTCTCCGGGCTTGGCAACAACGTGCTGCACGAGCCTTCATAGATCGACCAGGCACGCGCTGCCGGCAGATGCACGGCGGGATCGGGATCGATCAGCCGCCGCAGGTAGCCGCCGAGGACATCGCCACGCTCCGCCTCCGGCAGAAAACCGACGAACGCGGCATGCGCATCCGGAAACACGGCGGCGAGGCCATTGAGAAACCAATCCACCTCGGCAGGCCGCCCGAGGAACACGCCGCGCAGCACGCAGCCGATCACCCGTTCCGGGACCGCTTGCGCATAGGCCAGCGCCAAAGTGGAGCCCCACGATCCACCGAACAGCAGCCATCGTTCCAGCCCAAGATGCCGGCGCAAGGTTTCAATGTCGGAGACCAAATCCTGGGTCGTATTGTTTTCCAGGCTGCCGAGCGGGCGCGATCGCCCTGCCCCACGCTGATCGAAGATGACGACGCGCCAGAATTCCGGATCGAAGAACCGGCGGTGCACGGCGCCTGCACCGGCGCCCGGGCCGCCATGCAGGAACAAGACCGGCCGCCCACGCGGATTGCCGACTTGCTCCCAGTACATGACGTGATTGGCCGAGAGCGGCAGATAACCTGTCTCAAATGGTCCAATCTCGGGAAATAGATCGCCGCGCGGCATGATGCCCAATGGTACAGCAACGTGGCCCCGGCGGAACAGGGGCCGCGCGATAATCACTCACCCGCGGGCATCCATGGCGAAAGACGTACGGTCTGATCGAGCGCAGCCGCGATCTGCCTGCCAGTGCCAACAGCACGATCCATCAACGATTGCAGCGGCTCGCCCGTCGGCGGCAGGTCGCCGATATCCCACGTGATGAATAACGCCGCAAGCATCCGACCGCGCGTGTCTATGACAGGGCAGGCAAGAAAGTGGTCGGCCCCCAAGGCTTCAAGCCTTGTCTTCATGGCGCGATTGGGTTCCACCTTCGCAGAGCTGAGATGGCAGTTGCCTGCCAGCAGAACAGGCAGAAAGTCGTTCCAATCCGACAAGGGCTGGTTTATCAGTGGGTCACCCACCGAGTGACCGGGCACAGGCACGGCATTCGTGATGTCAAACCGCAGCAGCGCGACACCAGTAACGCCCGTGACGCCGTTGTGCACCACCCCAAGCCGCACTCTCGCCGCATTTGGTGTATGTGCCAGCAACACGGTCAGCAGTTGGTCGATCAGCCTGTCGATCTGCGCTGACCGACGAAGTTGGGATTGCAACTCCGCCGCCTCGAGTTCGTGTTGATATTGAACGCGATAGGCCCGGGTATCGATGAATGCCACGCGCAGGCCGGCGGCAATGCCGCCTTCGTCGCGTACATGCCAACCCGCGTAGAGAAACAGCAGCATCGCAACCGTGATAAGTGGCTGTATCATAACTCCGACACATCGTCGGACAGCCCGGCATATCCCCCGCGATGCGACTGCACTTGCCCGCGCATTCCCACCGATCTGCGTCATCGCCTGCCGGTCAATGCCGCGACGTGCCGCGCGAGAGTGACACCATTTCTTGTTCGAGTGCACGGTGTTCGGTCACGAGCTGCTGAAGCTGCCGATCGAGCGTTGTGATGCGTCCATCGACAGCGCCATCGTCACGAATGTGGTCGACCTGCCACTGCTTGAGCGAGTTCAGGTCGGCTTGCACATGGTTCAACCGTTCGTCATCGGCGGCGATTTCTGTCAACACGCTGCTGACCTTCGAGTTGTACAGATCCTCCAGCGTGGTGATCCGGCGGCCGTTGATGGTGACCTCGGTCCGCACCCCCTGAACGACCGGCGAACCGTTCTCCTCGATCAGGGCGACGCGCCGCTCCGCATCCTCGATACGAGCGCTGAGCGAGCCGAACTGACTACTGAACCAGATGACCTGAAAGCCAAAGCCAAGCAGCGCCGCGACCCAGGTGACCCAGACACTGGGTGTGCCACGAAAACTTTCGATTTCGCTCATGCCGGTGCCAATACTCTGCGCCAAACGGATGCCGCAGCTTTTCCACCCTCATTCCCCCGCACGCGGAAACCCATGGCCAGGTCTGTCCCAGGTTCCCGCTCGCCCGCGAATGACGGAAGAGCAACGCCGGCCATCACGCTTGCACGTTGCCAATCGAGACAGCACGATTCCGGCCGTGTGGAACGAACCATATCTGGAGACATGCTGTCGCTCCGCTTTGCACCGCCTGGCGCTGAGCGGCAGCGTTGGGCGGCCGACTGGAATGAAGGACGGTCCATGTCTGACAAGACTGGCCGAGCAGGGGCTGGCGCGAGAGCGTAGCGAGGGCCGCTATGAGATCACCGAAGCAGGCGCGCTCCGGCACGCACGCGAGGTGCTGAAGCGGCCGCTCGGTTGAGCCTCAGACGAGCAGAGCGGTAGCCACTTCACCGCCCGCGCCAGATGCCACCGACAGAATACGTCCGCCGTCCGCCGCCGTGATCATCATCATGTCGCCCTCGGCCAGCATGTCGGCCGCGTCAGCGAAGAAGTCGAGCTTTTCCACCTGGGTAAGCCGGTCGCGCCCGGCCTTGTAGTGCCAAAGCGTAAAGCCGTTGGCATAGGCAAGCACGGAGAGATTACGGATGGCGAAGGCCATGGCTGGGGGATCCCTTCGGGCAAAAAGAAAGGGCCGCCGCGGTGTGCGGCAGCCCTTCGAGTTTTCGAGGAGGAGAAAGATCAGCGGACGGAATCCGCCCGTTGACGGAGAAAGACTAAGGAATGGAGTGACCTGTTGTCAAGGATATTTTTCCCAATTATATACTTGACATAGCCGAATTGCCCTGTCATAAGCATTTTCAATGTAGTAGCAATGCGGACGTAATTCCTATGACCATCGACCTCACAGACCCGATCTTCCATGACGAAGAACTAGCCCGCCAGCACATGGAGGCAATCCGCTGGCCGAATGGTCCGTTTTGCCCGCACTGTGGCACAGTCGAGGGCGTCACCCGCTTGCAAGGCAACTCGCATCGCCCGGGTCTGCATCAGTGCAATGGCTGCCGTGGCCATTTCACCGTGACAAACGGCACCGTCATGGAGCGCAGTCACATCCCCCTGACCAAGTGGCTGATGGGCTTTCACCTCATGGCTGCCAGCAAGAAAGGCGTCTCAGCCCACCAGATGCATCGCATGATCCATGTCACCTACAAGTCGGCCTGGTTCATGTGCCATCGCATCCGCGAAGCCATGCGTGAAGAAAATCCCGTCCCGCTGGGTGGCCCCGGTCAAGTCGTGGAAGCCGACGAGATGTACCACGGCAAGCGCGAAACGCCTGCCAAGCTGTCTCGTGGCCGTGTCGCGAAGCCAACCAAGGGCGGCCGCGGCGGCCCAGCGGCGAAGCGTGAGGTTATCGGCTTGGTGGAGCGCGGTGGCGAAGGCCGTTTGATCCACGTCAACCACATCACAGCGAAGAACCTACGCGAGCATGTAGTGCGGAACGTCTCTCGTAAGTCCAAACTGCACACCGACGAAAGCCGTCTCTATCACTCCGTCGGCTATGAGTTTGCCGTCCACGAAGCGGTGAACCATTCGGCCGGTGAATACGCTCGCGGCAAGGGCGCCGATTTGGTCACCACGAACACAGTTGAAGGCATGTTCGGCGTGTTCAAGCGCGGCATGGTTGGCGTCTACCAACACTGCGGCGAGCAACATTTGCAGCGGTATCTTGACGAGTTCCAGTTCCGCTGGAACAACCGCTCCAAGCTGGGCGTTGAGGATACCGAGCGCGCCTGCATTGCGATCCGTGGCGCCGAAGGCAAGCGGTTGACCTATGGGGGGTCTGCGTCGGCCTAAGACGCCCCGGCAGATGGCTAGGGCGTTTCTTAGGTGGCGAATGGAGAGACAGATCTGAACTACGGCTAAGGGTGGCAGCCCAAGCGCCGTAGAAAGTGACGGAACCGGCCCGGCTCCTGCGACTCATGTCGTAACAGGAAATAGGAGTTGCGTCACTATGTTTGGAGAAATCGACCAAAGTCAGCAGTCAGATCGTCCACTTGACCATATGGATCGGTGGACTAGAGCACGGCGCCTCTACGACCACCTTCTAGCTCTTGGTCTTTGGGTCGAACCCGTGTACGCCAGAGAGCAAGAAGGTGGCATAGAGTATCTACGAGTAGGCGTTTCGCCGCCGCGTCACGAACACGACCAAGGATAGGTATCGCCCTTGCGGCGATTGTTCTTCCACCAAAGTGGTTGGAGGTTAGACAAATCGTCTGAACCTCCTTTCTCTCTGGGTTTGATATGATCTATTTCCCAGCCGTAGTCCCCTTCCTTGCCATGCTGATCGAACTGTATCCAGTTCCCACAGATGTCTTGACGATGTACATAGAGACTATGGTTGGGTGAAATGCGCCCTTTGTTCCAAACGGAACGTTTGAGCGCTTCGTCGGCAGCGCCGAACGGATAGCCTACGGAAACCACGTCATTACCTTTCACCGGAACTATACCGGTTTCGGAGGGCGGCACCCTTGACGCAGCCAGCCGTTTCCGCCATTATAGGTGGCGAATTAGGTAAGTACGACTGACTACCCCGCTCAGATGCCAACAAGCAGCGGGTTAGACCAAAAGCTCCGGCCGGGACGTCTGCCAGGACGACCGGCCGTTTCTATTTGGTCATATAGGGAACATATCAGAGGCTGATACTTGCGCGCAAGGGATGCACGCGCAGCGTCGCGCGACCGATCAAGAGGTGCGCGAATCGTCCGACTCGGACGCTAAATATAGAATGCTTTGTGGCAGAGGCTACAGATTCGGCACAAGATGTATTCGCGACCCTGTTGTGTCGTTACGCGACTCGGACGACGCGCCAATCAGTTTCAATCACTCATCCGAGTCGTCGCATCCTCGCTGCCGAGCTTGTGCGGCATGGACTATCCCTCGCGCTTCTGTGAGGTTTCATCCTTCCTCGGCTTCGGTGTTGGCGGTCCCTGATTCGACTCCTTTCCCTGCCCATGCTTCGGTTGCGGAGGTGTGTTCAACGCCCGCCGCAGCGCCGCGTCGCGACGGTGCGCGGTTTCCTTAGGGGAAAGGAGATCGTTGACCGATGGGTGCTGATCCAAAATCTACCTCCCGCACAACACTATCTAAAGCTAGGCGCGCGCTTCGAGAACTTGCCGCGAAAACGCCGGAATCCAACGAATTGTATGGCATCCTATTGGATCTAGGAAGGCCGCGCGCGGAGTCCAAGGGTATGACGATTATAGACCACTCCGTCGAGTTAAGGGCTGACTCTGAGGTAGCAATTATCGGCGCCGCTTACGTTGAATACGGGTTGGAAAAGGCAATCACGCTTCACCTTAGCCCAAGGCTGGTCGAATCGGACATAACCAGAGTGTTTAAGGGAGATCATGAGAGGCCTGGAGCACTGTCGGACTTCGCAGATAAAATCGAAGTAGCCTACGCTTTGGGTATCATAGAACAAACAGTCAGAGACGACCTACACACTATACGTATAATCCGTAACTCATTTGCTCATTCCATGTTTAGATTGTCGATGCAGTCGACTGAAGTCTCCGATCTTTTAGGTAAGATTAACCTGGGCTTGAGCGATTACATGGGTGACGTTTTTAGGATTGCCTCAATGAGACGGCTTCACGCTTCATATGTGATGTCTGTGTATTACTGGCGTTTGGTTACGTACACCGCCGATCGGCCCCTTACCCAGCCATTTCCAGTTGGCACCGGACCATAGCCTCGTACACGCGGATAACCACGTCGTCATCCGTATCGAACCGGCGGTCTGTTAAGGCAAGCGCCTGAATGCCAGCTTCTACCATCGCGTCGTTAATTTCAATTTCGTCTGTCGGCCTGTCACGCTGGTTACCCATAGGAATACTCTCCCGCTATGCCAAAGGGATAATTGGGATATTTTTCCTAATTTAGTGATGAAATTTCGGATAGTCAGCCGACAATGCCTTTGACCCGGAGCGGCCATTCCAGCCGATCCATCGCCTCGCGCCACAACCGCCAGTCGCAACGTTCGCGAGGAAAGGCAGGATTGGGTGCGATCTGGCGCTCGCCCCAGATGCGCATCACCCGCGCGTGGAGAAGGTCAATCCGTCGCTGCCGATAGAGGTTGTCCAGGCATTTCACCACATCGTCCGGTTCGCATGGCCGGATCACTTTCCCCTGATTTGCCGTGTAACGGGCCCCCTCGCGTCGCGCCATCAACGCCGCCATCGTCCACATCCAGGCTTCTTCGGCGTCCCGGAAAGGCTCCGTGCGCCGCAGCGGACCGAACGAGCGGCCGGCGCTGGCGAGATTCCGGCTGGCGTTTCCCATGGCGCTGTCTCCTTTTGAGGCCTGTCCTTGCGCGAACAGAAGGCGAACTTATAAAACCATAGGTTGCATGCGATGGCAAGCGGTTTCTGCAATTTTTCCTATTCCATTGCGCTCGGAATCCTACGACACTAGAAGCTTACCGATTCGCCACCTCAGACCGGGACCCCACGGGATGAAGCACGATGACATCTGGCGCGCGCTCGACACGCTTGCCGCGGAAAACGGGCTGTCCGCGTCCGGGCTTGCCCGGCGCTCCGGCCTGGACCCAACCACGTTCAACCCATCCAAGCGGCGGATGCCCGACGGCCGCGCCCGCTGGCCGAGTACAGAAAGCGTCGCCAAGGTGCTGGACGCAACCGGCGCCAGCCTGGAGGCGTTCACATCCCTCGTCTCCGGCGCCCGCGCGATCACTTCGAATAATGTCACCCGCCCAACAACACGGCGGATCCCTCTCATCGGGTTCGCTCAGGCTGGCGGCGACGGCTTTTTCGATGACGGAGGCTACCCTGTCGGTGGCGGCTGGGACGAGGTGACGCTGCCGGAAATCGGTGACCCCAACACGTACGCACTGGAAATCAGCGGCGATTCCATGGAACCCGTGTTCCGTGACGGCGACATGGTGATCGTCTCGCCCGCGGCGCCCATCCGTCGCGGTGATCGGGTCGTGGTGCGCACGCTGCGCGGCGAGGTTATGGCCAAGCAGCTTGCCCGCCGTTCCGCTCGCCGCATCGAGTTGCGCAGCCTCAATCCCGCCCACCCCAACTACTCGTTCGACCTGGCGGAGGTCTCGTGGATGCACCGCGTCGTCTGGGCCAGCCAATAGCGGGTTACAGGATTTTCTTTGACGTTCCCCCCATCCTCCGCCGCATGATGGCGCCTCAACAGGAAGTCCAGATCATGCGCCCGGTTGTCTGGCTGTTTGGTGCTTGCCTCGCCTTGGCCCCGGTGGCACACGCCGCCGACAGTGTCGACCTGACGCTCGTGCTGGTCAGCGACGTTTCGCGCAGCATCGACGATTCTGAATTCAAGCTGGAGAAGGATGGCTATGCGGCCGCCTTCACCTCAAAGCAGGTGATCGATGCCATCCACGGCGGACCGATCGGGGCGATCGCTGTTGCGTATGTGGAATTCGCCTCCAGCTTCGAGGTGCGCACCGTGCTCGATTGGAATGTCATCCGCGACCAGGCGTCGGCGCAGGCGTTCGCCGATAAGCTGGCTGCCGCGCCGCGCTCGTTCTGGGGGCGCACAGCGATCAGTGCCGGTGTCGATCACGCCGTTCAGTTGCTGGCAGAAAGCGGCTTCGATGCACCCCGTCACATGATCGACGTTTGCGGCGACGGCACCAATAACGCCGGCCGCGACATCGCCGACGCACGCGACGACGCGCTGAAGACAGGCATCACCATCAACGGCCTGGCGATCATCAACGATCATCCTGTGTCGTGGACCTATGCGCATGTGCAACCACCGGGCGGCCTGGCTAAATACTATCGAGAGAATGTCACTGGCGGGCCAGGCAGCTTCGTGTTGGAGGTGCATGACTTCCACACTTTCGGCGAAGCGATGACGCGCAAGCTGGTGACTGAGATTTCCGACGCTGGCAGCCTGCACAATCTGGCGGCGGCTCACTGAATGAGGACGCCGGCTGTCGGGGCAGCCGGCTTGGGGTAGCATCACCGGTCTGGGGGAGGACGGGGAACCATCATGGGCGTGCTGGTTGATGGCGTATGGCAGGAGCAGGAGCCGGCGCGAACGCCCGGCCGCTTCGAACGCGCGGCGACTTCCTTTCGCAACTGGGTGACGTCGGACGGGCGCCCTGGTCCAACCGGCAGTGACGGCTTTTCCGCCGGTCCGGGCCGATATCATCTGTATGTGTCGCTCGCCTGTCCCTGGGCACATCGCACGTTGATCATGCGCGCGCTGAAGGGGCTGGAGCAGATCGTCCCGATCTCGGTGACGCATTGGCTGATGGCAGAGCAAGGCTGGACGTTCTCGGCTGGCGAAGGCGTGATCCCTGATCCGCTGTTCAACAGCCGCTATTTGCATGAGATCTATACGCGCGCCGATGCCCATTACAGCGGGCGTGCCAGCGTGCCTGTGCTGTGGGACCAGCACACCCAGACGATCGTCAACAACGAGTCGTCCGAGATCATCCGCATGCTCAACAGCGCGTTTGACGCGGTGGGTGCGCGGCCGGGCGACTATTATCCGCGCGACAAGCGTGCTGAAATCGATGAGCTGAACACGCGCATCTACGACACCATCAACAATGGTGTATACAAAGCCGGGTTCGCCACGACGCAGGCGGCTTATGAAGAAGCCGTCGCACCACTGTTCGAGACACTGGACTTCCTGGAAGAGCGCCTGGCGCAGTCGCGTTTCCTTTGCGACGACACGTTCACCGAGGCGGACATCCGGTTGTTCACCACTCTTGTGCGCTTCGACCCTGTCTACAACGGCCACTTCAAATGCAACATCCGGCGGATCGTCGACTATAAAAATCTATGGGCGTATACACGCGACATCTATCAGATACCGGGCATCGCCGCGACCGTGAATTTCATGCACATCAAGCGGCATTACTACCAAAGCCACAAGCGGATCAATCCATCTGGCATCGTGCCCGTTGGCCCAGTTCTCGACTTTGACGCGCCGGCGGAACGCGGCAAGGATGTGGCCCGGCTGCTTAACTTCTGACTCTTCTCGCAAGGAATCCGCACTTGGAAATCCGCAACCTCGGCACATCGGGCCAGCGCGTCTCGGCGATCGGTCTCGGCTGCAACAACTTCGGCGGACACATTGACCTGGAGGCAACGCGCCGGGTGATCCACAAGGCGCTCGATCTCGGCGTTACGCTGTTCGACACCGCCGACGTCTATGGCGAACGTGGTGGCTCCGAGACTAACATGGGTCAATTGTTGGGTGACGACCGCAAGCGCATCGTGCTCGCGACCAAGTTCGGCTTACCGATGGACGACGTGGATGTGAAGGTCGGCGCGTCACGCCGCTACATCATGAGCGCGGTCGAAGACAGCCTGCGCCGCCTGCGCACCGATTGGATCGACCTGTACCAGGTCCATCAGACCGATCCACGAACGCCAATCGAGGAAACGTTGCGCGCGCTGGATGACCTGATCCACCAGGGAAAGGTGCGCTACATCGGCTGCTCGAACTTCCCCGCATGGCAGGTGATGGAAGCGCAATGGACAGCGAAGTCTTGCGGGCTGAACGCATTCGTTTCGTGCCAGGACGAATATTCCCTGGTGTTTCGCAAGCCCGAGGCAGAGCTGATGCCAGCAATGCGTAAGCTTGGGCTCGGCCTGCTGCCGTTCTTCCCGCTGGCGAGCGGACTGCTGACCGGCAAGTATCGCCGAAACCTTGCGTTGCCGGCAGGAACTCGCCTGGCCAACACGCAGCGGTTGGCTGATCGTTACCTGACTGACCGGAACTGGCAGATCGCCGAGCAGCTCGGCGATTTCGCGGAAAGCCACGGCCATACGATGCTGGAACTCGCGTTCAGTTGGCTGCTGGCACAACGCCCGGTGGCAAGCGTGATTGCGGGCGCTACTTTGCCGGAACAATTGGAACAGAACGTCAAGGCCGGCGGGTGGCAACTTACCGCTGAAGAGCTCGCGGAGATCAACCGTATCGCCGCTGGGTGAGCCGGACTTCCATCTGATGGTCGATTGCAGGCGAATCGATCCGATCGAGCGTCACGGGAACGGGTACGCGTTCCGGCTGCGGCAGCGACCTCGGACGATACGAATTCGCTCTCATGCTGCCGCGCCGCAGCAGTTGGACATCAAACGAGATGACCGCAGCCTTGGCGTTGCAATGCAGCGAATCGTGCTCGCGGAACCGCGACGGCAGCGCGTCATCGACCCGAGCGATAGATCATTGCGTGATGGCCACCATCCATTCGAGTTGCTGACTGACTGCGCTGGACGTTCACCGGCCCGTGAATATGCTTTCCGATCGCTAATTCTCTACGCGGAAAGTTCGATGACACATCTGGCATTCACTGCGACGTGAATCCCACAGGACCGTTTCTCAACCGGTCGTTACTCTCCCTGTCCGACTCTTCGTGTGACTAATCCCGCCTGATCCGACGACGCATTGATCCCGCGTCACGGATTATCGCGGGGTTGGTCTCTGGGGAGGTTTGAGTGTCCGATTCAACGTTCAGCTGGAGTGGCGGTACGGGTTCGGCCAGCAGTCCGAGCAATTGGACACTGGAAAATGGCGTCACCAATACGCCAAACATCCCAGACTCCGACGACACGATCTTCATCTCCTCGGGTGATGCGCAGTTCACCGATATGCCGTTGCCTGGCCAGTACATCGGCACCGACGGAGGCATCGTAAACTGGCAAGGCGGCCAGATCGATTTGATCAACAGCGGCAGCGCGGGCGGCACGGCGGGTATTCTTCCCAGCACGTTCGTCGAGCTGACCAATACCGTCGCCGCCGTCGGTTCGCTGACCAGCACGGGCACCACAACGCTCGCCGGCACGATCGACGCCGATGCCAATAGCACGCTGACCTATACGGTCCCGTCAGGCGACGCGAACAACCAGGGACTGATCGAAGCGCAGAACGGCGGCACGCTGGTGATTGCCAGCAGCGGCTCCGGCACCTTCGACAACTCCGGTTCGCGCTACTCCGGAACCGGCGTGATCAACAACGGCGGCTCCATTCTGGTCACCGCATCGATCGGCGCTAATGCGGGCTATTGGGGCCTCGGCAACGGCGGCACCATCGAGGTCAACACGCCGATTCCAAGCACCGGCACCTTCGACTTCCTGGCGCATGACGACACGCTGAAGCTGGATCAGGTCAACACGTTCAATGGCTCGATCATCTTCTTCGACCAGGACGTGCTTGATCTCGGCCAGATCAATCTCGGCACTGTCGTCTACGACGGGAACAATCTGACACTCGAGAATCCAAGCGGCGGCACGATCGCGGTACTGAACGCGCCGACGATGTTCACCTGGACCACCTTCCCAGTGAATCCGGGCACCTACGCCGTCGTCAACGACGGCACGACCAGCGATGGCGGCATGTACTTCTCGCAAGCCCCAAATGGCGATGAGCTGCTGTCGACGGAACAGCCCAACGTCGCATGCTTCGCGGTGGGCACGCGCATCGCCACCACGCGCGCCTCTGTTCCCGTGCAAGACCTGAAGATCGGCGATCGGGTCCACACTGTCGTCGGTGGCAAGTCAGAGCCGGTCATCTGGATCGGCCACCGCACCATCGACTGCACGCGGCACGCCAAGCCGAAGCAGGTGTGGCCGATACGCATCGCCGCACACACGTTTGGCGCGGGCAAGCCAGCGCGCGACCTGTTCTTGTCGCCAGACCATGCGATCTACGTCGCGGATGTGCTCGTGCCGGTGAAGTACCTGGTCAATGGCAGCAGCATCGTGCAGGTCCCGCAGCCATCCGTAACATATTACCATGTCGAGCTTGCCTGTCACGATGTACTGCTGGCCGACGGTCTTGCGGCCGAAACGTACCTCGCCGGAGCCGATCGCAGTATTTTCGCGAATAATGGGGACGCCGTTACATTGTATCCTGACCTATCCTCCCGCGTGTGGGAATCGGAGGGATGTGCACCTCTGGTTGTTACTGGACCGGCCTTTGAGGCCGCCCGGAGACAGGTGAGGCTTCATCCACGCAAGTCACACGGGGGCACAGACCAGGCCGCCTAGAGCCCAATTTCGTGCCTATTTGATAACGTTGCGCTTCCAGCTCAACTCCGGTAAAGTTCCCGTGTGCTCGGGGGAGGACGCAACGTGGCCGGCAAGTCGCTGTACCTGAAGGGCACTCGCCGCGCCGCGACTGCCCCGCCCTCCATCCTGGCTAATCTGCCCCTTTTGGACGCCCGAACGGTCGCACTGCGCCCGGTGTCGCCCGCGTGCGCCCGCGCGCGATCGTCCTCTCCGGCACACCAAAAATCCGTGGTCGAAACGAATTCCGCTTCAAACAGGGAAACAAACCATGTCCTCTGACAATCTCGTGCAGAATGACAGCTTTGAGGATGATGGCACCTTTTCGCCAACCTTAATCACGCCGGTTTCCAACTGGACCTTTTCGCTGCCCACGGCAGAGATGAACGCAGGAGAGACTTCGACCTTCGATCCTGTCCTGACTGGTCACGCTGAATATCTGGCAATAGGAACAACAGGAACCCTTGGCTACGTCAGCCAAGTGATCCCAACCGTACCTGGCCAGAAATACCTGTTCTATTTCACCTTTAGCAGTGACGGTGCCCCAGGTAATGAGTTTCAGGCGCTTTGGAATGGCAACGTCGTCAAGCAGGCAATAGGCAGCGCTTTCAACCCCGGTTGGGCGACCTACAACGGCTCGGCCGAGTACACTTTCGTCGAAACCGCGGTGTCCAGTTCGACCACCATTGCTTTCGGCGGCATGGGCATCGGAACCTCATACGTCGGTGTGGACGATGTGTCAGTTACACCGATTTCGACCTGGAGCTGGTTCGGCGGAACCGGAACACCCGACATTACGAGCAACTGGTTGCTGACCGCTGGTGCCGGCAATACGACTGGTATTCCTGGATCCGGTGACACGGCGATAATTCAGGCCGGCACCGTCCTGTCACTGACCGATCTGAATTTCATCAGCAATACAATCGAAATCGGAAATGCAACGTTCAACTTCGCGGGCGATCTGCAAACCAACATCAGTTCGCCCACAGTCGATCCCAATTCTCTGATCACGACCAATGTGACGAACGTTGCCACCGCCGAAAGCACCGTGCTCAACAGCGCAGGCGTATTTGTCAACGAAGGCAGCGTGCTCGCTGACGGCCCGGCAGGCAGTACACTGACTATCAACATTTCTGCCAACGGTACGGTGCCGGGCTATTTCTTCAACACCGGCACCGTCGTCGCTGACGCGGGCAATACGCTGATATTCAACGTCGGTAGTGCATCTGTATTGTTCAATACAGGCTCCATTGTTGCCGACGGCGGCACGGTCGAAATCATCGGTTCGCCGTCGGCCATAACCGGCGGCTACGGTCCGGTCCGCGGCTTCGCGATGATCGAGGCCGGCGGCACCCTGGCGATCAACGCTGCCACCGCGCTTACCACCAATGGAGGCACGGGCCCTTATTTCGACTTCGCTGATTCCACCCCCGGCAATTCGCTAATCCTTGGCAACATCGGCAGCCTCGACGGACGCATCGCCGGCTTCGCCGCTGACGACACGATCGACCTGGGTTCATCCCTCGCCGTCGGCACCTTGGTGTACCAAGCCAACACCAGCTTCCTCTATCTTGAGAACAACGCCGGGGATGTCCTCGCGTCCTTCATCATGGCGGGACCATATGCGTCCGGCACCTTCGCTTTATCCGGCGGTGCCGCGGATGGTTTCGTTATCGGCACCGGTGCCGACGGCGACACGATCCTGACCAGCACCGTGACGAACACGGTCGCGAGCGGCGTCTCCGGCTTATGGCAGTCCGCATCAAGCTGGATCAACGGCACCGTCCCGAGTGCCGCTTCCGATCCGCTGATCGGCCAGGGCGCAACGGCGAATTTCACGCTCAGTACCGGCAGCAGCCCGGTCTCGGTCGGCGGTTTCATCCTTACGAGCCCACAGGCCACGCTCGATATCACCAGCAACACGACCGCGACGTTACAGTCGATCAACGACTTCGCCGGCACGCTCGACGTCGCCGCGGGCAACACGCTGACAGGATCCGCGCTCCAGACATTCAGTGGTTCATCGGCGATAACCATTGCTGCTGGGGCGGCGATAAATCTCAGCGGTCGCGGCGACCCCAATAACGCCGCGGTCGCAGGTGATTGGACGCTCCAATCCGGCAACACTTTTGCCGTCACCGTCAGTGCCGGGACAGTCGAGGTGGATGGCTCGCTGCTGGCCGGTCCACCTACTCCTGCAGGAGGTGGCGGAAGCTTCACGATCGGCGACGACAGCGCAGGGCAGCCGGCCAGTGTCACGGTCAACACTGGCGGAACGGTTACCGACACCCGCACATTATTGGGCTCAGATCCGACTTCCTTTGGCGTCCTTACGGTGAATGGTGCGGGCGCAAGCTGGACGGATGAGACCGACGCCGCCGATCCGCTGAACTCACGTGGTTACATCACGGTCGGATACAACGACCTCGCCTCGAACACGCCCTCGGGCTTGGCTGCTCCGCCGAGTCCGGCCGGCGCAGCGCAGGTGCTGATTGAGAACGGCGCTACCGTGACCGATCAGGTCCGGGCCTACATCGCCGATAGTCCAGATAGCGCGGGCACAGTCACCGTAACGTCGGGCGGGCTTTGGAGTGTCGGGCTCGAAAACGGCGGCAACGTCGAAGTAGGTGCCTCGGGACAAGGCGCACTGTCCATCACCAACGGCGGCACCGTCGAGATCGGTACTATCGGCACCTTCCTGACCAACGGCACAACGGCGACCGCTGGCGGCATCAACATCGGATATACTGGCGGATCGGGTACAGTCACCGTCGGCAGCGGCGGATTGCTGCTCTCTGAAGGCGGCTTGGGTGTCGGCCACACGGCCCAAGGCACGCTCGACATTCAGAGTGGCGGCACAGTCGATGTGACTGGCCACGGCGTCGGTGTGGGCCAGGACGGCAACGGCTTCCTCGAAGTCGAAAGCGGCGGCACGCTGATCAATACATCCCCGGGAAGCGGCTTTGGTATCGGCCAGACCGTGGGAGTTTCCGGTACGCTTCTTGTTACGGGCCCCGGAGCATTCATTTCGGAAGGAACCGCAACAAACGGAATGGGTATTGGCCAGGCGGGGACAGGCCTGCTCGACATCGAAAGCGGTGGCGTCGTCACGCTCAATTCAACCGGCTTCGGTATTGCGGTCGGCCAGACGGTGGGCGCGAGCGGCACGATCATCGTCGATGGCACGGCGTCGGTTTTGTCGCTTGGGACAACGACCAGCGTCTTCAACATCGGTTCGGCCGGCAGCGGCAAGTTGCTGGTCGAGAACAGCGGCGCAGTGTTGATGAGCGGGACAGCCGGCATCGGTGCCGGCTTCGGCGGCGCGACCGGCTCCATCACAGTCACCAATTCCGGAACACTGCTCAGCGCGAGTGGCCTCTTTATCGGCAACAGTGGAACCGGCTTCCTCAACATTTCGGGCAACGGCACCGCCGACGTCACAGGCGGCAGTGTCATCGCCGGCGCCAACTCTGGCAGCTCCGGCCACATCTCGGTGTCCGGTGCGAACTCGGTGCTCACACTCGGAACGTCGAGCACCGGCTTCGCGGTCGGTCAGACAGGACAAGGTCTGCTGCAGATCACCAGCGGCGGCGCCGTTATCGACGCCGCCACGCAATCGCTTACCATCGGTCAAAACAACAATTCGGCCGGGACGGTCGTCGTCTCTGGCGCTGGTTCGGTCCTGACACTCGCCCCATCATCCGCCGGAATCAACATTGGCAGCGGTGGACAAGGCACGCTGGAGGCGCTGAGCCAAGGCAAGGTCCTCACGACCAATCTCGCGCTCGGCGGCTCAGTCAGTGGACCCGTGTCGGGCCACGGAACCGTCACTGTTACTGGTTCGGGCAGCATCGAAGCGACGAACATGGTTGCCGTCTGGGCCGGTTCCACGCTCTCGGTGGACGGCACGTCCTCGCTCGATGTCGGCACCAGCGGCAGTGCGCTTACGGGCGAGATGCTGATCGAGAACGGCCACACGCTGCTCGGCAGCGGTCTGGTATCGGTCGTCGCACTGGCCAATGAAGGGCTGATCGAGGCGATCGGCGCAACTGGCAGCGGTATCTCCCCGCAGGGAACCCTGGAAATCACAGGCTCGATCTCCGGGACAGGTAGCCTGCAGATTGGCGCGAACGGCATCCTGCGCCTCGATTTGGCGGTGCCGTCTGGTGAACCGATCAATCTCGGCAGTGGCTCCGAGTTGATTCTGATGAACCCTGGCGCATCGTTGCCAAACGCGATCAGCAGCCTAAGCACGGGCGACAAAATCGAGTTCGGCGGTGGCATGACGATCACCAGCGCCTCTACGATCGGCGTTGGTAATACAATCGCCGTGGCCTTCCATAATTCCATCGGAACGCCGGGCACTTACGACCTGACCAATGTCAGCTTCGCTGCCGGCTCCGCGGCAAGCTTCTTTACTGGAACGGACCCCAGCGCTGGCGGCATCAGCTACATCCAGGTCGCCCCGCTTTTCTTCAATTGGACCGGAGCGGTCAGTACCGACTACGGCACAGCGGGGAACTGGCAGAGTGATGCTGTTCCAGGTGCTGCTGATTTAGTGTCATTCATCAACAACCCGGGCACCGTGACGGGAAGCGGGTCCGCGCTCAGTATCAACATCGGCAATTACAACGCCTTTAGTGCCGGTACCTGGACGTTCCAAAACGCCACGATAACCGTAGCGGGCCAGCCGAATCCCCCATATCTGCCAAACGGCATCGGCTTCAACATGAACACCGTCATCAACGGTGGAACGCTGAATGCCGCTGGTGGCAACTCGGTTATTGGCGGGCCGGGTGGTGTCACCGTAACCGCAGAGGGCGGTGCCCGTGTCACGACTCTCGGTGACAGCGTTGGCTCCAATACCGGCCAGTCCGGTTCGTTGGTGCTGACCGGTGCGGGAACCACATGGACCGAAGTCGGCGGCGCGCCAATCAATGGCCAGACGCTTGGTGGCGTCAGCTTCGGTTACTTTGGGCCGGGCAATGGGCAATCGGGCTCAGCCGGCTACCTGACGATATCCAATGGGGCCTCGCTGATCACGGGGGGCTTTGCCCAACTTGGCGGCCTCACCGGTAGTTTTGGCAGCGCGTCGATAACGAGTGGAGGCGTATGGACCGCCGCCTCAGGGCTGACCATTGGCAATGCCGGAGTTGGCACGCTCACTGTCAGCAGCGGTACGGTCACCACGGCCTCGGGCTTCAACATCGGACAGAGTCCGGGTGGCAATGGCCTGGTGAGCCTCTCGTCTGGCAGTGTGCTTGACGCCAATAGCCTGAACATTGGCGGTACCGCGGCAGTTGGCACGCTGATCCTTGCCAACAGCACATTGGCAGACTCGGGCTTCGCAAATTTCGGCTCGGGTCCGGATGGCGTCGGGCTTGCCACCGTCAGCCCCGGCGCACTGCTGACCGCCAACGGAATGAGCATTGGCAACTTCGGTAGCGGCTTGCTCACCATCAATGGCGGCACTGTGACCAGCTTCGGCACGTTGTCGGGTACCGTCGTTTCGGGCGGTGGCATTGGCATTGGCCAGAACTTCGGCAGCGACGGCAGCGTTTCTGTCACCGGCGGGGGCAGACTTAGCGGTACCAGTCTGAATGTCGGCGCATCAGGAACTGGGACGCTGAGTATCAACGGAGGCGTCGTCTCCGATTCCGGCTCCTTCGCCGAGGGTTCGGCGGCCGGGAGCTTCGGTTCCGTCACCGTCGCCAATGGCACCCTGTCGTTCGGCAACGGCATGAACCTCGGCCTTAGCGGTGATGGCATACTGACCATCAACAGCGGCGGCACCGTGCTGTCCACCAGCAGCACGTCGTCGGACTGGGTCGGCAATCTCGCCGGCAGCAACGGCGAGCTAGACATTGAGGCAGGCGGCACGTTCGCCGTCACGATGGCACCGCAGGCCAGCATCACGGCCATCGGCATCGGCCTGAATGCGGCAAGTGTCACGCTGCCGGCCGCTTCGGGCAGTGCGATCGTGTCGGGTGCAGGTGCACTGCTCACCACCAACGACAATCCGATGTCGGTCGGCAATGCCGGCCTCGGTAGCTTGCTGGTTACCGCGGGAGGGTCCGTCGCGGTCGGCACGTCTGACACCAGCCTGGACTACGGGCTTGGCATCGCCAACAGCGGCGGGACTGGCAACGTCACGGTCAACGGTACCGGCTCGACGCTAACAGTGGACGGCTATCTGCTGGATGGCCGCGGCGGCACTGGCTCGATGCTGATCGAGAACAACGGCAAGGTCGTGGTGAACGATGCCGCGGCAAATGGCAGCGGCATCGGGATCGGTGCGGGCCGTGGCGCCGGACCGAGCGGACCAGCCAACTCCGGCGGCAACGGCGTCGCCCTGGTGACCAGCGGCGGCCTGCTCGACCTGAACTCGACGACCTCCTCGATGAACATCGGTGGTAACGGCGTGAACGGTGCGCTGACCGTCAATAACGGCGGCATGGTGATGGCCGGCACGGCCATCGCGATCGGCACAGCTACTTCGGCCAGCGGCACGGTCTATGGCGGCACCGGCGAACTCGATATCGGCGCGGGCGGCACCGTGTTCGTCAACAACCCGGTCGCGTCGAACGGCTACGATGTCTACGTCGGCACCGCCAGCTCCAGTATCGGTACATCGACCACGGGGACGTCCAGCGGCGCGGCCAGCGGCCAGGTTGTCGTCAGCGGCGCGGGCGCAGTGCTCAATGCCAACAGCCTCGGCATCGCGGTGGGCTGGCTCAGCAACGGCAGCCTGATGATCAGCCAGGGCGGAACAGTGCTGTCCGGCAGCCAGAATGAGGTGGCCGGCAACGCTCTATCGATCGGCCGGCGTTCCACTGGCAGCGTCACCATCACCGATCCGGGATCGAACCTAACCGCAACGGGCGTAGTCTATGTCGCGCGCGGGGGAACCGGCAGCCTGACGATCGAGAACGGCGGCAGTTTGTCGAGCCTGCTTGATCCGAACGGTGTTGCTGGTATCAGCGTTGGCGGCACCGGTCTCGGTATCGGCATCAGCAGTGGTGTGACCTATCTCATCACCGGCGGGAGTGGTTTCGCCTCGGTCAACACCGGCGGCGACATGTATAGCGCGCAGTCGATCAAGGTCGGCACCGACGGCACCGAGGGCACGCTGAACATCGGCCAAGGTGGCACGGCAGAGGCTGGCAGCCAGGTCGTTATCGGCACCAGCGTGACCGTCGCTGCCGGCGATACGATCATCCTGCCGTCCAGCTCGATCATCTCAAACGGCACGCTGATCAGCAGCACCGGCATCATAAATGTCAGCGCGGGCGGCCTGCTCCAGATCGATGGCAGTTCGTCCACCACTCCGGGCCTGGTGATTGGTTCCGATACCAGCTCCACTGGCGAACTGAACGTCGTCGGAGCCGGTGCGACCGTCAACGAAAGGGGCGAGCTTATCGTCGGCCAGTCCGGCTTTGGCGCCCTGGTGATCCAGGGCGGCACGGTCTCGACAATGCCAGTTGTAGTCGCTGGGATTACAGGCGCCTCGGTCACTGCGCCTCTCGCCGACGTATCCGCCGCTGCGGGATCCGACGGCTCGAACGTCACCGTCACGGGTCCCGGCGCGGAATGGCAGATCCTTGGCGATCTCAACGTCGGCGATGCCGCGGCCGGATCGCTGGCCATAACGGCCGGAGGTTCGGTCGTCGCCGCCTCCCTCGACACCGCCGTGCAGAATACCGGGTCACAAGAGGCCACCAGCCAGATAACCGTGTCCGGTCCCGGCAGCCAATTGAACGTGATCAACGACGCCACAGTGGGCGACGCCGGATCAGCATTGATGTCGATCCTGAACGGCGCCACCGTGTTTGCGACCGACCTCACGATTGGCGCCCAGTCCACCGGGCGCGGTGCGGTATTCCTCTCCGATGCCGGCAGCCAGTTGGATCTGGCCGGCACCCTGTTCGTCGGCACTACACTTGGCGTCGGTGAACTGACGATCGGGCCAAGCGCCACCGCGACCGCGACAACCGCGGTTCTGAACGGTCAGGTGGTGGACGAGGGTGGCACGCTCAACGCGCCGCAAATCAACATCACCACCGGCGAGGCGTTGGTCGGCTTTGGCGCGTTCGGAACGGCGGGCGGGTTGGTGCTCAACAGCGGGACCATCGACGCCAGTGGTGGCACCCTGATCGAAGACGGCACCGTCGGCGGCACCGGATCGCTGCTGGTCACTAACGGTGCCACACTGGATGTGACCGGAGCGGTGGCCAACACCCAGTCCGTCGTGTTCGCTACCAACAGCGGCGCTCTGGATCTGGAAGACATCGGCGGATTTGCTGGCACCATCACCGTGTTCGCGGCAGGCGATACGATCTTCGTCAACACCGCCAGTCTGGCATCGTTCACCCAGAGCGGCTCGATCGTCGAGGTGATCTCGAGCGGCACCACGCTAGGCGTCATGGCGTTCGCCAGTACGTCGCTGGCGAGCACGGCAGAAACCGCCGGCGGCGCGTTGGTCGATGTCACCTGTTTCGCCGCCGGCACGCGCCTCTCAACCGAGCGGGGCGAAATCGCCGTCGAAGGCCTTGTGGTCGGCGACCGGGTTCAGCTCGCGCGCGGTCCGTCCAAGCCAATGGTCTGGATCGGCCACCGCACAGTCGATTGCGCCCGCCATCCGGCACCGCGCAAGGTCTGGCCGGTGCGGGTCAGCGCCGGTGCATTCGGCCCATGCCGGCCGCAGCGCGACCTGTGGCTCTCGCCAGATCACGCGCTGTTCGTGAATGACGTGCTGATCCCAGTGAAGCACCTGATCAATGGCACCACCATCGCCCAGGTGGCGGTCGAGGAGATCACCTACTACCACGTCGAACTGCCGCAGCACGCCGTGATCCTGGCGGAAGGGCTCCCCGCCGAATCCTACCTCGACACAGGCGACCGCAAGAATTTCGCCAACGGCGGCGGCCCGATCAAGCTTTACCCCGACTTCTCCACCCGCACATGGGAGGCGGAGGGCTGTGCGCCTCTGGTGGTAACCGGACCGCAACTCGAAGCGGCACGACAATGGGTGAACGGCCTGGCAGGACGCGTTATACTGGCGGCATGAGCGGAACCATAACGACACCTGCGAGCGGCGGGGCAGAAACGCCGGAACAGGCCCTCGCGCGCGCCCAGGCGGCGGCGCAGGCCAAGCGTTTCAACGAGGCCGCGGGCATCTGCAACGATGTCCTCGCGACCTCTCCGGACCACGCCTCGGCGCTGGCGCTGCTCGGCATGATCGCCGCGCACACCAACGACCCGGAGCGCGGCATCACCATGCTGGAGCGTGCCGTCACGGTACGCCCCGGCGTGGCAAGCTGGTACGCCAACCTCAGCGCGCTCTACCGCATGGTCTACCGGATGCAGGACGCGCTTCGCGTCGGGCAGGAGGCGATCAGGCTGGATCCGCAGAACGCCGACCACCTGGTCAACCTATCGCTCGTGTTCACCGACGTGGATGACCGCGAGCATGCCATCGCCTGCCTGCTCCGAGCGCTGGGCCTGAAGCCCGAGCACGCCGACGGCCATCTGGCGCTCGGCCAGAACCTGCTGGCGACGGGCGACTTCGAGCCTGGCTGGAAGGAATACGAGTGGCGCAACCTGACCGAGGCCGGCAAGGGAACGCTGCCGAGAATGACCTCGGCGGCCTGGAACGGCATGCGCATTCCCAATGGCCGGCTGCTGATGGTGGGCGATCAGGGCTATGGCGATACCATCCAATTCGCCCGCTACATCCCGCTGATTGCCGATCGCTGCCAGGAGCTGATCCTGGGATGCAGCGCGGAGATGGGGCCGCTGCTATCCACCATCCCCGGCGTCAAGCAGTACTGCCACCGCTGGACCGACGTGCCGGGCCACGCCGCGCATTGCCGATTGTCCAGTGTGCCCTATCTCGTGCACACAACGCCTGACAGCATTCCCGCGCAGATGCCTTACCTGTTCGCCGATCGGGCTCGGGTGGCGGAATGGCGGACCAAACTGGATGCCATGCTGCCAGCCACGCTTCCGCGCATTGGCCTCGCCTGGACAGGGCGCCCAACACACCCGAACGATCGCCGCCGGTCGATGCCACTGGCGCGCCTGGCACCGCTCGCCAGCACCGGCCGCGCCTGTTTCGTTTCCCTGCAAAAGCCGCTGCCAGACAGGGACAAGCCGTCGCTGTCGCAATTCCCAGGCATGACCGACATCTCCGAGGACCTGAAGGACTTCGGCGAGACCGCCGCGGTGATCGAGAACCTGGATCTCGTGATCACGGTGGACACCGCGATGGGCCATCTGACCGGCGCGCTTGGCAAACCGGTCTGGATCATGCTGCCGAAGGCGTCCGACTGGCGCTGGCTGCTGCAGCGAAGCGACAGCCCCTGGTATCCAACCGCACGCCTCTTCCGCCAGCAGACGCCGGGTGCATGGGACCCCGTGCTGCAGGAAGTCACAACCGCGCTCGCGGAATGGCTGCGCGTCGGTGCCGAAGGCATCGCCGCCAACTGAGCGTGCCGTGAACGACATCGATGAATCGCCCGAGATCGCAGAACTGGAGGGGTCAGGCCTGTTCGATGGCGCATGGTATCTTGCGCTGCATGAAGACGTGCGGAACGCCCAACTGGATCCGCTGCTGCACTTCCATCACTACGGCTGGCACGAGGGTCGCAACCCGAACCGGTATTTCGACACGGCATGGTATCTGACGCAGTATCCGGACGTGCGCGACGCCGGCATAAACCCGCTGGTGCACTATCTACGCCACGGCGAACCCCAAGGCCGCAGGCCGAGCAGGCATTTCGATCCCGCCTGGTATCGCGAAGTCTACGATCTGCCACCGGATGCTGTGGCGCTGGCACATTTTCTGGTTCAGCGCACATCGGGACGGTTTGCGCCATCGGCCGAACTGTATGCAGTTCTGCATTTACAATCGTATATAGACGACCCCGCGTCGGGCGATGATCCGTTCGGGCATTATCTCGATGACATGATGAAGGCGGGCAAGGAAGCCTTTCCCGATCTGGACATCGTTCGGACGTCCGATCTGGTTGATCCGAACTACTACCTGATCAATGGCTCCGATGTGCATGAGGCCGAATTGGATCCGATCGAGCATTTCTGCCGCTACGGTTGGCGCGATCCGCGCAAGCCCAACATCTATTTTGATATGCGTTGGTATCTACAGACCAACCCTGCCGTCGCGAAGCTGAAGATCAATCCGATGGTCCATTACATTCTCGAGGGTGAGGCTGCCGGCCGCCGGCCAGTGCCCTACTTCGATCCCCTTTGGTACCGCGAGAAGTATAAAATTCCCCAGGATCAGAATGTGCTGGCGCACTTTCTGAACCATCGCCGCAGCCAGAAGTTCAGCCCGACACCCGTATTCGACGTCGCCTGGTATGTGCAGCAACATCCGGACGAAATGGGCGGCAGCCGCGATCCGTTCGCGCATTTCCTCCAGGCCGGCACGTATCGCGACATCGATCCGTCGCCGACATTCAACGCAGCGGAGTACCGCAAGCGCCACATCGGCAAGCCGAGCCGCAAATTCCGGCACCTGATGCACCCCGACAAGGACAACCCTCTGGTGCATTTCCTCCGCTCCGGCTACCGTTGAGCCAAAGCAATCGGCGGAATGTATTCGCCTCGGCGGTCGTGGCATTACGGGATTGTGATGACCGACTGGAAGGACATAGCGGCGGACCTCGCCGTGCATGGTTATGCGACGCTGCGGCTGCTCGACGCCCGCCAGTGCCGAGAACTTACCGCGCTCTACGACGACGATACGCGCTTTCGCAGTCGCGTGGTGATGCAGCGCCACAATTATGGACGCGGCGAATACAAGTATCTGGCCTATCCGCTGCCCGAGGTGGTCGCAAACCTGCGCACCACGCTATACCCACCGCTTGCCGTGATCGCCAATCAGTGGGGCGAGCGGCAGTTTCCGCCGACGCTTGATGCGTATTTGGACGAATGCCATTCGGCGGGTCAGACGAGGCCGACGCCACTCCTGCTTCGCTATGGTCCCGATGATTTCAACTGCCTGCACCAGGACCTTTACGGTCCGCTGGTATTTCCGCTGCAATTGACTGTGCTGCTGAGCGAACCGGGCAAGGATTTTTTCGGCGGCGAATTCGTGCTGGTCGAACAGCGCCCGCGCGCTCAATCACGTCCGGCGGTCGTGCCGTTATCACAAGGCGAGGCGGTTATTTTCCCGGTGCACCATCGTCCGATTCAAAGCACACGAGGGAGCTATCGCGTCACCATGCGTCACGGCGTCAGCCGCATACTCAGTGGCAGGCGCCAGACTCTCGGCATCATCTTCCACGACGCGGCCTGATCAAAACGAAGCACGCCTCTGCCGCCTGCGGGAGAGGCCGGGGCGCAGCGCCGGGTGAGGGTGTTGCCACCGCACATACCCCCTTAACTCAACCGCAACTTCACATAACTTCCCGGCGCGTCCTCTATTGCCTTCAGCTTGCCTTCGCCAGGCACCCTCGCCGGCACCTGTTCCTTCGCCTGCGAGCTGACCCAACGGTGCCAATCCGGCCACCACGACCCAGCCATCTCGGTTGCCCCCTTGAACCAATCCTCGGGATCGGCCGGCAGGTCCTTATTGATCCAATGGCCATACTTGCCACTCTCAGGCGGATTGACCACACCGGCGATATGCCCGGACGCCGCGAGCACGAAGCGCTTCGGCCCACTCAGCAACTGCGTGCCGCGATACGTCGATTTCCAAGGCGCGATATGATCCTCGCGTGTGGACAGGAAATACGCCGGCGTCTTGATCTTCCGCAGATCGATCGGCACTCCAGCCAGGCTGATCCCGCCCGGCTTCGACAGCAGATTCTGCTGGTACATCTTGCGCAGATAGAAACTGTGCATACGTGCCGGCATACGCGTGGAATCCGCGTTCCAGTACAGCAGATCGAATGGGAACGGATCATTCCCCAGCAGATAATTATTTACCACGAACGACCAGATCAGGTCGTTCGCCCGCAGCATATTGAACGTCGTCGCCATCTCGGAGCCCTCGAGATAACCACGCTTGTTCATCTTGCCTTCCAGGGCCTGCAACTGCTCCTCGTCGATGAACACGCCCAATTCGCCGGCATCGTCGAAATCGGTCAGCGTGACGAAGAACGTCGCCGACTTGATGCGGTCATCCTTCTTCGCAGTCATATAGGCGAGCGTGCTCGCCAGCAGCGTGCCGCCCAAACAATAGCCAATGGCATTCACTTCGCGTTCGCCGGTCGCCCGCTCGATCGCGTCCAGCGCGTCGAGATAGCCCTCTTTCATGTAATCCTCGAAGCCCTTCTCGGCGAGCTTCGCGTCCGGATTGACCCAGGAGATCATGAACACTGTGTGCCCCTGCGACACCGCCCAGCGGACAAAACTGTTCCGCGGCCGCAGATCGAGGATGTAGAACTTATTGATCCAAGGCGGCCCGATCAGCAGCGGGCGCTTCAGCACCGTCTCCGTGCTCGGTGCATACTGGATCAACTGTATCAAGTCGTTCTGATAAACCACCTTGCCGGGCGAAACGCCGATATTCTCGCCCAGTTTGAAGGCTTCCATATCAGTCATCTTGATCCGGAGCTTGCCCTTGCCCTGCTCCAGATCAGTGAGCAGGTTGTTCAGCCCCTTCAGCAAATTCTCACCACCAGTCTCCGCGGTCTTACGCAGAACCTCCGGGTTGGTGAGCAGGAAGTTCGACGGACTCATCGCATCCACGAACTGCCGCGCGTAGAAATCCACTTTTTGTGCAGTCTTCGCATCCAGCCCATCGACATGCTTCACCACGTCCTGCACGTAACGCGCCGACAGCAGATACGACTGCTTGATGAAATCGAAAATCTCGTTCTCCTTCCACGCGTCGTCCTTGAAGCGGCGATCCGTGGAGGGTGCGTCGATCACGGGCTCTGCCTCGATGCCCATGATGCGGCGCGTGGTATTCTGCCAGAGCGACATGTAATCGCGCCAGAACCCGAGCTGCGCCTGGACCATGTGGCCCGGACTGGCGATCAGGCGGGCCGTCATCTCCATGAAGGCGCTGGCGATGTTCAACGGGTCGGCCGAGTGATCCTCATCCGACTGGCGCTTCAGCCATTCGCTGACGATACGCTGGGAACGTTCGGCGATGTCCGCCATGGAACGGCCGATCTCCGCCGGGTCGGGCAGCTTGAACCCGGTTTCGGTCTTCTGGGTCTCGGCCATACGCGTCCTTTCCGAAGGCTCCACCACAAGCTACATCAGGCGACAGGCTTGAAGCGGATTCGACAATGCTCAGTGGCGTGAGTGGCGGGCAAACTAGGGGTGCAGCAAGGCGGGTTCAAGGCGGCGAAGGGTCTGCTGGCGGCACATCTGGCCTGCGTCGCCGACTGGCGCCGGCACTGGCGACCCTGCTGCTGGCGGGATGCTCGTCATTCCCATCGTCGATGAACCCGGTGAGCTGGTGGCACGACCTGCAAGGCGGTGAGATCGCCAAGCAGCGACCGCCGCCTCCGGGCGCCAACGAGCCCTATCCCAATCTTGCGACTGTGCCGCCGAAACCGGAGCCGCCCGATCAGGCAGCGTTGGCCAACATCGCCAGCGCGCTGATTGCCGATCGAACCAACGCCCAACATCTGGCGGCTGCGGCGCCAATCGCCGATCCGTCCTCGCCCAGCGCATCTCCGGCGTTGTTCGGCAAGGGGACGCTGCCGCCCCCGCCTCCTGCCCCGCCGCCCGGCACGCAGGCAGCCAGCGCGTCGTTGCCGGCGGCCGAGGCACCGCCAGCGCCACCCACTCCTCCGTCTGGACCGCCCCCACCGGCCGCTGGACCTGCTTCGCCACAGGCTGCCACCAGCAATCCGTCACCACCCGCAGAGGAGATCGCCCCGCCGCCAGCCAAGGCGCCGGTGGGTACCGTCCAGAGCGTGCCGCTTGCGCCGCCTGGCGCGGCCGCTCAGCCGACAGCCCAGGGCGCGACGCCTCCGCCATTGCCAACGACCCCGCCGCCTCCACCCAATCTGCCTGGCGTTTCAGCGAGCGCACCGCAGCCGCCTCCGCCACCTCCAGCACCTAAAGTCGCCGCAGCTCCGCCGGCGCCTCCGCCGCCGGCCGCCGCGGCAGCAGCGCCGACACCACCACCTGCCGCCCCACCGCCGGCAAAACCGACAACGGTCGCCTCCACCGCGCCAACGCCACCGGCGGCACCTCCAGCACCGGCAACTGCCGTCAGTCTGACCTTCGTCAACGGTTCGGCGGACCTCCCGCAAATGGCTGCCGACCAGTTGAAGCAGTTCGCAGCGCGGCGCGGCAGCGGCGCGATTGCTGTGACCGGCTACGGCGATGCGGCTTCCAGCGATCCCGACGCGCAGGCAGCGGCGCTCACGCTTGGACTATCGCGAGCGAAGGCCATTGCGGCCGCACTGACTGCCGATGGCGTGCCTGCCTCCGCGGTTCAGGTCGATGCCGAAGCAATCGGTCGCGGCGGCACGGCGCGTTTGGTACAATAGTCGCCCAGCCCAAGAAATCGTCATGGCTTCCGACCCGTCCGGTGAATTCCACCGTATCCGCCGCCTACCGCCTTACGTGTTTGCCGAGGTCAATACGGCGAAGGCCAAGGCGCGCACCGCGGGCGAGGACATCATCGACCTCGGCATGGGCAATCCGGACAGTCCCACGCCGCCACACATTGTCGCCAAGATGGTCGAGGCGGTGCAGGATCCGCGCACCCATCGCTACTCGGTCAGTAAGGGCATCCCGGGACTGCGGCGCGCTTTGGCGGCGTACTACCAGCGACGCTTCGATGTCGGACTGGACCCGGAAACCGAGGTGATCGCCACGCTCGGGTCGAAGGAAGGACTGGCAAACCTCGCTGCGGCGATAACTTCGCCCGGTGACACGATCCTGGTGCCGAACCCGTCCTATCCGATCCACCAGTTCGGCTTCATCATCGCCGGCGCGGCGGTGCGTTCGATTCCCGCGATGCCTGACGAGGAGATGTTGCGCGCGCTGGATCGTGCGGTGCGCCACTCGGTACCGAAGCCGACAGCTCTGATCGTCAACTTCCCGTCCAACCCAACGGCGTATCTCGCCGACCTGGACTTCTACCGCGAGATCGTCGCATTCGCCCGCCGGCATGAGATCTGGATCCTGTCCGATCTCGCCTATGCGGAAATCTACTTCGGCGACAAAGCGCCGCCGTCGCTGTTGCAGGTGCCGGGTGCGAAGGACATCGCGGTCGAGTTCACCAGCCTGTCGAAGACCTATTCGATGCCAGGCTGGCGCATGGGTTTTGCCGCTGGCAATCCGCGGCTGATCAATGCGCTGACGCGGATGAAGTCGTATCTGGACTATGGCGCGTTCACACCGATCCAGGTCGCGGCTGTGGCGGCGCTGAACGGACCGCAGGACTGCGTTGATCAGATCCGAGCGCTGTACCGCGAACGCCGCGACGTGCTGATCCGAGGTTTGGCCGCGGCCGGATGGGACGTGCCAAGCCCGGATGGCTCGATGTTCGCCTGGGCGCCGATACCGCCGCAGTTCGCCGGGCTTGGCAGCGTAGAGTTCTCCAAGTTGCTGCTGGCGCGCGCCAAGGTCGCGGTGTCGCCAGGCCTCGGGTTTGGTGAACACGGCGAAGGCTACGTGCGGATAGCGCTCGTGGAGAATACGCATCGGCTGCGTCAGGCCGCGCGGAACATCCGTGCGTTCATCCAAGCCGGGACCAACAAAGTGCCAGCAGCAGAGGCAGCCGAGGCGTAAAATCTACGGTCGCGGAGAGCGGTCGCCGCACTGCTGACTCTGCACGCGTGGTCAAAGCAGATCCCTCAGCAACTCGGGGTGCTTATCCAGCAGCCGAAACAGATTTACGACTGCCGGTAACGGGGCAGCTTCGCCGCGCTCGTAGCGCGAAAACGCATTGTGGCCACCACCGGTCAATCGAGCAGCCGCAGCCTGGGTTAGACCGAGCTTCCGACGGATACGACGGATTTCCTGGCTCTGTCGCTCACGGTCGCGTAATGCCAGCACGTCCCCTGCTGCCGCGTAACGTCGAGCACTCTCCGCATCGAACTCAACATCGCCACAGCCATCGCAGCGCCAGCCTGACAATCCTTCCAGCGTCGTCTTCATGCCGGCATGCTCAACGACGAAGCTTTCGTCTTTGAACCGTGTCATGCCCTGCTCGGACCCGCAGTTCACACACTGCCGCGCCATCGTCATCTCTCCTTGAACTGAATTACGGGAGCCGCCTGGACGCGCGCGAGAACATAATGAGGTGTGCGCTTTTCCACAGCGGCTGACTACCCTATAAGGGTAACTAATTCGTTGATGCAAGTAGGGAGTGCGTTGCGAGCCGCCGCGGCACTGTTTCACCGCTCATAGTCTGCTATGCAGCCCCAGAGCCAGTCAGAGGATGTGCGCGATCATGCTGATCCTGCCAGCGAGCCTTCGCCCATGACCCACCCCCTCTCCGTCGCCGTAGCCGGCCTCGGCACGGTCGGCAGCGGCGTTCTGAAGCTGCTGCGCGATAACGCCGACATCGTCGCCGCCCGCGCTGGCCGTCCGATCGCGGTCACCGCCGTCTCTGCCCGCGATCGCACGCGCGACCGCGGGGTGTCGCTGACCGGGCTGCGCTGGTACGAGGACGCAGTGGCGCTCGCCGCCGACCCAGCAGTGGACGTCATAGTCGAGCTGATTGGCGGATCCGACGGTCCTGCGCGCGCGCTGACGCAAGCAGCGATCGCCGCCGGCAAACCGGTGGTCACCGCCAACAAGGCGTTGCTCGCAGTGCATGGCGCGTCGCTCGCCGCCGCGGCCGAGGAACGTGGCGTGCCGCTGGCATTCGAAGCTGCGGTGGCCGGCGGCATCCCGGTGATCAAGGCGCTGCGCGAGGGACTGGCCGGCAATCGCATCCTGCGCATCGCCGGCATCCTGAACGGCACCTGCAATTACATCCTGACCCAGATGCGCGAGCGCGGCCGCGAGTTCGCTGAAGTGCTGGCGGATGCACAGAAGCTTGGCTACGCGGAAGCCGATCCGTCATTCGACATCGACGGCATCGACGCCGCGCACAAGCTGGCAATCCTCGCGGCGCTGGCGTTCGGACGCCCGGTCGCGTTCGACGCCGTGCACGTCGAGGGCATTCGCAAGGTCTCGGCGCTCGACATCGCGTTTGCCACCGAGCTTGGCTATCGGATCAAGCTGCTCGGTATCGCGCGACACTCCGATGGTGGTGTCGAGGCACGCGTGCATCCCTGCATGGTGCCGCAATCGGCGCCGATCGCGCGGGTGGATGGCGTATTCAACGCGGTGGTGGCGGAAGGCGATTTCGTCGGCCGCGTGATGCTGGAAGGGCGCGGCGCCGGTGCTGGACCAACCGCATCCGCTGTCGTCGCCGACCTGATCGACATTGCGCGCAACCGCGTCACGCCAGTATGGGGCGCGGCGTCGGCGGAACTGTCCAATGCTCCATCGGTGCCGATGAGCGCGCATATCGGCGCCTACTATCTCCGCCTGATGGTGGTCGATCGACCTGGTGTCATTGCAGATGTCACTGCCGTGCTGCGGGACCTCGGCGTGTCGCTGGAGTTGATGCTGCAACGCGGTCGATCGCCAGGTGAGGCGGTGCCGGTCGTGCTGGTGACGCATGAAACTCAGGAAAGCGCCATGCGCGACGCGCTGACGCGGATCGCAGCCCTTGATGCGGTGCTGGAGTCGCCGACGATGATCCGGATTGAGCCGGAATAGCCGACAGTCGTAACCAATATGCAACCAGGGGAGCGCGACACAGGCTCGGGGCGAAACGAGACGAGCCATGACCCGCATCTCTCATCAATCACTCCGCGTGATGTGGCTGATCCTTCTGAGCACTTTCACGCTGTTCCTGTTGGCCGCCGAGGCCGCGTCAGCTCCGCCAGACCATATGATGCAGGATGGCAAGCCGCTGCGCCAGCGATAGCGCTACAGCTCTATCACGCCTCCGCGTAAGCCTTTCGCCACTGCCTCAGCACGGCTGGTGGCGTCCAGCTTGGCGAATAGAGCTTCCAGGTGGAACTTGACGGTATGCACCGAAATGCCGAGTGCGCGCGCGACGGCCTTGTTGCTCATGCCCTGTCCGACGAGCGTCAGGATTTGCGTCTCGCGCGGCGTGAGCAGCGGCGCGTCATCACGAGCGGCAGCGAAGCCATCGGTCGGCGTCCCGCCTGGCCAGCGCACCAGCAGTCCAGCCGACACTGCCCACAGTGCGGCATCAAGCTGAGCGGCGCTGACCGTACGGGGAAGTAGCCCGGCTGGCGTTTCTCCGCCCAACGGACGATCGGTCAAAGCAACCACCGGCGCCTCGGATTCGGCCGGCACGTCGATGCGTGCTGATACATCGCACAGCACCACGTCAGGCGTTTCATCCACCAACTCATGCCCCGACGCTTGGAGCATGGCGGTCAGGCCCTGCCGACGTACCGGATCGTCGGTGTGCAGCAGGATGCGCAAGCCCGTGGCAGGACCTGATCCCATAGGGGCTAACATATGGGCGACGGCGTCCATATCATCGTCATGGCCGGGACACGCCCCATAGGCGCTAATATAACATCGCACTGCATTCGTGGACCGTCCAAACCACCGTCATGGCCGGGCCATGACGATGATTTTGACGCCGTCGCCCTTATGTTAGCGCCTGTGGGACCTGATCCCGCCATTATGCCTTCGCTGGTTGCGTACCGACGATCACCGTGACCAACCGGATATCGCCAGCCCGCAGTACCTTCAGCGTCACCGGCTGACCGATGCGCTCGGGCATCAGCGCGGACGCGAGGCCGCGTGTGCGGCCGGTCTGGACCCCGTCGACCTCCAGCACGATGTCACCCGGCAGAACGCTGGCCTGCTCCGCCGGTGAGCCGGAGGCGAGGCCCACCACCATCATGCCGGCATCGCGTCCAGCGGTATCGCGCATGCGCTCCGGCACGCGGACGCGTTGGAGTGCGACACCCAGCCAACCGCGCGTGATGCGGCCTTCGGTCAGCAGCGGGTCAAGCACACGCTCGATGGTGGAAGCCGGGATCACCAGCGCGCGGCGGCGCGGACCAGAAGTGGACATGCCGATGAGCTTGCCGCCGAGCGTCAGAACCAAGCCACCTTCATCGGCCCCAAGGCGTGCATCCAAGCGCAGCAGCGCGTCGACGCGGCCGCGTGCCTGGCTGTGCCAAGCAGGACCCACGGAATGCATCATGCCGAGGCGCCCTGTTGGCGCACCTTGCGTATCGGCACCGATGATCAATGCCAGCGAACCGGCGCGCGGCGATGCTTCGATCGCGGGAATTGCGCGCCCCAGCGCGCGCGACAGACGCAGCGCTGCCACGTTGGTGCCAGGATCGCGGCCAGCCAGCTTTGCCGGCACTTCGCTGCCAGCATGGACGATCGTGAAGTCTGGGCCTTCCGGCAGCACCTGCTCCGATGTCACCACCACATCGTCGCGCCACAGAATGCCGCTGTAATCGCGGTGGCCGGTGCGGATGGCGACCACATAGGCTGACGCGGCGGTCAGGCGATCCGCCAGAGCATCTGAAAGCTGGTCGAGGATATCGGTCATCAAAAAGTCTCCTGTGCGTGTGGCGTCACAGTGCACGCAGTTGGTCGCCGCCGGTATCAGCCGGATGACCGGCTATCCACCCCGGCCGCTTGGCCAGGATGCCGCATGTCAGACGCGTTCCCATCTGGTGCCGCCCGAGGACAGTTGCATGCCATTTGATGCTCCCGAGCTGGATCCCTACTCCGCGCAGGTCGTGAATGCGTTCGAGCGTGTCGGCCCTGCCGTCGTGCACGTTCTTGCGTTTGGCGCCGAAGGCAACCCGAAAGGCCAGGGTTCCGGCGTTGTGTTCACACCCGATGGCTATGTGCTGACCAACGCGCACGTGGTGGAAGGCGCAACCAGGCTGCGTGCGTCCTTCACCGACGGCCAGACCCACGATGCCGCACTGATCGGCGAGGATGCCGATACCGATACCGCAGTGGTGCGGCTGTCCGGCAATGGATTGCCGCATGCCGAACTCGGCCAGTCGGCGACATTGCGGGTTGGGCAAATGGTGGTTGCGATCGGCAATCCGCTTGGATTTCAGTGCACCGTGACAGCGGGCATCGTTTCCGCGCTGGGACGCACGCTGCGCACGCGTTCGGGACGACTGATCGATAGCGTGATCCAAACAGACGCGCCGCTGAACCCGGGCAATTCCGGCGGGCCATTGGTAAGTGGCACCGGTCAGGTGGTTGGCATCAACACCGCGACGATCGCGCCGGCCCAGGGCATCTGCTTTGCCATCGGCATCGATACTGCGATCTGGGTGGCAACGCGGCTGATGCGCGACGGACGGGTGCGGCGGTCTCGTCTGGGTCTGTCTGGGCAGACAGTGCCGATCGACACACGTCTGCGGCGGTTTCATCACCTGGAGCAGTCCAGTGGGGTACTCGTGCTGGATGTGCTGGAGAACAGCCCGGCGGCACGCGCGGACTTGCAGCGCGGCGACGTGATCGTGGCGCTGGGCGATGCGCCGATGGCAGGTGTTGACGACCTGCATCGTGCGTTGACCGCTGAGCGGGCGGGCGCTGTAGTCGATGCGGCCGTGCTGCGCCGGGCTGAGCTGCTGATTATCCCGGTGACGCCGGAAGAGAAGTGATCAGGCGACAGCCGGACGCAGCCAGGCGCGGCGCGTTGCGCTCACCACGATCAGCGAGGTGATCGCGGCGATAATCAGGTAGACCGCCGGCATCATGCGGCTTTGCCATTCCTGGATCATCCAGGTCACGGTCAGTGGCGACAATCCGCCGAACACGGTGACCGCGACGTTGTAGGCGATTGCCATGCCGGTGGAGCGCACCTCTGTCGGAAACAGCCGCGCGATCATGCCCGGAATGCCGGCAGCCATGAATGCCAGCAGCACATTCGCGACGATCTGCGCCCGGAGCAGATGCGACTGGTCGGGATGCGCGGTCACGTAGGCGAACAGCGGCCACGACACGAGGCCGAACAGGACCACTGCGGTCAGATAGACCCGATAGGCGCCGACGGCGTCGGCCAGGCGGCCGATCATCGGGATCAGGCAGGCGCTGATTACGCCGCAGATCGTCACGCCGATCAGCGCCGAGGTCATCGGCATGTGAAGTTGCTGGGTGACGTAGAGCGGAAGATAGGTGTTCCAGAGATACGTCGCGGCTGTGCCGACGGCGATCAAGCCAATGCCGGACAGTACCTGCGAGCCAGTGGTGGTGGAGGCTGGGGGTTCCATCGGCGGTTCCTCTTGCGAAGGGGCAATAGAGGTGAACGCGGGAGCGGCTGGGCGGTTTCCTCTCACGACGCGTGGAGGGAGACGGGGGACCACGGGGTGCGACGGTGCGAGGGGGCGAATAAAGTTAATGGAACCGCAAAACACGCAGATGCACGCAAAAAGGTGTAGGGGTGACGGGTGGGGGCGTAATGAAAATTAAATATTGCCTGATTCGCGGGCTAATCCAGGTCACGAGTCTTATTTGCGTGCATCTGCGTTTTTGCGGTTAATAAATCTTATACTGTGCCCGGCAGGACGAGTGGGGCCATCTAGACTGCCGGCGCGGTTTCTCGCTGTGGCTTCTCGTCGAGCGCGGTCAGGATCGGCGTCGTGGCGGTGGCAATGGTGCGGATCAGCTCGGGGGGTGCTGGCCGATTGCCTGGATGCTGTCGAGCGGCAGGAGGAAGGGCTCGCTGCGAATGCGGAGGCAATTGGTGAGCTGCGTGATCTGTTTGAGCGTTACAAGGGCGCATTCGCCGGTCGGATCGCTGGCATGGCGCGGGAATACATACAGCGCTGCGAGGCGCTTGAGCGCGAACCGGATGACGAGCTGCTGGGACCGATTGCGAGAGGGCTGATGGAGTTGCAGAAGCAGCAGAACGAGGCCGGATGATGGCTCGCTCATTTTGACAAAATATTGGCCGTATACACCGTTGTAATAGTGCCACGCGCGAGTTTGGAATTGCAAAGATATTCCGCCACGGACGAAGCCAAGCGGTGCGACTGTCTAATACCAGAGAGCGCTGATCCTGAACTCATCTGTCGCCCTGTCGTCATGGCCGGGCCGAAATACCCCGGCTTGTCCCGGACATCGGACCCGGCCATCAGCGTGCATCGGCACCGTTGTGCCGCTGAGACTGATGGCCGGCTCGGGCCGGCCATGACGGTTAGCTAGAGCGAATGGGTCGCGGTCAGCGAGTAACGGTATAAGCCTAACCTCGACGCATGGTTTGCCGAACTGGACATCGCTCTGCTCAAGAGCCAGCCAGCCGCTCGTTGTGCCGGCGATCACGAGAGGCGCCGCGATGTCCCCCACCTCTCCTATCCTCTCCGCCCCCAGGGGCGGAGGGGGATATTCTTCGGCCGGCCATGACTGTAGGTCCGCTGTCTCCCGCGTCGCGGTGAGGCCGTGGCGACGAAAGCGTCGGAAGTTTGGGGCGTGGGTATAACCTGCTAGGCTCGGATCCAACGCACCATTCCTCGGAGGAACCGCCATGGACGCTCACACGCCCGCAACCCGGCGAAATCACCGACCGCAACCTCGCGCTCGAACTGGTGCGCGTCACCGAAGCCGCCGCGATCGCCGCCTCATCCTGGATCGGCCTCGGCAAGAAGAACGAAGCCGACGGCGCCGCCGTCGAAGCCATGCGCAAGGCGTTCGACCAGGTCGCCATCGCCGGCACCGTGGTCATCGGCGAAGGCGAGATGGACGAAGCGCCGATGCTGTATATCGGCGAAAAGGTCGGCGCCGGCGGCCCGCCGATGGACATCGCCGTCGATCCGCTGGAAGGCACCACGCTCACCGCCAAGGGCGGCCCCAGCGCACTCGCCGTCGTGGCGCTGGCCGAGCATGGCAACTTCCTGCACGCGCCCGACATCTACATGGACAAGATCGCCATCGGCGGCGGCCTGCCGGACGGCGTGGTCGATCTCGACGCGCCGGTCGGCAAGAACCTGCGCGAACTGGCGCGGGCGAAGCAGTGCGAAGTGTCGCGACCTGGTCGCCTGCATCCTCGATCGCGACCGCCACAAGGAACTGATCGCCAAGGTGCGTGAAGCCGGCGCGCGCATCATGCTGATCAGCGACGGCGACGTGGCCGGCGTGGTCGCCACCGCTACACCCGACTCGGAGATCGACATCTATCTTGGCTCCGGCGGCGCGCCGGAGGGCGTGCTGGCCGCGGCGGCGCTGCGCTGCATCGGCGGGCAGATGCAGGGACGGCTGATGTTCGAGAACGACGAGCAGATCGCACGCGTGAAGGAGATGGGCCACCCAGATCCCGCAGCGGAAATTCACGCTGGAGGAAATGGCGAAGGGCGATGTGATGTTCGCCTGCACCGGCGTCACGACCGGCACCGATGCTGCGCGGAGTGAGGCGGTTTGGCCATGGCGCGGTCACGCACTCGATGGTCATGCGCAGCAAGTCCGGCACGGTGCGGTTCGTCGAGGCACACCATAACTTCAGAACCAAGACCTGGGTACGCGGGTGACCGCAGATGCGAGTGATTGCGTCCTCGGCGTCAGCCGCAGCCTGAGCGGGCGGCGCTGGGTTTGGCGCACCGGCGAGGACCGCGTCGGGCTTGGCATCTGCCAGCGCATGGGCGTGCCGGAGATTGTTGGCCGGTCTGCTGGCCGCGCGCGGCATCGGATCGGATTCGGCGTGCCACTTCCTTGATCCGACGCTGCGCGCGCTGCTGCCCGATCCGTCGGTGCTGATCGACATGGATATCGCGGCCGAACGCCTGGCCGTCGCGGTGCAGCAGCGGCGAAACGGTCGGCGTGTTCGGCGACTACGATGTGGATGGCGCGTGCAGCGCCGCGCTGATGTGCACGCTGCTGCGGCGACCTGGGCTGCGAGGTGCTGCACCACGTGCCGGACCGCATGATGGAGGGCTACGGACCGAACGGCCCCGCGCTGCATTCGCTGGCGATCCGCGGCGCGACGCTGATCGTGTGCGTCGATTGCGGCACCGCGGCGGCCGAGGCGCTGGCTTCATTGCGGGCGACGCCGATATCGTCGTGCTGGATCACCACAAGGCGGAAGGACCGCCGCCGCCGATCGTCGCCACCGTCAATCCGAACCGGCTGGACTGCACATCCGGGCTGTCATTGCTGTGCGCCGCCGGCGGTGGCGTTCCTGACCGCGGTGGCGACGGTGCGCACGCTGCGCCGGCAGGGCTTCTTCAATGCGCGCAAGGAGCCGGACCTGATCGGGCTGCTCGATCTGGTTGCGCTGGCAACTGTCTGCGACGTGATGCCGCTGACCGGTGTGAACCGCGCCTTGGTCTGCCAGGGGCTGAAGGTGATGGCACGGCGCGCCCGGCCTGGCGTGGCCGCGCTGCTCGACGTGGCGCAGACGCGCGATCGGCCGACCGCCGGCACCTGCGGCTTCGCGCTTGGGCCGCGCATCAATGCGGCGGGACGCATTTCGCGAGGCCGATCTCGGGCTGCGGCTGCTGCTGTGCGAGGACCCGGTGGAGGCGGCGTCGCTGGCGGCGACGCTCGATGCGGTGAACCGGCAGCGCCAGGAGGTCGAGGCGGCGATGCTGGAAGCGGCGATGCGCGGCCGCCGAAGCGCAGGCGGCCAAGGGCCATGCGGCGCTGATGATCAGCGGCGCCGGCGTGGCATCCCGGCGTGGTCGGCATCGTCGCCGGCCGGATCAAGGAGCGCTTCAACCGCCCGGCCTGCGTCGCCGGGGTTGCGGACGGTATGGCGAAAGGGATCCGGCCGTTCGGTGGCGGGCCATGATCTGGGCGCGGCGGTGATCGCGGCGCGGCAGGCTGGCATCCTGAAGACCGGCGGCGGCCATCCGATGGCGGCCGGGTTTTCGCTGCGACCCGGCGCGCTTGCCGGACTTTCACGGCGTTCCTGAATGAACGCCTGGCCGCCGCCGCGGCGCTGCCGAGCGCCGCCGACCTGTCGGTGGAGGGCACGCTGGCGGTGCCTGGCGCGACGACCGAACTGGCGCAGCATCTCGCGCGCCTGGCGCCGTTCGGCGCGGGCAACGAGGAGCCGATCCTGGTGCTGCAGCGCGCCCGGGTGGTGCGCGCCGACCGGGTCGGGCGGGAAGGCACGGCGATCCGCGCGTTCGTCGAAGGCGAGGGCGGCGGTCCGCGGCTGAAGGCGCTGCTGTTCCGCGCGCGCGATGGCGCTCTGGCGGAGACGCTGCTTGGCCGCAGTGGGCTGCCGCTGCACCTGGCCGGTCATCTGCGCGCCGAGGAATGGAACGGCTCGGTCAACTCCAGGCTTCATCATCGCGGATGCGGCGGGTGGCTGATCGGGCGCCACTGCTCGGCAAAGCGATCCGGCATGAGTGGACGCTGGATCCGGAGTTTCTCACAGTCAATCATGGTTCTTACGGTGCCACCCCGCGTGTCGTCCTGGCCGCGCAACAGGATTGGCAGCGACGGATTGAGGCGCAGCCCAGCCGGTTCATGCGTGCCGTATGGCCGGATGCGCTGCGCCATGCCGCGGAACGGTTGGGGCAGTTCATCGACGCCGACGGCAAGGACATCGCGTTCGTCCCGAATGCGACCACAGGATGCAACGCAGTGCTTCGCTCGCTGCGTCTGCAACCTGGGGACGAGATCGCCGTCCTGACGCACGGCTACGGTGCCGTGCGCAACACGGTGCGCTTTGTCTGCGAACGCGCTGGCGCACATATGGTGGAAGCGGAAGTGCCGTTCCCACAACCAAGTGCCAATGCCGTGGTGGCCAATGTCGCGACTGCGCTGAACGAGCGCACGCGGCTTGCGGTGGTGGATCATATCACGTCAGGCAGTGCGCTGGTGTTGCCGGTCGAGCAGATCGTCGCGGTGTGCCACGACGCGGGCGTTCCAGTGCTTGTCGACGGCGCACACGGGCCAGCGCAAGTGCCACTCGACATGAAGGCGATCGGTGCGGATTGGTACGCAGGCAATTGTCATAAGTGGCTGTGCGCGCCAAAGGGTTCGGCGTTTCTCTACGCAACGCCGAAACGGCAGGGCGATCTGCATCCGGTCACGATATCGCACGGACTGGGGAAAGGATTTCTGGAGGAGTTCGACTGGACCGGGACCTGCGATCCCAGCGCCTGGCTGGCGACCGATGTGGCAATCGATTTTCACCAGCGGCTGGGCGGCGAGGCGCTGATGACGCGCAACATGGCGCTGGCCGCGGAAGCGATGGCGCTATTGGCACGGCGCCTGAACACAGAGGTTGGCACGCACGGTGCGCTGGCGGGAAGTATGGGTGTGGTTCGCTTGCCTATCACCGGCGAAGTGACCGCCGAGACGTCGATGGAATTGCGCGCGCGTCTGCTGGCAGCAAATACGGACGCGCCGACCCATGTCATCGCCGACGGTATTTGGCTGCGGATTTCTGCTGCCGCTTACAATGAGATCGACGATTACGAGAGGCTCGGAGAAATCGTCACGACTGTGATCAGATAGAATTATACCAATCCGCTGAGTTGGTGACTCTGAATGCTCGCGGATTCCCGAATTGGCATAGGCGTGATTCAAGCTGGCAAACTGAGGAGGTTTGCCATGAGCCAGGCGATTGTAGTGCGGCAGGACTTCACGTCGGCGGAGTTGCGGCGAGTTGCGACACGCACGAAGGATGTGGCCCAGGCCCGGCGGCTGTTGGCGATAGCGGCGATCCTGGATGGTGCGCCTCGAGCGGAAGCGGCACGGATTGGCGGGATGGACCGTCAAACGTTGCGAGACTGGGTGATCCGGTTCAACGAGCTTGGTCCGGATGGCCTGATCAACCTGACTTCGCCTGGCGCACCGGCGAAGCTTGACGAAGAGCATCGGGCATTTCTCGTCCGTGTGGTCGAGGAGGGTCCGATCCCGGCAGTGCACGGTGTGGTGCGCTGGCGGGCCTGCGACCTGATCGCGCTGCTGCATGAGGAGTTTGGCATCGAGGTGTCGGACGACACGGTCTACCGCGCGCTGAAGCGGTTGGGCTTTGCCCACCTCAGTGCTCGGCCGAGAGCCTACAAGCAGGACGCCGAAGCCATGGAAGCATTTAAAAAAACTTCGCCGACCGCGTGGCGGAAATCCGCCGGACGCTCGTACCTGGCACACCGATAGAGATCTGGTTCCAGGACGAGATGCGGGTAGGCCAGAAGAACAAGCTCACCTACCGCTGGGCCAGGAAGGGGTCTCGCCCACGGGCCACACATGATCAACGAACGCAATCGGCCTATCTGTTCGGCGCGGTATGTCCGGCGCTGGGGAAGGGCGCCGCCATCGTGGTGCCGAGCTGTAACAGCGAGGCCATGCAACTTCACCTCGATGCGATTGCCACCTGCGTCGCTTCTGGGGCGCACGCCATCATTATCCTCGACCAGGCGGGATGGCATGGGGCCAAGTGTTTGCAGATGCCCAGCAACATCTCGCTGCTGCCGCTCCCGCCGCGCTCGCCGGAACTCAACGCGCAGGAGAACGTCTGGCAGTTCATGCGGCAGAATTGGCTGTCCAACCGTATCTTCACAGGCTTCGACAACATCGTCGACATTTGCTGCGATGCCTGGAACAGGCTCGTGGATCAGCCTTGGAAGATCATGTCCATCGCCCATCGACAATGGACCATCATCGGTCAGGCATTCTGAGGATTGGTATTATACCACTACTCGCTGACCGCGACCCATTCGCTTTAACCGTCGTAGCCGGCCGCCGAGCCGACCATCAGTCTCAGCGGCACAACGGTGCCGATATACGCTGATGGCCGGGTCCGATCCCCGGGACAGGCCCGGGGACTTCGGCACAGCCATGACGACAGGGCGACCGATGAGTTAGGGTCAGTGAGCATTGGTATCAGACGCTATTGGATGATTTGCTGGCACTGCTCTCCCGTCATTCCTGCGAAAGCAGGAACCCAGGGCAAGCTCTGCTTCGGTGGCCCTGGGTTCCCGCGTTCGCAGAAATGACGTTGGAACTGGTGCATCATCCGCGTGAGTTCAGAGCACTGGCAAGCGCGTCCGACCGCACTCAGGCTCAAGCCTGATATGCCAACGATCGTACGTTTGTACCGTTACGTGTGGCCGGGACACGCCCTGCCATGACGATGAGCGGACGTCGGTATTACCCTGCCCGTCGCGGCGGATCGATGTTTGGAGTGTTGTCTTCCACAAGTTGACCTTGCCGCAGGCTCATTACGCGATCCGCGAAAGCACTGGCCATTTCGAGATCCCGGGTCAGCAAGATCAACCCCATACCAAGCTCGCGTCGCACATCTGCCAGCAAAGCTAGAATCTCCGCCTGGGCGGTGGCAGCAAACCCGGCGATCGGTTCGTCCACGATCAACAAGCGTGGATCGTTGGCAATCGCCATGGCGATTATCGCACGAAGGCGCATTTCGTCCGATAGTTCGTGCGGATAGGCCCTAGCACCGCGCTTCGCGTCCGCTATGCCGACGCGGGTAAGCAGCGCCTCTGCTTCGTCCCTGCCTTCCTGAGCCGACATAGCGAAATGCGCGTGCATCGCTTCCTCGATCTGGGCGCCAATGCGCTGGACCGGATTGAAGCTCGATTGCGCGCTCTGCAGAACAATAGAAAGTACGCCTCCGCGGACACGACAGAACGCCACCTGATCGAGACGCAGCAGATTATGGCCCTGTAGCCACGCGCTCCCTCGCGTGACATACGCCGCGTCAGGCAGCAATCCCAGCAGCGCAAGCGCCATCAGTGACTTGCCTGATCCGACCTCACCGACCACGGCCAACGTCTCGCCAGCACCCAGCGTGAACGAAACCTCGCGCAACACGTGCGCAATACCGGTTGGCGTTTCCAGGTCGACGCTCATTCCTCGCACGTCCAGTACCGCGCCTCCTGTGGGCGGACGACCTGGAGCAGATGGTGGCCGCATGTCACTTCGTCGGCTGGCAGAGAGGAGCGGTTGGGGTTCGACCACTGTGCGTGGGCTTTTGCGGAGCTCGTTCAACGCAAAAACTGTCAGAGTGAGAGCCGCGGATGGCCACACCACCAGCAGCGGTGCCTGCACCATCACGTTGCGCGCTTCGGCGATCATCCAACCCCAGGATGGCGAAGGCGGCGCAAGACCGAGACCCAGGAACGACAGTCCCGACTCCACAATCAGAGCCGCCATGGCGGCTGCCACGAACTGCGCTTGAATGGTGGCCAAGACGCGGTTCTTGATTAAAAGGAACCCCGGAACAAGGATAATGGCGATCACCGGGATCAATGTGCCAACGGCAGCGCCAAACAGCGTCACGAACAACAGCGGCAGCATCAGTGGCGGAAACCCGCGGACAACATTCACTGCGCGAAATGCGAGGCGCCTGGTCACAGCAAGCTGACCAAGCGCCAGCGCAATCAAACATGCGAGTAATGACGAAGTGACAGCAACGAAAAGCGACCCGCGCGCGCTCCAGAGCATACGGGACAACACATCCCGCCCTTGGTCGTCCTGCCCGAGCCAATGTCTCAGCGAAGTCCCATCCAGTTGATGCGCCATGTCCACCTGCATCGGATCCGCGAGCGGCAGCACCGGCACCAGCACTGCGATCGCCAGAATGCATGCGACTGCGATGACCGGGGCGCGGCTGGTTGTCGTCATATCGGCCGCATGCGCGGGTCGAGGACAGAGCAGACCAGATCCGCCGCCAGATCCAACGCGATCAACAGCAGCGAGAAGACCAGGATGATGCCTTGCACGAGTGGATAGTCACCAGCTTTGGCTGCCTGGGCCAGCACACCGCATAGGCCGGGATATCCGAACAGGTATTCCACCAGGACCGCAGCACCGGACAGCACAGCGAGCAACCTTGGGAGAGCGGCGATAATTGGTATCGAGGCATTGCGGAAGATGTGTCCCAGCATGATGTATGATGCATCAAGCCCTCTCGCACGAGCCGCAAGGATGAAGTCGCTGCGGGATATGTCCATCACCGCGGCGCGCGTTTCGCGGAAAATGCCACCAGCGAAACCAAACCCGATCGTTGCGGCAGATAGCGCCAAAGCTGCCAGCTGCCGCAGCGGATCGTCCGTCAACGCCGGGAAATTGATGCCGGCATCGGCTAATGGTTCCGGCGCGACAACCAGCGCCAACAAAGCGCCAACAACGAGCATTGGCACGACACGCGCCGCCTCGCTGAACCAGGAAGCAACATTATCGAACAAACTGTGGGGATGCAGAGCTGCAAACATTCCGCCTGGGATGCCAATGAGAGTTCCCAAAAGGATCGCGATTGCAAGCATCTCAAAGGTGCGTGGAAGGCAGATCGCGATCGTTGAACCCACGGTACTGCCGTCGCGCAGCGAACGCCCCAAATCGCCGCCCAACAGATGGCGGAAGTCCGTGAGGTACTGCGACGCAATGGAGCGATCCAGCCCAAGCTGTGCGCGAAATTCGCTAACGCTTGCCGGGTCCGGTGTCGCACCGTTCCTCGACAATAGCTGAGTGGCCGGATCACCCGGCACCATGCGAATAGTCAAAAACACAATAGAACAGACGGCCCACGCTATCGCGAGGGCGGCGGCAATTCGTCTGGTGTACCCGAGCCATCTATTAACGATCCACGATCAGTCGGTAAATACAATGGTCAGATTCTGCCGGCAGCATGTTGCAAGGCACCACTGACCGCGTGTCAATGGTCAATCGAACATTCCAGGAATAAGGTGCGGTTCAGTACCCATGTCGCCCCCCGTCGAACTCGTTCAGTCAGATACAAGTGTCCCCGACCGCGCCGGCATCGTCATCATTGGCGGCGGCATCATCGGGACCTGCACCGCCTTGTTCCTCGCGGAAAAAGGTCATTCCGTCGTGCTATGCGAAAAAGGCCGGATTGCGGGCGAACAGTCCAGCCGCAATTGGGGCTGGTGCCGCACCATGGGCCGGGACGCAGACGAAATCCCGCTCGCCATCGAGAGCCTGCGCCTATGGCGCGGCATGAACGAGCGAACCGGCCGTGAGACCGGCTTCCGTCAGCCTGGCATCGTCTATCTCTGCGAGACCGAAAAGGAGATGGCGGAACGCGAGCAATGGCTCGAGGAAGCGCGGCAGTATCAGGTGGATGCCCACCTGCTGCGCGGCGCGGACATGGACATGGTGGTGCCCGGCGCGTCGAGCCTGTTCGTGGGCGCACTGCATACGCCCACCGATGGGCGCGCCGAACCCTCGCATGCCGCCCCGGCGATCGCCGAGGCTGCGCGCATTGCGGGTGCCACTGTGCTGACCGACTGCGCCGTACGTGGTGTGGAGACCCAGGGCGGACGGATTTCCGCCGTGGTGACCGAAAAGGGACGGATTGCCTGCGATTCGGTCGTGCTCGCTGGCGGCGCGTGGTCGCGGCTGTTCTGCGGCAACACCGGTATCGATCTGCCGCAACTGAAAGTGCTGGCTTCGGTGTTCCGCACCCAACCGTTGGATGGCGGACCAGAGGTCTCGGCCAGCGGTTCAGTATTCGCGTTCCGCAAGCGGCTGGATGGCGGATATACGGTAGCCCGCCGCAACGCGAATATCGCCGACATCACCCCCGATTCATTCCGTCTGCTTCGGCAATATCTGCCGACGCTGCGAGAGAACTACGGCGAGATCCGCATGCGCCTCGGCCGGCGCTTCTTCGACGAGTGGCGGACCAAGCGGCATTGGACACTCGACGAGATCACACCATTCGAGACCGTGCGCGTCTGGGACCCGGAACCGCGGCACGCCGTGCTGGAAGAAGCGCGCACTGTCTTGTCTCGCTCCTTTCCGGCGTTCGCGCGGATGCAGGTTGCGGAAAGCTGGGGCGGCATGATCGATGTGACTCCAGACGCCGTGCCGGTGATTGGCGAGGTGCCCTCGCTGCCCGGCTTCTTCCTGGCCACGGGCTTCTCCGGCCATGGCTTCGGCATTGGTCCAGGCGCCGGGCGCCTCACGGCAGATCTGGTCGCGGGCGACCCACCAATTGTCGATCCAACGCCATTCAGGTTCAGCAGATTCACCGAGTAGGCCCATTATGTCATTGCGAGGAGCGGAGCGACGAAGCAATCTCGTTGAGCCATCACAGCAGGTCGTCGGTCAGGTCCCGCCACGGTGGGTTCATGGCGTCGATCAACGCTATCTTCTTCGCACGCGAACCGCCCTTGATCTGCTTTTCGCGGGGGATGGCTGCCCGGATATCGCCAAATTCCTCATAGAATACGAGCTTATCGACGCTGTAGCGATGGGTGAACCCTCTGAACGCGTCGTCCGGATGCTCCGAGACACGACGCGCCAGATCATTGGTTATCCGTGTATACAGAACCGCGTGCCGGCTATTGGTTAATATGTAGACGAAATATCGATGCTCCATTCCAGCGAGATTGCTTCGTCGCTTCGCTCCTCGCAATGACAGGGAGCGCGACCACCATCGCCCGGCCGGCGGTGCTTTCACTTGCTGCGCGTCAGCGAGTGTTGTTCGGAGTGCTCTGCTTTGTCTGGGGCACGACGTGGCTCGGCATGAAGGTTGGCATCGCCGTCGTGCCACCTGGCGTGTTTGCCGGCACAAGATGGACAGTCGCAGGATTGATGCTGTTGCTGTGGCGATGGGCACGCGGTCAGCGTCTGCTGATCCCCATGCGACTGACGGGGCGATTGATCATCGTCGCTTTGCTGATGGTATCGCTCAATCAGGTCATTCAACTCTATGGCCTGCGTTACATCACCGCTGGCTTGGCCTGCGTGATTTCCTCCGCTCTCACGCCGATCGCGCTGCTGGGATTCGCGGTGGCATGGGGACAGGAACGATTTGCCTGGCGACAGCTTGTCGCACTGGTCATCGGCATCGCTGGCGTATTCGTGCTGTTCGGGCCGGCAGCAGTCGAGGGAAATCTGGATATTTGGGAAGTGCTCGGCGCGCTGGGCGTGATCATCGGAACGCTGTGCTACTCGGCAGGTTCGGTAATGGCACGTCCGCTGATGAATTCACTCGCGCCGGCGCAGATGGCGGCGATGACGAACCTGATTGGTGGCGTGATGTTGCTGGTCGCCTCGATCATCTTTGAACCCGGGGCTGCGGCGGCGCTGATCCAGCCATGGGGATGGAGTGCGACTTTCGCGTGGCTCTATCTGCTGCTACCAGGTTCGTTGCTGTCCACCGTGATATATTTCCTGTTGGTGCGCGATTGGGGGGCCAGCCGCACCGGCATTTATGCGTTCGTCTCCCCTGTCGTGGCAGTCGTCATCGGCACTTCGCTATTCCATGAGAAGCTGGACCCAGGCGACGTCATCGGCATGGTCCTGATGTTGGCCGCCGCTGCGATCGTCCTCAGGCGAACCTAAGCATCAGATCCACACGTCATTCGCAGCCGTCCGCTCGCCGCCCTCGTGCCCGGTGTTAGGCACGCCGCACGGTTCGATCAGCAGCAGCTTCACTTCGCGTTCCGCGTAGGGCTTGTGTTCGACGCCCTTGGGAACGACGAACATCTCGCCTGCCGCTATCTTCACCGCGCCATCGCGGAAATCGATCCGCAGTTGTCCTTCGATCACGACGAACGTCTCGTCAGTGTCCTGGTGATCGTGCCAGATGAAGTCGCCCTCCAGCTTCACGATCTTGAACTGATAGTCGTTCATCTCCGCGACGACCTTCGGCTGCCACTGCTCGTCGAACAGGGCGAATTTCTCACGGAAGTTGATGGCTTTGTGCATCGGCAATTCCCTCTCAAGTCACGTGCAGCACTGCCTTCCCGACGTACTCACGAGCCAGGAGCCGGCGGGCGATTGGCGCAATCTCGGTCCAGGATGCCTCGATCTCGATATGCGGGCGAAGCCGCCCGCGCGCGACCTCGGCCGCCAACATGGCAAGCCCCTCGCCGGCCGGTTCCACCGTACGGAGCTCGTGGAACAAGACCAGGCCGTAGAGCCGTGCACCACCCTGGCGAAAGAAAGCGCCGCTCTCGAATGTTGTGGCCGGTGATTCGGAGATGCCGAACGTCACGCAAGTGCCGTTGGGCCGCAGCATGGTCAGTGCTGCCGAGAGCGCCGATCCACCGACGGAGTCCAGGATGAGATGATACGGCCCGCTCGAGGCCGCGGCACGCAGATCGGACGCCACGATGATGCGGTCGCCGCACCACTCGGCGATCATCGATTTCTGCTCGGCGCGACGCACATGGCCGTAGACCTCGGCGCCCGCTGTGGCGGCAAGTTGCACGGCAAGATGGCCAACACCGCCTGTTGCGCCATCGACCAGCACCTTGCGGCCCAGCAGCAGTCCGCCCTGCCGCAATGCATGCAACGCGGTGAGGCCGGCGACTGGCAGCGTCGCGGCCTGCGCGTCGGTAACGGCATCCGGCAGGGCCACAACAGCATGGCTGGGCGCGCGGATATATTCTGCCCACGCACCGGTTGCCAGCATGCCGACGACGCGCGTTCCGGGGCGAGGACCAGTGCCGTCCGCGGCCGGTTCCTCGACGCGGCCAACAAAATCCCAGCCTGGCCTGGCGCCGGTCTCAGGCTGCGACATGGCGCGGTTCACTTCACCGCGGTTCAGCGAGATGGCCGTCACACGGACGGTGACCTCGTTGGCGGCCGCGGCTGGAAGCTCAACGCTCCGCAGCGACAATATGTCGGCATGCGACGGATCGACCACGACGGCACGGGTTGATTGCGGCATCGTCAGCTCCCCTTGAATGTGGGCTTGCGGCGTTCGCGCCAGGCTTGGTGCGCTTCACGCTTGTCCTCGGTCAGCTCCAGCATGGCGAAGCGATACAGATCGCCCAGGACGGCATCCGACAATGGCACGTCGGCGCCCCGGTTCAGCGACTCCTTGGTCAAACGAGCGGCAAGCGGCGGCAGCGAGGCGATATGTTCAGCCACTTCCATCGCTCGCGCCATCAGAGTGTCGTGCGGCACCAACCATTGTGCAAGCCCGATGCGGTACGCCTCGTCGGCCTTCAGCGGAAAGCCAAATGCGAGACGCATTGCCAGCCCCTTCCCCACCCAGCGGGCGAGGCGCGTCGCTCCGCCCTGGGCAGGGATGATCCCGAGGCCGCTTTGCGGCAGCCGCCATTCGGCGCGCTCGGACGCGACGATCATGTCGCAGCAATAGGTGACGATGCAGCCTATGCCGACGGCATAGCCGTTCACCGCGGCAATGATCGGCTTGGCAAAGTCGGTCAGCATCGGGATTGGATGCGCGCGCCGGCGGTTCGGCAGGTCCTGAATGAAGTCGGCGACCGAATCCATCGTGTGCGTGCGCGGGTTCTTCAGATCAGCGCCCGCACTGAACGCGCCACCTTTGTCGTCGCCTGTAAGGATGACACAGCGGATATCGGGGTCGGCTTCCAATTCTGGAAGACGTTGCACGAGTCCGGACTGAAACTCCTCGCACCAGGCATTCCGTGCCTCGGGACGACTGAGCGTCAGCATCGCGACGGCACCTCGGCGTTCGCAGAGCAGTGGCATGGCTGGTTCCTCCTTGCCGGCATCGTAAGAGGCAGGCCGGACACCGCATAGCAGCATTCTCTCGCAGGGATTTCATCGGAAAAATCAGCCGGTCCCGACATAAATATGCCGTGCTGATTGATCTTGAACGTTGCAATCAAGGCGCAGAACGATGCGTATCGTGAACGGTTATACCGCGCTCCTCAGTGACTGCGGCGGAACAGACACAGGCGCTCGCGGCGCTAAATGAACGGGCCGCGGCATCCGGCCTCGTGTTCGTCGAGGTTGCACCAGGCCAGGGCGACATCAACTTCCAGAACATAGATTTCAGCACGACAAGCGATCCGTCCTACGCGGGATATGGCGGCATCGGTTTCTACCCGTTCGTTATGGCTCGCCGAATTTGCAGTCGAGCGACTTCATCTTCGAATCATCCGTTTGCTACCGCGCTGGCGAGCCCAACCGGGATCTGTGGCTGTCACCGGATCACGCGATCTACGTGGACGACGTGCTCATTCCGATCCGCCATCTGATCGATGCGGCGACGATCGTGCGGGTGCCGATGGACACGGTCACTTACTACCACATCGAATTACCACGGCATGACATAGTAATAGCAGAGGGTCTGCCAGCGGAATCGTATCTGGACATAGGCAACCGTTCGATGATGGCGGACGGCGGAGATGCAATGCAACTGCATCCTGATTTCGCGGCGACAAAGACCTGGCGCGACGATGCTGCCGCTACGCTCGCCAACTATGAGGCACAGGTGCGGTTGATGTCGCGTGCAGGCTATGCCACGGATTCGCGGCCCTGGCTGAATGATCTGCGCCTGCTCGGCATGTACGTCGGCCGGATCATCTGGCATGCGGCGGATGGACCTTATGATATGCCGATTGACGATCCTGCCCTGCGCGAGGGTTGGTGGGATGTCGAACGTTCGGGCCATCTGTTGCGAAGGTGGACCTGCGGCGATGCGCTGCTTCCCTGTCCGCCCGATGTGCCGATGGTCGAGGTACACCACGCCGGCATCATGCACTACCGTGTGGACACGTCCGCGGCTGAGCAGCTACGCCGGGTGTCGGGGGAGTGGTGCGCGCGAAACGAGCACGTCGCCGCTTGATGTGAGCCGGATCACGTTGACCGTCTGCGCGAGGTCGGGTGAGCCGGAGTAATAGGCCGGCACACTGCCGTTGCCGACGCGCGCGGGCCGATCCCAGTGGCCGAGCGCGAGATAGTCAGCCTGGGTCTCGGCGATTTGGTCGTCACTGAACAGCCAGGACGGCCGCAACGGCGTGGCGAGGTTGTGCGGCGGCTCGTAGTGGCCGTGCGCGATGGCGATCTGCCAGCGCGTGGTGCGGGGACGCGGCCCGCGCAGAGGCGCCATGTTCTCGTAGTCGAGATGTGCGTGGCCCCAGATTTCCAGATCATGCTCAGGAAAGGCGACGGCTTCGTCATGCGTGATGCCAAAGATCGAAAGGCCGGGGATGGATGCGTAGCCGCCACGCCGGAACACGGAGTTGGGCAGCGCAGGATCGTGGTTACCGGGCAGGATCACCACTTTGATGCCGGCATCGGCAATCAGCCATCCGGCCCGCTCGACCGTCGGGGCGGGCACGCGATTATTGTCGAACGTATCGCCGGCGAGCAGGACGATATCGGCGCAATGCGCATGCGCCGCCGCAAGGACAGCAGCCAGGCCAGCGATGCCGTCGGTGTGCTTGGTGGCGGAGCCTTCGTCGTCAATGTGCAGGTCAGAACTGTGGACAAGGACGATGTCCACGGGGGACGGTCGGGACGGGTGCATAGCTGAAGCATGATAGATGCGGAAACGTCGGACAAGGGTACCGGCCAGACGTGCAGCCATGCAAAGTCTTAGTTTGCGTTCATCCGCGCGCTTTTGCGTTCATTTGCGTTACAATCTTCTTTCCATCGGCGACCCGTCTCATACCAGGACTTGGTAGTCGCGACCCATACCGTCATGGCGGGGTTGTCCATCGCCACCCGGCTTGGCCCGGTGGATGGTGCTGCTATTCACGCCTTCTCGTTGCCGTTAGCTGAAAAGACGTGGGTGGATGGCCGGCACAAGGCCGGCCATGACGGTAATGGGTCGCACTCAGCGGGCCTTGGTATTACTCCCCGCCCGCCTGCGCCCAGCGCGTCATCTGGCCTCTCACCCATTCGGGCCCCAGCGCCAGGTCAGCCTCGAACGCGCGGAGCACTGGCGCCATGATCTGCGCCACGGTCTCCGGCCACGCCTGACCGAGACTTGCGGCGGACGCCTGTGCCGTGACAACCCGATGGTCGCCAGCCGCCGTATCCCGATGCGCCCAGCTGGCTTGCGGATCGAACAGCTCCCGCCCGGCCAGCCCCCACCACTCGCAGCGGAAATGCACCCGCCGGACGCCGGCAAAGAACCGTGTCAGCGAGCGAGCGTGACAGACCAGCGCGGCCACCTCCTGCGCCAGCACATTCGGACTGAACCAAGTCCCCGGCCGCATGCCGAGCGCCTCGTTGCCAGCCAGCCGATCCTCGGCATAGTCGCGCACGATGGTGGCGAACCCGCTCGGCGACAGGCGCCAGAAATCCGCGGTCTCGCTGGGTGGACGATCACGCAACCAGGCGACCTCCAGGAAGTCCGTCTCGGCATCACCGGTGGCGCCGTCCACCACGAAGCGTGGCTGCACCGCGCGCCGATACGGCGGATCGAACAGGATCATCCCGTTGCGAAACAGCGGCCGCAACTCGAACGCTACCCGACGCAGGATTTCAGCAAGCTGCGCATGGACGAGCGTCTCGTGATTGGTCAGCTCGAATGCGTAGGATAGCGCATAGTGACCGCGCTCCAGGTTCTCGGCGACAGGGCTCAGCGGCACCAGGCGAAGAAAGGCGTCGTGTGCTGCGTCATGCCAGACAGTCAGGCGGTCAGCGATGGCAGGCGCCTGTTTGCGACCTTCGATCGCTGCCTCGATCATCGCAAGCAGCGCTTCACGATCGTGGCGCACGCAACGCCGGATAAGCGGCACCCAGTCCTGCGGGGTTTCGACACGATCTGTCTGCGGACGCGGAATGCCGATGAATTTGCCGACCGACGGGGAACCATGCTTGCGGATGTAAAAGCTGCCCCGTTCCACCAGGCGTCCCTTACCGATGTGCGGTCCATCCTGGCGAATACATACCGGCACCGCACCATGTCCGGCGACGCGTATGGTGGGGTGCTGGTTGCCGCTGGAGGAGCGCAGGGTTGTCACCTCGCACGCGACTGGGGGGTCAAGGTAAGTCCTGATGATTGAGTTGACTTGATCGGGCGTGCAGCGGGTCAGGAATGGATCAGTGTCCTCAGGCAACAAGGTATCCTGATCGAAACCAAAGACGACATGGCCTCCACCATGATTGGCCAATGCCGCTATGTCACGTGCGAGCTCAGCACGATCCTCGCCGTTCGTCAGGTTACGCCAACTCTTATATTCTACGTCCAGCGTTCGGCAGGGTGAATCAACAAGTGCCTGAAGGTCGGTCGGTGTTGCCGCGGCAAATACGCCGCTTTCCAATGAAGGCGATAACGAGCCCTCGTCGTTTGCCGGCTGTAGGTCAAGGTCAGACAGCGGTTCGATGGCTTCAGACGGCATCGTCAACGCATGGGGTTGTTGGACGAGATCATCAGTGTAACTGCTCGCGGTTGCTGCGCGGAGAGAAACTCGCGATACCAGACAAGCTTTCGTCTGATTGTCTTGGGCAAATGCAAATTGGACACAGGGTGTGCGGCGCGCGGCGGTCGGATACCGTTAACTTTAACCCGACTGACAACCCCAGACAGCCAGAACCGTCTGCGATACACGATAAAGTAACGTTGCAATGATGAATGGTATTGCCACCGCTATGATGCCGTTATTGCGCCGAATGGATGCAGAGCGAGCGCACGAGCTCGCCTTATACGCCTTGCGCCATGGCCTCGTGCGCAGAGCGCCAAAGGACGATGCGCCAGCACTGGCGATCGACGTGTTGGGCCAACACTTCATTAACCCGATCGGTCTTGCCGCTGGGTTCGACAAGAATGCCGTTGCCCTACCGGCACTGATGCGCCTTGGGTTCGGCTTTATCGAAGCTGGGAGCGTGACGCCGCGCCCTCAGGCAGGCAATCCGCGGCCACGGCTGTTTCGTCTTGAGCCGGACCAGGCTGTCATCAATCGCATGGGCTTCAACAATGATGGGATCGAAGCCTACGTCGCACACCTCGCACGTCGTCCACGTAACACGGTCGTGCTGGGTGCCAATGTCGGCATCAACAAGAATGGTGCCGAACCAGAGCGTGACTACCCCGCGCTGGTCCGCGCTGTCGCTCCCCACGCCGATTACGTGGTGATCAACGTTTCATCACCAAACACACCTGGCCTGCGAGACCTGCAGAGTGAGGCGCGCTTGCAGGCGATCCTACGTGCTGTTCGCGCTTCAGTGCTCGAGAATCCACCACTGCTGGTGAAGATCGCGCCGGACCTGGGGGACGAAGCACTGGCATCCATCGTCGAGACCTGCGTCGCCGAGGGGGTGCAGGGTCTGATCGTATCCAACACGACGATCACCAGGCCGCCTGACCTGCGCTCACCGGTAGCCCACGAAGTCGGCGGCCTGTCTGGCGCACCTTTGCTGCGCCTGTCCACGGCGGTTCTGGCACGTGCCTTCCTGCTGGCGCGCGGCAGGCTCGTGCTGATTGGCGCAGGGGGCGTGTCCACCGGCGAGCATGCGCTGATGAAGATCAGGGCCGGTGCGTCGCTGGTCCAGCTCTACACCAGCTTTGCTTATGCTGGTCCGGCATTGATCCCGCGCCTGAAGCGCCAGCTTCTCGCGTCCATGCACTCGCTCGGTTTTGCCCGTGTGCAGGACGCTGTGGGCAAGGATGCGGAACGTCTGGCAGAATACGGCTGATGGAACACCTGCCCGGCTTCGCCCCGCTCGCCGAACGCTTCGACGGCTTTATCCTCGACCTGTGGGGCGTCATCCATGACGGCGTTAACGCGTTTCCCCATGCCGTCGATTGCCTTGTCCGCCTGCGGGAAGCGGGCAAGCGGACGTTGCTGCTGTCCAACGTGCCACGGCCGAACAACGCGGCGCAGGACCTGATGCGGCGGATGGGGATCCCTGATGATCTCTATACCGATATATTGACCAGCGGTGAGGCGGTGCGGCGTGCGTTGCGCGACCCTCCCGATCTATGGTGGGCGGAACTCGGCGAGCAAGTGTTCCATCTCGGCCCGGAACGTGACGGGGGCGTGATCGAGGGGCTGCCTCTGATCAAGGTGGCGACGCCGGCCAATGCCAATTTCGTACTCAACACCGGGCCGGACGATCATCGCAATCCGACGGACCTGGCCGAGTTCGAGGAGATTCTACAGGACTGCGCCCGCCACCACTTGCCGATGATCTGCGCCAACCCCGACCTGCACGTTGTTCGCGGCGGCGTTCGTGTGCTGTGTGCTGGATCATTGGCGGTACGCTATGAGGAACTTGGCGGTGACGTGCGGTCCATCGGCAAGCCAGACCCGACGATCTACCAGCCAGTGCTGCAAAGCCTTGATCTGCCGGTCGCGCGCGTATTGGCGGTTGGCGATGCGCTGTATACCGATATCGCCGGAGCAGCCGGCGTGGATATTGCCTCGTGTTGGGTACTCAGCGGCATCCATGGCGAGGCGCTGTCGAATGGCGGCGGCTACGATCTCGCGCGAGCTGAGCGCGCAGCGCAAGAAGATGGTGTTGCGCCAATCGCGACCATCCCCCACTTCGCCTGGTAATTGCCGTCGCTCCGATCGCGGCTGAAGCGATGTCGGGACGACAGGGACGCGGACGGGTTTCGCTGCGCTCGACCCATCCTACGAATGACGTCGGGCTGCGTGGCGCCGTAGGATGCGGTTGAGCGCAGCGAAACCCATCGGTTCTGGTCTGCCTGAAAGTGCTCTAGTACCCGTGATCGGAAGAGCGTGAGGCACCGTGACGCCATGTCATTGCGAGGAGCGAAGCGACGAAGCAATCCCGGCGAGATCGCCCAATTCGTCCGAGATTGCTTCGTCGCTTCGCTCCTCGCAATGACAGTCTTCGACGTATCGTCCTTCAATGATTTCGGGTACTAGTGCGACAGCAGCACCGGCGCGGTCATCTCGGCCATCAGGGTTCGCGTGACGCCTCCAAACACCAATTCCCGCGCACGCGAATGGCCGTAGGCACCCGCGACGATCAAGTCCGCGCCGACATCCGCTGCATAGGATAACAGTGCCTCGCCCTCTGAAATGTCTTTCGCCACGGTATGCGCCGCCTCGGCCTTCAAACCGTGACGCGCGAGGTGCAAGGCAATATCGGCAGCCGGCACATCGCCATCGGCACCCACACCGCGTTGCGGATTGATTGCCAGGACCGTCACGTGCTTCGCCCCGGTCAACAGCGGCAGTGCGTCGTTGACGGCCCGCGCCGCCTCACGGCTGGCATTCCAGGCAATCAGCACCCGCTCGCCGATCACGGGAAACTCGCCAGCGAAGGGAATAGCCAGGATTGGACGCCCCGAGGTCATCACGGTCGTGACCGGCACGGCATCGGCATCCTGCGGTTCATAGGGATTGGGCTGCCCGACAATGCACAGGTCGGCGTAGCGCGCATGCAACGCGACCATCGTCGGCGGATTACCCTCCACGAGGCGCCATTCGCCTTCGATGCCGTTCCGGCTCAGACAGTCACGGAACGCCGCTTCAACCGGCTTGGCCGCCTCCTGCGCTTCGGCGCGAATACGGTCGACGATCTCGTCGGGATTGGCCGGCACGAACGGCATCGCCGCGCCGTAAAAGTAGTTGACCGAAGGGATATCGATCATGTGCACCCCGACGAGGTGCGCGCCGTGGCTGACCGCAAGACGCGCAGCCGCCTCCAGTCGAGTGGCGCAGCGCGCGCTGACGTCCAGATGCACCAGGATGTCTTTCAGAGCCATCGGCCGTTCCTCCCCTGTCATAGTCGACCAGCCTCCCTATACGGTACTCGCCAGGCCGAGCGACTTGATCTGGATCATACGACGGTCTGGCAATTATTGCAGCGGCACCTTCCAGGTCAGACCCGGGGTCTGGATCGGGCGTTTGTCTTCGCTGGTCGGGAACCTCGAACCTGGGGCGTAACCGAGGCTCCTATCGAACTGGCTTGCGCGGAAGTCCTGCAATGTGACGTTGGGCATCACAACAGTGGACGCCGGGACCGCAATGTCGGCATCCGGAACCGGCGCCGATTGATCCGTTGGCGGGTGCGCTGGGGGGATTGGCGGTACCGGCAGGATGACCTCGGGCGCCCGCTTCGCCGGACCAGCCGCGGCGAGCAACAGTAGTCCCAGCAGCAAACAGCATGTCCGGTTCACTAATCTCCTCCCGTTACAAAAGCGGGGCGGATGGTGCCGCGCGGATCGCCGACGGGATTGCCCGCCGGCGCGCCGAGCGGGGCGGCTCCCGCACACTGCCACGCATCGAGCGCCCAGAACACCGATGGAAATGCTATCTCAGTCCGCGGGATCCGCGCCCAGGGGAACAGCGCGACCTCCAGGCTCTCCGGCCCGGCGGCGAACTGCGGGGCGCCATCCTCGGCAAAACGGGCGCGGAAGATCACCTGGACCTGTCCGATACGGCTGATGCTGAACACACCGAGAATACCGTCCAAGGCGATCTCGGCCTGCGCCTCCTCCCAGGCCTCGCGTGCCGCGCCTTCCTCGAGGGTTTCACCGAGTTCCAGATAGCCAGCAGGCAACGTCCAGAACCCGCGCCGTGGCTCGATGGCACGCCGGCACATCAACACGGCGCCATCTGCCACGATGACCGAGCCCACGACCACTTTGGGGTTCTCGTAGGCAATATGTCCGCAATCGGCGCAGATCAGGCGCTCGCGATTGTCGCCTTCCGGGACGCGGCGAACGAATTCGGGCATATACCCAGACTCGCGCTTTCGTGGCCACGGATCAATAGGTCTTGTAACAGCGGCCCGTTGCGCCGATCCCGTCGATCGTCGTGGCCGGGCGCGGCGATGGGTCGGGGACTAGACAGAGAGGTCCAGCAAGGACCCGCGCGGCAGCTTCTGGTTCGGCGAGGGGTTCGCTGGCAAAGCTGGCGGCGGCGCGGGCAGCGCCTTCGGCTGTTCCACTGTCGAACGGATCCGTTGGGCCGTGTCGGACTGCGCAAAGCCAGCCTGCGAGACGCCGGAGGAGAATGCAGCCAGCGTGGTTGGCGACAACATGGCTGCGATCATCGCTCCGCCAAACTAACAAGCAATGAACGCCGCTCAGACCATCTCGATGTGCAGGGCTTCACGCAGCGCATTCGCCGCGAGGATCATGTCCGCTTCCAAGTCGTCACCCACGGTTGCAAAAACGGCCGGTTCGTCATTCACCGCCCGCAGCAGGGCCCGCAACCGGGCTTCCAGTGCCGCCATTCCGTATTCCGCGGCCATGCCGGCCATGGCGTGCGCCTGCGCGATGATGTGTTGCGGCACTTCCCGCTGAAGGGCGTCCTGCAATGCTGTCAGGCGTTCGGCCAGTTCGACCAGACATTCCTCGACGAGGTTGGCCAGGGTGTCGGCGGGCAACGTCGCACGCAGCTCGTCGAGCCGCTTGGCGGAGAGGACCGAGGACAGGGCGGGCTCGGAGATAACCGACGGTTCCGTCGGCACATGATCGGAGCGGTATGGCCAGACGTAGCGGCCGATCACGTCCAGCAGTTCCTGCAACGCCACCGGTTTGCCGAGCATCCCGTTCATTCCCGCCGCGGCGCACATCGCCTCATCCTCTGGGTTCACATTCGCAGTCAGCGCGATGATCGGCACGCTCGCCGCCAGACCGCGGAGGGCGCGGATGTGCTGGGTGGTTTCCAAGCCGCTCATCCCCGGCATGAAGATATCCATGAAGATCAGGTCATAGGCGCGAATTGCCACCGCGCTGATCGCCTCCGGCCCGTTGCTGGCGATATCGACGAGGTGGCCCTCCCGACGGAGCTGCGTTGCGGTCACCAGTTGATTGGCGACGATATCCTCGACCAGCAAGATCCGAGTACGCGGCAATCGACGACGCGGCAAAGCATCCATGCGCGGTGGCGCCAGACTTGCATCGCCGGGCAGCGGATTGAGCGGCAGGCTGATCCAAAATTCATTCCCTGCCTCCCGCTCGCCTACCGTCCACACCGTGCAGCCAATCTGGCCACCCATCAGCGCGGCGATATGGCGGCAGATCGCGAGGCCAAGTCCGGTACCGGCGGGCGTGATGGCACCTGCTTCGCCCAAACGAGAGAACGGCTCGAACAGCCTGGCGCGGCCCTCGGGCGAGATCACCGGACCGCGGTCCCGCACGACCAGACGTAGCCAGTCCTTGCCTTCCGCCCGTTGCATCTCAACGATCACCCGGACCTCGCCGGGTGCGGCGAACTTCACTGCGTTGGACAGCAGATTGATCAGAACCTGCCGAATCCGTCCCGGATCCGAATAAATCTCATCGGGCACGGCGTCCGAAATGCTCTGGCGGAGGACGATCCGGCGCTCCGCGGCTTGCGTGGCGAACATGTCCGTCACGCTGTCGATCAACGAGCCCAGTGAGAAGATGCTCGGCCGCAGCGTAAGTTGACCGGCCTCCATCCGCGACATTTCAAGTATATCGTTGATCAGCGAGAGCAGCGCGTCGCCCGATTGACGCGCCATGTCGAGCAGCACCTGTTGCGTCGCTGCCAAGCCGCTGTCAGCCACCAGCGTGAGACTGTTGAGCAGCGCGTTCAAGGGTGTGCGGATTTCGTGGGATACGATCGCCACGAAACGCGACATCGCCTTGTTGGCCGCCTCGGAGAGTGCACTCGCGTCACGCAGCGCATTTTCGGCCGTCTTGCGCGAGGTGATGTCCGTATAGAGCGTAACGAAGCCGCCATCCGGCAGCCTGTTGCGCCGTAATTCGATCACCGTGCCATCGGGGCGCTCGCGTTCGGTCGTGGTGGCGTCGTCTCCGGAGCGGAGATTGGCCATCCGCCGCGTCACATCTGCCTCGATATCGACCACGCCGAACTGGCCGGAGGCCGCTTGCACTCGAAGTACGTCGTCAAACGGCAAGCCAACACGGAGCATATTGGCCGGTATACCCGCGATTTCGGGAAACTGCGGGTTCCATTCGAGAAGGCGCAAGTCGCCATCGACCATCGACACACCGTCAGTGATCCCGGCCAGGGTCGCCTCGAGCTGGGCAGTCTTGGCGTCGCCACGAGCTTTGGCGATCTCCAGCTCGCTGTTGGCGGCGGTCAACATGGAGCGATCACGGCTGAGCAACGCTTCGCGGCGGCGAGCCACGCGATTGGCATGGATCAGGATCGCCGCCAGCGACAGCAACAGGATGGTGATACCGGCGGCGAAGAAATATGCCGCAGCCTCCCAAGCTTCCGTGGCGTGCATCGCCTCGGCGCGATCGACCGCGACCACGACTTCGAGATCGGTATCGGGGACACGTTGAAAACCGTGCACCCGCTCGATCCCGTCGAGCGCCGAACGGCCAATCCAGGCACCGTCCGCATCCGCTTGCATCGCCTTGTACATATCGGTGTCAGCGATGTTGGAACCGGGGTCGATTGGATTCGAGCCGACAGCGAGGCGAACGCGCCCCTGCCCCATATCCACGACGGCGACGATGCCATAGGCGCCGATATTCGCCATTTGATAAAAGTCGCCAATCGCACTGAGGCGCAGTCCGATGACAATCACACCGGCAAACGACCCGTCCGGGCGATGCAACGGCCGGGCGAGATTCATGTGCCACTCGCGCCCCTTGGCACCCATGGTACTGGGCCCGATGAACATCTTGCCATCGTCGAAGATGCGTTCGGCCAGGGCCCGAAAATAATCGCTATTGCCAACAAAGGTGCCGACCAACTCCGGCACCGTGCTGTCGCGCACTGTGCCACGTTCATCAGTGATAAAAATGTCGAGGCTGATGGTGTTGAGCTGCACAAGCTGGTTGCGCCAGCCCAGCAAATGGAAATTGCCGGGATCAGTTTCCCAGGCGTGTCCCAGCACGCGCAGACTCTGATTGACCTCCATCAGGTCGCGTTGCAATTGGTCCTTGAACAGCAAGGCCTGGTTGTCGACGTTGGCGGCGACACGGGCTTCCGCCTCGGCGCTCTGGGATCGCGTGGCGCTGATAGTGCCGAACCAGGTGAGAGCGATCAGCGTGAACGTGGCGGCCAGTATGCCGACAAGCCCTGTCGCCTGACCGACGCGCACTCGGTTCATCGCCAATTCCGAAGTGATGCCATCCGAAATCCGCTCGCTGGGGCGGCCGACCCTGCCACCATGCCCCTGCATAAGCATTTCAAATGGCAAAATACAACCATAAGGTGATCCTGGCCGACCCCGGCTCCTGATCGCACGGATGCGAGTGCCCCGCCGGTTGTGGAGCGGCCGGGTGGCGTTCGCGGCTCCCCGCCGTGTCGAGCGGGGAGAAGCGGGCCGATCAGGCGGGGAACGCGGCGTCCAGGGTAGCGTTCGGGCGCATCACGGCGGTGATCTTGACGGTCTCCGGCTTGTAGTAGCCGCCGATGTCAACGGGCTTGCCCTGGACGGCGGCGAGTTCGGTGACAATCTTCTGCTCATTGTCGGCCAGCACCTTGGCGAGCGGCTTGAAATGCGCGGCGAGCGCGGGATCCTGGGACTGCGCGGCCAGTTCCTGCGCCCAGTACATCGCGAGGTAGAACTGGCTGCCGCGGTTGTCCAACTCTCCGGTCTTCGGCGAGGGGGACTTGCGGTTGTCGAGCAGCTTGCCGGTCGCGGCGTCCAGTGTCTCGGCCAGGAGCTTGGCCTTGTCGTTGCCAGTCTTGATGCCGAGATCCTCCAGGCTCACCGCCAGGGCCAGGAATTCACCCAGCGAATCCCAGCGGAGGTGGTCTTCCTCGACGAACTGCTGGACGTGCCTGGGGGCGGAGCCGCCGGCGCCTGTCTCATACAACCCGCCGCCGGCCATCAGTGGCACGATCGACAGCATCTTGGCTGACGTGCCGAGCTCCATGATCGGGAATAGGTCGGTCAGGTAGTCGCGCAGGATGTTGCCGGTGACCGAGATAGTGTCCTTGCCGCGGATCACACGCTCGAGCGTGTGACGCATCGCCATGACCTGGGGCATGATCTTGATGTCCAGTCCAGTGGTGTCGTGGTCCTTCAGGTACTTCACCACCTTCTTCGCCACCTCGATCTCGTGCGGGCGTTCGTCATCCAGCCAGAACACCGCCGGCATGCCGGAATTGCGGGCACGCGTGACCGCCAGCTTCACCCAATCGCGGATCGGCGCGTCCTTGACCTGGCACATGCGCCAGATATCGCCTTCCTCGACATTCTGCGACAGCAGGACCTCGCCGGTGGCGATGTCGACGATGTTGGCGACGCCGTCTTCCGGGGCCTCGAAGGTCTTGTCGTGGCTGCCGTATTCCTCGGCCTGCTGTGCCATCAGCCCGACATTCGGCACCGTTCCCATGGTGCGTGGATCGAAGGCGCCGTTGGTCTTGCAGAAATTGATGACCTCTTGGTAGATGCGGGCGAAGGTGCTGTCTGGCACAACCGCCTTGACTTCCTTCAGCTTGCCGTCGACGCCGTACATCTTTCCGCCGACGCGGATCATAGCGGGCATCGTGGCATCGACGATGAAGTCGCTCGGCGATTGGAAGTTGGTGATACCGCGGCTTGAATCGACCATGGCGATTTCCGGCCGGCGCGCCTGGCACGCCTTGATGTCGGCCAGGATCTCGTCGCGCTTCTCGGCCGTCAGCTTCTCGATCTTGCTGTAGAGATCGACCATGCCGTTGTTCACGTTGACGCCGAGTTGCGCGAGCGCCGCGGCGTGCTTGTCGAAGACGTCCTTGTAGAAGATCCTCACGCAGTGGCCGAACAGGATGGGGTCCGACACCTTCATCATGGTCGCCTTGATATGCAGCGAGAACAGCAGGCCGGTCTTTCGCGCGTCCTCGATCTCGCGCTCGTAGAACGCGCACAGCGCCTTCTTGCTCATGAACATCGAGTCGATGATTTCGCCGTCCAGCAGCGAAACCTTGGGCTTCAGCACGTGGGTTTTGCCGGACTTGCCGATGAGCTCCATCTTCACGTCGCGGGCGCGGTCCAGCGTGAGGGACTTTTCGCCATGGTAGCAATCGCCGGTGCGCATATACGACGCATGGGTGCGGCTGGCCGGCGACCACTCACCCATCGAATGCGGGTTCTTGCGGGCGTATTCCTTGACGGCGCGCGGGGCACGCCGATCGGAGTTGCCTTCGCGCAACACCGGATTGACGGCGGAGCCGAGGACCTTGCCGTAGCGGGCCTTGATGTCCTTCTCCTCGTCGGTCTTCGCATCGCCGGGGTATTCGGGGACCATGTAGCCCTTGGCGCGCAGTTCCTTGATGGCGGCGTTCAACTGCGGAACCGAGGCGCTGATGTTGGGCAACTTGATGATGTTGGCGTCGGGTTCGAGCGTTTTCTTGCCGAGCTCGGTCAGGGTGTCGGGGACGCGCTGTTCCGGGGTCAGGTAGTCGGGGAAGTTGCCCAGGATGCGGTTGGCGACCGAGATGTCGCATTCCTCCACCTTGATGCCGGCGGGCGTGGTGAAGGTTCGGATGACCGGAAGGAAGGCCGCGGTCGCCAGCAGCGGCGCCTCGTCGGTGAGCGTGTAAATGATGGTGGGATTGCTGCTCATGCGGTCTCTCCTGCTGGGCGGGAAAGGGCCATGTCGTTTGGGGGGAGTCAAGCCGAGTCAACCATAAGGCCGCATCGCGGTGTGCGCGGCAAAGCAGGGTTTCACACGGAGGCCACGGAGAAGGCAAAGCCACGGAGGGCACCGAGAAGGAATTCAATGCGCTTCGCGCGAAGCGCATAGCGGTTTCTCCGTGGTTCTCCGTGGCTTTATTTTCTCCGTGGTCTCCGTGTGAAACCTTGCTTTGCCGCGCCGCACACCGGTTCGGGACAGTTCACCCGAGCGCTCTGGCCACCCGCGTCGCCTGCCGCTGCCATAGCCGCCAGCCCTGCTGTTCGCGCTTCCAGACCAGCGTGAACAGCAGGGTAATCGGCGCCTTCGGTTTACCTCGCGCCGCGACGGACATGACAACGATGCCAGTCTGAATGGCGACGTCACCGTGATTACGAACGGTAACATCGCTACTCTCGATCGTGCCGTAGTCGTACAGCCCGTCGCGGACACCCGCGAGGTACCCCTGCTTGTCCTCGGCCACCGCGGTGGAATGGATGTAGACTGCGTCATTGGCCAACAACGCATCCAGTGCGACGAAGTCCTGCGCGATCATGGCGCGGTAGAGTGCCTGCTCGGCGGCGGCAACATCGTTCATCGTTCAGGCTGACCCAAGCTGCTGCCTCGTGAAATCGAGGAAATCCTTACCAACCGAACCCTCGAACTGGGCATAAACCGGCTTTGTTGCCGCAATGAACTGCTCCTTCTCGGCCGGAGTAAGCTCATTCACCTGCATCAGCGTCTTCAGCTTCGCCAGCGACTTGTCGATCTCGCCAGGCTGCTCGCGCCATTGCCAGTCCATCGCGGTCTTCATCGCCTGTGCCATCATGTCCTGCTGCTCTTTCGGCATGCTCAGCCATAGCGGCCGGTTGATCGCGATCAGGAAGAAGTCCGTGGTGTGGCCATCGAGCGAGATGTACTTGGCAACCTCATAGAATTTGTACGCGATCATGTCCGGTAGCGGATACTCGAAGCCATCGACGACGCCTTGTTGCAACGCCAGGTACAATTCCGATGGATCCATCGCCACGGCAGTGGCGCCCAGTGCGCGGAACATCTGAATATAGACCTGGCTGTTGATCACGCGGATCTTCAAGCCCGCGCAGTCGGCCGGAGTATGGATCGGCCGCACCTTGTTGACGATGTGCCGGCCACCAATCAGCCAATAGCCGACCATCTGGAAGCCCGTTGATTCGCCCATCGCCGCGATGCGCTGGCCCAGCGCACCGTTCAGCGCGGTTTGAAGGCGATCCGCGGACGGCACGATGTACGGCAGAGTGAACGCATCAAGTGGCTTCATGAATTTGGAGAACCAAGCCGACACAGCCATGGTCATCTGCAACGATCCAGTCTGCGTGGCCGACATCATCTCGGGGATCGTGCCGAGCTGGGAGTCCGGATAGATCTGCACCTTGAGCTTGCCGCCCGAGAGTTTCGCGAGCTCGTCGCCGAACATCACGATGGCGCGGTGGTAAATGCTGTCTGCCGGCAGCATGTGGCCATAACGCAGCACCTGCGCCTTCTGCGCGATGGCTGGTGCGGCCAGGCCAGCAACGGCCAGAGAAGACGCGAGTACACGCCGTCGGGTCGGCATCAGTGTTCCAGGCATAAACGATTCCCCCTCCAGGTTATTTTAATCCACTGTCATTGCGAGGAGCGCAGCGACGAAGCAATCTCGTTCTGGATTGCTTCGTCGCTGCGCTCCTCGCAATGACAACACTAATGCATGCCAAAACGATGCGGAACCGACGTGGTGATGCCTGGGAACAGCACCACGATCGCCAGCCCGACCACGAGGAACGCACTATAAATCAGGCTCGGACGCATCGTGGCATTGACCGGTGCTTCTCCAATCGCGCAGGCCACGTAATAGCCAATGCCAACCGGGGGCAAGAACACGCCAATCCCGACCGCCATGGTCAGCACGATGCCGTATTGCAGCGGATCGACCCCGACCCGCGTCGCAATCGGCAACAGGATCGGCGCGGCAATCAGAATAGCCGGTATGCCTTCCAGGATGAACCCCACAACGATCATGACAACTGTGGTGACGAGTAGGAACCCGGTCGGGCTGCGCAGCGCAGTGAAGGCGCTAGCGAGCGAACGGCCCAATCCGTCGATGACGATGGCCTGCGAGAGCAAATTCGATGCCGCGACCATGAACAGGACCATGCCCGACGTCAGCGCTGCGTCGCGCAACGCCAGCCAACCCTGACGCAATCCGATCGCGCGATATACGATGATGGCCGCCGCGAAGCCGTACACCACAGCAAAGGTCGCCGACTTCGTCGGTGACGCAATGCCACCGACGATTCCGCCGACCACGATGACGGGCATCAGGAACGCGGGAATTGCCGGTGGAGTACTGCGGAGCGCCCGGCCCAGCCGAAACGGCGGCCCCTTCACGTAGCCATGCATGTGGCTACGCACGATCACTGCGCCGATCAATACCAGGGCCAGGATCGCCGCCGGCAACAACCCGGCAAGGAACAGCGATCCCACCGATAACGTGGTAATCGAGCCGAGCACCAGCAGCATCAGCGAGGGCGGAATCGTTTCACCCATCGCGGCACTCGCCGCGAGCACGGCAACAGATTCCGTCGGCGGATATCCATAGTGGCGCAACGGCATCTTCATCACACCGCCGACGGTCGCGATATCGGCAGCCTTCGAGCCACTCAGGCCGGAAAACACGTACATCGCGACAACTTCCGCGACGAGCAGGCCGCCGGTCCAGTGACCGACCCATTCCTGCACCATGTCGATCATCCGGCGCGCCATTCCGGTTACTTCCATCAGCGTGCCGGCCACCATGAAGAACGGCACGGCAAGCAGGACAAAGCTGCTGATGCCATATTGCATTGCCGATGCGACAGTGGTGATCGGCGCGTCACCGGTGATCACGAAGTAAAGCATGCCAGCAAGGGCAAGAACCCCAGCGATCGGCGCTCCCGTAAGAAAGCCAATCGCCAGTGCGGGCACGATCGGGATGAACGGATCGATTTCGATCAGGTCCTGATCATACGCCCAGCGCAAGGCGATCACCGCTGCCCCAAGCGCCACGCCCACAGCGATGCCGATGGCAATTGCGTGACCTTCCAACGCGACGAGCTTCTCGATGGCGAAGACGCAAAACAGCACCATGCCAACAGCGAGCCATATCGCGACGAAGCCCGAGCTCAGTCCAAGCACCGGCAGCGTCTGGGTAAGTTGGCTGGCGAAGAATGATGGGAAGGCTGCAAGCGCGACCACGCATACCCCGAAGAAGATCACCAACCCGCACGCCTGAAGTGCCTGCTTACGCGCACCCCGCGACTGATCGATCAGGGCCGTGTAAGCCATTCCGGACCCGCGCCGAAAATATGCCGGAGCGCCGAGGAAGGTGATGACTGAAATGAGGATGGTCCAAGCATCGGACGCCCAGGGAAAATCCTGATTGGTCAGATAGCGGACGACGGCATTGCTGAACGTCATGACGATATTGATGAGGATGGCAGCCACCACCAACGCCTCGACACAGAGCGCCAGCCGATTGAGGAGGAAGGAAGCATGGATGCGCCGCGCGGAGGCATCACCTTCAGCCACTGTGCTCGGCCCGCCGATCACCCGCATCCTCCGAGGTCATTCGTTAGGCGGTATGCTGCCGCGCGCGACACGGCCAGTCCAGGGCAGGTGAACCAGAGTGCCGCAACTCGGGCCAGGACTGTGCGTGCGGAGAGAATTCAACACGTTGAGCGCGAAGGGGCGCGAAGATCGCGAAGGACAATGTGGGCGCTTCACGCCGTGGTCCGCAGGACCAGGAAATCTTCTTCGCGAGCTTCGCGTTCCTTCGCGCTCTCTGTGTTGAATTGCGTGGCCCGCTCGGACGATGGAATGGTGGCACGACGCTCGGAAGCGAGGAGAATCAATGGTCACTCCAGCCCAGGCAGCCATTGCGCAATCCCGGAATTGCCCCAACTCTGGGCCAGTGCAACCAGCGGAGGTCGACCTTGAACGATGCAACCATCGAGATCACTGCGCAGCGCCATCCCCTGGCCCGCCGCGGCTTCATGATGACCAGCCTGGTGACGGGCTTCACGCTCGCCACCACGGTCGTCGAGGCGCAGGCGATCCATACGGACACCGACGGCCTCGACGCTGGCGAAATCCAAATCCCGGTGAAGGACGGCAATCTGCCCGGGTACTACGCGCGCCCCGCCACGGGCACCTCATTCCCTGTTATTCTGGTCAACGAAGAAGTGTTCGGCGTGAACGATTACATCCGCGATGTCTGCCGCAGGCTCGCCAAGCTCGGCTATCTCGCGGTGGCGCCGGAGGTCTATGCGCGTATTGGCGATCTTTCCAAGGCCACGGATCGGGGCCCAGATCGGCGCCATCACCTCGAAGCTGCCTGACGCCGAACTGATGAGCGACCTCGATGCGACGCTCGCCTGGGCAGCGCACAACAAGGGCAACCCCGCCCATATGGGCGAGATCGGCTTTTGCCGCGGCGGCCGCACAGTGTGGCTATATGCCGCACACAATCCACACCTGAAAGCTGCGGTGTCGTTCTATGGCGTATTGCAAGGCCATACCTCACCAATCCAGCCGCAGACGGCACTCGATCTTGCCGGTGAGATAAAGTGCCCTCTGCTCGGCTTATACGGCGACAAGGACGAATTCAATCCAGTGGACGTCATCCACCAGGCAGAAGCCAAGGCGAAGGCCGCGCACAAGGTGGTGGACATCGTGATCTATCCGGATACGCCGCACGGGTTCCATGCGGACTACCGGCCGAGCTACCGCGAAGCCGACGCGAAGGATGCCTGGAACCGCGCTCTCGCCTGGTTCAAGCGTTACGGTGTAGCTCCCAAGGGCGCGGCATAGGCCGTTACCAGGGGCTGTGACGACCATGCGCGGCGCAGGCACAACACCAGCACCGCGCAGGTTGTCAGCGGTCCCAGGGGCAGGTGATAGTTTTGCCCGACGCTGAGCGTTATCAGCGAAACCGGATAGACCACCACGAAGACAAGGCCTTCCCAATTCAGCAGCCCGGTCTCCTTCGCTTCACGAACGAGCCAGGCCCCCGCCAACAGCAGCAGCAATTGGTCGTAGACAAGCGCCAGAGGGACTGCCAGCAGCGTCGCCGATAGCAGGACGGCGCAGCGCAGATTGTGACTGGCACCACGTCGCCACACCAAAGCAACGGCGACCACTGCGAACATGGTCGCGAGGATCTGGATTGCGTAGGCAGCCGAGTTGTCCAACCCCAGCAGGCGTGCCGCACCAAACGGCGTGATGATGCCGGCGAAATCAACGACCCCGGTCGTGTAAACCTGGTCCGAGTGAAAAAACGCGGTCAGGTAGGTTGCCCAGGTCAGCCATCCAAACAGCGCAACCGAGACGGCAGTCAATCCCACGGCCGAGACGGCCGCTCCGGCGAACGCGCGCCACTCACGCCCCGCGAGCAGCGCGACGGGGACCAGCAGACCGAAATGCGGCTTGTAACAAAGACAGCCCAGCACCAGGCCCGCTGCGAGCGGTTTCTTCTCCAATAGCAGTGTGAAGGCGCCAAATAGCGCGGCCGTCAGGAACGCGTTCTGACCCAAGCCGATCGTCCAGAACACCGCGGGAAATGCCAGGACGGCGGGCAGCCAGTTCGCTGGCGGCTCGCGCACGACGGCGCGCATCACCCAAAGCAGCACAGCCAAGGTGGCAAGCACGAACACCGCGAATGCCACCAGATAAGGCATCGTCGCCAGCGGCGCGCAGATCAGCAGGAATACCGGCGGATAAAAGAAGAACTGATGCGCCGCGTGCGTGCCGGAAGACTGTTGCTGGACGAGGTAGTGAATAATCTGGTCGTAGGCGTACCTGTGGCGCGCCCGCCAAGGTCAGCTTGCCGGCCGCGTAGAAGCTGACGAAGTCCGAGGCCGGCGAATGGACGTCGGCAACGAGAAGTCCGCGCTGCCAAAGTGCCAGAAATACCAGTGCCAGCAGCTCGATGATGAACATCACGCTGCCCCAGGCGATGATGCGGTCGCGAGTCAGCCAGTCAGCGCGCCGGAGCAAATCATGCAAGCGGGGTACCATAGCTGGTTCCTACACCCGCCATGGTTGAGAAAGCGTTTCAGCTCAGCCGGTGTGGATCACGCGATGGTAGCCGCGGGCGTAATAGATCAGTCCGTCGTTCACGGTACCCACCTCCACGGCGTCCACCGCGCAGACGAAGATGTCATGGGTGCCGACCTCGACGATCTGCTCGATGCGGCAATCGAAGGCGACCAGCGCACCATCCAGCACCGGGGAGCCGGTTTGCAGCGTGTGCCAGGTGGCGCCTTCGAAGCGCGCCTCCATGGTGTGGTCGGTCATGCCGGCGAACACCGGCGACAGTGCCTCATGTGCGCCGGCCAGGGTGTTCACGCATAGTACGCCGTTGGCCTTCATGGCTGGATAGGAGTCATTGCTACGGTTGGCACAGACCAGCAGAGTGGGCGGGGAATCGGTCACGCTACACACGGCCGAGGCAGTGAATCCGGCGCGCCCGCCAGGGCCGTCGGTGGTGATCACGTTCACCGCGGCGCCGAGACGCGCCATCGCCTCGCGGTAGGATTGCTTTTCGACTGCCACAACTTGCTCCATCCCCTGGCCCGAAGGCCAACTATGGCGCTATAGCGCAGCGGAGGACAGGGGCGCGCCGTGGAACTACTATAATTGCGAGCGTCGCGAAAGCGAGGCGAAGTAATCGCGGGCTGCGTCAGCACACCAGGCCGGGTGCCCCCTCAGGTACTGCGCACTGTACACGCGCGCTGGCGGCGGACGTGGTGTCGTAACGGCTCCAGTGACCGCTCCCAATGCGCCACCAGCTAACGCACCGATCGCAGCACCATGCCAGCCGCCGGCGAGCCCGCCGATGGCCGCTCCCGCTCCGGCACCGATCGCAGCTCCGCCGAGTGCGCGCTGGCCGGGATCGTAGGGATTGCTGCAGGCGGACAAAGCCAAAACCGCGCCGCACGCTGCCGCGGCAAATCTGTTGATACGCGGCATCGATGACTCCTTGTCGCTTGGCGTCCGACTAACCACGACTGCCAAAGAGCGGATGTGTGGTGCTGCGGCCCCTGACGATCGCACCGGAACTCGTTGCGCTACTACCAAGGCCGGTCGTGATAGTCGTGTGGTGAACGCTCGATGCGGCGACCGCGCCAGCACCCACAGATCCTTGTCCCGCATTGCTCGCTGTCACGACGCCACGCGTAGCACCTGACATGCTGCCAAGGCCTGTCGTGATCCCGCTATTTCGCGCGCCCGTGGTTGCGAATGAGTGGGTCCCACTGGTGGTCGACCGGCTCGTATTGCCGGCCGTCACCATGCTGTGGGCGCCGCCGGACACACTGCCGAGACCAGTCGTGAACCCGGTGTTTCGCGCGCCCGCGGTTGCGAATGAGTGGGTCCCACTGGTGGTCGCGTGGCTCGTATTGCCGGCCGTCACCATGCCGTGGGCGCCGCTGGACACACTGCCGAGACCGGTCGTGACGCTCGTGCCCCGCGTAACCGCAGTTCGAGAGGTTCCGCTGCCACCGGCAACCGCACGACCTGTATTGCTTGCCGTGACCATACCGGTCGAGGCGGGCGGCGCAACTGGTTTAGCCGGGGGATTGGTATGGACGAGCGCTGCGGGGGGTGCTTCAGACGCTGCGGCCCCTACGCCCTGCGCGTTGCCCGAAGCCGTGCTTGATTGCCCGCCCTTGCCAGTTGCGCTGCTCGAACCCGACGGCGAACTGCCTGGTGCCGACAAGTTTCCGCCGTTCGCGGTCGTCGCCGTACTGCCAGCTCCGCCAGATGGGCCGCCGGGCCCTGTCGTGGGGGGACCAGGGCCGGGGCCGGCGGTCTGTTGTGGCTTATGAGCGTCATCAGGGTCCGGTCGCCGCATAACCTGCCGGTCCGGGCCTCTGTCGTCGCGATCTCCATGACGACTGTCCTCGCGATCGAACCGCCGGTCATCATCGCGGTCGGCGCGGTGGGCATCGTCATGGTCACCAGCGCGACGGCTGTCATCGCGATCGAACCGCCTGTCATCATCGCGATCGGCACGGTGGGCATCGTCATGGTCACCAGCGCGACCGCTGTCATCGCGATCGAACCGCCGGTCATCATCGCGGTCGGCGCGGTGCGCATCGTCATGGTCACCAGCGCGATCGCCTGCATCATGATGCGACCACAGCCAGTCGCGATGTTCTGCCTGGCGTTCCGCATTCAGGTCGTGGTGGTAATCGCTAATAACAGCACCATGATTCCTGCCATCGGTGTCAGCGGCAGCCAGCATCCGATGAAATACGTCGCCAATGCCGCGTCCCTGTCCGGGATCCTGAACCGTCGAAGCGTTCCAGCGGTTGGGAGTTGTCTTGTCATCCCACCTGACCGTGGACGGCGGCAGGCCGCTTGAGATTGAACCCTGACCGGGCGACCAGTGGTTCGGCGCGGGGAACACGGTGGTGGGGTGCCAACCGTTCGTGTTGTCGGAAGCCTCGCTCTGACCCCATGCGGAAGGCATCAGCAACAAGCTTCCCAACGTGCCGTAGACGATGGCGCTTCGCATGATTGTCTCCTGCTTTCCCGCTAGCCGTGCATTGTCCCTCGCCGATCAAGCGCATCGGCGGCTTCGTCGATGATCGCAGCCTCGGTGGCTCGGTCCTTGAAAATTGGTCCGCTATTGGCAACGACGCGCATCCGGGTCGTTCGCGGTGTCAGCCGTTCTAGATCGATTTCGATATCACGGCCTTCAGCGGTAGCCGTGATCGACCATCCCGAGTTGGACTTCTTGTCCTCGACAACCTTGATGCCCATGCGGTTCAGGCTTGCGAGCGTTGCCTGGCGCACAGTCGGCATCGGCGCGACGAAGGTCTTGTACGCGATACCGTTCAGCGTGTAGTCCACGCTGGTGCCCATCGCGACGCCGGTTCCGGCGCTGAAGATCGCCAGACCCGCCGGCGCGGCACAGCCGGACAACTGTAGCATCGCGCCAATCAGGACGATGGCGCCGAACCTGCCGTCTATGCTGCCATGCCGCCTGGGACTTAGACCGGCGGAACAACCCACTTGCCGACTGATCACAGCGATGTGACAAAGTGGGCTCACGATCAACCTCGATCCATTCGACCCAGAAGACGGGTTTGGTGTTAGTGATTGGCTTGTGGGAACGAAGAGCTAGGGGTGGAAACGCAGCAGAGCAATCCGTGTCCCAGCCTTGTCACAGCCTGTGACGCGATGGGACAAAGTGGGCGCTGTGCGGTGACACAAGTTTTTGCTGGCAATACGAGGCGTGGCACGGTGCTGACCCAAGTGGCGCGCGTAATCATTCTGGCTGAAGCGCTCGTGGTGGCTGGCTGCTCGGAAGTCGACCATGCCTACGACATGGTCACCAACACAGTGCATTCCGCGTTCTATGAGCCGCGGCAGGCAACAACCTCACGCCCGGCACACGCAACCACGCAAACGCCGTCCGGCGATTACAATGACGCCTCTGCACCCAAGGCGCCGGAACAGCACCAATCCGCACCAGTCGTCGTGGATGGTCTGTCCGCAAAGGCGGTGCGATCGCTGCTGGGCCAGCCTGCAACGCGCGGCGGGCCAGCACCTGGCGAGACATGGACCTACCGGTCCGGCACGTGTGAGGTTAATTTGTATCTATTCCCTAACGTAAATCATGGCGGAATGCAGGTCCTCGACCACCGGGTCAGTGGCGCCGGTACCGACGAGAGTGCCAGGCAGGCGTGTCTGAGACGGCTGCGCGATGGCCAGAGCAGCTGATCCAAGCACTTCCAGCCCGCGTGCAGCGCATGTGGTTCTGGTTGACGACGATCAGACGTTTCTTCGTGTGTTTGCGGCCAACCTGCAATCTGCGGGATACCGGGCGGAATGCTTCGATGATCCGAAGCAGGCGCTGCTCGCTCTTCAACGCGACATCCGGCCCGATGCATGTGTCCTCGACTGGCAAATGCCGGACCTGGATGGTCTTGAGCTGTTCAAGGCATTGCGCGATCGCGGCGTCACGATCCCTGTGCTGTTCCTCACATCGCATGGCCAGCCAATATTCGAGGAGGCTGCGTTTGACGCCGGCGCGGTAGACTTTGTCGATAAGTCGAAAGGACCGGCCATTATCCTGCACCGGTTGTCACTCGCCTTGACTCGTCAGCCCGTACAGCGCAGCGCAGCCGAGGCCGATACCATCGTCGGCGCTCTCGTCCTGTCGCAATCATCCAAGCGCGCGCGCTGGCGCGCCAATCATGTGCCGCTCAGCTACAGCGAATTCGATGTCGTGGCATTGCTCGCCAAACATGCCGGCCATGATGTCGGGTATCGCCAGATTTACGATGCGGTGCGCGGTAGCGGCTTCCTCGCCGGCCAAGGCGAGGATGGCTACCGCGCCAATGTGCGCGCGATGGTCAAACGCATTCGGCGCAAGTTTGAACGATTGGACCCGGCTTTCACCGCATTGCAGAACTATCCCGGCTTTGGTTACCGCTGGTTCCAGGATGACTGACACGCCGCGCTGGCGTGGCATACGCTGGCTGCGCTCGATCCGTGTGCAGGCCTGCGCGCTGCTGCTAATCCTGATCGCGTTGCCAGCTCTGATCTTCGCCGTATTGGGCCATGCGGAAGCCGAGCGCCGCTTGCTGATCCGTAATGCGGTGGCGGAGACCGGCGACACGATCGCCGCTGGCCTTGCCCCAGTGCTCCGCGGATTACGGCCGGCCGATGTGGCAAGCTTGCGAAGTGATCTATTGCAATTCGCCGCGAGCAACCGCAGCATCAAGGTCCTGTTCAGACCAAAGAATGCCGGCACCGACGAGGCATTCTATTTCGTCGCCACCGCACCACCGATTTCGGCAGAACGGACTGAGGACGAGCGGCAGCAGTTAATCCACCTGGGCATCCTGCCTGGGCTGTCGCAGGGTTGCACGGCGCCTCGGTTGCTTGGCGACCGCGAAGCGTCGCTGCTGGACAACGGCGCGCAGGTGCTGACTTCGGCGACATCGATCGAAGGCGTGGCCGGATGTTGGGCCGTTGTCATAGCGACCAGTGAAAGCCGTGTGCTGGGAGCGATCGAGGTTCGGCCCTATTGGGAACGGCCCGAGGTTCGCGTTGCACTCGGCATCTATGGCGTCATGGCCCTGCTGATCGCCGCTATTTTTTCCGGGGTATGGTTGGGCTTACTGGGCTTCCGCCGCCTCGCTTTGTCGCCGACCCAGTCGGCCGGCTTCGCGCGTACGACTGGCATTCCCGAACTGGCGTCACTGGCGAGCGCATTTGACAGCATGGTGCAGCGCATGCGCACCAGCGCCGATATGTTGCGCCAGGCGGCGGAGGACAACGCGCACGCCTTCAAGGGACCTATCGGCATCATCCGCCATGCTATCGAGCCGACACTACAGCGCACGTCTGACAACCAATCCCAGAGCGCCACCCTGCAAGCGATCATAATCGCACTTGATCGGCTGGACGGGCTGGTGCAGTCGGCACGCTACCTTGACAATGCGGCTGCCGAACTGCTGGAATTGGAGATGTCGCGCGTTGATCTCTCGGCGCTCGTGCGTGGGTTTGTGCAGAGTTATGCAACGATGAACACGGCTCGCAGGGTTCGACTTGAAGCGCATGTCGACGATGGGATTACCGTAGCGGGGCAGTCGGAGAACTTCGAAGCCATAATCGAACCGCTTGTGGATAATGCGCTGAGTTTCTCGCCGCCCGATGGCGCTGTGCTGGTGCGGTTGGAGTGTAATGCCGACACAGCAATTCTTTCCGTGCTTGATGACGGACCTGGCGTAGCGCCGGAGCGTCTGGGCCGTATATTCGATCGCTATTACACCCATCGGCCAGCCAAACTGGAGTGCTCGCGTAAGAGCTATTTGCATATGGGTGTTGGGCTTTGGCTCGCGAAGCAGAACGCAGTCGCCTTAGGTGGAACGGTTGCCGCTTCCAATCGTGATCCGCACGGCCTGTGCATGAAGGTCGTGCTGCCGCTGGCAGCGGAATAACACTGAGTGCCCGATGCTGGGCTCACGCGGTGCCACCGTTCGATCGTCATGGCCGGGAGTGTCCCGGCCATGACGATGAGCGGCGGGGTCAACCCATGACAGACGATAATGGTGGTGCAACCTCTTCCAATGGACGCCGCTCTGCCGGCACGGCGAGAAACGCTGCAACTACGGCGGCAGCCAGCATCAGCACTCCCCCGAACAGATAACCCCACAGAATGGAAATTCGCGAGCCGGTATCGATCAGAGCGCCAAACAGCGCTGGACCCGCTACTCCACCAACGCCGGTGCCCAACGCATAGAACAGTGCGATGGCAATAGCGCGCATCTCCAACGGGAAGCTTTCGCCGACGGTCAGATACGCAGAACTCGCCGCCGCGGAGGCGACAAAGAAGATCACCGTCCAGGCAACGGTCTGTTGCACCGCATCCAGTACGCCGAGGACGAACAGCCAGCCAGTGATCGCCATCAGGATACCTGACAGGGCATAGGTCAGAACAATCATGAACCGCCGCCCAAGCGAATCGAACAGCTTGCCCAGCAGCAACGGCCCCAGGAAGTTGCCGACGGCGAACGGCAGCATGAACCAGCCAATGCTGCCCGATTGGATGCCGTAGAATCGCGTCAGGATCAGCGCGTAGGTGAAGAACACCGCGTTGTAGCAGAACGCCTGCGCCGCCATCAGCGTAACGCCCAGAATGGCCCGGCGGCGGTACTGCGTGAACAGCGCCCGCGCTGACGGCCCGAACCACTCATGCACGTCGGTCCGCAGTCGCAGTTTCTTTTGTGGCGGGGGCGGCAGCGGCTGACCGGTGGCTTCCTCGACGCGCTGCTCGATCTCCGCCACCACGCGTTCGGCTTCCTCGGGATAGCCGTGCGTCATCAGCCACCGTGGACTCTCCGGCAGATACCGGCGCAGCAGGAGCACAATAAAGCCGAGAACACCGCCAATAATGAAGGCGAAGCGCCAGCCGTATTCCGCCGGCATGACCGCAGGGTTCAGCACGACCAAGGCGCCCAAAGCCCCGACCGCGGCGCCAAGCCAGAAGCTGCCGTTCACCACAAGGTCGGTGAAGCCGCGGCGGCGCGCCGGGATGAGCTCCTGGATCGTGGCATTCACCGCGGCATATTCTCCGCCGATGCCCGCTCCGGTGAGGCAGCGGAACAACGCGAACGACCAGAAGCTCCACGAAAGCCCGCAAGCGATCGTCGCGGTCAGGTAAAGCAGCACCGTGATGCTGAAGAGCTTCTTCCGCCCCAGCCGATCGGTCAGCCAGCCAAAGAACAGCGCACCGCATACCGCGCCGATAAGATACGCACTGGCGGCGAAACCGACCTGTTCCCCGCTAAGATGCAGGACCGGGCTTTCGGTCAACGCGCCGGACAGCGACCCGACGATGGTGACCTCCAGGCCGTCCAGGATCCAGGCCGTGCCAAGCGCGACGATCACCAGCCAGTGAAATCGTGCCCACGGCAACCGGTCCAGCCGAGCCGGAACATCGGTCTCGTAGACCTCTCCCGGGGGCACATCGCGGCGCTGTTCATCCGGCATGTCGCTTGCTTCGTCTCCCTGGCATAGTGGACCGATAACGCTCGGGGAGACCGCACATGGACGAGTTCGAGGCCGAAATCGAGGCAACGATTGCGCGATGGCACGGCATCGCCGCCCCGAGTGATCCAGCGCGGCGCATGGCGGCCGACCTGATCTCGACCATCCGCGCCTTCCAGGCGCTGCGCGGCACGCTGATCTTCGAAGAAGAGCCGTCCAGCTTCGAGGCCGCCCTGCACGAAGCGAAGGAGTGACGCGGATGACCGATCTCGCAGAACTCTCCATGACCGAGGCAGCGGACGCGGTGCGCAATGGCGATGCGACTTCGCTGGGATTGCTCGATGCGTGCTGGGCGAACATGGAACGCACCAACGCGACGCTGAACGCGACGATCTGGCTCGATCGGGAAGGCGCCGAGGCTTCGGCGCGGGCGGCCGATCGTGCTGTGCGCGAGAAAGCGGCGTGGCTCGGGCCGTTGCATGGCGTGCCGATGATGCACAAGGACATGTATTATCAGGCGGGCAAGCTCTCCACGTGTGGTTCTGCGATCCGCAAGGACTTCCGTCCGGCCATCACCGCGACGGTGATCGAGCGCTTGTCGGCAGCCGGCGCCTACACCTTCGGCGGCCTCAACATGGCGGAATTCGCGCAGAACCCGACCGGTCACAATCGCGCGTTCGGCGACTGCCACAATCCATGGAACCCGCCCTACATCACGGGCGGATCGTCCTCCGGTTCCGGCGTATCAGTCGCGGCGCGCTTCAACTACATGGCGCTCGGCTCGGATACCGGTGGCTCGATCCGGCTGCCGGCGGCGGCGTGCGGCGTCACCGGCATCAAGCCGACGCAGACACGCGTGTCGCGCTATGGCGTGATGCCGCTGTCGTTCAGCGCTGACAACGTAGGACCCTTGACGCGCACCGCTCGTGATTGTGCGCGCGTGATGACCCTGATCGCTGGATACGATCCACGCGACCCTACCAGTTCGCACGAGCCGGTTCCCGATTATGAAGCAGCGTTGGATGGCGACATCCGCGGCTTGCGTATCGGCTTGCCCTCGCCGTGGTTCTTTGATGGTGTTGATCAACCCGTGCTGGAAGCACTTGAACGCGCCGTAGCCGTGCTGGTGGAGCGCGGTGCGACCGTGCAAAAGGTCGCGCTACCGCTGATGGATGCGATCACGACCTACGGCAGCATCATCTCGAGGGTCGAAGGTGCGACGATCCACGCGCAGTGGATGCGCGAACGCGCTGGCGACTACGGCATCCATATCAGCGGCCGGATGTACGGTGGCTACGCGATTCCGGCGACCTACTATGTCGAGGCACTCAGCCGCCGCGGGCCAATCCTGAAGCAGTTCGCGAAGGACGTATTCTCCAAAGTCGATGTGCTGGTTACGCCGACCATCCGGACGTGCCTGCCCACGCTCGCCGAGACCGACATCGATCATGGCCCGGCTGGTACCGAGGTGAAGTTCATGGCGGTTTCCGCCAATACCCGACCCTTCAACTACCTCGGTTTGCCTGTAGTCAGCGTGAACTGCGGCTTCGATCCCAATGGCCTGCCGATTGGATTGCAGATCGCCGGGCGTCCGTTTGCCGAGTCCCGCGTCTTGAAGATCGCCGAAGCCTACCAGCGCGACACCGACTTCCACACTCAGCGTCCGCCCATCCTGGACAGTGCGGATGCAAGCGGCGTCATCGTCGCATGAAGCCGAAGGTCGCATTCATCGGCACGGGCGGCACGATCGCCTCATTGGGTGTCGGGCCGCTCGATCTGCAGAACTACGGTGCGACCGGCAAGGTGATGCATGCCGAGGAGATCATCGCGCGTTGGCCGGAAACCGCACTGGTCGCCGACGTGCTGCCCATCCGCTACCGCAACATCCCCAGCACTGCGATCGACTATTCCGATTGGCGCGCACTGGCGAAGCTGTGCGAACGGCTTGTCGCGGATCACGCCGATCTTGCCGGCATTGTCATCGGCCACGGCACCGCGACGCTGGAAGAGACCGCATATTTCCTCAACCTGACGCTAAAGGTTTCCGTACCCGTAGTGCTGGTCGGCGCACAGCGTCCGTCAAGCGCATTGTCCACGGACGCCGGCCTCAATCTGGTCAATGCGATCCGCGTAGCCGCGAGCCAGCAAGCGCGCAGCATGGGCGTGCTTGTGGTCCTGAACGACGAGATCCAGGCGGCACGCGATGTGTCCAAGACCTCGACGCTGCGGCTCCAGACATTCCGGTCGCGCGACTTCGGTGTGCTCGGCCATGCCGATGGCGATGCGATCGCATTCTATCGCCGTCCGCTCCGTCGCTGCTATCCAGATACCGAGTTCGATATCCGCGCGCTGGACACCCTGCCACGCGTGGACATTTCCTACGCCTATGCTGGCGCGGATGGAACCGACGTACTGGCCTTTATGGCGGCCGGCGCGAAGGGCATCGTGTCGGCCGGGTTCGCGCCAGGCTTCCCCTCGCCCGGCCAGGCGAATGCGCTCCGTGAGGCGGTGACCCAAGGCATCACCGTCGTGCAATCGACACGTGCAGGTTCCGGGCGTACATTCCGTGGCAAGCGTCTGGCCGAGGCAGGTATGCTGATTGCCGACAATCTCAATCCGCAGAAGGCCCGCATCCTGCTCGCACTGGCGCTCACCGTCACACAGGATCCGGAGCGTATCGCCGAGATGTTCCGGACCTATTGAGGAGCAAGGCGTATGATCCATCACGTCTCGATATCCGCCCGCGATCCCAAGCATGTCGCCGAGGTATTGGCCGAGCTGATGAACGGCCGCGCGTATCCGTTCCCAGGCGGTGTCGCCAAGTCGTTCATGGCAGTCAGCGGCGACGACAGTGGCACGCTGATCGAAGTGTATCCCGAGGACGTCACCCTGGTGCCTGGCACGAGCGACGAACAGCAGTGTCGTTCAGGGCATGTGGAACAGCCCGGCTATGTTCCGTTCCATCTGCTGCTGTCAGTGCCGATCGACCGCGCGAAGGTGGAGCAGATCGGTGAGCGCGAGGGCTGGCGGACCAAGTACTTCGGCCGCGGCGCGCCAGGGCAGAAGCCGTTCTTCCATGTGATCGAGTTCTGGGTGGAGAACCGGATCATGATCGAAGTCGCTACGCCGGAGATGGTTGGCGAGTACACGCAGATGATCCGGTTCGAGCGGCTGGACTCCATGTTCAACCGCGCAACGGCTTAGAGAAAGGGTTCACACGGAGAGCACTGAGAACCACGGAGAGCCACTGAGGAAGGAATTGGCGCTTCGCGCGAAGCGCTATCAAAATTCTCAGTGGTTCTCAGTGTGCTCCGTGTGAACACTTTTTGATGGACTTTGACCCAGAAGCAGTCCGCGCCTTCGAGCATGCACGGTGGCAGCTTGCCGCATCGGCATACGAGTCGTCTTTCGCAACCGCGACCAGGCAATTCATCGCTCCTCTGCTCGATGCTGCCGGCGTTCGCGATGGGAGCGAACTGCTCGACATTGCCTGTGGCCCAGGCCTGGTGGCTTCGTTGGCAACAATGCGCGGCGCGGCAGCACGCGGGCTGGACTTCTCGCCCGCGATGCTCAGCCTCGCCCGCGCGCGCGGTGTCACCGCCGACGAAGGCGATGCGGACGCCCTGCCCTATCCTGATAACTCCTTCGGTGCCGTGGTGTCGAACTTCGGCATCCATCATGTGCCACGCCCTGCCCTCGCCTTGCGCGAGGCGCACCGCGTGTTGCGGAGTGGCGGCCGCGTCGCGTTCAGCTTCTGGTCAGACCACAGCGAGAACATCGCCTGGAAGCTGCTGTTCGACGCGATCGCCCGTCACGGTAACCCATCAGCCTCCGACGCACCTGCGCCAGGCGGCGGCTTTCGTGGTGCCGAACAGTGCACCGAGGCATTGCGTGCCGCAGGCTTCGCCGATTGCTCGACGCAATTGGTCCGTCGCTCATGGCAGCATGTGGACGCACGCGGGCTGGTCACTGCGCTACAAACAGGAACCGCCAGGATGGCGGCCATGATTGAAGCGCAGGAACCAGCAGCTATGCCGGCTATCATCGCCGACATCGAAGCGAACGCAGTGCCATATCGGACAACAAACGGTATCGCAGTGCCGATTGCCGCTGTCATCGCTGCCGGGACCAGGCACTGAAGGAGGCGCGGCTGAACCTTTACCACGCATGGTGTGACCTCAAGCCCGGTATCAGCGACATTACCTTCGCGGAGAATGTCGCGACATACATGGGCCATCTGAAAGAGCAGGGACTGATCAAGTCATGGCGCCTGACGCGCCGCAAGCTCGGGCTTGGCGCACCAGGACTAGGCGAATTCCATCTGATGATAGAAGTTCGCGACCTGGCCCAACTTGAACAGGCATTTGAGCGCGTCGCAAGCCGGCGCGAGCCAGTGGAAGGCTTCCATTTCGGCGTCAACTCACTGGCCCAGAACGCGGTGTTCGCTTTGTATCGTGACTTCCCCAATTCCTTCCGTCATCGTGGCGAGGAACGATTCTGATTCGCCTGGGGGAGTCGTAACAAAATGACGTTTGGACGTGTTCTCGGCGCTGCCGGGATCGCTTTATTGTTGTGTGCCGCGGGTTCTGAGAAACCGTCCGTTACCGGGCAATCGCAGGTTGCGATCGGCGAGTATCTTGTGGCTATCGGGGGCTGTAACGACTGCCATACCGAAGGCTGGAATCGCGCGCCAGGACAAGTCCCGGTAGCACAGCGCCTGACAGGCAGCGGAGTCGGCTGGACGGGGCCGTGGGGCACCTCCTACCCGACCAACCTTCGCCTCCTGGTGCAGAAAATGACGGCAGACGCCTGGGTCCAATACGTGGCCAACATGCAATCTCGGCCGCCTATGCCCTGGTTCAACATGCGCTCGATGAGCGAGCCTGATTTGCGGGCGGTCTACGCCTATATCCATACCCTTGGACCAGCCGGCGAACCGGCACCTGACGCCCTGCCGCCGGGCCAGAAGCCGCGGACGCCGGCCATCGACGCCGTGCCGCATCCGCCGGGCTGAAACGGCATCTTGTGTCAGCCCGTCAATGCTGACACTATATGTGGTTCGAACTGGAGGCTCAGCATGGATGCCATCACCCAATCGGCCGACGAACACCCGGTGACATTCGACCTGCTGACCGAGAACCCAGTTTACAAGCCATTCCGCTATCCCTGGGCCTATGAGGCTTGGCTGACCCAGCAGCGCGTGCATTGGCTGCCGGAGGAAGTCCCGCTGGCCGATGACGTGAAGGACTGGCACCGCAATCTGAGCGCCAGCGAGCGCAATCTGCTGAGCCAGATCTTCCGCTTCTTCACCCAAGCCGATGTCGAGGTGAACAACTGCTACATGAAGCACTACGCGCGGGTGTTCAAACCCACCGAAGTGCTGATGATGCTGTCGGCATTCTCGAACATCGAAACGGTGCACATCGCCGCCTACAGCCACTTGCTCGACACGATCGGGATGCCGGAGCTCGAGTACCAGGCGTTCCTCAAATACAAGGAGATGAAGGACAAGTACGACTTCATGCAGAGCTTCACGGTCGAAGTCTCGCTACGAGATCGCCAAGACGCTCGCCGCATTCGGCGCCTTCACCGAAGGACTGCAGTTGTTCGCCTCCTTCGCGATCCTGCTGAACTTCCCGCGGTTCGGGAAGATGAAGGGAATGGGCCAGATCATTTCCTGGTCGGTGCGCGATGAGACGCTGCACTGCATTTCGATCATCCGGCTGTTCCGCACATTTGTGCAGGAGAATCCGTCAATTTGGACCGAGGAACTGAAGCGCGACATCTATCTGACCTGCGCGACCATCGTCGACCACGAGGACGCCTTCATCGACCTGGCCTTCGAACAAGGGGCAGTGGAAGGCCTGACCGCGCAGGAGGTGAAAGTCTACATCCGCTACATCGCCGATCGGCGCCTGATGCAACTCGGCCTGAACCCGCTGTTCCACGTGGCGAAGAACCCGCTGCCGTGGTTGGACGACATGCTGAACGCGGTCGAGCACGCCAACTTCTTCGAGAACCGCGCCACGGAGTACAGCAAAGCGTCCACAACCGGGTCCTGGGAAGAGGCTTTCGCCAGCACGACTGGAGGCGATGCGAAAATGGACATGGTGCCAGCCGAATAAGCCGGTGCCGTCCAAAAAAACCGCGGTCATCCCCTGCGGCAAGACGAACCTTGCCTGGGGGACATGTACAAGCCATATTCTCTGCGCGACGAGCATGGCAAGTGAGCGTCACTCGGCAGATAACGACGGCATAGCGCATTTATGACGTGCATTGGCGTGAGAATGGTGCACACGTTGGTCTGACCGACCAGTTCGCCTCTTTTGCGGATCATTGTCCGTTCGGTTGGACGTGGTCGGCTCGATAAATGCCAATGCCGGCAACAGACGGGACGAGACCAAATGGGTACGACGACCGGGGATACAGAGACGCGGCTCGACGACGGTGGCGGACGCGAGGTTGGCCCCAGCGGTACGCCGCGCTACACGCGCCGGCTCTCCGACAAGATTTTGATTGCGTTCCACCACGCCTGCGATCAGGCAGACTTCGAGGTGGCCGAGCAACTTCTCCACATCCTGGAGATGATGCTGACACGCCGCCCGCTGACGCCCGACGGCACACGGCGGCGCAACATGGAAAGCCTTGTGGCGGCGCACGAGCGGCTTTGGCATTTGCGCCATCCGCACACGGAAGGCAACTCGCTCTAGAATACCAACGGGTTTCCGCCGCGCAGCACCGCCTCGGCTTCTGCTGTGAATGTGCCGTCCCCGTTGTGCAGGACCAGGCCGGGGAGCAGACGGAACGGAGCTCTGCCGCCCTTCACCCCATACAGCAACATCAGCTTTGCGGGGCGCCCCGCTTTCGGCCAAAGCGACAACAAGGCGGTTGCCCTGCAGTCCGCCTGATCGAAGGCAGTCATCGCCTCCGGCAACAAAGCAGCGGGCACAATAAAGGTCAGCGTTCCGCGCGGCCGCAAATGCCACGCCAGCGCAAGCGTCCACTCGCCGAGTAAGCCACCGGAGCCGCGCTTCGCCACATCCCGTCTGGCATCCGGTGAAGGGCTGCCGCCGGATGGATGATATGGCGGATTGGCACAGGCATGATCGAATTCACCCAATTCCGCCACGGCTCTGATATCGGCAGCCTCGAAGCGAAGCTGTGACCAGCCATTCGCCTCGGCATTATGGCGAGCAAGCTCCACCAGAGACGCATCCTGCTCTATCCCAGTGGCCCGGACCCCGGGCACGCGCGCGGCGAGGCAAAGCAGGGTCGCTCCGGCGCCGCTTCCTGCCTCCAGCACCCTTTCGCCCGACTGCCCTGGTATCGCCGCTGACAGCAGCACAGGCTCAATGCCACTGCGAAAGCCCTCGCGAGGCTGGGCATAGTAAACCCGGCCATCCAACAGGTGGCCTTCCGTTATTCCGAACAGGTCCCTAACGTCTGGTGTTCCACGCCTACTCATGACCCGGAGGGACCATCATGCTACACCTCAAGCAATTGGACCATCTGGTGCTGCGGGTCGTGGACCTGCAGGCCATGATGCACTTCTACATCGATGTCCTGGGCTGCACGTCGGAGAAAGTCCAGGAGAGCATTGGGCTTTGGCAGCTCCGCGCTGGCAACGCCCTGATTGATCTTGTGCCGATCGATGGGCCACTCGGCAAAAAGGGCGGCGCGCCGGCTGGCAAGGAGGGGCGCAATCTCGATCATTTCTGTCTGCAGGTCGAACCGTTCGACGGCGAGGCGATCATCGCGCATCTGAAGCAGCATGGCTGCGAGCCAGGTCCGATTGAATCGCGCTACGGCGCCAATGGCCAGGGACCATCGATCTACATCCCGGACCCCGAGGGCAACATGGTCGAGTTGAAAGGCCCGCCCTGGTCGTAGTTACGGGCCGGTCTCGGCGTCGGCTGGGGCCGGCAGTGGGATAGTGCTGATCGGCTGCTGGGGCGGCGGCGGCGGCGTGGCGTTCGCCTGCTTGGATGGCTCTGCCGGCTTGTCGCTGCTGCCGGTGTCCACCGCCACGGTGTAATCCGGCACCACACGCGCCTGTTTACCCGCGATCACCAGCACCTTCTGGCCGATCACGAGAGGCACTTTGTCCTTCTGCGTCACGCTGACCAGATCGCCTTTCGGCTCGCGGACGATGTACTCGTAGGCCTGCGCATCGCTGATCACGTGTTCCGCGGTCGAGCCGGCGATCCCGCCCACCAGCGTGCTGCCGAGCGTCGTGAACGCCTTCTCAGCTCCTTCGCCCACCTGCGACCCGGCAATGCCACCGGCCGCGCCGCCGACCAGGGCACCGGTGGTGCCCGAAGCGGAGATATCCACCTCACGGACGCCGACAACAATGCCCGGATCCACTTTGGCCGCCTGCTGCACGGCGTCCGTGGCGTAGGTATTGGGCGAATAGCTGGGACCGCAGCCTGCAAGAGCGGCGCCCAAGACAGCGGGAATGACGAGCCTGGCAAACATGGGCGGCTTGGTAGCGGAGATGGCAGCAGCTTGTCATCTGCGATCTGTGCATCCCTGCCAATGTCGCCGCTTCGTGGAAGTGCGGCCGCGCCATGACTGCTGCATCGTTTCCTGGTCACCTTAACGGATTGCTCACCCAGGCGGCGCATCATCGCAATATCTCGCCGCACTCTGTAACGGCGGAGTGCGGCTAACGATGTCGTTCTCGTGCCAAACCGCTGTCGCCCACCTTCGCGCCCGCATCAGCCGATTGGCCCACATGCTGGCCGAGCATGGTGCGATCATTTTGGGCGTGTGTTGCGCCACAGCGCTGTGGGCCGGCACGCTGGCGTCGCTAACGATCCAACACCACCAGGCAATGCGTGCCGCCGTACAAAACACAGAAACCCTGGCACGCGCGTATGAGGACAGCACAATCCGTTTGCTTCACGCCATCGACCAGACGCTGCTTTACATCCGCGCGTCATACGAACGCGATCCCATTCGGTTCGATCCGGAACAATGGTCGCAGGCCAGTCCGCTTCTTGCCGGATTGACGTTCCAGATTGCGATCATCGGCAAGGATGGCTATCTGCGTGGCAGCACCATCGACGGCGCCAACAGCCCGATCTATCTCCGTGATCGCGAGCATTTCCGCGTCCATGAACAGAGCAACAAGGACGTGCTGTTCGTCAGTACTCCTGTGCTCGGGCAAATCAGCGGCCGCTGGTCGGTTCAGCTCAGCCGGTCGATCTTTGCCGCAGATGCCAGTTTCGATGGCGTTGTCGTTGCATCGCTCGATCCCGCCTTGCTGGCCAGCTTCTACCAAGCGGTGAACGTGGGCCGCGCCGGGGTGGTGATGTTGGTCGGGTTCGACGGCATCATCCGCGCACGCGCCTCGCTGGAGGGAACGACGATGGGTGGCTCGCTTGCCGATACGGCGCTGATGCGTGCGCATGCGATCGCCCCTTCAGGTCATCTCACGGGAGGCAGCCCGATCGATGGTATCCGGCGCATTTATGCCTACCGCGAAGTGGCCGGCTTCCCTCTTCTCGCCGTCATCGGCATGGACGAAGCGGAAGTCATGGCGACCAATGATAACGACCGCTATGCCTATCTTGCCGTCGCTGCCGTTGTGTCCTTGTTCCTGCTGGCGGTGGCAGCGGCGATCTTCCGGCACCAGGCACGCCTGGAGCGTACCCGCGAAGCACTGCGCGACAGCGAGGCGCGGCATGCGGAGAAATCGCATCTGCTCGACGTGACGCTGCAGAACATGGCGCAGGGCATCGTCATGACCGATCCGAACCGGATCGTCCAAGTGGTCAATCGCCGCATGGCCGAACTATACGGGTTGCCACTAGAGGTGGTTACCGACGCGCCATACGAGCAGCAGCACATACTGCGGATGCTGTGGGAGCGTGGCGAGTACGGCGCACCGCTGGGTGACTTCGACGCCTGGTTTGCCGAGTTCAAGAATGCAGGCGGGCTGGGCGACGGTGTAGCACCGCATGAACATTATCGACCGGACGGCACGGTGCTGGAGATCCGCAGCCGGCCTTTGCCACGTGGCGGTGCGGTGCAAACCTTCACCGACATCACCGGACGCAAGCAGGCCGAGGAAGCGCTGCGCGCCGCGCGCGACGAAGCCGATCGATCGACGCATGCCAAGTCGGAATTCCTGGCGATGATGAGCCACGAGATCCGCTCGCCGATGAGCGGATTGCTCGGCGTCATCGAGCTGTTGCGTGAGACGCCGCTGGGATCCGAGCAATTGCGCATGGTCGAGCTGGTGCATGGTTCGGCAGCGTCGCTGCGGAGCGTGCTCAACGACGTGCTGGACTTCTCGAAGATCGAGGCCGGCAGCCTCGCGATCAGTACCGAGCCGACAGAGCTCCGTGCCATGCTTGCCGAGGCGCTGGAGCCAATCCGGCTCACTGCGGCCGACAGGGGGTTGCCGTTCGATTGCCAGGTAGCAGAGGATGTGCCGGCGTGGCTGGCGCTCGATCCGCTGAGGTTGCGGCAGATCCTGGTCAACCTGCTGACCAACGCGATCAAATTCACTGTATCCGGCTGGGTCGATCTGGCGGTGACGCGGATAACTGGGGCCAGCGGCGAACCCAAGCTGTGCTTCTCGGTCAGCGATACCGGCATCGGGATGACGCCACCGCAGTTGTCGCAACTGTTCGAGCCGTTCAGCCAGGCCGATGCTTCCACAACGAAACACTTTGGCGGCACTGGGCTCGGGTTGAGCATTTCGCGCCGTCTCGCCCGGCTGCAAGGCGGCGACATCACGGTGGAGAGCGAAATCGGCAGCGGTAGCGTTTTCCATCTGCATTTGCCGCTGCACGAGGCGGCGCCGGCCAAAACGCGCGTGGCCCAACCGCCGCTTTTGGCAGCCGACACGCGGCTGGCTGGACAGCGCATCCTGGTTGCCGAGGATCAGCCGACCAACCTATGGCTGATCGAGCGCCAGCTACAGCGGTTCGGTTGTTCCGTGGTCGCTGTGCAGGACGGGTTGGCGGTTCTGGCGGCACTCGGAACGCAAACGTTCGATTTGCTGGTCACCGACTGCCACATGCCTGGAATGGACGGCGTTGAGCTGACCCAGCGCATCCGCGCGCGGGAGACGATGCGGGGCAGCTCGCGTCTGCCGATAGTGGCGCTGACCGCGGACGTCACGCAGCAGATGCGCTACCGCTGTCTGGAGGCCGGTGTGGACGAGGTGCTGGCCAAGCCGATCAACCTGCCGCAGCTACAGATTGCGCTGGTTCGCATTCTGGTCGGCGAAGAGTTCACGGCGATGGCCGAACGCGAGGCAACGCCGACCGCCGCGGTTACCTTCGATGCGACGACGTATCGCGAGCTCTTCGAGGAAGCGCCAGACGAAGGCCAGGCATGGCTGGACGCGTATTTGGCATCGGCCACTGCGCTGGTGGAACAGCTTGTGGCTGTTGTGGGCGCGGGAGATCGGGATGGCGTTAAGGCAGTGGCGCATCGATTGGCGGGCGCGTCGCTGTCGGTTGGTGCGATGGCGCTGGGTACGTTGTGCCGAGCTTTGGACGCGGCCGCGCCCAGCGCCACCGATGACGAGGTCGTACGACAGATGCAAGCGGTCGCGGATAGCTTCACTGCCTCCCGCCGCGCGATCGCGGAATTCATTGCGGCGCAGTTGGAGTCGGTGACATGAGCAATCTGGACAATCTGCGCGTTCTCATCGTCGATGACGAATCGTTCATGCGTTCGACGATAAGGGCCGTGCTGCGTGTTATTGGCCGGTTCATCGTCTCGGAAGCGCCGGATGGCGAGACTGCCTTACGGATTCTCCCCACGGTCAAGCCGGAGGTCGTGCTTTGCGACGTCAACATGTCGCCGATGAACGGCCTGCAATTCGTCGAGCGCCTGCGCAACCACGCCGATCCCGCGTTGCGCGAAATTGCGGTGGTGATGCAGACCGTGCATGACGATGTGGCAACGATTCAGAGCGCCGCACATTTGCGGATCGACGGCTATCTGCTGAAGCCGATGTCGCCCAAGCGTCTGGGCGATCGGCTGCGTGCAATATTCCGCGATCGGGCCGTGATTGCCGAACCAACAGCGCCGCCGACCGAAAACCGAGTCGTTCAGCAAAGCGTGCAGGGTATCGTGGCCATGCTTCCGGAGTGACCAGGCACGGCGGCACGCCGGCATCGAATATCTTTAGCTATTGCTGCGCGGTCGCTTCGCACATCTCGGTCATTATCTCGACGGTCATACTGGCGGACCACACAATTCAACCTAGAGCAGCCTAACGGCCGCAACGAACCACGCGTGCAGCGCCGAGCATTTCCGCAGGCCGCGCCAGCGTCGGGAACCGAGGTCGTAAGTTCCTGGCCCAAGTTTGCCATACGCCGCTCGGCGGATTGGTGCATCCGCAAATCATGCTGCCGGCTCTGTGCCGCGTGCAATCCAGTAAGTTGAAACGCAAATGAACGCGGATACGAAGGGATGAACGCAAAATGGCCTGCTGGGACAGCGGCAAGGTCGGCCCATGACGCCGGCGCGATCCAACCCGATCTGCGTGCATCCCTGCTTATCCGCGTTCATTTGCGTTTCAACTTGCTTTGCCGCAAGCGGCGCAGGCGCGGAAACGGCGAGCGAATGTCGGATCGCTCTACGCGCGTGCCTCGGCTATTTGCATCGCTGGTTCGGCGTCGCGACAGTGCCTCGATCCTGTAAGTGCCGCCGGAAACGATCCGCCTGATCGGCGGTTCGTCGCTTCCGTGCAGAAAATTTGTCGCGCGGTGCGGAGATTCCCAGGGACAGTAGTACAGAGATCGCGAAGGGGCGCGAAGATCGCCAAGAGGATTTCGTCCCCGGTCCGTCGGACCACGGCGCGAAACGCCCAAACCATCCTTCGCGATCGTCGCGTTCTTTCGCGCACCCGGATCGAATTCTTTCCGCACGCACAGCCCTGCGGCGGACATGACAAGTGGCTGACAGCCATGGGCTTGTCCCGGCCACCAGTAGTGGCACTGTGCCGGTATGGATGGTCGGGACAAGCCCGGCCATGACGAGAGGCGCCCGCCATGGACGAAGAACCTGCACCGAAACGCGGTCTGGCCCGCAACACCGCCAATTACGGCGATCGCGATTTCGCTCTGTACTTGCGGCGATCGTTCGCCAAATCGATGGGCTACTCACAGGCAATGCTGGATCGCCCCGTTGTCGGCATTGTCGATACGGGGTCCGGGTTCAACAACTGCCACCGCACCGTGCCAGAGCTGATCGAGGCCGTGAAGCGCGGCGTGCTGGCCGCAGGCGGACTGCCCCTGCCCTTCCCGACCATCTCCCTGTGCGAGCCATCGCTGTTCCCGACCTCGATGCACTACCGGAACCTTGCCGCTCTGGACACCGAGGCGATGCTGACCGCCCAGCCCATGGACGCTGCGGTTCTGATAGGCGGCTGCGACAAGACGGTCCCCGCGCAACTGATGGCGGCTGCATCGGCCGACATCCCCGCCGTGCAGCTTGTCACCGGACCGATGCTGGCGACGCCATACCAGGGCGAACGGCTGTCCGCCTGCACCGATTGCCGGCGCTACTGGGCACTGTATCGCGCCGGCCGCGTGTCCGCTGAACGGATCGGCGAGATCGAGGGACGGCTGGCAACGACAGCCGGCACCTGCGGCGTCATGGGCACCGCTTCGACGATGGCCTGCATCGCCGAAACGCTGGGCATGGTGCCGCTGGGGCATGGCTCGATCCCGGCGGTACACGCCGATCGGCTACGCGCGGCCGAGGAAGCGGGCGCGCTGGCGGTGAAGCTGATCACCGCGCCGATACGGCCGTCGGAGATCATCACGGCGCACTCGGTGGAGAATGCGTTGCGCGTGCTGCTGGCGTTGGGCGGGTCGACGAATGCGCTGATCCATCTGACTGCGATCGCCGGACGGCGCGGCGTGCGCGTCGATCTGCATCGGCTGAACGACCTGTCGGACAATACACCGGTGCTGGTGGACCTGAAGCCGACAGGCGAAGGCTATATGGAGGACTTCCACGCCGCCGGCGGCATGCCGGCACTGTTGTGGGAACTGCGCGATCTGCTGCATCTGGACACGCGCGACGTCACAGGTTTGCCTCTGAGCGAGCGGCTGCGTGAACCAGTCTTTGTCGATCGTCGCTACATCCGGGCACGCGGCGAGCCAGTATCGCCAGTGGGCGGGCTGGTGGCGCTATTCGGCTCGCTCGCCCCGCGTGGCGCAATCCTGAAGCGCAGTGCGGCAACGCCGGCATTGTTCGAAACTGAGGCCCGCGCCGTGGTGTTTGACGGGCTGGAGGATCTGGCAAACCGCATCGACGATCCCGCGCTGGACGTGACCGAGAGGGACATTCTGGTGTTGAAGAACGCAGGCTCGCTGACGCCGGCGGGAATGCCCGAGGCTGGCTATCTGCCCATCCCACAGAAGCTCGCGCGCGCCGGAGTCAAGGACATGGTGCGCATGAGCGATTGCCGCATGTCGGGCACCGCGTTCGGCACCATCGTGCTGCACATCACACCAGAAGCTGCCGCAGGTGGCCCGCTCGGGCTGGTGGAGAGCGGCGATCGCATTCAGCTGTCGGTAAAGGAACGGAAGCTGGAACTGCTCGTGGCGGACGATGTGCTGGCACGGCGGCGCGCTTCATGGCGGCCACCGGCGAAGGCCACGCGTGGATGGGATCGGATCGTCGCCGAACAGGTGCTGCAGGCGGATGAGGGCTGCGATCTGGGGGTCCTAAGGGCGGAGGGATAGCCCGAATATGCCCTTAGATTGTTGCCCATCCGGGACAATAGAGGTCCGCTCTCTTATTCGGAAGCGACAGGATTCTGCGGTTCAGCCTTCAGAAGGATCACGGTCGAATTGCTATGCGAGGCCTTCCAGCCAATCCAGCCATTCACCAAAGTGTGGACAGGCAGCCCGGATGGCACCCAGCCCAGCTTTCGCAATGATTTCTGGGCCATCGGCAACCTTTCCATAACGATGCTGCCTGCCGAACTGCTGGACGGTCATGGCTAGCCGGATCGATGGATGTGTTGTGGGGCCGTCATTCACCAGTTCGGGACCGCCAGCATTTGCAGCAACCTTTGCGAGCTCATTGCCAAGGCCTCTGATGGCGAGATGGTCCTCTGCGACAGCCGGCGCAGCAAAAATCCAAGCTTCCAGCTCGTGCAGTGCGAGAAAGGGGCGGAAGTGTGGATGATTCATATCGCTACTAAACGCTGCCTCTAAAGCAGCTACACGGTCCTTGACGTCTGGCAAAGCTTTCGCCGCATCTAGAGCATTTTCCGATCAGATTGCACGATATCCTGCTGCTACGAAGTAGTTTGCACAGTTTGTTGGTGTGTAGCGGTTAATCGCCTGTGCGACCGCGGTGCAGAGGCTGTCGAGCGTTCTTGCGGCGGCGGCACGCAAATGCGCTTTGAACTTTGAGAACGCCATCTCGATTGGGTTCAAGTCAGGGGAGTACGGCGGGAGATAGACGAGGCTGGCGCCTGCTGCCTCGATCGCCTCACGAACACCAGTCACCTTGTGAGCCGGCAGATTGTCCATGATCACCGTGTCGCCGATCGTCAGGCTGGGTACGAGCACCTGCTCGATGTAGGCAAGGAAGGCGTCGCCATCCATCGGCCCTTCGAGCAGCATTGGCGCGGAGATACCGCCGAGCCGCAGGCCGGCAGTGAAGGTCGTTGTCATCCAGTGGCCGTGTGGGATCGCGGCCCTGCATCGCACACCGCGTGCCGCTCGACCGCGCAGCCGCGCCATCTTCGTGCTTGCCGCGGTCTCGTCGATGAAGATGAGCCTGGCCGGATCGAGGTCGTGCTGACTGTCGAACCAGGCGTCTCGTGCGGCCTTCACATCGGGCCGTTCCTGCTCCGCCGCGTGCGCGGTCTTTTTTTTAACGTGATCCGCCGGCGATCAAAGAACCGCCATATGGTGCTGATGGCAACGCTGACGCCTCGGCCCGCCAGTTGCGCCTGCAGCTCTTCCAGCGTGATGTCGGGCGTCGCTTCAACCAAGCCGAGGATGAATGCCGCTTCAGCTTCAATTCGCGCGGATTTGCGATCTCCACCTTGCGGCTGCGGCGCAATGACACCCGCTGTCTTCAGCCGTGCCATCCATCGGATGACGCTGGACGGACTGACCTTGAACCGCGCCGCAGCCTGGTGACAGGAGAGCCCCTCAGACACGGCGTCGCAGGCCCGCTCACGCAGATCGATCGATATCGCTTTGGCCATTCATGCTGGCCTCCTCCGCCAGCATGAAGCTTGAATCAGACAGCGACCGATTTGTGAATCCCATCCGATCCAATCAGGTGGGAAAATGCTCTAGCTCAGGGAAATCCGCAGGCAGGCCATAATAGTCGATCAGCGTCGTGACGTGCGCATTGGTGTCCGCGAGCAGCCGGCGTGCGTCGCGGGACATCTGCCGGTAAGTCGTTACACCGCCCTTGTACGGTTTTCCTTCAGGCAACTCCTTGGTCCGCAGGAGGCTTGGGCGCGCCACGAACACCCCCATTGGGTCGAGGTGGGAACGTAGCACGCGATTTACGAAAGCCTCCTCAGTTTGCCCTTCTACTAGGAAGAGCACTCTGCTCATTGAGGACGCCCGCCCAGGACATTCTTGAGCCAAAGCTCCCCGAGCCCTAGTCCTCCATCCAGTCGCGCAACGATGCTTCCTCGAGGCGTCGGAACGTGGAAGCGTTGTCCTCCTGCTCTGCCACGATGACCTCTTCGGGTGTCAGGTGGTCAAGCAACGTCACCGACTGTGTGGCAGCCAGTATCTGCGACGAGGTCGATGCGCCCCGCAGCATTTCGGCCAGGAGAGTTAGCGCCGCAGGGTGCAGTCCCAGCTCTGGCTCATCAATCAGGATCACTGATGACATCAAATGACGCGGTTGCAACAGCAGTGCCGCGAGGCAGATAAATCGCAAGGTGCCATCAGAAAGTGACGCGCCGTCAAAATAAGCGTCCGAGCCACGCTGCCGCCATTCAAGCTTGATATTGTCTGGCCGCGCTGCAAGAGGGGCGAGGCGAAATTCGGCGAAGAAGGGAGCGATACGCTGCACATGCTCCGTGATACGACGGAACGCGTCGCGATATTGCTGTTGCAGGCGATACAGAAAGGCCGCCAGATTGGCCGCGTCCGGCCGCAACGTTCGGTTGTCGTCGACGTCTTGCGTCAGCTTTGGCGGGCTTTGGTCGGAGGTGTCATGAAAATGATAGACTACCCAGTTACGCACGCCTTGCATGACGTGGTATGGCACCTTGCGTGGACTTTCCTGTGCTGCATCCGGCAGTCGAGCCTCCTGATGACCTACGCCAAGCACTGGTCCCCCGTCGGGAACATAATCTCCGCGAAAGTGGGTTTCCTCCCGCAGGAAGAAGAGACTGTCGCTGGTTGATGGCGCCAACGTGAAGCTGTAGCCGTTGCGTCCGAAATCAAACTTCATGGACAGATTGGGTGACGTCTTTGGTCCATGATGCAGAAGGCGTGCTGCTCCTCCCTGTTGCGGCACATATTCTTGCAGACGCTTCTGAACGATCTGGCCGAGCAGACGAAACGCGCCGATAAGGTTGGACTTCCCCGCACCATTAGGGCCGATGACGACATTCAATGCGTGCAGATCGAGCTGCACGCTTCGGATCGACTTGAAGTTCTTAATCTCGATACGGTCCAGCATCGCGTCACCTGCCAATGGGGAGTCGGTAGTGGCCGTGCTCCGTCTCACTCTGGGCGGTGGTCGAGGCGCGGGCAAGTGGACCCTTGCTTGCAGGCGGATGAGGGCTGCGACCTGGCCGTGCTGCGAGCAACTACGGCGTAATCAGGTCAATCGTCGGAAAGTAGCTGCGGTATCGTTGCGCATCACGCGTGAGAAGTGCGCGGCGCGCAACGGCAGCGTGGGCACCGATGAAGAAGTCTGGCAGCACGCCGGTCCGTCTGCCGCCCGCGGCCCGGTAGCGCTGGAACACCTTGCCGGCAAGGAATAACGCCGCACGCGGTATCTGCTCCATCGCCAGTCCCGCCTCATCCAGCACGGCTTCAAGACTTTCGATCGCTGCAAACCGCACTGACAATTCTGCGTAGACCACGTCGTTGATGGCGAGCGGTCCCCTGATCGCGGCGACGTCGAGCTGGCGGATCGACCAGTCCGCCCATGTGGCATCGTTGGTGACGAGATCCAGCAGGACGTTGGTATCGACCAGTGTCATGCCTCGGGCTCGCCGCGGGTGAGTGCCATAATCTGGTCCGTGCTCAACCCTTTGCCGGCGCGGCCGCGCAGTGCCTCGAACCGGCTGCGTGGCCGGCGAGCGCCGAGTTTCACCAGGACGACACGGCCGTCCGGTATCAGTTCGAACTCGACCGCATTGCCCGGCTTGATCCCCAGGCGATCCCGCACCGGCTTGGGAATGGTGACCTGGCCCTTGCTGGTAACCGTGGTCGGCATCGCACGGCCCCTGTATTACCCGATTGTCTTCCGGTAATACATAAGCCACTCAACACGCGCGCGCCAGGGCGCCACGCCATCTCAATCGAACAGCGTCGCCAGCCGCTGCTTGATGTTGTCGGCGACATAAAGCGCCAGCGCCTGGATCGTCCGGGTCGGGTTCACACCGGCAGACGTGACGAAGATGCTGCCATCCACGACGAACAGGTTCTTCACGTCATGGCTGCGGCCCCATTCGTTGACTACAGACCGCTCGGGATCGGTCCCCATCCGAGCAGTGCCCATCAGGTGCCAGCCACCATCACCCAGCGGTGCCTCGTGCCAGACATCGAATGCGCCGGCGGCGCGCAGGATCTCGGAGGCACGCGCCACGGCAAAATCCAGCATTTGGCGGCTGTTCTTGCTCAGCGTGTAGTTGATCTTCGGCGCAGGAATGCCGTGGCAGTCCTTCAGCTCCGGATCGAGCGTGACGGTGTTGTGCTCCTCGGGCAGGTCCTCGCAGATCGCCACCATGCCGGTGCGGTGACCGAACAGCTTGCGATAGGAACCGTGATGCTCGGCGCCCCATTTCAAGCGGCCAGTCTGTGCGCCATGCACCGCGGCCATGACCTGGTTCTGTCCGCGCGAGAACTCATAGGTGTAGCCACGCACGTAGCCACGCGAGAGATCGGTTTCGTAGAACTCCTGGCTCCAGATGCAATTCCCTGGGCCACGATAGCCGTCGAGCTCCTCGTCGAAATAGCCGGCGATGCGCGCATAAGGATGGAACATCAGGTTCTTGCCGACCAGGCCAGACGAATTGGCCAGGCCATTCGAGTTCAGCAGGATACGCGCCGTGCCGATCGCGTTGCAGGCGAGAATGACGACATGCGCCGGCTGGAACTGCTCCTTGCCGTCGGCATCGTAGTAGATGACGCCGGAGGCCATGCCGTGCTCGTCGCGTGTGATCTCGCGCACCCGGCAGCGCGTGCGCAGTTCCACTCCGGCGCGGATGGCGGCAGGCCAATAGGTGATGTCGGTGCTCGCCTTCGCGCCCTGCGCGCAGCCCGAGGTGCAATGCGCCAGATTGATGCAGCGCGCGCGGCCTTCGTAGTCGGTTGACGCAATGGCGCTGTCCGACGGCCACCAATGCCAGCCCAGCTTGTTGAGCCCACGCGCCAGCGTCGTGCCTGACTTGCCGAGCGGCAACGGCGGCATCATCGGCTCGTGCGGTGGATAGGCGGGATCACCGGCGAGGCCCGACACGCCCATCATGCGGTCGTTCTCGTCGTAGTATGGCGCGAGCGTCGCGTAATCGATCGGCCAGTCATCAGCGACGCCATCCAGCGTGCGCACGCGGAAGTCCGACGGATGGAAGCGCGGGAAATGCCCGGCGTACAACACGGTGCCGCCGCCGACGCCATTGAAGTTGGCGATCTTGATCGGCGAGTTGTCGTCGTTGATCGGATAGTCGGTGTCGCGCGCACGGCGGTTCGGCGAGTAGTGGAACTCGGCGAGCTGACGCGCCTCCCAGTCGCGCCCGGCGGAGGGGTATTCCGACGGCTTCATCCAGTCGCCCTGCTCCAAACAGAGGATGTGCATCTTGGTTTCGGCGAGGCTCCAGGCCACCGCCGCGCCGGAAGCTCCGGAACCGATGATCAGGACGTCTACAGGTTCGTTGGGCATAGGATATATCTCTGGCCGAATGAGGTGCGCCCAGTCGAAGTGGTCACCGTGCTATTGTCAACGGCACGCTCAATGCTTCGCCCGCGCAAGCGGGCAATTAGCTCGATATGGCGCTGGTGCGCCAAGCAAGTCCGATACCATCTGCGTGTTTTCCGTCCATTTGCGTTAATCTGCGTTTCAACTTTCTTTTCGTGCTACCCGATCACACCATTCCGACCAGCCTACGAAAACAAGAACACCGCCGCCGCCACCGCGCACGTCCACTGGTTCTCCGCCGCGCATTCCGCAACCGCGGTGATCGACATGCTGTCGATGATCAGATTGCTGTGCTCGTAGATCTGCTTCCGCTCGTTCCACGCGGCATCCGGATCGAAATCCAACCCGAGCGTCGAGGCCAGCATCGTCGCGGCCAGATCCTCGGCTTGCTCGCCGCTGATATCGATGGGCGCCTTCCCGTAACCATGCAGCTCGGAAATATATCCATACATGTCCGGATCGGCCGGCCGCGCCAGGCCGATGCTCGCATAGACATGACGCCCGAATTCGTTGGTTTGTGACCGAGCCATGACACAGAACGTGATGTCGCCCGCCTTCAACACTTCGACCCCCGCCTCCCGCGAAATCACCTCGCAGCGAGGCGGCAGAATGGACGAAACATCAACCAGGTTCTGCTGCTCGATATCCGCCTCGCGCAACGCGAACTCGAATGCGGTAAGGGCATGACGATGCACGCCAACGCCTTTGGTCAGGAACACGCGCTTCGGTGTGGGGAACACATCGGGTCACTCCGCTGGGCAGAAGATTGAAACCACAGATGAACACTGATGAATACAGATATCTGTGTCCATCGGTATTCATCTGTGGTTCAAATTGTTACTCCCGCAGCGATGCCCCGAGCGCGTCCAACAGGAATCCGGTGCCGTGCTCACGCGAACCGGCATCATCATAGCCATCAAGAAACGCGCCCTGTTCGGTGACCTTCAGCGTCGTCTTCGCCCCCTCGGCCTTCAACTCCATCGTCGCCAGCGACACCGATATCTTCTTCTCATCCAGGTGCATCACGTAGCTGTAAACCAACCGCTCATTCGGGATCACGTCGTGGTAGATCGCATCGAAGGTGGACACCACGCCGCTTTCCCAACGTCCCCTCGCCCGCTCGGTCCCGCCGACGCGAACATCCATATGACGTTCCAGCAGCTCACACTTCCCCGGCGGGCCGCCAAACCACTTCGACTTGGCCGTCTGATCAGTCAGCGCCCGCCACACGCGCGCTATCGGCGCTTCGTAGGTTCGTTCCAGATGAAACATCGCATGCACCACAGAGCGGGCATCGATCCCAGAGCCACCTTGCATGCGCACCACCTCCTTCTCCAGCTTATCGAGCGTGCTGCGCCATCCTTCCGGCGCACCCTTCACCATCCAGCCCACCGACGGGTCGATCAGCGTATAGGTTTGCACCACATCCATGCGTGTCCTGCCCAACGCGTCGGCGAAATCGATCTCCGTGTAGGCGCGGAACAGCTTGTGTCCGTCGCTATCGGTGCAGGTCATGTCGATCACCAATCGCGCATGCGGCGTGATCTCGACGAAGCTGCCGCGCACCCAATGCGACTCGCCGCTCGGCGACCGCATGCAAAGGTCGAACGGACCGCCCACCTCCATCCGCACGGTTGCCTCGGGCACAGTGTAAGTCTCCGGCGCAAACCAGCGCTTTATGTGCTCCGCCGAGCTCCACGCCTTGAACACTGTCTCCCTCGGGGCGTGGAACACACGCGACAGCCGCAGCGGTTCGAGCTTCGTCTCAAGTGCCTGAGCCATTGCCATCTCCTTCGCTTTCCAATGTCTTGAGGTAATCGCCCAACCGATCGAGGCGCCGTTCCCACTCGGTGCGCCGCGCATTGATCCATTGCTCCGCCCGGCTCAACACCTGTGGCTCAATTGAGCACGTGCGAACCCGGCCGACCTTCTCCGATCGCACGAGGCCGGCCGCTTCCAGCACGCCCAGATGCTGCATGGCCGCCGGTAGCGACATCGGCAGCGGCCGCGCCAGCTCCATCACCGGCGCCGGCCCACGGGTCAGCCGCTCCACGATCGCCCGACGCGCCGGATCTGCAAGCGCATGAAACAGACGGTCCAGCTCGGTCGGTTGGTTAAGCATTCACTTAACTAACACTGCCGCGATAGTTAAGCAACTGCTTTTCTATGGCGCCAGCGAATTATTCAATGAGCCGGCCGCGGACCGGTAGACAAACTGAACCTTCACCTTTCGTCGTCATCATCATTGGGCGATCCGCCGCGACCACAAGCAGGACAGCAATAGATGCTCCACTTCGACCTGAGATCCGGCCGGTCAGCCTGGCTGGGGTTGGCAGCAGCCGCCCTCTGGTGCGTCCTGCTTCCTGCGACCTTGCACGCTCAGGGCACACCGGCCGAGGCGCAGGCCATGGCGGAGCGTGCCGCCGCCCACTTGCAGCAGGTCGGCCCCAAGCAGGCCCTTGCGGACTTCAACGACCCGAACGGCGCCGCCTTCCACGACCGCAACCTGTTCGTGGTCACCTACGACCCCAGTCGACATGTCGTCTCGTCGGTTGGCGTGCCCGCCTATCTGGGCCGTGACGCAACGCGTTTCGTCGATTCCGATGGCAAGGAGTTCGGCAAGGCGATCATCGCGACCGCCGAGACCGCGGGCAAAGGATGGGTGGATTACCGAATGACCAACCCAACGACACGAAAGGTGGAGCTGAAGAGCTCCTACGTGATCAAGGTAGGCGACTACATCCTGTTTGTCGGGACGTATCAGCCCTGACGGGAGCCTGTAAGGGCCATGTGGCTGCATCGGTTGAGAGACGTGCCGATATCCGTCAAGGTGTTCCTGGCACCTGGCGTTACGCTGTGCGCACTTCTGCTGCTGGCGACGGTGGCGTTGCTGGAACTCCGTGCGGATACGAGGCGCGTCCACGATCTGAGCGAAGGCGCGTTCGAGACCTTCCGCTTCGCGGTTGCCGCCACGGACGCTGCCTCAGATGTCCAGGTGCGGCTGCTGGATGTGATCGTGGTGTCCGCGACCGAGGTTGATAAGGCAAGGGTCACACCGCGCATCGAGCTGGTGGAGCAGGCATCGCAGCAAGCACATCATCGATTTCGAGAGCCTCGCGGCATGGCCCTGGCTGGGCAACAGTGCGCCGCGAGCCGCCGAGCTGCGCCAGCACCTCAATGACTACCTCGACGCGGTCGATGAGGTGCTGCGCATCGTGCGCGATGATCCTGCAAGCGCGTGGATCATAGTCAACGAAGTCAGACGGAGCTTTGCTCGGCTGAACGAGGAACTGGCACGTTTGCAGACCGATGCGAACGATCTGCGCCAGGCGACGTCGGCAACCGCCATCGCCGACGCGAACACGGCCACGTCGATATTCCCCGTGATCGTCCTTCTGACATTGGGGTTCACGACAGGCATCACACTGGTCATATCGCGCTCGATCACACGGCCGATCGCCCGGCTGACGCATGCCATGGCCGATCTGGCCAGCGGCAATCTCGATGCTGCTGTGCCGGACGTCGGTCGCGGCGACGAGGTTGGTTCGATGGCCGCCGCGATGCAGGTATTCAAGGAAGGGCTCAACTGCGAGGCCACGCTGCGTGCGGAGAACGAGCTTGTCCGCGCCCGCGAACTGCGGCGTTTCCGCCAGCTAGCGGACGCGACGTTCGAGGGCATCGTCATCCACAAGGCCGGCCGAATCCTCGAGGTCAACGCGGCACTGTGCAATTTGCTCGGTTATGCCGGTCCCGCCGCCCTGCGCGGTGCGCATGTGCTGCGCTTTGTGCCTGCGGCGAGCCGCTCCCTGGTGCGGCAGATGCTCGGCAAGCTGTCGAGTGAATCGTCTGAACTGAACATCGTCACCGCGGCCGGCACCGAGCTGCCGGTCGAGGTGCTGTCGCGCCCGATCGTCTATGATCAGGACGGTGTGGTGCTGACTGCGATCCGCGACCTCTCGGAGCGCAAGAAGGCAGAGGCTCAGATCCTTGAGCTCGCATTCCACGACGCCCTGACTGGGCTGCCGAACCGCTATCTCCTGAACGACCGTCTGACGCAGGCGCTCGAGCAGGCCAGCCACTCGGGCAAGCAGGTCGCGGTGTTCTGCGTCGACCTGGATCGCTTCAAATACGTCAACGATGTGCTTGGCCATGACTGCGGCGACCACTTGCTGCAAGCGGTTGCCCACCGGCTTGTGGCGGCGGTACGGGCCAGCGACACCGTCGCGCGTCTCGGCGGCGACGAGTTCGCCATCGTTCAGGCCGCGGTGGAGGAGCCACAGCAATGCGCCGGTCTGGCCGAACGCGTGCTCAAGGACCTGTCACAGCCCTATATGATCGGCGAGCAGCGGATCGAGATAAGCGCGAGCATTGGGATCGCGCACTATCCCGAACACGGCGAAAGCAAGTCGACGCTTATGAAGAACGGCGATATCGCGCTGTATCGCGCGAAAGCCGGCGGCCGTGACCAATACCAATTCTTCTCGCCCGAGATGGACGAGCAACTGCGCGAGCGCAGTAGCCTTGAGCAGGACCTGCGTCAGGCGTTCGCCCGGCATGAGTTCATCCTCTACTACCAGCCTCTGTTCAGTTGCGCCCTGTCCAGGCTGGAGGGCTTCGAGGCGCTGCTGCGCTGGACTCGTCCGGACCACGGCATCGTCTCGCCGGAACTGTTCATCCCGACCGCCGAGGAATGCGGCCTGATCATCCCGCTCGGCTACTGGGTGCTGGAGGCAGCCTGTGCCGAGGCGGCCACCTGGCGGGAACCATGGTCGGTCGCCGTGAACCTCTCGCCGGTGCAGTTTCGCGACCCGGGCCTGCTGCACAACGTGACCGCCATCCTCGTGCGCACCGGGCTGTCGCCGGACCGCCTTGAACTCGAAGTGACGGAGAGTGTCCTGATCAGCAATCCGGACGCGGCCCTGGTGATCCTGACGCAGCTACGCTCGCTGGGGGTGCGCATTTCGCTCGACGATTTCGGTACCGGCTATTCGAGCCTCAGCTACCTGCGGCGCTTCCCGTTCGACAAGCTGAAGATCGACAAGTCGTTCATCAAGGAATCGGAGACCAATCCGGACGCCGCGGCGATTGTCGCCGCAATCGTTCGCCTGGGGCACTGCCTGCATATGCGGGTCACTGGCGAAGGCGTGGAGACCGCCGCCCAGTTGGCCTTGCTGGTGCAGCTAAACTGCCATCAGGCGCAGGGCTATCTGCTGGGCAAGCCGGAGTTACCGGATCGTATTGCCCATGCTAACCATGCGGACGGACCGCACTTCGCCACTTCTGCCGACGTGGTTGCGGCGGCCGATTGCTTGCCTGCATGATCGGGTTACCGCGCCGTGCGCGGCTGCGCCAACCCTGATAAAATTGGTATGATGAACACTATCCCAGCCAATCAACCGCCCTACCCCGGGATACCCCAGCGCCATGCCAGACGACACGGATGACCAGAGCGCGCTTACGCTCGGCGCGGCCGCCAGCGGGATAAGTTTCGTCGGCGACGGCTGGAACATACACCAGCTTGGGACGGACGAAGGCGCCGGTATCTGGTTGCGCGGCTTGGCGACCTACACCAATAACGGAACCGTCACCGTCGTCATCGCCGGCAGTCAGGGCAACATGTTTACCGCCAGCATCGCGCAGGATGCGACGACTGTGCCAGCTTTCACCCCAGTCTCGCCTGACAGCGCGCTTGGCACCGTGCCCGCCTTCAAGTGGTTCGACGGTGTGTCATTCTCGGCCTCGGGCACGCTGGGCTTTGCCACCGGCTACCACGGCCTTGTGCTGGAGACGACGGATGGCGGTCAGACCTGGACCGATCTGACCAATCCCGGCAGTGCCGCGGCACTTCAGGCTGACACAACAGAGATCGCCATATCGCCAGATGCGACCCCGACTGGCGATGGCGCCATGCCGGAGCTGGTCGCCACCAGCCTGGCGCCTGGCGCGGACTTCTATCCACCGGTGCATTACGGGACGATCGGCAACGACGGATCGATCACGTGGTCCGCGTCCACTTTGACCTACAACGACGGCACCATCACGGTTCCGCTCGATACCGGCTACTACGAGCGCATCCTTCAGGCGATCTATCTGTCGAACACGATTGTCGTGGCCTCAGGTGATGCGGTTGGCACCTTGGCGCCTCAGACAGAGATCTATCCGTTGATGATCAGCACGGATGGCGGGATCGACTTCTCGACGATCCCGAACTTCCCGCAAGAACATGATATCCGGCAACTGCACGAAATCGTCGCTGATCCCAATACCATATATGCGGGCGTGATCTGGGGGGGCGGCAAGGACGGGATCATCGTCCGTGCCGATTTGTCGTCCTACCTCGGCACCCTTACTCCGTCAGCGCAGTTCAACGAGATCCGCACGGGCGCCACGTCGGATATCTACGGCCTCGCAATATCGCCAAATGACGACACCATCGTCGCTGTGACAAGTGACGGCACGGTCTACTGGGCCACCGATCCGAATACCATCAACAACGACGATGGTGCCGCGCTGATGTGGAACACTGCCACCTCGCTCGCCATCGGTGAGGTCTGGTCGGCTCAGTTCATCGACAACAGCACCGTGATCGTCATCGGCCAGGATGAAACACCGCTGGTCAACGGCAATTCGGTGTCAGTGTCGGGCGCCGACACGATGGCCTGGGTATCGATCGATGCCGGCCAGGATTGGACGCCACTCGGCACCATCGACTCGCAATGGTCCACACAGCAGATCGCTCTGACCGGCATTATCAACGCGGGCACCATCGACACCAGCCAGGACACATTGCTGCTCAGTGGCGCGACGATTGATGTCACTGGCACCAGTGCCGTCGTGACACCAGCGATGATGATAGTGTCACCTGGCTCGTCGCAGCCGGCGCTGACGATAGATACAAACGACTACAACCTGTGTCTGAACAGTGTGTTGTCCGGCTCAGGCAGTTTGTTGGTGGACGGGCCAGGCACACTGACCCTGCACCCGGTACCGCTATACAATCCAGATGGCACGTCGCCCTTCGTCTATCAGGCAAACTTTCAATCTGGCGGCATCGAGATCGATGGCGGCGTCGTTGCCATCGACCTCGACGCGGAGCTGGGCGTTCGAAACGCCAACGAGCCGGGCAATAGCTCTGGCGGAGCTATCTATCCGGGCAACAACGGTCAGTACGGACTGACCCTCAGCGCCGGAACGTTGCAGGCCCTGGCCGATCTCACGTTGCAGACAGTATACAACGGCGGCGAGCTGACTCGCCCAGTCGTGCTTGCATCATCTGGCGGCGCGTTCGATCCGAACGGTTTCACCATGACATTGCCAGGGTCGATCTCCGGCAGCGGTGGCTTGAGTGAAGTCGGTTCGGGCACGTTGGTGCTAGGTGCGGTCAACACGTTCGGCGGCGGCATAACCGTTCAGGCGGGCACGCTTGAATTGCAGCTTTCGGGCGCATTGCCCAGCGGCACAACGCTCGAGGTGTCCGCGTCCAGCAGTGTGCAGCTCGATGGCACGCAACAGGACGCGGGGGCAATTGCTGGCGTTGGCAACGGGACGATCGAGATCAACGGCGGCATATTGATTGTCGACAAAACCACGCAGGGCCCGGACATTGATTTCGGCGGAGGCAGCGGGCAACTGACGTTTGCCTCGAGCAAACCCTTGGTGCTGATCGGCGGCCTGAACAGCAGCATTGACGGCTTCAATCCGGCCGCACAAATCAACCTGACCGGCCTTGCCTACGACGCCAGCGATACACTGCAATACGCCAACGGCACTCTCACGATCGCGGACGGCCCCGGCACCTTGGCCGTGCTGCACTTCGATACAGCCGGCATCTACGATTTCACCCTGACGCCAGGCTTCGAAGACACATTGGCGCTCATTGATCTTGCCTGCTTTGCTGAGGGCACACTGATCGTGACCAGGCGTGGCAAGGTGCCTGTTGAGCAATTGCAGATTGGCGAGCCCGTCATCACCGCGGACGGCACCGAGCTGCCTGTCGGCTGGATCGGCTGTCGCCATGTTGTGTGCTTCCAGCATCCGCGACCTGAGCTTGTCTGGCCGGTCCGCATTCGGGCGCACGCCTTTGGCAAGGGATGCCCGGAGCGGGATCTGTACCTGTCACCCGATCATGCAGTGTTCGTCTCGGATGTGCTGATACCGATCAAGCATCTGATCAACGGCAGCAGCGTTGCGCAGATGGCAGTCGAGCAGATCACCTATTATCACGTCGAGTTGCCGCGACATGATGTGCTGCTGGCCGAAGGTCTGACTGTCGAATCATATCTGCCAGCAGGCGACCGCTCGAACTTTGCCAATGGCGGCGTGCCTATCCGGCTGTTTCCCGACTTTGCGTCGACAGCATCGCACGCACCTGGCGTTCGGGAAGCCTACGGCTATGCGCCCTTCATTGTCAGCGGACCAATCCTCGATGCTGTGCGATTGGCGATACGCGAGCCAAACCCGCGGCTTGTCGCCGCGTGAGCAGCTACGCGAGGCCCCAATGCTGCACGAGTGTTGAATATGTGCCGTCCCGTTGCAAACCCGCCAACGCATTGTTCACTGGCTCCAGCAAGCCTGGATTGCTGCGATTGAAGCCAATTCCCAGCGGCTGCGGGTCATCGGGAACCTGGGTGATGATGCGCAGACCAGGCGTTTGTTTCGCCAACCATGCGGCGACCGGATACACCTTCATCACCGCGTTGACCCGGCCCGCCGCGAGATCGGTCATCGCGCGGCTGATATGGGCGAAGGAATACACCCGGACGCGGCCGATCTGCCCCTTTCGCTGCATCACCACCGCTATGTCGTAATCGGTCGTGGCCGCCTGCACGCCCACGGTCGCATCCTTGAGATCAGCCAGACTGGTGGCGTTCGGCATTCGCCTGCTATCGACCACGATGCTCAGCGTCGTCGTCATATACGGTGTTGACCAGGCGAGAATCTTCTCCCGATCCGGGGTGATCGTTATCCCTCCCACAATGCAATCATAACGATTATGCCGCATCTCGCTGAGGATGGTCTCCCACTGCGTATCCAAAAACACCGGATTGAGTTCCAGCCGCTTGGCGATCTCGTTCATCAGATCGACTTCAAAGCCGATGCGCTTGCCGTCGGACACGAACTCAAATGGCGGATTGACAAAATACGTGCCGATGCGCAGTTGCCCGGGCCGCAGCACGCGCAACGGCTGAGCAGCATTCGCACGATCGGCTAACGGCCCTGACGCCGCAGCTATCACTCCCAACCCGGCACCATGGAACAGGCGCCGCCGTGTGAAGGGCGCCACGCCCAACACCTGGAACGCCTTGGAATTCGCTTCCCATGGCCGAGCCATCGACATGTTCTCCGCTTGTTACGTAACGGACCTAATACCAATCCGCTGAGTTGGTGACTCTCGAATGTTCGCGGATTCCCGAATTGGCATAGGCGTGCTTCAAGCTGGCAAACTGAGGAGGTTTGCCATGAGCCAGGCGATTGTAGTGCGCCAGGACTTCACGTCGGCGGAGTTGCGGCGACTTGCGACACGCACGAAGGATGTGGCCCAGGCCCGGCGGCTGTTGGCGATAGCGGCGATCCTGGATGGTGCGCCTCGAGCGGAAGCGGCACGGATTGGCGGGATGGACCGTCAAACGTTGCGAGACTGGGTGATCCGGTTCAACGAGCTTGGTCCGGATGGCCTGATCAACCTGACTTCGCCTGGCGCACCGGCGAAGCTTGACGAAGAGCATCGGGCATTTCTCGTCCGTGTGGTCGAGGAGGGTCCGATCCCGGCAGTGCACGGTGTGGTGCGCTGGCGGGCCTGCGACCTGATCGCGCTGCTGCATGAGGAGTTTGGCATCGAGGTGTCGGACGACACGGTCTACCGCGCGCTGAAGCGGTTGGGCTTTGCCCACCTCAGTGCTCGGCCGAGAGCCTACAAGCAGGACGCCGAAGCCATGGAAGCATTTAAAAAAACTTCGCCGACCGCGTGGCGGAAATCCGCCGGACGCTCGTACCTGGCACACCGATAGAGATCTGGTTCCAGGACGAGATGCGGGTAGGCCAGAAGAACAAGCTCACCTACCGCTGGGCCAGGAAGGGGTCTCGCCCACGGGCCACACATGATCAACGAACGCAATCAGCCTATCTGTTCGGCGCGGTATGTCCGGCGCTGGGGAAGGGCGCCGCCATCGTGGTGCCGAGCTGTAACAGCGAGGCCATGCAACTTCACCTCGATGCGATTGCCACCTGCGTCGCTTCTGGGGCGCACGCCATCATTATCCTCGACCAGGCGGGATGGCATGGGGCCAAGTGTTTGCAGATGCCCAGCAACATCTCGCTGCTGCCGCTCCCGCCGCGCTCGCCGGAACTCAACGCGCAGGAGAACGTCTGGCAGTTCATGCGGCAGAATTGGCTGTCCAACCGTATCTTCACAGGCTTCGACAACATCGTCGACATTTGCTGCGATGCCTGGAACAGGCTCGTGGATCAGCCTTGGAAGATCATGTCCATCGCCCATCGACAATGGACCATCATCGGTCAGGCATTCTGAGGATTGGTATAACAGGAACCAGCCTAAAGGTTATTCACGAAACCTTGCGGGAATAGAGTTCCCACCTCGGGGGGACGACAGGCAAGAGTGCCGAACACTTGATCATTGAAAGGAGCATAACGACATGGCAATCTCGGCAAATAGCCGCGGCTGCTGAATGCCCCGGGCCATTGCCGACGGCACGAGAGGCGATGGAAAAGACATGATAAAGGACTTCAACGTTGCCGAAAAAGGCTACGGTTCGTACCGGCTGCTCGGCTTTCTCCGATGGGTGATGGTCCTGATCTTTATTTCATTTGGTATACAGAAATTCACGCTCCAGTCCGCGGAAGGCATTGCATTATACATTTCCAACAGCCCGTTCGTTTCGTGGCTGTCCATATTCGGAATCAGAGGTGAGGCTGATCTGCTCGGCATTATCGAGCTGACTACAGCCGTTCTTCTCGCTGCTGGCGCATTTGTTCCGATGCTATCAGCGCTCGGCTCATTGATGGGAATTGGCACGTTCGCGATCACGTGGTCGTTTTTCTTCTCGACACCGGGTGTCGTCCACTGGAGCGTATCCACGGACCCGATCGCGTGGAACCTTACCGGAGAATTCCTGTATAAGGACATTGTCCTTCTCTGCGTTTGCCTTGTGTTGTTTTTGGCGTCGCTGCCCAAGGGAATCGTCCAGCTTCGGTCGAATTGATCTCTGGGGGTTGGGGCGATTGTCCTGGCTGACCAGCTCCACTTCGCCAGTGTTGCAGATCGATCTCGGTGCAGTTAGGCAAGAGCCTTGAACAGCTCGTGGCGCGATAGCGCTCCCAAAAAGAGGTCCGAAGATGAGTTCATCAGCAACCCCTGCTATCACCGACATGCAGGTCATTCCGGTTGCCGGCCATGACAGCATGTTGCTGAACCTGGCCGGCGCGCACGGTCCGTTCTTTACCCGCATCATCGTCATCCTGAAGGACAGTGCAGGCCGAACCGGTGTCGCGGAGGTTCCTGGCAGCGAGGCCATCCGTCAGACGCTCGAACGCATTCGCCCGCTTGTCGTCGGCACGCAGCTCGCAGATTTCAATGCCATGCTCAACAGCGTTCGCCGCGCGCTTGGCGGTGGCGGGCCGGCGGCGCAGCAATCCACTGTGCATCAGGTCACGTCGGAGGCCGAGGCGGCCATCCTGCGCCAACCTCACGAGATCAACCTGCGTATCGACAATGTGGTGACCGGCGTGGAGGCCGCGTTGCTTGACCTGCTCGGCCAGTTCCTCGGCGTGCCGGTCGCGGCGCTGCTGGGCAACGGGCAGCAGCGCGAGCGCGTCGTGATGCTGGCCTATTTGTTCTATATCGCCGACCGGACGCGCGCCGACCTGCCGTATCATACCGATCCGGGCGCCAAGGATGGCTGGCTGCGCCTGCGCAACGAGCCTGCGCTGACACCGGAAGCTGTGGCGCGCGAGGCGGAAGCCGCGGTGGATCGCTATGGTTTCAGCGACTTCAAGTTGAAGGGCGGGGTGATGCGCGGCGAGGACGAAATGCGGGCGGTTGAAGCGATCAAACGCCGCTTTCCGGACGGCCGCGTGACATTCGATCCGAATGGCGGCTGGCCACTTGCGGACGCGATCGCGCTGTGCAAGGGTCGCACCGACGTGCTGGCGTACGCCGAGGATCCGTGCGGGCCGGAGAATGGCTATTCAGGACGCGAGACCATGGCGGAGTTCCGCCGCGCCACTGGCGTTCCCACGGCCACCAATATGGTCGCCACCGATTGGCGCCAGATGGGCCACACCATCCTGCTTCAGGCCGTCGATATCCCACTGGCCGATCCGCACTTCTGGACCATGCAGGGTTCGGTCCGTGTGGCGCAGATGTGCGACGAGTGGGGACTGACCTGGGGGTCGCATTCCAATAACCACTTCGATGTATCACTGGCGATGTTCACCCACTGCGCCGCCGCGGCTCCTGGCAACATCACCGCGATCGACACGCACTGGATCTGGCAGGAGGGACGCGAGCGACTGACGAAGGAGCCGCTTCAGATCATTGGCGGCGCGGTGGCAGTGCCGAAACGGCCAGGGCTTGGCATCGAAATCGACATGGATCAGGTGCTGAAGGCGCACAAGCTGTACAAGAAGTTGCCCAGCGGTGCGCGCGATGATGGCGCGGCGATGCAGTACCTCATCCCCGGCTGGACCTACGACCCACGCAAGCCCAGCCTGGTGCGCTGACCCGTCCTGTCATTGCGAGCGCAGTGAAGCAATCTCGAGCCAGGAGCGCACGTTCAAGTGGACCGAGATTGCTTCGCTCCGCTCGCAATGACACTGGGACACTATGCCAGGAACCAATCCAAAATCCTGCTTCCCTCCTCGCGTGGATACACGTGCGACAAGTCGGCGATCTCGCGATACGTCACTGCCGCACCAGCCGCGGCCAGCGCCTCGCGTGCACCCCGCGCCATCGAAATGGGAAACATCCAATCCAGCGTACCATGCACCAGATACACCGGCAGCCCCGTGACACGCTCCGGCTCCGCCATCGCCAACAGCAGCGGATGGAAGCTCGCGGCAACCGGCGCCAGATGTGTAAAGGGCGACGCATCATTCAGCCCGCTCAGCAGCGTGAACGTGCCGCCGTCGCTCATACCGGTCAGCAGCAGGCGTGACCGATCAACCGACCACCGGCGTGCCACTGTCGCCAGCACAATCCCAAGATGCTGGCCGTCAACCTGCGGCTCCATCAGTGACCAGGTGTCACCGATCGCAGTCGGCGCCGCCAGGATAACGCCTCGACCACGCACCTCGCGCAGCCAGCTCCACAGGAAGAGCCGCCCATGTCCGGAACCGCCATGCAGCGCCATCACCAGCGGATACGCTCGTGCGGCGTCGTAATCTTCCGGCACGTAGACCGAAAAACCGCCGCGCTCGTTGGTTTCGTTACCGACATGCAGCACGCCGGTGAGCAAATCAGCCGAAGCCGCGCCCACCGCGCGATCGTCCGAGGCGAGGAAGAACCGATCCATCGTCGGTAGCTCCGCCGCCAGCGGATACAGTGCCTCCAGCGCCCGGTTCACCTGACGCAGCGCGCGATACACCTGCCGCAGATCATCTGCCGCTCGCAAGCCCTCGCAGGCACGCAACGTGGCTTGCGTCGCGCGCTCTACATGGTCTTGCCATCCCTCGGGCCACGCAGCATCTGCCATCGCCGCACGCAGCACGGCATCACGATCGCCCAGCGTCGCCACCGGCTCCGCCAGTCTGGGCGGATGCATGTGCCGCCCAGCATATTCCAACGCATCCAGCGTCCCGAGCAGCCGTGCCAGCGCTTCCGCCTCCTTCATGGCCAGCACCTTTCCGCCTCTTCCCCAACCCTTTAGACTACCGCCAACAATGAAGGAGACTATCATGGCACCGCCACCGCCATTTGGCGCCAATTCCGCCGCCGCGCGCGATATCGCCAACGTGCTGCACCCCTACACCGATCTGCAAACGCACCAGGAAATTGGCCCGATGGTCGTCACCCACGGCAAGGGCGTGCGCGTGTGGGACGACACCGGCAAGGACTATATCGAGAGCGTCGCCGGCCTGTGGTGCGCCTCGCTCGGCTTCGACAATGAGCGCCTGGTGCAGGCCGCCGTCAACCAGATGCGCAAGCTGCCTTTCTATCACGCATTCTCCGCGAAATCGCACGAGCCGATGATCGACCTGGCGGAAATGCTGATCCAGCGCGCGCCGGTGCCGATGAGCAAGGTGTTCTTTGCCAACTCCGGCTCCGAGGCGAACGATACCGCGATCAAGATGGTCTGGTACTTCAACAACGCCGTCGGCCGACCCGACAAAAAGAAAATCATCGGGCGCATCAAGGGCTATCACGGCATCACTCTGGCGTCTTCCTCGCTGACCGGCATCCCGCACAACCATCGTGCCTTCGACGTGCCGCTGGCCGGATTCAAGCACACGATGAACCCGCACCACTACCACGGCGCCAATCCCGGCGAGAGCGAGGAAGCCTTCGCGACACGCTGCGCGGAGGAGCTGGAAAAGCTGATCCTCGCCGAAGGTCCCGACACGGTTGCAGCCATGTGGGCCGAACCGGTCATGGGCGCCGGTGGAGTCATCGTCCCGCCGCGCACCTACTTCGACAAGATCCAGGCAGTGCTGCGCAAATACGACGTGCTGTTCGTCGCCGACGAGGTGATCTGCGGCTTCTGGCGCACCGGCAATTACTGGGGCAGCCAGACGTTCGACATGCAGCCGGACATCCTCACCTGCGCCAAGGCCATTTCGTCGTCGTATCTGCCGATCAGCGCGGTGATGGTGAACGATCGGGTGTTTCAGGGGTTGGCAAAGGAAAGCCACGAGATCGGCACGTTCGGCCACGGCTTCACTTACTCCGGCCATCCGGTGCCTGCCGCCGTCGCGATCGAGACACTGAAGATCTACGACGAGATGAACATCGGCGAGCACGTTCGCGCGGTGGGGATGCACATGCAGAAGGAACTGCGCCGGCGCTTCGCCGAGCATCCACTGGTGGGCGAAGTCCGCGGCGTTGGCCTGATCGCTGCTGTCGAACTCGTCGCCGACAAGGCGAAGCACCAGAACTTCGAGCCCTCCGCCAAGATCGGCGGCCGCCTCACCAAGTTGATCGAGCAGAATGGCGTGATTGGCCGCACTGTGCCAGGTGACGTGCTCTGCTTCAGCCCGCCACTGATCATCACCGAGGCCGAAGTGAACGAGATGCTCGATCGCATCGGCAAGGCACTCGACGAGCTTACGGTGCAGTTGCGCCGCGAACAGATCGCCGTGGTGCAGTAAGCGCGAACACAGCGATGCGGCTTCTGGTCGGCGCCGTATCGCTGTGCCTCGCCGGGGCGGCGGCCGCGCAGCCCGCGCCATTCGACGCGCTGGCGGCTAGTTCAGAAATCGTAAGGGACCTCGCGCACCAGGACATCGATGCCGCCTCCGAGGCCGCATCGAAACTCATGGAAGCGACCACGGCCGACAAGCTGCGCGGCACCTTCCGCTTCGTGAAGGACCTCGGCGCGGCGCAGTACACGGACCTGGTCTATGCCCGTGATTACGGGCGTTCTGAGAAGGACGTGATCTACAAGATCGATTTCGCCAAGAATTTCCTGTTCGTCCGCTTACTCTACCACGTGGACAACGGCGCCTGGCGCCTGATCCACCTGCAGCTTAAAACCGAGGATGAGTTGCCGTTCCCACGGGACTGGACCCACATATATCCCCAGTGAACCAGCCGAAGGACCAACACTGATGCCGCAATCCGCGCCGCATGAAACCCGTTTGGCCGACTATCACCCGCCCGCATTCCTGGTCGATACCGTCGATCTCACGTTCGATCTTGACGAGGCGGCCACGCAGGTCCGTTCGCACCTGACTGTGCGCCGTAATCCGGAGGACGACGGAACGGGGGCACTGCTGCTGGACGGTGAGGCACTGACGTTGGTGCGCATCGTGCTCGATGGTGTGGAACTCGGGGCCAATCGTTATCGGATCGATGATGGCAAGCTGCTAATTCCCGACGTGGCCGACACGGCAACGCTGGAGATCGAAACCCGCATCGCGCCCAAGGACAACACCGAGCTGTCCGGCCTCTACACGTCGAACGGCAGCTATTTCACGCAATGCGAGGCCGAAGGCTTCCGCCGCATCACGTATTTCCCTGATCGTCCCGACGTGATGTCCCGCTTCACCGTCGCCATCACCGCAGATAAGACCCGCGTCCCGGTGATGCTATCCAACGGCAACCCTGGCGTGATCAACGATGCCGGCAATGGCCGCCACTGCATCACCTGGACTGATCCGCACCCCAAGCCGTGCTATCTGTTCGCACTCGTGGCGGGCGATCTGGTCGCCGTGAAGGATCAGTTCATCACACGCTCCGGACGAAAGGTGGATCTCGGCATCTGGGTGCGCCGCGGCGACGAGGATCGCTGTGCGCATGCGATGCGCTCGCTGAAAGCAGCGATGAAATGGGACGAGGACGTGTTCGGACTGGAATACGACCTCGACGTGTTCAACATCGCCGCCGTGTCTGACTTCAACATGGGCGCGATGGAGAACAAGGGGCTGAATGTCTTCAACACGAAATACGTTCTGGCGAAGCCCGAGACCGCGACGGACACTGATTACCAGGGCATCGAGTCCGTTATCGCCCACGAATACTTCCACAACTGGACCGGCAATCGCGTCACCTGCCGCGACTGGTTCCAGCTTTCATTGAAGGAAGGCCTGACTGTCTACCGCGACCAGGAGTTCTCGGCCGATCAAGGCAGCCGCGTTGTGAAGCGTATCGGCGATGTGCGCGCCTTGCGTGCCGCGCAGTTCCGCGAGGATGCCGGTCCTTTGGCACATCCGATGCAACCCGACCATTACATCACGATCGACAATTTCTATACTGCCACCGTGTACAACAAAGGCGCCGAGGTCATCCGCATGATGGCGACCATCATCGGACGCGAATCCTTCCGGCGCGGCATGGATCTGTATTTCGCCCGACACGACAATCACGCAGTCACCATCGATGATTTTGCCCAGGCGATGCAGGATGCCTCGGGCGTCGATCTGGCAGAGTTCAGGCGCTGGTATCACCAGGCCGGCACGCCCGAGATCGCGGTATCCGACCTGTACGACGCTGCAAGCCGCCGGTACACGCTGACATTGAAGCAGAAGACACCGCCAACGCCAGGCCAACCCGACAAGCTGCCCGTAGTTGTTCCGGTCGTCATGGGGCTGCTCGACAACGCCGGCAAGGAGATCGCCGCGCGCACCCTGCTGCTGTCGAAGCCGGAACAGAGTTTTGTATTCGATAGCAGCGACCAACCGCCTGTGCCGTCATTGCTGCGGCAATTCTCCGCCCCAGTAAAGCTGTCCGGCGTGCCATTGGCGCAGTTGCAGTTCCTTGCCGCGCACGACACCGATCTGTTTGTTCGCTGGGAATCCGCCCAGCAATACGCGACGCAATTGCTGCTGGACATGGCTGCGACGTGGCGACGCAGTGAAACACCGCCGCTGCACACCGGACTGATCGATGCACTCGCCGCCACCCTGCAAGATGCCGATGCAGACCCAGCCTTCGCCGCCGAGGCACTCGTGCTGCCAAGCGAAGCCTTCCTGGCGGATCAGATGGCGGTGGTCGATGTCGATGCGATCCACGCGGTGCGCGACATGGTGCGCATGGCCATCGGAACGGCACTGGCTGGGGAGTTGCGTACCACCTATGACCGGCTGACCGATACCGGCCCATATCGCATCGACGGCACATCGATCGGCCGTCGCGCGCTTCGCAATGCCTGCCTCGCCTATCTTGCGGCGGATGGCAACGCGGAGGGCGTCGCGCGCGCCAAGGCACAGTTCGATGCTGCGCAGAACATGACCGATGTGCTCGCTGCGATGGCAACGCTGTCGGCGATCGATTGTCCCGAACGCCGCGCCGTACTTGAGGCGTTTCATGCAAGCTGGCGTGGCGACGATCTTGTGCTGGACAAGTGGTTCGCGATTCAGGCGATGTCGCCGCTGGCGGACACGCTGGACGCGGTGCGGGCTCTGTCGCGCCATCCCGATTTTGATCTGCGCAATCCTAATCGCATGCGTGCGCTGGTCGCGACCTTCGCCTCAGGCAACCAGGTGCGGTTTCACGATGCGTCTGGCGCCGGCTACCGCTTCCTCTCGGACACCATCATCACGCTCGATCCATTGAACAGCCAAATTGCTGCTCGCCTCGTGCCACCGCTCGGACAGTGGCGCCGCTTCGATGAGGCGCGACAGACGCTGATGCGGCAGGAACTGCAGCGCATTCTCGATACCCCCAGCCTCAGTAAGGGCACGTTCGAGATGGCATCACGCAGCATGCATTAGCTCAGCGCCCCTGGCGGGGTGGTGCCCTCAGCTTGGCGATCTCAGTTTGCAGCACCTCGCGCGCATGTTGATAGAAGTCCATCAGTAGGTTCAGCTCCTCGTCGCTATAGCTGTCCAGCACTGCCTCCATTGCCGCTGCGAGTGATCGGAACCACGGCCCAACCCGACGCATCATGCTGGGTTGTAGGGAAACCAGGACCTTTCGCCGATCCGCCGTATCGCGTGTGCGCTGTACCGAGTCCCGCCTGCTCCAGCCGGTCGATGAGGCCGGTGATTGCCCCAGTGGTCAGGCCAGTGACAGCAGCCAATTCACCCGCGGTGACCGGTCCGCGCAGCACCACAAAGTCCAGGCATTCCAGGTCACTGCCCGAGATGCCAAGACGCTTGCCAATGCTCTGGCTGAACATCACGCCCAGCCCACTGGTCTCCCGCATCGCCTGCATCAGTGCGGCGATGGTCGCGGAACGGGCGGCCACTTGGCTTGACGTCGGTGTCCGTGGCATCTAAGTATCTTAGTCATTAAGATTTGCGGAAAGCGAGAAGCTCATGTTAGCATAGCGCTGCCTAACGGCCGCAACCAAACACGCGTGCAGCGCCGAGCATTTCCGCAGGCCGCGCCAGCGTCGGGAACCGAGGTCGTAAGCTCCTGGCCCAGGTTTGCCATACGCCGCTCGGTGGATTGGTGCATCCGCGAATCATGCTGCCGGCTCCGTGCCGCGTGCAATCCAGTAAGTTGAAACGCAAATGAACGCGGATACGAAGGGATGAACGCAAAATGGCCTGCTGGGACAGCGGCAAGGTCGGCCCATGACGCCGGCGCGATCCAACCCGATCTGCGTGCATCCCTGCTTATCCGCGTTCATTTGCGTTTCAACTTGCTTTGCCGCAAGCGGCGCAGGCGCGGAAACGGCGAGCGAATGTCGGATCGCTCTGCGCGCGTGCCTCGGTTATCTGCATCGCTGGTTCGGCGTCGCGACAGTGCCTCGATCCTGTAAGTGCCGCCGGAAACGATCCGCCTGATCGGCGGTTCGTCGCTTCCGTGCAGAAAATTCGCCGCGCGGTGCGGAGATTCCCAGGGACAGTAGTACAGAGGGCACCTTCTGCCACCGCTGCGAAGCCCTTCAAAGGACTCGGCATCAACGGCTGGCTTGCCGCCTGGTATGCACGTTTGACCAGACCCTCGTTGGCGGACCTGGCCAACCTGGCGGCTAGCATTGCCGCGACGCTGCCAAGCGGCGCACGCGTGCTCGAAGTGGCGCCGGGTCCGGGCTACCTGGCGACAGAGCTCGCGCGCCTCGGTCTGTCCGTCGAGGCAGTGGATATCAGTGCCAGTTTCGTCCAGATCGCGAGCGCAAACGCGCGCGCCGCCGGCGTCGCCGTAGCGTTTCGTCAGGGCGACGTACACGCGCTGCCGTATCCCGATGGTTGCTTTGACTTCCTCGTATGCCGTGCTGCGTTCAAAAATTTCAGCCGCCCCAACATTGCACTCCAGGAAATGCATCGCGTGCTGCATCATGGTGCGCACGCAATGATCGTCGATATGCGGCGTGACGTGACGGACAATGACATCGATCAATGGGTGGCCAACGGCGTACCCGGCTGGTTCAACGTAATGTTGGTCGGCTGGACCTTCGAGTTGATGTTGCGCAGGCGTGCCTACCTGGCGGAGGAATTTCACCGATTGGCGTTCAATGCTGGGTTTACTGCCTGTGACATGACCCAGGACGTGCTGAGCTTTACCGCCCGGCTGCGGCGATGAGTTGTTGCCCGAGCCGGCGCTGACGCGCCCGACGGGCTATCCCGGCGACCGACAACGATCTGTCCACATCGACGAATACGCGTTCGATCGCTTCGCCGGTCGTGCCGAACTCGCGCGCCCGCTCGCAAATGTCGGACGCCAGCGCGCGCAACCCAACAAGCGCATTCAATTGACGCGCAAGATCTCCGGCGTCCAACGCCGCAACAATGGCTTCAGCGGTCGTAGCGAACACCGCGACAAGCGACGCAAGGCGGCCGAGCGCGAGCATTGCCGCTTCGCCGTCAGCATGCGCCGCGAGCTGCGCCAGCATGAAGCGAAACGCTCCAAGCAGTCCGAACGTGCCGACGGCGTCCTCTACGTCACGAAATGGCAGGGCCATCTTCTCGTACGCAGTTCCTGGCGCGCCGACCATCGCAGAACGTGGCACGCGGCAGCCATCCAGCTTCAATCCGCAATGCCGCGATGGCGCCAGCGCGCGGTACTCAGGCGCTTCGTCGATCGAAAGCCCCGGTGTATCGCGCGGTAACAGAAACGCGCTGTAGCGCTTGCGGCCATCCTCAATCGACGTGATCGCCAATACAACGAATACATCCGCCAGCGGGCCGTTCGTCACCCACGCCTTCTCGCCGCGGATGGCGTAGCCGTCTGCAACGTCCTCGGCTCGCGTGGTCAGTAGTTTGGGATGCGCACCGACACGCGGCTCCGAGATTGCTACCGAGACCACCCGGTGCGACCACGCAGCACGCTGTTCGGCCGTGCCAAAGCCTTCAATGAAGAATTGCGAGACCACCTGGCTGCCGAACAAGCCTTCGCCCAGCAGGCCCGTGCGCTCGACAAGCGCGGCTTTCTCGCGTGCAATTGCGGCATACGACATGGAGGAAACATAGCATGAGCGACCTCACCGAGAAGGACGCGATTCGGGAGCTGATGGCCGAGGTACTGCTTTCGGCTCGACAATGACCGGTTCGCCGACATGGCCGCGCTGTTCACCGAGGATGGTACCTGGGACACGGCGTTCGGCAAAGGCACCGGCCGCGCCGATATCGAGGCGCTCGTGCGCGGCATGCGCGGTAGCGCGCCGCGGCCACGCGCCATCCATCACGTGACCAACATCGTGATCAAACTGGAGGGCACGGCTGCCAATTGCTTCTCCAACTGGATGACCGTGCAGAACAGCGAGCAAGGTCCGAAGATCGGCTCGGCGGGAAGCTACAGCGATGATGTGGTGCAGCAGGATGGCCGCTGGCTATTCCGCTACAGGAAGATCGATCGGTTCATTCACGATTGAGCCGACCATGGTGTTTGCTGCTACATCATGCGGTCTTCCGGCGGGACGAGGTAAAGCGGAGTATCCCTCGCCAACGCCCGCCTGATGTTGGCAATCGCGCGTTGCAGCCCCACCGCGCCCGTTCCTGCAATTGCCGCCGCTGAGTTGTGCGGCGAGCCTATCACGTTTGGCAATGTCATGAACGGCTGGTCCATGCGAAACTCGCCATGGCGCACCGGTTCGATCCACCATGCGTCGATGCAGGCGGTGAAGTTTGGGAATGCCGCCAGCCGGTCATACAGCGCGCCCTCATCGACAATTTCGCCGCGCGCAAGGTTCACCAGGATCGCATCCTCCTTCATCCGGCCAAGCTGCGCCGCCCCGATCATGCCTAGCGTCGCCGGCGTCAGTGGTGTGCAGATGACCAGCACATCGGACACAGCCAGCAGCTCATCGAGCTGTGCGGGCGTGCCGATCCAATCCGTCGGCTCCTCGCTGTGGCCGCGCCGATTGATCGCGTGCACCTTCATGCCGATGCCACGTGACAGACGCGCCATGGCGACGCCGATGCCGCCGAAGCCAAGGATGCCGCACACGCGACCGGCCAGCATCCGGTTCCGCACGAATTGGTTGAATTCGCCGTCGGCGAGTGCCGCGTGCTCCACCAGCAGACGCTTGGCAGCCGCCAGCATCATCGCCAAAGCGTGCTCTGCCATTGGCTCGGCGTAAGCGCCGCCATTGGTCGCCACCTGCACACCCGGTGGCAGATCCGCCAACGGGACGAAATCGATGCCCGCATTGATGAACTGCAGCAGGCGGATGTCACTCAGCAGCGCGATCTCGCCCTGCCGCAACTCGCGCGTGGTCCGCGCGAGCACGGCATCGGCATTGCGCAACGCATCCGCCCGAGCCACATCATCGAGATCGGCCAGATAGACTGCCTCCGCCGCGCCATCCAACGCGGCAGTAATGACCGCTCGGCTCGTGCTGTCCAGCTCATAGACGATAACGACGGTGCGCATCAGAACCACGACGCCTTATCGACGACGTTGCGCAACGGCTTGCCGTCGAGGAATGCGCGGCAATTATCGGCAATGATCGCGTAGCGTCGATCATCGAGATAAGGTCCATAGCCTGCCATATGCGGCGTCATCAGCACGTTCGGCATAATCCACAGCGGATGGTCCGCAGGCAGCGGCTCCTGTTCGTAGACATCAAGCGCAGCTCCGGCGATCTCACCGGCCTTCAACGCCGCCACCAAGTCATCCAGCTTCGTCGTCATGCCCCGGCCGATATTGATGAAGAACGCCGTCGGCTTCATGCGCTGGAAGCGTGCACGGTTCATGAAGCCTTCGGTGGATGGCGTATGAGGCACAGTCAGGATCACGAAATCCGCACGCGGCAGCAGAGTCTCCAGTGCTTCCGGCTTATGTAGCTCTGTCACGCCGTCGGGCGCGGATGTGCGTCGCGCGTCGGTCGCCAGCACCTTCATGCCAAACGCTGAGGCAAGCTGTGCCGTTGCCGCCCCGATGCCGCCGACACCAACAATCAATGCGGTCGCGTCAGTTAGATGCACGACGCCGCGGTTCTCGCCGGGCTTCTTCCACTCCCGTCGCAACTGCTGTGGTATATACACATGCAGCCCCCGCGCGAACGCCAGCACAAAGGCCATGATGTGCGTGCTGATGTGGTCGTTGAAGATCTCGCGGAAGTTGGTGACGGTCAGCTTGTGCTCGATCAGCTCCGGATAGTAATAGCCGGCGGCGGGCGCAGCCTGAGGCGCCTGCAGCCAGCGCAACCGCTTCGCTTTCGCCAGCAGCTCGCGCCCCAGCCAGCCGAACGCTGCTTCGGCATCGGCGATCTCACGTTCCGCGGTCGCCTGATCCTCGGCGATCACCACGCGCACTTCCGGCATGGCGTCCGCAAGCTGCTTACCCCAACCGCGCGTGATCTCGGTGTGCGGCGGCAGCATGACGAACTTGAATGTGTTGGATCCGGACATGGCGGTACCTCCCTCGCTGAGGCTACTGTTTCACGCCAGTGGAGGTTGAGGCAATGAAAGCGGTTGTGTGCGAGTTGTTCGGCGGCCCGGAAGTGTTGGCATATCGTGACGTACCCGATCCGCCGCCACCCGGCTCTGGCGAAATCCAGATCCGCATCGAGGCTCGCGGTGTCCAGTACGTGGACGTGCTGATGCTTGCCGGCAAATACCAGTTCCGTCCGGAACCTCCGTTCATTCCGGGCGGCGAGGCCGCTGGGACGGTCGTCGCGGTTGGCGCAGACGTGACCCAGTTCCGTGTCGGCGATCGCGTCATGAGCCGCCACACGCTTGGCGCCTTCGCTGAGCTGGGCAACGCCAAGGCTGCGCTATGCGATTTGGTGCCGGAGGGCATGAGCATCGAATCAGCCGGTGTGTTCCGTGGCGCTCACACCACCGCGTATCACGCACTGCTGCAACGTGGCCGCATGAAGGAAGGCGAATGGGTGCTGGTACACGGCGCCGCGGGTGGCATCGGCATCGCGGCGATCCAGGTGGCCAAACTGTTCGGTGCGAAAGTGATCGCCACGGCCAGCACCGACGAAAAGCGCAGTGCCTGTCTAGAAGAAGGCGCCGACCACGCTATCGGCTACCATGGTGGCTTCCTCGACATGGTGAAGGAGCTGACGGGCGGGCGAGGCGTGGACATCGTCTATGATCCGATCGGTGCCGAGGTGACCGAAGAGTTGCTGCGTTGTCTTGCCTGGTGCGGGCGGCTGCTGATCCTTGGCTTCCTCGGTGGTGGCCCAGCGAATATCCGCAGTAATTACCTGCTGATCAAGGGGATCGACGCGGTCGGCGTACGCATCGGGGGTTTGAACGAAGCCGATCCGGCATTGGCAATTGCCAACGTGAGAGCACTGATGGAACTTGCGGGGCAGGGCAAGTTGAAGCCGCGGATCTCACATCGCTACCCGTTGGCGCAGGCAGCCGAAGCCGTACAAGCAGTGATCAACCGCAAGGTGATCGGCAAAGCTGTGCTGGTGGGATGAAGGTTGCCCCCAAATCGCGACCGCCCTAGCCTAGTACAGAATGATTGGGAGGAACCGCACCATGGATCGCACCGCATTCGAGGCCGAACTGCACCGCGATGGCTTTCAGGTCGTCGCCAACACGATGCAGCCAGGCGCAATCAACGCCGAGCACCAGCACGACTTCGACGCCCGCCTGATGGTCGTCGCCGGTGAGATGACCATCGTGATCGGCGATCAGCGCAACACCTATCAGGTCGGCGACACGTTCAGCATGACGCATGGTTGCCGCCACTCCGAACAAGCCGGTCCGGCAGGAGCCACTTACGTCGCCGGCCGCCGCAAGCCCAACTGAAGGAAACCAACGATGCCGGAACCAGGCCGAGCCCTGCCGCAACCCACACCGGAAACGCAACACTTCTGGGACGGCACGCAGGCCGGCGAACTGCGCCTGCAACGCTGCGACGAATGCAGCCACGTCTATTTCCCGCCACGTCCCTTCTGCCCGAAATGCAGCACGCGAAAGGTCAGCGTGTTCAAAGCCAGCGGCAGGGCGATCCTCGATAGCTACGTCATCCACCACCGCAAGGTCCCGGGCTTCGAACCACCATACGCGATCGCCGTAGTGAAGCTGGCCGAAGGTCCGCGCATGATGACGAATATCGTCGAATGTCCGCAGACGCCCGAGGCACTTCAGCTCGACATGCCATTGGAAGTGGTGTTCGGGAAGCAGAACGACTCCATCACCCTCCCCTTCTTCCGTCCGGCGAAAGGCTGATCCGATGCCACACAACACAGTCGCCGTCGTCGGCGCGGCGGAAACCACCAAGCTCGGCGTCATCCCGGACATGTCGCAGATCCAGTTGCACGCCGACGCAGCGCTGAATGCGATGGCTGATTGCGGGCTGAAAGCCAAGGACATCGACGGCGTGGCTACCGCTGGCGAAACGCCGGTGCAGATCGCGCACTATCTTGGCATCACCCCAACTTGGGTCGATGGCACGGCAGTCGGCGGTTGCTCCTTCATGATCCACGTGCGTCACGCCGCTGCCGCGATCGAAGCAGGCCTGGCAAAGACAATCCTGGTAACGCACGGCGAAAGCGGCCGCTCGCGTGTCGGCAATCCGTCGCGCACGGTGCCGCCATCCAGCCTGAACGGACAGTTCGAACAGCCGTTCGGGCCGATGGGGCCACCGTCGCTCTTTCCGATCCCGGTGCTGCGCTACATGAAGACCTACGGTGTGACGCACGAACAGATCGCCATGGTTTCCGTCGTGCAGCGCGAGTGGGCTGGAAAGAACCCCCGCGCAACGTTCAGGGACCCGATCACGGTCGAAGACGTGCTGGGATCACGCATGATCGCCTACCCGTTCCGTCTGCTGCAATGCTGCCTGGTCACTGATGGCGGCGGCGCGCTGATCCTGACCTCCGCCGAACGCGCGAAGGACTTCCCGACCAAGCCCGTCTACATCCTGGGCACAGGAGAAAGCGTCGAAACACCGATGGTGAGCCAGATGGAGAGCTTCACCTCCTCACGTGCGTTCAGCGTCGCCGGCCCGACGGCGTTCTGCGAGGCCGGCATCGCCCACAAAGATGTCGACCATCTGATGATCTACGATGCGTTCGCACATTTGCCACTGTTCGGCCTGGAGGACCTTGGCTTCGTCCCCCGCGGCGAGGCCGGCCGCTTCATCGCTGAACGCAACACCGCGCCCGGCAGCAAACTGCCGCTGAACACCAATGGCGGCGGGCTGTCGTATATGCACTCTGGTATGTACGGCATGTATGCACTTCAGGAGAGTGTGCGGCAGATGCGCGGTATCGCCCCGGCGCAAATTCCGGGTGCGAAAATCTCCGTCTGTCACGGCGTCGGCGGCATGTTCGCCGCATCCGGAACCATCATCTTCAGTAATCAGAAGCCATGAGCCTCTTCTCCGACCTCAAGGTCATCGACTGCGCAAGCTGGATCGCTGGACCGGCAGCCGCAACGATCATGTCGGACTTCGGTGCCAACGTGATCAAGATCGAGCCGCCAGGCGTTGGCGATCCCTGGCGAGCCCGCAGCGCGAGCGGGGCACCGAACGACCACTACTGGAATCTTACCGCGCGCAACAAACGCAGCCTGGCGCTGGACCTGAAGCACGAAGCGGGCCTCGCGGTGCTGTATCGTCTCGTGGCCGATGCCGATGTGTTCGTGACCAACTTCCCGCTTCCCGTGCGCGATCGGCTGAAGCTGGCGCCCGAACATCTACTGCCACTGAACCAACGCCTGATCTATGCCTCCTTCACCGCCTATGGTGAAGCCGGAGATGAAGCGGCCAAGACTGGCTTCGATTCCACCGCCTATTGGGCGCGCACCGGACTGATGGACGCCGTACGAGCGGATGTAGATACGCCACCGGCCCGCTCGGCGCCCGGCTTGGGCGACCATCCAAGCGCTACCGCGTTGTTCGCTGCCATTGTCACCGCCCTCTATCGCCGCGAGAAGACCGGACAAGGCGGGGTCGTTCGTTCATCCTTGCTACAGAACGGCCTGTGGGCCAACGGTTGCTTTGTGCAAACACGCCTGTTCGGCGAACCCGTGCCACACCGGCCGCCGCGCGAGCACGCGCCGAACGCGCTCGCCAACCACTACCAGTGCCGCGACGGCCGCTGGTTCATCATGGCGCTGTTCAACGAGGAACGGCAGTTGCGTCCCCTGCTCAACGCCATCGGCCGAGAAGACCTTGCCGATGATCCCCGCTTCGCCACCAACGCCGCGCGCAAGCAGAACGCCCGCGCGCTGATAGCCGAATTGGACAAGGTGTTCGGCTCGCGCGACATGGCGGACTGGCGCACGATCCTGGACCGTGTCGGCGTCACGTTCGGCGTGGTCGGCAAAACCGACGATGCAATGGACGATCCGCAGATGCAGGCGATCGGCGCGATCGTACCGTTCGCTGACGGCAAAGCGCTGACGGTATCATCGCCCTTCCACATCGAAGGCGTGGAGAAAGTGGCGCCACGCTACGCTCCCAAAGTCGGTCAGCACAGCGAGGAGGTTCTGCGAGACGTCGGATATTCAGCGGACGAGATCGGGCGACTGCGCGCGCTGGGTGTGCTCGCCTGATTTGTCATTGCGAGGAGCAAAGCGACGAAGCAATCCCGTCGAGATTGCTTCGCTTCGCTCGCAATGACAGGTCGTTACCCGCAAGCCAGTGAGTAGATGTCCTTCACCCCCTGCGGCAGGTTCATCGACTGCCAGGTCTCGCCACCATCCTGCGTGCCGAACACCTCGCCATCGTAGCGAGCGCCCAGATAGACCTGCTTCGGATCAGTCGGATGCGGCGCGACCGACATGATCGTGCCGTGCACCTGCACCTTGTCGAAACGCTGCCAGGTCTGGCCCTTGTCCCGGCTGCGATACACCGCGCCATCCTTGCTCGCTGCAGCGACGCTGAGCGCCGAATACAGCGTGCCAGGTTCCGCGCGCGACGCCTGGATGTCGCGCCCGTAGGTCGTGGGCGAGAACCGTCCCACTTCCATGTCCTGCCACGTGTTGCCATCATCGGCCGTGCGGAACAGGCCCATGCGCACCGCGACGATCACGGCGTCCGGATCCGCCGGATTGATGGCGATCGCATGACCATCCAGCATCCCTTCCTCGAAGCTGTTGCTGGCGATCTTGCTCTTCAGGTGCGGCAGGTTCGCCAAGCGCACCAGGTCGGTGCTGCAATCCTTCCAGCTCTCGCCACCATCGGTGGTTCGCATCACACCACCAACCTCGAGCGCGGCGAAGATCGTGCCGGGCTTGCTTGGATGCTGCGCCATGCGCATGACCCGGCATTGGAACGGCATCACGCAGTGCGTCGGCATCTGTGGGTCAGGCAACCGCTTCCACGTATCGCCGCTGTCCTCGCTGCGATACACCGCAGTTGGCGATCCGCCCGCATAGATCAGCTTCGGATTGCCGGCATCCACCAGGAACGACCAGATCTCCATTCCCTTGTCCGGGAAATTCGCGCGCGCGAACGTCTTGCCGCGATCGGTGCTGCGATACACGCCGTCATGCGTGCCCGCGAGCACGACGTTCGGATCAGTCGGATGCACGAACACCGTGTTGCTGCTGTGGTCCTTGATCACGTGGTCCCACTCGCCAGTCTCGGCGGCGCGGCGAAACACGCCGACCTTGCCAGGATCCTTGTCGCTGCGACCGACCGTTCCCGCTATGCTGGCATAGACATTTGCTTGTGCCATGGTTCGCTCCTCCGTCACACGCCATGAAGCCTACGCCATCGCCGCCGGGGTTGACAGTGGGGGCCTTCACCGCCTTCCTGACTGCAAAGTTGTGGAGGGAGAACCGCCATGCCGACAGTGTCAGCCGAACGCCTGATGGACATCGCCAATGCGCTGCTGCAAGCGGCGGGTGCCTCGGCCGAGGAGGCCGCGACGATCGCGCGCTATAACATCGGCGCCAATCTGGTCGGGCACGATTCGCACGGCATCATCCTGATCCCGACCTATATCGACCGGATCAAGGTTGGCCACATCGTGCCTGGCGCGCCGTGGAACATCATCCAGGAAACCGGAACCAGCACAGTCATCGACGGCAACTGGGGTTTTGGCTACGTCGTCACCGACCGCGCCATGCGCTACACGATCGACAAGGCGAAGAAGCAGCAGGTTGCCGCTGCGACCGTCTATCGCCAAAGCCATGTTGGCCGCCTTGCAAGCTATCCGCTGATGGCGGCGCGCGAGGGCATGATCGCGATGATCACCGCCAACTCAGGCCGCAGCGCGAAGGCGGTGGCGCCGTTCGGCGGTGCGAAGGCGCGGCTTGGCACCAACCCGATCTGCTTTGCCATACCGTCGAACCTGGAAGGGCCGCTGTTCTTCGACATGGCCACCTCTGCTGCCGCGGCCGGCAAGATCAACGTGGCAACGGCACGCGGCGAACAGGTTCCGGCAGGCTGGTTGATCGATGCCGAAGGCAAGCCCTCCACCGATCCGCGCGTGTTGCGCCAAGGTGGTGCGCTGCTGCCGGTCGGCGGCACCGAAGGATACAAAGGCTATGGCCTTGCGACGATTGTCGAGATTCTGTCTGGCCTGTTGACCGGGCTCGGCTACGGGGTGGAGCCGACCGGGCGCCACAACGATGGTTGCTTCATCGCGGTGTTCAATGTCTCGGCGTTCCGCGATCTGAACACCTTCAAGCAGGAAGTGACCGAGTTCGCGCAGTACCTGAAGGCAACGCCGCCGGCACAAGGCTTCACGGAAGTGCTGTATCCCGGCGAAATCGAATTCAACCGCGAACAGGAGCGGCGCAAGAACGGCATTTCCGTCGAAGATGCCACCTGGAAGAAGTTGCAGGACCTGGCGAAGGGTTACGGCCTCACCGAGCAGCTTGGACTCTGAGCAGCGTGTTTCGCGGCCAATCCCTGCGACGGCTGGAAGATCCACGATATCTGACGGGGCGTGGCCGTTACATCGAGGACATCGATGAGCCAGGTCAAACGTGGATGCATGTGGTGCGCTCGCCACATGCCCACGCCCGGCTTGGCCGCATCGACATGGCCGAGGCACGCGCAACGCCAGGCGTGCTCGGCGTCTATACAGCAGCCGATCTGGCTGAATTGGGGCCGTTGCCCTGCACCGTTCCCGTGGCGAGCGTGGCGCCGATGGTCACGCCGCCTCGCTTCGCGCTTGCGTCGGATCGTGTGCGGCATGTCGGCGATCCCGTCGCCTTCGTGGTCGCGGAATCGCGTATTGCTGCACGCGATGCGGCAGAAGTTGTAGCTGTGGACTACGATATTTTGCCCTCGGTGGTTGATGGGCCGGCTGCACTGGAACCTGGAGCTGCGCAACTCTGGGACCAGGCGCCGAACAATTTGTCCTACCGCTTCCAAAAGGGTGATGCGGCGGCCGTGCACGCGGCGATGGCTTCCGCTGCTCACGTCGTGGAACTGGCGCTGATCAACAACCGCCTTGTCATCGCATCGCTGGAGACGCGCGGTGCGATCGCCCGCTACGATGCGGACGGTTTCCATCTGCTATTCTCCGGCGCGGGCGTGCACGCGTTGCAGTCGCAACTCGCGGACAGCGTGTTTCGTGTGCCCGCGGCGCAGATGCAGATCGCGTGTCCCGATGTTGGGGGTGGCTTCGGTGTGAAGAACGCGCTGTATCCCGAGTGGGTGATGTTGCTGTGGGCGGCGCGCGCGATCGGCCGACCCGTGCGCTGGATGAGCGAACGGATCGAGGACTTCATCACCACCGCGCAAGGCCGCGACAATGTCACGCGTGCCCGGCTCGCGCTGGATGCCGATGGCCGGTTCCTCGCGCTGCACGCCGAGACCGTCGCCAATTTGGGCGCGTATCTTTCATCCGGTGGACCGGGCAGCTCCACCAATGCGCCAGCCAACGCAATAGGCAGCGGCTACGACATTCCTGCAATTTCCATGGACGTGCGCGGCGTGTTCACCAACACCGTGCCGATCGACGCTTATCGAGGCGCTGGCAAGCCGGAAGTGAACTACATGATGGAGCGGCTGATCGACGAAGCCGCTCGACGCTGTGGTTTCGATGCGATCGAACTGCGCAGACGCAATCTGGTGCGCGAGTTTCCCTATCGCAAGGCGCTTGGCACGGTCATCGACTGCGGCCGGTTCGCCGCGAATCTCGATGATGCGATCGTCGTCGCGGATCGCGCAGGCTTTGCCACTCGACGCGCCGCGACCGAGCGTGACGGCAGACTGCGCGGCATCGGCGTGACCTGCTTCATGGAGACTGCACGCGGCGCGCCGAACGAAGGAGCCGAGTTGCGCTTCGAGCAGGACGGCACAGTGTCACTGCTGGTCGGCACGCAGTCCAACGGCATGGGCCACGAGACGGCGTATGCGCAGATCGCGGCCGATCTGCTTGGCATGCCGCTGGAGACATTTCGCTATGTGCAGGCGGACACCGCGAAGGTACGCGCCGGCAATGGTCATGGCGGCGCACGTTCCATGCATATGGGGGGCGCCGCGTTATGCAAGGTTGTCGATACCATGCTCGACAAAGGCCGCGTGATCGCCGCGGGTTTGCTGCAAGCCGAACAGGTCGTGTTCGCCGACGGACGCTTTTCCGTGCAAGGCGAGCCTGACCGATCGATTGATCTACCGGCATTGGCGCGTGCGGCACGCGATCCCACCAATCTGCCTGACGGCGTGTCGCCCGGTCTCGACACCTATGTCTGGAACCTGCTGGATCTGATCACGTTTCCCAACGGCTGCCATATCGCTGAAGTGGAAGTCGATCCCGACACCGGTGAAGTCACGCTGCAACGCTACACTGCGGTCGATGACTTCGGCACGCTGATCAACCCGATGCTGACGATCGGCCAGGTGCATGGCGGTGTGGCGCAGGGCATTGGCCAGGCGATGCTGGAACACACGGTGTACGATCCGGAGTCTGGTCAGATGCTGAGCGGCTCTTTCATGGACTACACCTTGCCGCGCGCGCAGGACCTGCCCGACTTCGATATCACGCTGTCCGGTGTGCCGACGATGGCCAATCCACTTGGAGTGAAAGGCTCGGGCCAGGCCGGCGCGATGGCATCACCGCAGGCGATCATCGCGGCCGTGCTGGATGCACTGGCACCGCTTGGTGTAACCCATATCGACATGCCGGCGACCTCGGAACGAGTTTGGCGCGCGATCAGGAGCAGCAGACATGGATAACGAACCGCAGCCACGCATCGCGGCCGAGGACTACCTCGACGCACTTGCCGCCCACGACATCGAGCATCTGTTCTGCAATCCTGGCACTGATTTCGCGCCGATCGTCGAGGCATTCGCTCGCGCCGCTCGCAGCAATCGCAAAGTGCCGCGGCCGATGGTCGTGCCGCATGAGAACGCGGCACTATCGATGGCGCACGGCTACACGATGGTCACCGGCAAGCCGCAAGCTGTGATGCTGCACACCAATGTTGGCACGGCCAATTCGATCAACATGCTGATCGACGCCAGCCGCGACCGCATTCCTCTGTTGCTCACGTCCGGGCGCACGCCATTCACCGAGTCCGGCCCTTCCGGCGCACGCAACGCGCATATCCACTGGGCGCAGGAGATGTACGACCAGGCTGGCATGCTGCGCGAGGTGGTGAAGTGGGACTATGAGATGAAGCGCGGCGACCAAGCCGCCACTGTTGTGGATCGCGCGCTGGAACTGGCGATGTCATCGCCGAAGGGCCCGGTGTATCTGTCCTTGCCGCGCGAGGTGCTGGGCGAACTTGTTGCAACGCCGGCCGAAAGCAATCTCGCGCATCGCGCGCGTCCCCGCGCTCCTGTGCCATCGCCGGCGGACATCGAGAAGCTCGCTAGACTGGATCGCTGAGGCAAAAGCGCCGCTTGATCATCACCGGCCATGCCGGGCAGGACCCGCGCGATGCCGTCGTGCTTGTCGCGTCTGGCGGAGCAATGGGCACTGCCGGTCATCCCGTACAACACACGGTATTTCGCGCTGTCCGCCAACCATCCGATGTTCCAAGGCTCGATGCCTGGTCCGCTTGTTGGGTAGCGCCGACCTGGTGATTGTCATCGAGTCCGACGTGCCGTGGCTGCCCAGCCGAGAGGAACCACCGGCCAGTGCGCGCATCGTGCAGATCGGCGAGGATCCACTTTATTCGCGCTATCCGATGCGCAGCTTCCCCTCCGATTTGACCATCACCGCGACAACACTCTCCGTGCTGGAGACATTGGAACAAGCACTGCAAGGCCGCAAGGGCACGCATGTCGAAGAACGCCGCGCACGCCTGACCGCGCGTTCAGCCGACCTGCACAAGCAATGGCGCGAGGAAGTCGAACAGGCCGGCCTAGGCAACAAGAACACGCTCGCCTGGCTCAACTACTGTCTGCGTGACGTGGTTGATCGCGACACCAAGGTGATCAGCGAATACTCGTTCCGCCAGGAATACTGCCCGCTGGAAACACCCGGCAGCCTCTACGCGGTCAGCTCTGCCGGCGGGCTTGGTTGGGGATTTGGTGCCTCGCTCGGCGCCAAGCTCGCGTCACCCAACCGCATGGTGCTGTCGGTGCTTGGCGATGGCGCCTACATGTTCGCCAATCCCACGGCGTGTCACTACGTCGCGCAGATGCAGAAGCTGCCGGTGCTGACGGTGATCTACAACAACGCGCTCTACGGTGCAGTCCGCCGGGCAACTCTGGACATGTACGGTGCCGGCCAGGCCGCGGAAGGCGACGGCCGACTGCTGGCCGATCTTCCTGCGCCCAACTTCGAGAAGATCGTTTCGGCGCACGATGGCCATGGTGAACGCGTGGAACGCCCATCGGATCTGCCCGGGGCACTGCGTCGCGCCGCCGATGCGGTGCGAGGCGGACAACAGGCGCTGGTGAATGTGATCTGCCCGCCCTGATGCGTCGCCTCACCACTCGTGTTCTGGTCGTCGGCGGTGGACCCGTCGGCACCACGCTCGCGATGGATCTGGCGTGGCGCGGTATCGACGTGGTGGTCGCCGAACAACGTCATCGCGGCGAACCGCCGAGCGTAAAGTGCAACCACGTCGCGGCCCGCACGATGGAGATCTTCCGTCGCCTCGGCATCGCGCCGCGCGTGCGCGATGCGGGCCTGCCGCATGACCACGCGAACGATGTGGCATTTCGTACCACCACCACAGGCATAGAGTTTGCCCGTATCAGGATGCCTTGCCGGCGCGACCGCTACACGGTAAAGGATAGTGCGGACGGCTGGTGGCCAACGCCCGAACCGCCGCACCGCATCAACCAGATTTACCTGGAACCTGTGCTGGTCGAGTGCGCCACCGCCATGCCGCGCCTGCACTACCTGAATCGCATCAAGGTCCTCGGCTTCACCCAATCCGACGATGCGGTAACCGCGGAGGCACTCGATCTCGACAACAACGAAACGCTTCTGATCATTTGCGAATATCTGGTCGGCTGCGACGGTCCCTCATCCGAGATCCGCCATCAGATCGGTGCGCGATTCACCGGCGACGCCATGATCGGCCGTACCCAATCAACTTACATCCGCGCGCCATCGCTGACGCGCATGATGCAAGCTGAGCCGGCTTGGTCCACGCAGTCGCTGAACCCGCGCCGCAGCGCCAACATGTTCGCGGTCGATGGGCGCGAGACCTGGCTGATCCACAACTACCTGCGCCCTGACGAAACCGATTTTTCCACCGTGGATCGTGATCGCTGCATCCGTCTGATCCTCGGTGTCGGCCCCGATTTCGACTACCGGATACTCGGCCAGGAGGATTGGATCGGCCGTCGCATGATCGCCGACAAGTTCCGCGATCGCCGTGTATTTATCTGTGGTGACGCCGCGCATATCTGGGTGCCGTTCGCCGGGTACGGCATGAATGCTGGCATCGCCGATGCCATGAACCTTTCCTGGATGCTGGACGGCGTACTGCAAGGCTGGGCGGACCCCGCCATCCTGAACGCGCATGAGGCCGAACGCTGGCCGATCACTGAGCAGGTCTCACATTATGCGATGAACACCGCACAGTCGCTCGCGCGTGCCCGCGCCGAGGTACCGGAGAACATCGAGACCGACGCCGCCGTGCGCGAGCGCTTCGGGCGCATCGTGCATGACCTGAACGTGCCGCAATACTGCTGCGGTGGCTTGAACTTTGGCTATTTCTACGATCGCTCTCCCATCATCGCCTATGATGGCGAGGCTGCTCCACCCTACACCATGTATGATTTCACTCCATCCACGGTGCCTGGGTGCCGCACGCCGCATATCTGGCTACACGACGGCCGCTCGCTATACGACGCCATAAGTGCTGGCTTCACTTTGCTCCGCTTTGATCAATCGATCGCCGCCGACGCACTGGCCAATGCCGCGCAAGTACGCGGCCTGCCGCTGGCTGTGCTGGATGTCGCACCCCAAGCGCCCTACGAGCACAAGCTGCTGCTCTCACGCCCTGATCAGCACGTCGCATGGCGTGGCAATGCACTGCCCGACGACCCATTGTCCCTGATCGACACTATCCGCGGCGCGAAAGCTCCGGCACGACCTTCTGCCTGAACAGCGTCAGGCTCTGCGCCACATCGTCATACGCCATCGGCCCCAGCCGGAACTGCATGATCACGCCGCCAACGCCGATGGCATCGACCTTGGCCAGCGCCTCCGCCACCGTCGCCGGTGAGCCATAGATCAGCGAGTGTTCGAGCACAGTGCGCGCCGCCGGTGCCGTTCCGGGCGTCGGCATCGGCACGATCGAAACACCCTGTTCCTCATACACTCGCTGACGCATCGCAGCTCGGAACGTGTGCATGGCTTCGAACGCAGGCACCGCGATGCGCTTGGCTTCCGCATCAGTCTCCGCGACAAAGACGTTCCGCCACACCCAGCACTGATCGACGGTGCGCGCCACTGCCGCATCGTCCATACCCTGCTCGCGCAGCGTGCGGCGATAGAGGTCCATGCGATGCCGCGTCACTTCGTTCGACTGCACGTTCATCATGAACGGCCGGCCCTGCCGCGCGATATGCAGCATCCCTTCTTCGCTTGAGGCTGAGCGAATCGACATAGGGATGCGGTTGTGTATACGGCCGCGGCCGCAGCATCGGCAGCTTCAAGTCCCAGAACTGCCCGTGATGCTCGAATTTTTCCCCGCACCAGGCAGCAAACATGATCGCTTCGGCTTCCTCGAAGCGAGCCTGCGCCTCGTGGTGATCCAGCCCATAACCCTGATAATCGTAGATGTTATAGGCGGTCCCGCGGCCCAATCCGACAATCAGCCGCCCCTTGCTGATGTTGTCGATCAGCGCAAGCTGCTCGGCCATGCGGATCGGATGATGCAGCGACATCTGCGCCACCGCGAAGCCGATCTTCGCGCGCTGTGTCGTCACCGCGAGCGCGGCGGCGAAACTGACCGGATCCACATAAGCGCAGATGCCGTCGAAATGATGCTCGGCCAGCCAGATCACATCGAAGCCAAGCTCGTCGGTCAGCCGCGCCTCGCGCAGGGTCTCGTCGATCACCACGCCGTCGCGCGCCGGATCGCGACTCTCGGGAAACAGGAAATTGCTGAATTTCATGCGGCGGGCGCCACGCCAACATACTTGAACTGATGCACCACGTCCCCGATCGGATATTTGGTTTCGTATTTCACCTGGAAGATCGACACGACCTTGGAGCTCATGTCGCCATTCGCATCGAACGAAATGTCACCCTGCAACGTCTTGAGGTTGGTCGTCGCAATGGCATCGCGCACATTCGCCCGGTTCACCGGCTTGCCAGATTGCGCGACACGCGCGATCGCATCGAAAATGACCTGCGCGGCGTCGTAATAGGTGATCGTGTAGTCCGCCGGCTGTTTGCCGGTCTTCTCGACATAGCGCTTGGCCCAAGGTTGCAAGCTTGCGTCGTCCAACACATGTGCCGCCGCCGAGGTCGCATACCAACCCTCGATCGCGGGCGACCCGCCGCCCGTCAGCATGTCCGGCGTATGAACGCCATCGCCGCCACCCTTCGCGATGTTCGGCAGGATGTCGTACGACTGCTTCACCACCTTGGCGCCGGCGCCCGGATCACCGCCGTAATACAGCCCCTGCGTGCCGAGGCTCTTCGCGCGCGTCAGCACCGCTGTGTAATCGGCATTCAGCGGATCGAGCCGATCGCGGGTCAGCACGTCCATGCCTTTCTTCTTGGCCTGTGCCGCGAAAGCATCAGCCATGCCAACGCCATACGCACCGCCGTCATCCAGCACCACGATCTTCTGGATTTTCAGCGTCTCGGCGAAATAGTTGGCGAGGTTCGGTCCCTGATATGCATCGGTCGTGACGGTGCGGAAGAAGATCGGCGGACTGGCCGGATGATATATCTGCGCGAACTTCGGGTCGGTGAGATCGGGATTCGTTGCACTCCCGCTGATCGTCGCCATCCCACCTTGGCTGTAAATCGGACTGACGGCCTTTGCCGACCCGCTGTTCAGCGGACCAGCCGCCGCGATCACAGACGGATCCTGCAACAACTTGCGCGCATTGGTTGCCGCGAGCGCCGGATCGTACTGGCCCGTCGTCGGCGACGCATCATCGAACGTCAGATCGCGCAGCTTGTAGCCGGCAATTCCGCCCTTCTCGTTCGCCTCATTGATCGCGTAGATGACGGCATCGCGCACAACGCCCGCTTGCAGCGACAGCGTCCCGGTAATGGGAAAGGTCATGCCGATGGTCAGGACTTTATCGTCGGCCCAGGCGGACCGCAGCAAGGCCGGCGCAAGCGCGGCAGAACCAATCAGTCGGACCGTGTTGCGTCGAGATAGGCGAGCCATTGCATGTCCTTTCTTTCCCCCTGACAGCATGGTACAGATCAGGTCTCTTGTCATGTGGGGCGAGGCAACAGGCCAATGAATGACGTGAACACCAGTGTCCTGAAGTCGCGCGTCATCGAGCTGGTGGACGAGCACGCGAAGCTGGCACAGGTGATCAACGACAGCTTGTTCTCGTTCGGCGAGCTTGGCTTCCACGAGGTGGAGACTGCCGAAATACCTGACGCCACACTGGAACATCATGGCTTCGCTGTGGAGCGCGGCGTCGCCGGCATGCCCACGGGCTGGGTTGCACGCTGGGGCTCGGGTGGTCCGGTGATCGCACTCGGCAGCGACACTGATGCACTGCCGAACGTATCGCAGAAGCCCGGCGTCGGGTACCACGAGCCACTGGTGGAAGGCGGTCCTGGCCACGGCGAGGGCCACAACTCCGGTCAGGCCGTGAACATCGCCGCGGCTCTCGCGCTAAAGGAGCTGATGCAGAAAGAGGGTCTGCCGGGTACTTTGGTCCTGTGGCCTGGCATCGCCGAGGAGCTGCTGGCAGGCAAGGCATTCCAGGTACGCGATGGCTTGTTCGATGGCGTCGATGCCGTGTTGTTCACCCATGTCGGGCATAATCTGGAAACCGGCTGGGGCGAAGTACGCGGCGCCGGCGGTTTGATTTCCGTCGAGTACGCATTTCATGGCGCGTCGGCACATGCCGCGGCCGCACCGTGGCGCGGACGCAGCGCGCTTGATGCGGTCGAGTTGATGAACATGGGCTGGAACGTCCGCCGCGAGCATCTGCGCCCGGAGCAGCGCTCGCACTACATCATCACGTATGGCGGCGAGCAGCCTAACGTCGTGCCGGCCCTGGCCAAGGTCTGGTACTACCTGCGCGAGACGGACGTCCCGAACGTCCGCAAGAATTTCGCCATATGCAATCGCATCGCGGATGGCGCGGCGATGATGACGGATACCGAAGTGACCCGCCGTATCCTCGGCGCGTCCTGGCCGCGTCACTACAATCGTATCCTCGCCGAAACTTTGCAGACAAACATTGAGCAGATCGGGCTGCCGACCTGGACCGAGGACGATGAACGCTTCACCCGTGCGGTGCAGCGCGCGGCTGGTGGCGAGGAGGTCGGCCTGACGAAGAAGGTCTCGCCGATTTCGACCAGCCCGTTCAGCCCCGGCACCGACGATATCGGTGACGTGTCATGGGTGGTGCCAACGGTGCAGCTCCGCTATCCCGCCAACATACGGAACCTCCCCGGCCACCACTGGTCCAACGCGATGGCAATGGCGACGCCAATTGCGCACAAAGGCGTCGTGTGCGGCGCCAAGGTGCTGGCAGCCACCGTGCTCGACCTGCTGTTGCAGCCGGACCTGATCAGCGCGACGAAGCGCTACTTCGCCGACGTGCAGACCAAGGACACCAAGTACGAACCCTTCATCGGTCGCGACGACAAGCCGCCGCTCGATCTCAACCGCGATTCGATGGCACGCTTCCGTCCGCTGATGCAACCTTTCTACTATGACGCAAGCAAGCACGACACGTATCTCGACCAGCTTGGCGTCACCTACCCGACCCTGGAGCGCCCATCATGAGCTATGAGCCGAAGCGGTTCGACTTCTCCATTCCGATCCGCGTCAACCTGTCCTCCGATACGCAGACCAAGCCATCGCGCGCCATGAAAGAGGCGATGATGGAGGCGGAAGTCGGCGACGAGCAGATGGGCTCGGACCCGACGATATGGGAGCTGTGCGATCGCAGTGCCGCGTTGCTCGGCAAGGAAGCCGCGGTGTTCCTGCCATCCGGCACCATGTGCAACCAGGTCGCGATCGCGACGCATTGCCGCCCGGGCGAGGAGATCATCGCACACGAAATCGTCGCATATCCTGTCGAGCGAAGGCGGTGCGCCCGCTGCGATTGCCGGCGCGCTGATCAAAGGCCTGACAGGCGAACGCGGCCAGTACACCGCAGCAACGCTGGAAGAAGCCATCCGTCCCGTGTCGCGCTACGCGCCCACGCAGCGTCTGGTCGAAGTCGAACAGACCGCCAACCGCGGCGGCGGATCATGTTGGAGTGTCGAAGCGCTTCGCTCCGTGACCGACATCGCGCATAAGCACGGACTCTCCACGCACATGGATGGCGCGCGCCTGATGAACGCCGCCGTGGCGCTGGGAGTGCCCGCGGCCGATCTCACCGAGGGCTGTGATACAGTCTGGCTCGACTTCACCAAGGGCCTTGCCGCACCCCTGGGCGCCATCCTCGCCGGCTCGCGCGAATTCATCGGCCAGGCCTGGCGCTGGAAGCAGCGCCTGGGCGGCTCGATGCGCCAGGGTGGGATCTGCGCCGCCGCCTGTATCTACGCTTTGCAACACAACATCGATCGGCTTGCCGAGGATCATACCAACGCCAAGTCGCTCGCGCGCGGCATGGCCCAGATCCAGGGCATCACGGTGGAGATGCCGGAGACCAACCTGGTGTTCTTCGACACCGAGGGCGCCGGCATGACCGCCGATGACTTCGCCGGCAAGCTGCGCAAGCAAGGCGTGCTGGTATCAACCTCGGGCAAGTATCGCGGCCGAGCGTGCCTGCATCTCGACGTGACCGCGGCGCAAGTCGACGAGGCGCTATCCGTCATGCGCCACGTCGCCGGCACCGCGTAGGCAGCTATCAACGGGTTACGTTGCCATTCTGCTGATTAGACTGAGCGTTCTGCTGGGGCGCCTGATTGCTCGGCTGATTGGTGTTGCTGCCGTAGTTCTGCTCGTTGCCGATATTGAGCGAGGCCAGCGTCTGCGGGTCCAGTTGTCCAGTCGGGTTGATGTTGTTCTTCTGCTGGAAGCCCTGCACTGCAGCTTCAGTCCGCGGGCCCCACACGCCATCAACATTGGCGTGATATAGCCCCTGCTGCTGCAGCGTCTGTTGCACCTGACGGATCGTGTCAGCCGCCAACGGCTGCTGCACCTCTGCCTGCTGCGACGTGGACGAATAGTTCGGCTGCGGCGCGGCGCTATAGCTGGAACCGGCGGCCGAACTGGTGTTCTGGTCGCCGCCGCCGAACCACGAGCATGCAGGCAACACGGCAACACTCGACAACGCCAGCAACAGACCGAGATTGCGGACCTTGAACATAAGGATTCTCCTTGAGAAGCTCGAGACGAGCGCACTCATCGCGCCGCTATCAGGCGCGACGACGAATACTCACATTGCAAAACACGTGCATTCGTCCATGGTTCCGGTGAGCAACCGTATTGTGAACGGGCCGGTTCAACCGGCTGCAATCACTTCCCGCCGAGCGGTCGTCCTTGCCGCGAGCTGCAACCAGGCAGCGCGCCGCTGCTTGGCCTGCGCAGCCAATATTCCGGTCGAGAGTGCCGCTCGTGCCGCATCGCCCAGTCGCCGCCGCAAGGCCGTGTCGCGCAGCAGCCGCATCAATGCAGCAAACCACGCGTCCACGCTATCGGGCAGCAGCATGCCACCGACGCCGTCCGCCACGCTGCCGCGATAGGCTGCACGATCGGATGCCAGCACAGGCAAGCCGATAGCGGCATAGTCCAGTGTCTTGATCGGCGATTTGCAGCGATTGAATGGCGTGTCAGCCAGCGGCGCAATGCCGATATCGAAGTGCTGCTGCGTGAACCAGTTCACGAAGCCGGGGTATGATTGCGCAGCGTGCACCGACATCGTGGCTCGGTTCACCCAGAACGGCAGATCGTGGCGGCTGCTCACGCCGACCAGATCGATCGAAACATGCTCAGCGAACACCGCTTTCACGCGCGCCAGCGTGGGCTCGACAATTGCGAAGTCAGCGTCGTGCGTCGCAGTGCCCATGAACAGAACACGCAACGGGCCCTGTCGCGGCGGGAGTGGCGGCGGATATGCGCACCACAAGCGCTCATCCAATCCGTTCGCCACCACGCGAACATCATCTCGCAGTTCGGCAAGCGTCTCAGCGAGCGCCGGCGTCGATGCCCAGACTGCGCTCGCGCCGCGCACAAGCCGCGAGATCAGCCGCGTCTTCGGCCGCAGGTCCTTTGCATCCGGATGATCGCGAGGGATATGCAGCAAGTCGTCGTCCAGATCATACAGCAACGGGATATCATGCTGTCGGGAATGCCGGATCAGCTTGTCGGCCGCTTCCAGATCGGGAACCGCGTAGCGCTGCGTCACGAAAATATCGGCACGATAGTGCAACGCCTCGTCGGCATCCGCCAGCACGATATCGAAGTCATGGCCGATGGCAGGATGATCGAGCGGCTGCAGCAGCCGGATATAGGCGCAAGGCGTTGGTGTGCCGTTGTCGTAACACTCCGGGATGACCACGACGCTGAGCCGTCCACTCCGACGCAAGTCGATCAGCCCAACCGGCGCACGTGGTGCTGTCGGCTGCAAATACTGATCGGCATAGAAATCAGCGATCGTCTCTCGGAGTGGTGCGACAACAACCTTGCGCTGACGCGACAGCTCACGCCGTACCTTCGCGAATGCTTCAAGCCATTCATCTGGCGAAACCTCCGGGTCTACCAGCCACGTCAGCGGGCGGCCCTCCAGACGCTCGGGAAACGCTCCGATGCGCGTGGCAAGAATTGGCAAGCCCGCATTGATCGCCGCACTGAGTGTGTAGCTATAGGTCTCCGGCCACTGTGCGGGAAACCACATGACGTGCGGCTTCGTTGCGGCGAGCAGCGCCGGCAGGTCCGCTTCCTTGTATTCGCCCGTCACTGCGATCGTCTTCGGCAGCGCCTCACGCACGCCCTGTTCAGCATAACCGATGACGTGGATGGAAATCGCGCCTGGATCGGCCGCCGCGGCGACGCTCAGAACCGTTGGCGCCCCCTTCTGGTTGGCCAGAACTCCAAGCACCGCCACACGCAACACCTCGCCTTTGCTGATCGTGGGCGGCACCATCGGCCATGGCCCGGCGGCAACCGGCTCATGCGGTACCACCAATGCCCTTCCATCCAAGCCATAACGCGCGAGCCGCTTGCGAACATCCTCACTCGGACAGATGACCCGTTCAGCCTCCAGGAACTGCCAGGCATTGCCGCGCCGCCACGATACGATGTCGCGGGCGGCATGGCTCGATTTGTCCGCAATGCACGCGTTGCAATGGGCGATGTCCGGCTCGCCGCAATATGCGTCCTGCAACCAGGGCAGCAAATTCACCTGGGGGCAGATGGCAAAATAGTCATGCAGAGTCACGTCGAACGGCACATTCAGCCGATGCACCAGCGCGCGCACGTCCACATCGACGCTCATCAGGTGATGTATATGCACTCGTACCTAGATGGGCGGATCGCAGTACCAGCACGAGGTCGGACAGTCGCTCCTCGGGCAACGTCAGTTCAGGGTGTCCAGGAAGCGCCGGCACGGACAAGGCAGTGCCTCGCGCGGTGGATTCCAGCAGCAGGCAATTAGCCCGTCCAGTCAGGCGCCTGACAAGCTCGGTGATGTGCCGCCGCACACCGCCGCCCAGATCGTGCGTTATCATCAGGACGGTGGGCAGATTGCTGTGGCGGAACAATTCCAGTGTTACCGCGAAACGGAATGGTCCCACGATGTCCAGCTTCACATGCTGGGCTACCAGCCTCTCATAATGCGGATAGCGCTCGCGCAGCTTCGCCATACCCTGCCGCGCGGCCGCTGATGCACCGGCGCCGAAGCTCACCGAGCCTTCATGGTAAACGAATGTGTCGCAGGCAAGTATGTGGCGCCAGCCTCGCGCACTGGCCCGCAGGCAAAAGTCATTCTCCTCACCATAGCCTTTGCCGAACGCCTGCACATCGAACAAGCCAATATCGGCCAATGCGGCACGCCGGATGTACATGCAGAACCCGACCGCCGTGGGCAGCTCGACGCTGCGTCCACCATTCGCCGCTCGGCACGCAGTATCGATCTCCGCAACACCTAGCCCGAACACCAACGGACTGCCCTCGCTACGCGGGTAGCCACAGATGGTCGCCCGGTTGGAGAATGGCGATACGGACGCGATGCGCGGCTTTGCATAGGCGTGACCGGAAAGCCGTGCCAGCCAACCCGTGGCCACCTCGGTATCGCTGTTCAGCAGAACGACGTCATGTCCGCGGGCGGCCTTGATACCGATATTGACCGAGGCGACAAAACCCTGGTTTCGCCGGTTACGCATCAGGTCGATGCGGCCTTCGGCAGCCAACGTATCAAGCCACGCGGACAACTGCGGCTCAGGCGAGCGATCATCCACCACGATGATACGTCCGGCTGGACGCTCGGGATCAACCAACACCGATTGGATACATCGCTGGGTCTGCTGCAGCCCGCGGTACACAGGGATGATCACATCGACCACAAGCCCCGCCGGAGCGACCGGTGGCATCGCGCCGCCTGGCAGGTAATCCTGGATCGCGATCGGCTTTTCCGTCAGCCAGCCACGCGAGAGGCCGAACAGCATATGATACAGGAGAGGATTGCCGGCTGCTTCGGGATGCTGATCCACATAATAGGCAGCATCGAACCGCGGATGCGGATTGCGCAGTTCCGCCGCGCCCACTTCCAGATAGTGCAGCAGCGGATGCTGGCCGGAGCTTGCAACGTCGGGATGATGCGCGATGTACCAGGCGGTATCGAAGAATCGATTTGGATCTCGCCCCTCGGCCGCACCGAAGCTCACGAAGTGCAGCAGCGGGTCCGCGCCCAGTTCGGCAATATCGGGATAACGCGACAGATACCAATCTGGATCGAAGAAGCCTTTCAAAGCCTCGCCAAGTTCGGCAAAGGACCTGGCTGTGGACCTGTCAAAATCAGACGCCATACTGGAAATTCGCTGAGCTCACGGGACGTCTGCGCTTCCCCCAGAAAATGGTGGGTGTCAAGGAGGAAGATGTATGGACAAGATCGCAATCTGCGCGATTTTCAAGGACGAGGCGCGCGATCTGCTGGAATGGCTGGCGTTCCATAAGATGATTGGCGTCGATCTGTTCTTCCTTTATGATAATGGCAGCAGCGATGGCGGCAGCGATTTGATCCGCCGGTCCGATTTCGCGCGGAACGTGACACTGACCGACTGGGCCGAGCGGCCTGGACAACTCTCGGCGTACAACCATTTCCGGGTCCATTACGCGCCCGATTTCACCTGGGCCGGCTTCATCGATATCGATGAGTTCATCGTGCCTCTGGCTGGCAGCTCGATCCGCGAAATCCTCATGCGCAAACTTTATCAGCCATTCGCACAGGTTCTGCTCCAATGGTTGGTGTTCGGTCCGTCGAGCCACGACCGGCGCCCGCCTGGACTGGTCCTCGGAAATTACACATGGCGCCTGCCGGAAACCTTTTCGACCAGCCGCCATATCAAGGCGCTGGTGCGGCCAGGCCAAATGCGCGGCATCGACTATACGCCCCATGCTGCCGAATGCAGCGGCCCTGCCTGCAACGCACGAGGTGAAGAGGTGCTACCTTATGCCATTCAGCGAGTGGAATGCCATGAGGTCATGATTGTGCACCACTACTTCACCAAGTCGCGCGAGGACTGGGAGTTGAAGCGGCGCCGTGGTCGCGGTGATTCGCTGGAACCCTATGAGGATCGCATATTTGCAGACGTTGCCAATCAGTCAACGATAGAAGATGCCAGCGCGCTCCGCTTCATCCCGCGCTTGCGGGCACTGTTGCGGCCGTAGTGCTGCTGCGCTCCTCGCAATGACAGGCTCCACGCATCAGCCTTCAACGATTCCGGGCACTGACAATGGATAAGATCGCCATTTGCGCCATTTTCAAGGACGAAGCCCAGTACATCCTGGAGTGGCTCGCGTTCCACAAGATGATGGGTGTCGACCTGTTCGTGTTGTATGACAACGGCAGCACCGATGGCAGCGCGGACCTGATCCGGCGTTCCAGTTTCGCCCGCAACGTGACCATCATCGATTGGCCGGGTCCTGCCGCACAAATACCGGCCTATCAAGACTTCTGTGCCCATCACGCCGCGCGCTACGACTGGGCCGCGATCATCGACGTGGACGAATTCATTGTGCCCGCAGCATGCGGCTCGATCCGAGAAGTGCTGATGCGGCGCATTTACTCGAATTACTCTGCGATTCTATTGCAATGGCTGGTGTTCGGCTCATCTGGCCATGTCCACCGGCCAGCAGGACTGGTGATCGAGAATTACACGAGACGCCTTCCCGAGAGCCTTCCGGCGAACCTTCATGTCAAGTCACTGGTGCGCGGACAGTCAGTGACGACAGCCGGTTCCACGCCGCACATCATCAATGTCAGGGGCCCCACCTGCAACACTCGTGGCGACACGGTGTATCTAACGCCGAACAGCCGCTTGAGTGCCACGACGTGATGGCGATCAATCACTATTTCACGAAGTCGCGCGATGATTGGCTGGCGAAGATCAGACGCGGCAGGCCCGACCTGGCCACGCCGACCACCTATCCCTATCCCGACAAGATCTACTTTGAGGTGGAGGAACAATCCGTTGTGACCGACACCCGCATCGCCCGCTTTATCCCGCGCCTGCGCACGCTGTTGCAGCTACAGTAAGACCAGGTCGTCCCGATGGACGATTTCGTCGCGACCACGCCAGCCAAGGATCGCCTCGATCTCGTCCGATCGGTGGCCGGCGATGCGCTCGGCATCGCTGCTGGCATAGGCTGACAGCCCGCGAGCCAGCGCCTTGCCGTCCAGGCTGCGCACCACCACCGGATCGCCGCGCTCGAAGGTGCCTTCCACGGTGCGCACGCCGGCTGGCAGCAGCGAGCGACCGGCAGCGAGTGCGCGTGCCGCCCCTGCATCAACTACCAATGTTCCGAGCGGCGCCAGGGATCCGGCGATCCATCGCTTGCGGGCCGAACGGCCCTCGGGCGCTGCCAGGAACCAGGTGCAACGCGCGCCTGTCTCCAACGCGGACAGTGGCCGATCCACTCGGCCGTACGCAATCGCCATTGCACAACCGGCCTGGGTCGCGATGCGCGCTGCCGTCAGCTTGGTGCGCATGCCGCCGGACGAATAGCCGGGCGGAGGCTCGCCGCCCATCGCCTCGATCTCCGGCGTCAGCGAGGATACGATGGGCACGTGGACCGCTGAGGTATCACGACGCGGATCAGCCGTGTACAAACCGTCGATGTCAGAGAGCAGCACAAGCTGATCGGCCTGCATCATCTCTGCCACACGCGCTGCCAGACGATCGTTGTCGCCAAACCGGATTTCCGCCGTCGCCACGGTGTCGTTCTCGTTGATCACCGGGACACAGTTCAGACCCAACAAAGTGGTCAGGGTGGCACGCGCATTCAGATAGCGGCGGCGATCTTCGGTATCGTCCAGCGTCAGCAGAAGCTGTGCGGCTGTAAGCCCCTTGGCTGAGAGAGCCTCGCTCCACGCCTGGGCCAGGCGGATCTGCCCGACAGCGGCAGCGGCCTGCTGCTCTTCGAGGCGCAGACGCCTCTGTTGCAGGCCAAGCGACCGGCGCGCCAACGCTATGGCGCCCGAGGAGACGACGATCACGTCGGTGCCACGTGCGCGCAGGGAGGCGATATCAGCGGCGATACCCTCAAGCCAGTCCGCCCGCGGCATCGCTTCGTCCTGATCCACCACCAGCGCGCTGCCGATCTTCACCACCAGCCGTTGCGCGTAGGAAAGCGAGGGGGTCATCCGACGACTCCCCCTCCCCTTGCGGGAGGGGGTTGGGGGGAGGGGGCCTGGATTTGTGGCCGCCGCCCCCTCCCCCCAACCCCCTCCCCGCAAGGGGAGGGGAGGTGCTGGTGCTGGCCACCGGCCCTGTCCGCCCGCTCCTGCCCAATCATTTTATGCAGCTCCCGAAGCACTTCGGGCACGCCCTGTCCGGTCACCCCGGACAGCAGCATCACCTTACGGCCAGACGCCTTCGCCAGCGCAGCCTTTCGCGCGGTCGCCTGGCGCGGTGTCATCGCATCTACCTTGTTCAAGCCGATCAGCTCCGGCTTGTCCGCAAGGCCGCCGCCATACGCTGCTAGTTCCTCGCGCACCGTCCGCCACGCACGTACCACGTCGCCCGCCGCGCCATCGACCAGATGCAGCAGCACCGCACAACGTTCGACATGCCCGAGGAACCGTGTGCCAAGCCCCACGCCTTCGGATGCGCCCTCGATCAACCCCGGTATGTCGGCCAAAACGAACTCTTCCGTCACTGATAGCCGCACAACGCCCAACTGCGGGTGCAACGTGGTGAAGGGATAATCGGCAATCTTGGGCCGTGCGGCGGAAACAGCGGCCAGGAACGTGGACTTCCCGGCATTCGGCAGTCCGACCAGCCCCACATCGGCGATCAGCTTCAGACGCAGCCATATGGAGCGTTCCTCGCCGGGCCAACCCTTGTCAGCCCGCCGAGGCGCCCGGTTGGTCGAAGACTTGTAGTGTGTGTTGCCAAATCCTCCGTCCCCGCCGCGCAACAACACCACCCGCTTGCCCGGGGCATCCAGATCCGCCAGCAGCGTCTCGCGATCTTCGGCGAGGATTTGCGTGCCGACAGGTAGCTTGATCACCACATCCGGCGCGTTCGCACCTGTGCAGTCGGAACCGGCGCCATTGCCCCCCTTCTTGGCGCGGAAATGCTGGCTGTAGCGAAAGTCGATCAGCGTGTTCAGGTTATTGACCGCCTCGAACACGACGTCGCCGCCCTTGCCGCCATTACCCCCGTCTGGCCCGCCAAACTCGATGTATTTCTCCCGCCGGAACGCGACGACGCCGTTGCCGCCGTCACCGGAGCGCAGATGGATCTTTGCCTCGTCGAGAAACTTCATCAGACGCTCCGGGAGATGGCCGGGTCAGGCCCGGCCATGACGGTTGAAGAGCGGGCTTCGCCCGCAATCATATAGAAACGGGGCCGGCTTGCGCCGACCCCGCATCAAACGCAAACGGGTTCCGGCGCCTTACTCGGCGGCAGCCGGCAACGGTGCGACAGAGACGTGCACGCGGTCATCCGACCGGCGCTTGAACTCCACCTTGCCGTTGATCAGCGCGAAAATCGTGTGGTCCTTGCCGAGGCCAACATTGTGCCCCGGCTTCCACTTCGTGCCGCGCTGGCGAACGATGATATTGCCGGCCAGCACGGCCTCGCCACCGAACTTCTTGATGCCCAGCCGCCGGCCTGCCGTATCGCGGCCGTTGCGCGAAGAGCCGCCTGCTTTCTTGTGTGCCATGCGTGCTTACTCCTTCCGCTCGGCGTCGGGTGCGGCCAGGTTCTCGGGCGTGTCGCCTTCGACGATGGCCTCGCCTTCGGCTGCCTCCAGGCCTGCCGGATTGTCGGGCTCGGTGACGTCCATCGGCGGGTGATGGGGGTGGTGCTCGGCCGGCGCAGGCGCGGCGGCGGACGGCGCCGCATGATGATGATCGGGCATGACCGCCGGCGTCTCGCCGTAGACGACGCCGTTGCTTTCCGCCGCTTCCAGCATAGTTCCCGACGGTTCGGAGGCGGCGGCCACCAGAGTTTGGCCGTCCTTCTCGAAGCCGGACACGCGCAGCACCGTCACGTGCTGCCGATGGCCATTCCGGCGGCGGCTGTTCTGCCGGCGGCGCTTCTTGAAGATGATGACCTTGTCCAGCCGATCCTGCGCGATGACCGTCGCGGAGACCGAGGCACCAGCCACCGTCGGGGCCCCCAGGGTCACGCCTTCGTCAGTGCCCAGCGCCAGAACGTCGGTGAAGGTGAACGTCGAACCTGGTTCCGCGTCCAGTTTCTCAACCTTCAGCAACGCGTTCGGCGTCACGCGGTACTGCTTCCCGCCGGTGCGGATCACTGCGAACATCACACGATTTCCCAAAACCACGCGGGCCGCCAGGAACCTCCCAGCGGCCGGAGAGCGCGCGTTATAGCTATTGAAACCCCGCTGTCAACGCACACGGGCCATGATACAACCGTCGCGAGGGAGAGCGCATGCAGCAACAACCATTTGGACTGCTGGGGCAGGTTTCCACACTTACCCTGGGTGGCGGCGGGCTGGGCATGTTGTGGGGACCCACCACCTTCGACGAGTGCGTGGCCACTGCACGCGCCGCGGTGGACGCCGGCATTACCCTGCTGGACCTGGCGCCGCGCTACGGCGACGGCACGGCCGAGGAAGTCGTGGGAGAAGCCTTCGACGGCAAATTGCCGCCCGGTGTGCGCATCACGAGCAAATGCAATCTTGGGAACCCGCCGGCTGAACAGGTGGAGGGCAACCTGCGCCGTTCGATTGAGGACAGCCTGCGCCGCCTGCGGCTCGGCCGGCTGGATCTGTTCTTCCTGCACTGCAATTTGGCACCGACATCCAGTCCGATGTGGGGCAACCCGGACGTCGCCCTCCGGCTGACCTCCTACGAGTTGTTCGTCAGCCAAGTCCGACCCGTCTTCGAGAAGCTGGTTGGCGAAGGGCTTATAGGCGCCTGGGGACTGACCGGTATCGGCCATCCCGACACGATCATCCGGGTGCTGGGCGAACGGCCTGCCCCTGCGGCTGTGCAGTGCATTGCCAACCTGCTGGACTCACCGGGCGGCCTGAAGTTCTTCCAGGGGTCCGCCAAGCCGCGCAGCGTCATGGCCGCCGCCCACGCGAACGGCGTTGGGGTGATGGGGATCCGGGCCGTGCAAGCCGGTGCCCTGACCGCCGCGATCGATCGCCCGCTGCCGGACGATCATCCGGAGATGCGCGATTATGCACGCGCTTCGGGCTTCCGCACGTTATGCGCCGGCCTCGGCGAGAATCCCGCGGTCATCGCGCACCGTTATGCACTGTCGCTGGACATCGATACTCTGGTGCTTGGCGTGAAGAACCGCGCCGAGCTGGCGGGGTGCGTTGCAGCCGCCCAGGCCGGCCCACTGTCCCCCTCGCTGATCGCCCGCATCGACACATCTGTGCGCCACGGCTAATGCCAAAGCCCACTGACCATGGCTGATTTGTCGCTCTGGCGCCATGGCCGGGCTCGTATGGGGGCTTTCTTGTCAAGCGGCATATGTGTGATGGCGTTTCCTTTCCTGATCTGAATGTTTGCACATTCGTCGCTGCGTTCACCATCCTGGGCGACCCCTTGGGTCAGACCTGTCGGCCTGCAAGCTCGTATCCGGTGGAACTCGTTGTTCCGTACCATGTTGCCCCATTCGCGGGGCCGGAGGGGTCTGGAGGGCGGGACCAATCTTGACGGCGGCATGTTGCAGCCATAGCCCGGCACGGTGCACCGCCCACCCAGATGGTTGTCAGGTGTCAGGTGCCGATCACCGTCTGCCTGCTGCTCGGTCTGGGTTCAATCTTCTGCCTGTCCACATCCATGGCTGTCACCGTCGGCCCTCATGCGGCCACGAGGCGCGCACCGGGCGGCACTTCGCCGCACTCGACGTAGCGCCACAGCGCCACCAGCAGCTTGCGGGCGAGTGCAACCACCATGATCTTGCGGATGCGTCCCTTGGCGCCGCCGGTGCGCTCGACGAACCAGCAACTCAATGCGCTGTCCGGCTGAAAGCGCAGCCAGCGCCACGCCAACTGCAACAGGATACGGCGCACCCGTGGATTGCCGTTCTTACTGATCCCCTGCTCGCGTTCACTGCCGCCGCTGTTGAACGGTGTGCCGGTGAGCCCGACAAATCCGGCAATCGCGCGGCGATCGGCGAACGAGCGGCAGAACACCTCCCGCGTCAGCCCCGTCGCTGTCGCAAGGCCAAGCCCCACCAGGCGTGCCAGCATCTGGATCTGCTCCACCGCGTGGTCCGGTTCCACCGCCATCGCCGTCTGTTCGCGGGCCGTCTCTATGTCCCTGAGTTGCTCACTCAACAGGCGATGACGCGTCATCAGCCGCTTCAGCTCTTCCAGCAGCCGTGGCGGCAGTGGAGCGCCGGCGAAGCTGCGCAATTCATCGAGCTGTTCCGCGGCCTTCTTCAGACGTGGCTTGAAGCCGGTGATCCCTTGCAGGCACAACAGGTTCTCAATGCGGTTCTCCAATGCGATCCGCTCGCTCACCAGCCGCTCGCGTTCCCGCTCCGGGCGGCGCATGTCCTCCTCGGTTTCGCTCGGGATGCGCACCATCGAGCACACGCGTGGCTCACCCCGCAACCAGGCCAGCAGCGTCCGCAGCAGCATGTCGAGGTCAATCCGGTCGGTCTTGGCGCGCCGCCCCCGTCGCTCCACCGGGATACTGGCAGGGTGCATGATCTGCACCTCGATGTCGTGCGCCCGCAGGTATCGCGCGATCCAGAACCCGTCACGGCCTGCTTCGTAGGTCAGCACGATCCGGCGCACGGTTCGGCCAGCCCGCCCGGCTTCCGCCTTCCATCGCTCAATCTGCTGCAGCAACCCCGCCATGTCGCGCGCCGCCAGACTGCGACGCGGCCGGCGCGTCACACCAGGCACCACCGCTCCAACTTCCCAGCCCTTGCCACTCAATTCCAGGGCCAGCACTAGCGTGCTATCGTGATCAAAGGCGGTCGCAGTCGATTGCTTTGGCATCGCATCGTTCCTTATGAGGTTTGGACAACCGCAAGGATACATGCTGCTGCGACCGTCCACCCCCATAGCATCTTGACCCCGCCATCAGTTCATACCCGCATTTATATGCCGTTGGGGCAGATGGCCGGCTCGAGGCCGGCCATGACGGTTAAAGCGAACCGGTCACCGTCAGTGAGTAGTGGTATAACACCACGCCCGCTTGCGGGTGAGGGCGCGTGAACAAGCTAAACGCACCCCAACTATAGCGAACCCCCGCGCCCTTAGTGTCCGTCCGGAGACTTCGAGAGTCATTTGAGTCGGTTGGCGGCTGAGGCGATGAGCGGTTGATCCCAGTGAATTGGTTGTGATTCGATGCGAGTCGCCGATTCGCGAAAGGTGCCCGATGTGGACGATCAAGAACCGCCACCGCTACGACCGTGACCAGCTGCGCTATCCCAGCGATCTCACCGATGCGGAGTGGCAGCATATCGAGCCATCGATACCGCCGGCCAAGCCTGGCGGCGGCAAACGCACCGTCAACATGCGCGAAGTGGTCAACGGGGTGATGTACGTGCTGAGCACCGGCTGCCAGTGGCGCTATATCCCGAAGGACCTACCGCCGCGCAGCACGGTGAACGGCTATTTCTGTCAGTGGGGCTGGGACGGCACGCTGGAGAAGATGCATCATGCGCTCTACGTGAAATGCCGGGAGCATGCTGAACGTGAGGCCAGCCCGACTGTCTGCATCCTGGACAGCCAGAGCGTGAAAAGCGCGGAAAAAGGGGGCTTCGGACCGACGCGCATGGCTTTGATGCCGGCAAGCTGATCAAGGGCAAAAAGCGCCATGTCCTGGTTGATACACTCGGCCTGGTGTTGCACGCGCTGGTGACCGCCGCCGACGTTCAGGACCGCGACGGTGGCATCCTGCTGCTGTCCACCTTGTTCGGGCAGTTCCCATTCCTCCGCAAGTTGTTCGCCGACAGCGCTTACGCGGGGCCGATCTTCCAGCATGGTGTCGCCAACGCCTTGCCAGACCTGGTGATCGAAATTGTCAGACGGTCCGATCATGCCAAGGGCTTCGTCGTCGAACCCCTGCGCTGGATTGTTGAGCGGACCATTGGCTGGCTCGGTCGCTGTCGCCGGCTTGCCAAGGATTGGGAGAACCGCAACCACAATGCGCTCGCCTTCCTCCGCCTCGCTTCCATCCGCCTCATGCTGAGAAAGCTCTGCAATCCTTCATGAAGTCTTCGGACGGACTCTTAGTCCTCGTCGATCGTCATTCGAGGACGCGCGCATCGCGGCTAGCAACGCGGGCCATCCGCATCCGCTGGACCAGACCCGCTTCGCCGGCGGCAAGCTGCTGTTCGTGAACCGCAACTTCGGTTGTGGTTCGTCACGCGAGCACGCTCCGCAGTCGTTGCATCGCTTCGTCATTGCAGCGGTGATCGGCATGCCCTGCGTGATAGCGACGGCGGACGCGATGGCGGCATTGCAGGAAATCAACGAAACAGCACCGCACACCGAATTCCTGCTTGATCTCGCGAGGTCACTGCCAAATCGACAGGGTTGGAGCGTTTTTTACATGACTGGAAGCTGATGGGTTTTGCCTGCGGCTCAACCCATCCTACGAATGACGCAGCGCCGTAGGATGCGGTTGAGCGTGGCGAAACCCATCGGTTCTGGTTTGCCTCAATGCACTCGAATTGCTTCAGGCAGCTTTCACACCCGCGATGAATACGCGGACATCGCCGCGCAACTGTTCTGCCTGAGACGACAAGCCGCTGGCAGCGTTAAGCACGCGACCTGCGGCGGCGCCGGTTTCCTTCGCCCCATCGCTCACGCCGGCGATGTTGGCGCTGACGTGCTGCGTGCCGGTCGCGGCTTCCTGCACGTTGCGCGCGATCTCCTGTGTCGCGCTGCCTTGTTCCTCGACTGCCGCGGCAATCGATGCGGCGATCGCACTGAGTTCCTCGATTGTGTGCGCGATTGATTCGATGGCCTGCACCGCCTCACTTGTCGCGGTCTGAATTTCTGTGATCTGCTTGCTGATGTCCTCGGTTGCCTTGGCTGTCTGATTGGCCAGGCTCTTCACCTCGGAAGCGACCACGGCAAAGCCCTTGCCGGCGTCGCCGGCCCGCGCCGCCTCGATCGTCGCATTGAGCGCCAGTAGGTTCGTCTGGCCGGCGATGCTGTTGATCAGATCAACCACATCACCGATGCGTTGCGCACCACTCGCCAAGGTCTTCACGATGGCGTCCGTGCGATGGGCGTCGTCCACTGCCTTGCCGGCAATCGTGGAAGATTGGGCGACCTGCCGGGCGATTTCGGCGATCGAGCTGTGCAGTTCCTCGGCGGCGGCCGCCACCGTTTGCACGTTCACGCTCGCCTGCTCCACCGCCGCGGCAACGTTGGTCACCTGCTGGGTTGTTGCGTCGGTCGTGCCTGATAGCGTTTCGGCGGTTGTACGGAGCTCGGACGCCGCCGCGGCGACCCTGCCGACGAGTGTAGCCGTCTGATCCTCGAATGTCCGCAGGAGCGCGTCGACCTTGCGGCCACGCTGCTCGCGCTCGATCAGCAGGGCCTCCTGATAGACCGAGATCGCGATGTCCATATCCAGCATGATGGCGGCGTTCACCGCGGCGAGCACGGCCTGCAGTTTGCCTGGCGAGAATCTATGCGCGCGGACGGCGAGATCGCTCAAGCGCTCGAGCACATAGGCGTAGCCGCCGATGTACCAGCGCGATTCGAGACCGATGCGGTGATGCATCAGGCCGATCGCGTGTACACCCTGGTAATAGTCGGCATCGAACCTGCCCGCGAACAAGCGCTGCCAATGCTTGGTCTGAGCCCGCTTGAGATTCGGAATCTTTTCGCCGATCAAAGACCGCAGATGCGGTTCCGAGGTGACGTGCTGGTAGAAAGCCTCGAGGATGGCTGGCAGCGCAGGTTCGACGACTTGCCAGAATACGCGCAGAACCTCCCCGGTCGCCGGGGTGATCCGCATGAACTGCGTTCTGACGGCAAGATCGCCATCGCTGAAATCAGGCATTGCTCGCCTCGCAATGTCGGAGGGACACAGCGCGCATTGTCCGCCGGGGGTTGGAAATATTTGGTAAAGGCCGGGTCGTCGGGCGCCGTTGGTCGCGATGCCGCTTTTGGGCGAGATGGGGCTGAAGGGCCCCCTCCCCCTACCCCCTCCCGCAAGGGGAGGGGGAATGATGTCAGGTTTTTTGCGGCGACCAACCGTAGGCCTTGGCGCAGGCACCACCCATCAGTGTGGCCCGCTCGGTGTCGCTTAGGCGGTCCGTGAGGCGGAATGGCTCGACGGCCTGCTCGTAGTTGACGACGGCGAAGGCGCGCGTCCAGTCGGTGCCCCATAGGCAGCGCTCGAGACCCCAGGCGTCGAACACGCGCGCCAACGGGTCCCAGATGTCCGGGAACGGATACGGTTGCAGCGACAGCGTGCAGGCGCCGCTGACCTTGATCACCGCGTTGGGGCGCTTGGCGAGTTCCAGCACCTTCGGCAGATCGGCCCAGGGCCGCGGCGGCGCGGGCGGCACGCGCGGCTGCATGATGCCCAGATGGTCGATGATGAAGCGCGTGTCGGGATGCCGATCGATCAGCGCCGTGCCAACGTCCAGGTTGCCCCAGAACAGGATGTTGACCGGCAGATCGTAGCGCACCGCCGCGCGCAGGATCCGGTCGAGGCCGGGATCGTCCGCCGCGCGTCCCGCTTCCTTCGGCAGCATGATGCGGACGCCCACCGCGCCTGGCGTCTTCTTCCAGTCGGAGATGACATCAGCCACCGCTGGGTCGTCCGGGTTGACCGGCTTGACGATGGCGAAGCGGTCGGGATGCGCCTGCTGCACTTCCACGGCGTAGCTGGCGTCGAACTGGTACAGGCCGAACGCGGAGATGAAGATCGCGCCGTCGACGCCGACTTTGTCCATCGCTGCAACCATCTCGTCGCCTGTGACGTGGTCGGGCCAGTTGGGCACGCTGTGCCACGGGCGCTTCGGCGTGTTCGCCTCATAGGCGTGGACCTGGCAATCGATGATCATTGGGGACGCTCCTCCTGTGTGGCAGGAGCTTGGCGAGAACGATGGGTGCGTGTCCAGGGGGGCGCGGCCGGTGAACTGATGTATATTCTGTCGTATATACAAACGGTGCCGGACTGGCGCCCTTGGTGGGATTATGTGACTAGGCGGGGATGGCCAGGGGCGGGCCTGTGCCGGCGGGGTCGGGCGGGGCGTCGGGTTTGGGCTTGGAGCGGGCGAGGATGTGGGCGATCGGGAAGGCCTGTTCGAGCCAGCCCAGATACAGCCGGCAGGCATCGCCGCCGTATTCGTTGACGGCGCGGTGCAATTCTTCCCACAGCGGGTGGCTCGGCGGGATGCCGAGATCGCGGCAGATGTCGGCGAGGACGGCACCAATCGTCTGACGCCGGACTTTTGCCGAGATCTGGTCTGGGGTGGGCAGGTGAGGTCGGTTCCCGACCTGAAGCCAGCCTTCCGTGACATCGATTTGTTGTTACGAACGGTAAGGGACGTATGGTTCCCAAGAATTGGATAGCGTGGAGCCAGGGTACGGGCGCCGGTCCACGACCGCTTCAGCGAAGACGTGGGAGGGAAGCAGTGGACCATGTGTGGCGTCGTCGATGCGTTACACTCATAATGTCATCGAGTGACTTCTGAGCGACTGGCAAGAAATCACCTGGCGGGACCACGGACATGCCTGACGAGAGGCTTCGGCTGGTTTACGCCTCAGGCGAGTGCGAAATCGACCTTGCTCGCCGCGAACTCCGCGTTCTTGGAACTCTGGTGCCGGTGGGTGGGCGCGCCTTCGAGGTCATTGAAGTTCTCGCCCAATCAGCTGGCGAACTTGTCACCAAAGACGAGTTGATGAACCGTATCTGGCCGGGCGCGATTGTCACGGAAAACACGCTTCATGTGCACGCAACCGCGATACGCAAGGCGCTGGGTCCGAGTCGGAATTTGCTGAAGACCGAGTCAGGGCGCGGCTATCGCCTGCTCGGCGACTGGACCGTTCGGCGTCAGGACGCGGTGACGGCGCCAATTGGTCGTCGGCCGGTGCGGCTCGACGGCGCATCCCCGGTGACCAACTTTCCCGCGACCGTGACGCGCCTTATTGGCCGAACCGCGGCGGTGGCGCGACTGCGAGACCTCCTGTCGGCCTATCGCGTCGTGACGCTGACCGGGCCCGGCGGCATCGGCAAAACGAGCCTCGCCTTGAAAGCCGCCCGCGGTGTCGTCGGCGATTTCGCCGGCGGCGCCTGGTTGATCGAACTCGCGTCGCTGTCGGATCCTACTCTCGTGCCGTCAACTATAGTCGGAGTACTCGGGCTCAAGCTCGGCGCCGGGGTGACTTCCGACGAAACCGTGGCGCGAGCCATCGGCGATAGCAACCTTCTCCTGCTCCTCGACAATTGCGAACACGTCATCGACGCGGCGGCGAGCTTGATCGAGACCTTCACGCATCGTTGCCCATCGGTCACAATTCTGGCAACGAGCCGCGAGGTCCTGCGCGTTAGTGGCGAGTACGTCTACCGAGTGGCTCCGCTCGACGTGCCGGACGCGGACGAGGATGAACCGGATCACATCCTGTCCCGCAGCGCCGTGGAACTCTTCATCACGAGGGCAAACGCGCTGAACGGGGACTTCCCGCCACGGGCTGAGAATCCCGCGAAAATCGCCGCGATCTGCCGGCATCTCGATGGCATACCGCTGGCGATCGAGTTTGCTGCAACCCGAGCCACAGCGTTGGGGATTGAACAAGTCGCCGCCAATCTCGGCGATCGCTTTGCGCTGCTGACCGCGGGACGCCGCACCGCCCTGCCGCGTCACCGGACCCTGCGAGCGACGCTGGATTGGAGCCATGATTTGCTCGACGAGGCAGAACGTCGGCTCCTGCGGCGGTTGGCGGTTTTTGCCGGTGGTTTCACTCTCGAAGCCTCAGCAGCCGTCATGGGGGACCCTGAAAGCCTCCCAACACTCGCGGACAGCATCTCAAATCTGACCGCCAAGTCGCTGGTGACGTGGGATCCCGCATCCGTCGGCCGGTGGCGACTGCTTGAGACAATCCGCAGTTACGCGCTCGAGAAACTTGCTGAAAGCGGTGAGGTCCAGCGTATCGCGCAACGCCATGCGGAATTTTTTTGCGATCTTCTCGGCTCAACCGTTTCTGAAACTCGGCTGCATTCGCTCAGTGAGAATTCAGTCCGGTTCACGTTGGAAATTGACAACATACGTGCTGCACTCGGTTGGACGTTTTCTGACGCTGGGATTTCACAGCTTGGTGTCAGGCTCGCAGCGAAAGCGGTGGACCTCTGGCTATCGACCTCGCTATTGTCCGAGTGTTGCGATTGGTGCACCAGGGCGCTCGCGCAGCTTGGCGTTGACGCTGGTACGCGCGACGAGATGCTCCTGCAATGCGGACTGGGCATTTCCCTCATTCGCATCAAGGGCATGAAATCAGAGGCCGAAGCGGCTCTGACCAGAGCAGCGGCGCTCTCCGAAGAACTTCCGGACTTCAGCTATTTCAATCATCGGCTTCTTGCTATCTTTGGTTTGTGGCTCTTTAGTCTTCGCGCGGCCAGGTTGCGGGAGTGTCTGGCGCTGGCGGGCAAATACGATGTCGTTGCTCAGGGGTTCGGCACCTCTGAGGCAAGTGCGACGGCTCACCGGATGCTCGGCCAGTCACAGGTACTTCCTTGGCGAGTTCACCAATGCTGCCGTCAGCCTCCAGCGCGCACGAGCCTGGTACCCGACGACCGTCCGGAGCGACGACTCGGTCCGATATGACGCGGATCCGAAGGTCGTAGACCTCTGCTACGAAGCGGTGACATTATGGTCGCTCGGTTTCGTGGATAAGGCGATTCGGGCGCGGGAGGAGGCTCTCAAACAAGCTCGCGACATCAGCCATCCTGTCTCGCTGTGCATCGCGTTGGCCTGGCCTAGCAGTGTCTTGCTGGTAAAAGTGGGCGATCTTGAGACTGCGAAGGATTGCATCAACGAGCTTTTAGATCATTCAGACAAGCATTCGCTGATTCCGTATTACGCCTTCGGTCTGTGCGCAAAATGCAGCCTGATGGCGACGCGAGGTGGTCTCATGTCAGCCCAGCGGTTGTTGCGCGATGGTCTGCAACGCATGCGTTCCATTGGCTACCATTTGTACTACGCTTTCTTTCTCGCAGAGTGGGCGATGGTACTGGCGTGCGCAGACCAACTCGAGCAGGCTATTGCCGAAATAGATGCAGCACAACGTTTTGCCGAGGAGTCACAATCGCTTTGGTGCCTGCCTGAAGTTTTGCGCATCAAAGGCGAGATTCTTTTGAAGTGCGACCCGAGCGATGTCACTTCGGTGGAAAGTCAGTTTGAACGTGCGCGGGCCCTGGCGCACAACCAGGAGGGGCTGTCCTGGGAATTGCGCGCTGCCATCAGCCTCGCACGCCTCTTGCGTAATCGGCGGCGTTCGGACGAAGCTTGCCGCACTTTGCAGCCCGTCTACGATCGCTTTGTTGAAGGATTCAATAGTACTGATCTCAAGACGGCGAAAGCTCTCCTCGACTCGCTCCAGTAGCAGAGCGTCCCAATTCGGGATCCTCGATCCAGAGTCGAGAGTGAACAATGTGCGCTCCAGCCGCCGCAACGTAAGCGTCCGGTGAGCCCCGTGGCTCAGGCAGCGTTGCGCTGGTCCAGCCGAGACCGAACTCCGACCAAGTTCCACGGCAGCAGTTCATGCACCTGCCTGACTGGATGATCGGCGATGCGTTGAAGGACCTGGCGCAGATAATCCTCGGGATCGAGTCCGTTGAGCTTGGCGGTTTGGATCAGCGAATAGGCTGCGGCAGCCGAGTGGCCACCGGAATCCGAACCGGCGAACAGCCAGTTCTTCCGCCCCAACGTCATTGGCCGCATCGAGCGTTCCGCGGCATTGTTGTCGATGCAGGCCCGGCCGTTGCGCAGCACCAGCGTCAGGGCATCCCAACGTGACAGCGTGTAGCGGATGGCACCGGCCAGGTCGCTCTCGCCCGGGATGCGTGCCTGGGTTTTCTCCAGCCATTGCCGCAAAGCGGTGAACAATGATGCGCTCTGTGCGGTGCGAGCCGCCAGGCGGGCATCGGGCGGCTGGCCGCGGATCGTTGCCTCGATCGCATACAGGGCAGCAATGCGCTGCAACGCCTCCAGCGCCAGCGACGATTGCGTCGATGCATGCACATCAAAGAACTTGCGCCGCGCATGCGCCCAGCACGCCGCCTCGGTCACGCCGCGGTCATACAGGCCGGCATAGCCCGCATAGCCGTCCGCCTGAAGGATGCCGCGGAACCCAGCCAGGTGTTGGCGTGGATGTTCTCCCTTGCGATCCGGACTGTAGCAATACAGCACCGCCGGTGCCGCCTGACCGCCGAATGGCTGATCGTCGCGCGCGTAGCACCACAGCCGTCCCGTCTTGGTCTTGCCGCGGCCGGGATCCAGCACCGGCACCGTGGTGTCATCGGCGTGCACCCGTTCCGCTGACATGACATGCACGCCGACCGCGTCGACCAGCGGGCGCATCAGCCGCGTCGTCTGTCCCACCCAGTCGGCCAGTGTGGAACGATCCAGATCGATCCCAGCGCGCGCATAGATCTCGGCCTGGCGATACAGCGGCAGGTGGTCGGCGTATTTTGCCACCAGCACATGCGCCAGCAGACCAGGGCCAGCCAGGCCGCGATGAATCGGCAAACTCGGCGCCGGTGCCTGGGCGATCGCCTCGCAGCCTCGGCACGACAGCTTCGGCCGCACATGCCGGGTGACGCGGAACGCGCCCGGCACGTAGTCCAGCACCTCGGTCACGTCTTCGCCCAGTGGGCGCAGCACCCCACCGCAACGCGGACACGCGCACGGCGCGGCATGCTCCACCACATCGCGTGGCAATGTCTCGGGCAGCGGCCTGCGCGCCGGCTTGCGCCGCGGCCTTTCGGTCTCCGTCGCCGCGGCAGGCTCATCCGGCTCGGGTGGCGTTGCTTCCGCAACCTGCTCCTCGGACTCGCCAAGCAACAGTTCAAGCTGTTCGATCTCGCTGCGCAACCTCTCCGAGGAGGCCCCGAACCGTTCGCGCAGCAAACGTGCCAGGCGCAGCTTCAGCTGCTCGTTGCGCAGCACCTGCTCCTGCAGCCCGTTGCGCGCGGCTGTCAGCTCGGCCACGTGCTCGTCCTCGCGATGCAGCAGCAACCTGCGCAACGCGATCACGTTGTTCGGCAGAGCGGCGGGATCGAGCGGCGTCAGCATGGCAGAATCTTCCGTCATCGATTCGCGTCGCGCCAAGCATTATCTCGCATTATCCCGCCATCTCCGGACGCCAGCTCCGCACCGGCATGCGCCAGTCGATGCCTTCCAGCAGCATCGACAGTTGCGCCGCCGTCAGCGACACCGCGCCGTCCTTCGCCTGCGGCCACACGAAGCGCCCCCTCTCCATTCGCTTGGCGTACAGGCACAGACCTTGACCGTCCCAGCTCAACACCTTCATCAGATCACCGCGACGGCCGCGGAACGCAAACAGTTGTCCGCTGAACGGGTCCTGCCCGAGACGCTGCTGCACCAGCGCAGAAAGGCCGTCGAACCCCTTGCGCATGTCGGTCACACCGGCCGCCAGCCACACACGCACACCGGGCGGCGGCGCGAGCGCGCTGACCGCTTGATGCAGCATCGGTCCACTTCGTGGCCCGATCATCCGCGCAGCGCCGTCAACACACGACGCAATGTCGCCAGACCGACCTCATTGCCAACCCGCAGACGACAGCCGTCCGGCAACACGATCTCGATCGTCTCCGCGGCATGCCGCTCGTCGATCGGGAGCGATGCATCGGTGACAAGCGGCGCCGGTTCGGCCAACCGGACCGGCACAAATCTCGCAGGCGACAACACGCCGAGCCGGCCCTCACGTACCTGACGACGCCAATAGTGCAGCAGGCTTGGGTAGACATCATGCCGCGCCGCAACTTCGCTCACACGCGCACCACGCTCATGCGTCTCGGCGACAATCCGCAGCTTCTCTTCCGAACCCCAGCGACGGCGACGCTCCCGTCCCGTGATGATCTCTACCGTGCCATTCGACATCGCCTTAAGCTCGACCTTACAGGGCGCCTTAAGGTCGCAACCTCCGCACACTCGCCGACATCAAAGCAAGGCGGTCCTCACCAGACGCTTACGCCGCAACTCGCGCAACGCCATGCAAGAGATACCCGCTGTTCCATTGCACTCATGAACATGCCTCTCAGCGTGCACTGGCAATCCTTTTGCCCGGCAAGTGCGTCTCGGACAGCAGATGCCGCGCGCCAGGACTCTACGAAGAGCGGCTCGGTGCCGCCCGGCCATCCGTGATCGGGGCAGATCAGAATGTTCGGTAGTAGCCGTAGCGCGGATAATAGTTCGGATAGTAACCACCATACGCCGAATAGGCCGGATAGGCCGGATAGGCGTAGCGTATGTCGGGCGGCGGAGGCGGAGGCCAAGAGGGTTCATGCACAGGGGTGGCGTGCGGCCGCAGCCGAGGCAGGGGTTTGGCCTGCGCCACGACATGCGGGCGAAGCTTCGGCAGTTGCGAAGTGGCAATTTTTGGTTCAGCCGCCGGCGTGGGCAGCGTTGGTGCGTCAGCACCCGGCACAGGCGGGATCGCTGCCACGACAGGCACCGATATGACGGGGGCTGTCAGGGTGGCAGTTGCGAGCTTCACTGCGTCCTGCCGACGCTGCAGTTCATGATAAGTGCTGGCGCCGGTGGCACCGACAAACGCCACGGCGCCGAGATAACAGGCGAGAAAGCCGCGCATGGTCATGACCGGTGTCCTCTGCTCCCGCGAATCGACACTTGCGAAAACGATAGGCTGCGACCGCAAAAAGCGCGAGTAAAACTGTGTATCTTGCGCTCGGACGCTTCCCGAAGCTCACGCTACATGGGCACATCGACAGCTTCGAGCGTTCTCGGGGAAGCGCCGCCGGTTTCGATGGACCCCACGGCGATTTGCCCGTCTATCAGATGGGCAGCGGATCACGCTGGATGATCCGCAGGATCGCGTCGCTCTTAGTGTGAGCGGTCCAGCGGCACGACTATGATCGGCAGGTTCACGTCCGCCACCCAAGCCGGCAATCTGTCTGCGCTATCGAGAGCTCCGAATCGGACTGGTTGCATCAGACACTAACTCACTGATAGGGTACGTTCTGAGTGGGCAAAAAATAAGCCCATCCGATGCAGGCAGGCTAGAAGCAGGGAGAGCAAATCAATGTCTGGATACGCCGGAAACACGGCAAACGTTCCGTGGTGGAAAGAGCCGACCAAAGACCAATGGTACGCCTATTGCGCCGCCTGGATGGGGTGGACGCTCGACGCTTTCGACTTCACCGTATTCCTTCTGATCATGGCGCCGATCGCGCAGGAGTTCGGGGTTCCGCTGATCGACGTGACGGCGATCTTCTCGGTCACGCTGATCATGCGACTGGGTGGGGCGACGGCATCGGGCTGGCTGGCCGATCGGATGGGGCGCCGAGCGCCTCTGATGATCTCCATTCTTTGGTATTCCGTCTGCAATTTCCTCGCGGGCTTCTCGCCGAGCTTCACCTTCCTGTTCGTGATCCGGGCGATACTGGGCATCGGCATGGGGGCGGAATGGCCGGCCGGCGCGGCGCTGGCGATGGAGTCCTGGCCGGCACGGTCCCGCGGGCTGATGTCCGGCGTCTTGCAGGGGTCGTGGGGGTTGGGCTTCGCACTGTCCGGCCTAGCCTACGGCTTCCTGTACGCACCGTTGGAAGCGTGGCATAAGGGCTACGGGTGGCGCGGAATGCTGATCCTGGGCGTGCTGCCGGCCCTGGCTTGCGTCTGGATCCGCATGTACGTGAAAGAGCCCGAGGTTTGGACGGAAAACAAGAAGATTCAGAACGCGACGCAAAAGCAGGTCACCCTGCCGCTGTTCGCCATCTTCAAGCCCAAATATCTGTTCAACACCCTGACAGGTGTGATGTGGATGGCCGCGAACTTCTGCGCCTACTACGCGGTCTGGGCCATGCTCGGCACCTATTTGACGAAAGAACTGGGCTGGACGCCGGCCCAGGTGTCGGTTCCGGTGTTCTGGGGCAACATCCTCACGTTCGCCGCCTGCAGCTTCTGGGGCGCCATGTCCGAACGCGTCGGGCGGCGTTGGGCGCTCATGATCCCCACGATCATCGCCTTGTTCATCGTTCCGCTGTATATCACGCAGACTGACGGGACCTTGTTCCTCGGGTTCTTCCTGCTGTTCGTTTGTTTCTTCGGCGGCAAGGATGCACTGAACCCCGGCTGGCTGTCGGAACGCTTCCCGACCGAGGTACGAGCCACCGCCTCGGGTTTCATCTATCACCAGGGCGCGGTCTGGGGGGCGGCCGTCGCGCCGGTCCTGACTTACTTCGCGGTGAACCAGGGCATGGGTTTCGTCAAACCGATGATGTACGGCACGATCGGTTCGCTGGTTGTGTATATCATCGCGGTCTTCCTGGGGCCGGAAACCAAGGGCATGGTCATGACCGCCGATCTGCAAGTGATCGAGGCCGAAGTCACGCTCGGGTAGCTCGCAACGGCTCGGCCGGGGCGCGTGCCCTGGCCGAGCGGAGCGTGCATGCGCCAGACGTCCACTTCCGGGGTTGCTCTACAGGTGGCCTCGCGGAGGCATTTTATCGTCATGGCTGGGCTTGACGATTAAGGCGAATGGGCCGCGGTCAGTGAGCTTGGGTATCAGGTGTCAACCGACCAGAGCCTATTGTCCTGATTCTGAAGTTCGTCGGATTGGGAAAATACTGTCATTGCGAGCCTCGCGGATGCGAGGTGAAGCAATTTCCGGGGAGGAGCGCAACACGGACCGAGATTGCTTTGTCGCTGCGCTCCTCGCAATGACAGTGTCAGCGAGGCGAACTTCTGGTTCAGGACACTATAGCGCCTTCAGATCGGTAACGATCCGGCTCACCATGCCGTAGGCGACCGCCTCCTCCGCGCTCATCCAGTAGTTGCGGTCGGTGTCGGTCTCGACCTTTTCCAGCGGCTGACCGGTCTCGCGGGCGATGATGCGGTTGATGCGGTCCCGCATCTTGATGATCTCGATCGCCTCGATGTTGATGTCGGTCGCGGGGCCGCGCACGCCGCCCATCGGCTGGTGCAGCAGGAAGCGGGTATTCGGCAGGCAGAGGCGGCGCTCCTTGGCACCGGCCAAGAAGATGAGCGCACCGGCACTCGCCACCCAGCCGGTGCCGATCACCCGCACAGGTGCGATGGGATCGACGAAGCGGATCATGTCGTGGATCGAATCGCCGCTCTCGACATGGCCGCCCGGGGAGTTGATGTAGACGTCGATCGGCTCCGGTTCGGCCGCGAGCGCAAGTAGGCGAGCGGTCACGTCTCGCGCCACCTTGTCGTCGATGGCGCCGAAGACCAGCACCTTGCGCTGACGGAGCAGCCGGCTTTCCAGTTCGTTTATTGGCGATGTGAGGGCCTTGTTCTCGTCCGGCTCGCGCGGTTCCGGACCCGGCGGCACGGGGACGTCGGGCGCGTCCGGGTCGTCGGCGCGCGGCGGGTGGTTCAGTCGGAGATTGGTCATGGCTGTTCCTCCGGTCAGGCGGGGAGTTCTAGGCGCGTGGCGGGCTGGGGTCGAGTTGCGCGCGATCACGAACCGCTGCTGAGGGAAGGAGGACGTGAAGGTCGCGGCACCCTCACCCGGCGCTTCGCGCCCACCTCTCCCGCGAAGCGGGCGAGGTATTAGTTTGTCACCGGAATGCCGACCGGCCGTGGATGAAACAAGTCGGCGGAGTTCGGGCTGGTCAGGAGAAGAATCTTTCTTATTTCTGTTTAGGGGATCTTCCTGGCTAGGGCCTGTCATCAATTGAGCCGATGTCGTTCGGTGTGCGCCATCGGCGCATAGTGTTGGCCCGGTGAGTTCTGATTGCCACACTCAGCCTTCAATCGGCGCCGCGCGATGCGTAGGCGATTTCGGCGCGGCGGTTTCTTCGATTCATAGGCGGTCAGCTTGTGGGGAGCTGACCAATGCGGCGGTTCGGACTGCGCGACGACCAGTGGGAGCGGATCAAGGACCTGCTGCCCGGGCGCGAAGGCTCGGTCGGAGTGACCGCGGCAGACAATCGTTTGTTCGTGGATGCCGTGCTCTATCGGTACCGTACCGGGATGCCGTGGCGCGATCTGCCGGAGCGGTTCGGCGACGGGACAAAGGTCCACCTTCGGTTCAGCCGCTGGGCCAAAAGCGGTGTCTGGGAGCGGGTATTTCAACATCTCGCCGCAGACGCCGACAACGAATATGCGATGATCGACAGCACCATCGTGCGCGCTCATCAGCACAGCGCCGGCGCCCAAAAAAAGCCGGTGACGACCAGGCCATCGGGCGCTCGCGCGGCGGACTGAGCACCAAGATCCACGCCCTGGTCGACGCGCTGGGCAACCCGATCGGCCTCTTCCTGACCGGTGGCCAGGCACACGACCTGGTCGGGGCCGATCACCTGCTGCCCACGATGGCAGCCGATACGCTGATCGCCGACAAGGCGTTCGACGCCAACGAACGGGTCCTCGATCCACTGGCCGCTGCCGGCAGGACCGCAGTGATCCCGCCGCGAACCAACCGGTCCTTGCCGCGCGACTATGACCGAGAGCTTTATGTGGTGCGCCATCTGGTCGAGAACTTCTTCGCCAAGATCAAGCAGTTTCGCGCGGTCGCCACCCGCTACGAGAAGACCGCGCGGAACTTCCTGGCTGCCGTCCAGCTCGTCGCCAGCATCGTTTGGCTCAATTGATGACAGGCCCTAGTCCAGCCAATTCTCCACGTTCAGCCTCCCGACACGTCTGAACTCCCGGACGTTTGCCGTCACTACGGTCGCGGACATTGCGCAAGCATGTGCGGCGATCAGCAGGTTGCCGTTCACACACAGCCTTCAGAAGACATGGGTCCAGCGAAACACGAGGTGAAAGCCGTGGGTGGTGTTGCGCTCGATCACCGGGAGGTAGGCATTGACGAAAAAGATGTTGCTGGCGTCGGGCTGATACATCACGCCGGGTCCCAGGGAGACGTTGGTTGTGTCCGACTTCGGGATCGTCTGCCCGCTCACAGTGTCGTTCTGGATTTGCTGAAAGTAGTAGCCGTTCAGCCCGACATTGAGGGTCGGCAGCAATTTGTAGGACGCCGCGAAGTTCGCCCACACGGCGTCACCTGCACGGAACGGTGCCGCGCCGCCCGCGGGATCGCTGTTCTGGAAATTATGGAGATAATGCAACCGGGTCGAAAACTCGGTGTTCGGCGTCGGCAGGAAAGTCATCGCCCAAAAGGGATTGAGTGACCAGAATCCGGAGCTCGGGTTGATGTTATCGGCATGGTTGTATTGGCCCGTCGGTGAGATCACGTCGAACTCGATGCGCTGGGCGAATACCGGACGTCCATCTGCCATCACCGGCGGCATTTGCAGGAATGCCCCCCAGGTGAGATCGCCAAAGGCGAGACCGTGATCGGCAGTTAGCTTCGCGGGGCTGGTCGTCGCGAACGACGCGCTGAGATCGACGATCGGCAGCAGTGCGTCAACGCCGAGCGCTCCGCCAAGCAGATGATAGGGCGAGACGTAGATGAGTTGGTTCAGCGAGATCACGCTGTTGATGTCGGTGCCCTGGAATATCGGCACCTGGTGGCCGTTCTGATCGTTGATTGTGTTATAATGCTCGACCTGGAAATACTGCTGATAGACGAAACCCGGATCGGTGTTGCCGAACCCGTCCATGAAGCTGGTGCCGCCGAGATTGATTCCCGCCGGCTCGTTCGACGACGCTCGCACCACAAACGGCACAGCCAGAACGAGCGAAACGGCGAGCAGGCCGAAGCCCATTCTCCTGGTCATTCTGGATTTCTCCTGGAGCGTGGGGCAGACGATGGCCTTCGGCGGGCACCGGCCTAGTACCCGATATCATTGAAGGACGATACGTCGAAGACATGGCGTCAGGGATCTGGCAAGCCAAGATCTGCGCAGGGGGCATGACATGGCGCCTTACCGCATCCACCGCCTGTTCTCCCAGCACCATGCCAACAGACCGACCGATGCGATCAATGGCGGAGTCTACTGTAAACTCATCACGGTTGAGCAGGGTTAACGCGGGATGTCCGCGATTGGGTCGGCGGTCGGAGACGGATCCCCCACTTTGTCGTCAGGCTGCGTCGAGCCGTGCCAGGAGTTTCTCCGCACGCTCCCGCTTCTCGGGCAGCGGATCACGCTGGATGATCCGCAGGATCGCGTCCCTGGCGCCGCGGTCGCCGGCTTCAGCCATTTCAAATGCCATGGCGTCACGTCGCTCGTAGTATGAGCGATCCAGCGGCACGATCTTGATCGGCAGGTCCTTCCAGTAATACTGGCCGTCACGGGTTGACCAACCGGCGTAGACCTCGTCCCAGGAACCGCAGCCGGCGTAGGGCACCAGGTTCACATCCGCCATTGGCTCGCTGAGTTTTTGATAGCGCGCATCGAACGACATCCGGATCGACCCGGTTCGGTTTGGCAGCGCCTTGTGCACCGTCACGTCCTGGAAGATCAGAGCATCGCCTGCCTCGAAGTCGCCGGTGACCCAGGTGCCTGGGATCGGCACGGCGATATCCATGCCTCCCGCACCCGAACCGACCTTGGTCGGCAGAATGCCCGTGGTGTGGGATCCGGCCGCAACCGCCAGAGAACCCATCTCGCGCGGGCAGTCGCCGAGCGGCATCCACATCGCGTAGCTGGTCGCGCCGCCGATGTGGACGCGATCCTGATGAATGCCGGTGGTGAAGTCGAAATTCTCTGATTGGGGGAAAATGTTGCGTTGAACAAACATTGGATGCGCCAGGGCGCGTTCATCGAAAATCCGGTCGAACAGTGCGAGCGCGCGGGGATTGATGCGCAGGCGATGCAACGCCTCGTCGGACCAGAGGCCGCGAAACACGGACATGTAGAGCGGCTCGGGGTCCTTGCAGGCGGCGGCGGAATTGGCGATGCCGGTGGCGATGGGGGAGTCCGGGGCGAGCCAGCCGCCCTCCGCCGCCTTGGTCAGAAGGCGGGCACGCACATCGAGGATCGTGTCGCGTGGCAGCAGGCCGCGCACGAACAGATAACCGTCCTCAGCCAGCCGGGACCGCAGGATTTCACCGTCGTTCAGGAGTTTGGTTGAATCCCTGAAAGGTTGGTACTCAGACATGCTTTCCTCTTGCCCGCGCCGCGTTGTACCCAAGATCCGACATCGAGGCATGGTGTGCAGGTTCTCTGGCCGTGACAAGCCAGCAGCGCGGTGGAACCGAGTGACTCGCTTCTAGCCGCCCGTGCAGTAAGTGCAACCGCCTTCCTGGGCGCGATTCAGTCCCCACACGCCGGACGGGATGATCGTGATCCCCGGGACCACATTCGCGGCCCATTCCTTTGCCGCTTCGTCCGCGCTCACGCCGGCGTTGTGGGCAAGCATTTTGCTCATGCCATGGAGCGCCTGATTGCATGCGCCGAATACTACGCCGCTCGCGAGCAGCCGATCGACTGACGCATCGTCGGTGCGCAGGACGCCTGGCTTGGGGTGGAGAAATGGATTTTTGACAGCCGGCGCCTTGGTTTCGGGATCGATGATCTTCAGCGACTCACCGATCTTGTATTTTTCCCACACCACGCCGCCAAGAGCGACCGGTAATGCGGCAGCGCGCAGCACGACGACGGCCGTCGCCGCGCCCGGCGAGTTCGTTGCTACGAATGTATAGGCGAAGACCAGCGGCCAGCCTTCGTTGGCCGTATAGGCATCGAACACCTGCTTATGGTGTCCTTTCAGGTTTCCAGGCCAGTCCGGACCGTCGGAGTCGGCGGCGGCTGGTTGCGCGCGCGACGCTACGGAGACAAGCCCTCCAAGCCCAAGTGCCGCCGCGCCGGCAAGGCGGCCGAAGAAGTTTCGGCGTGCCGGCGCATCTGTTGTGTCCTGCCTGAGATTGCTCATTCGCTCCTCCATTGTGGGTGCGCCTTGGCGTGATTGCGTCGGCGGCACCATCGTTGTCAGCCGCGCGGCGCCGGAAGGTCGCTGCCTAGACTGCGCGCGTTGTCCTTCAACCATTGCTGGATGGGTTGCCAGGGTCCGACAGAATGTTGCGCTGGTGCAAACGGACCGAGGAACGGCGGGTAGGTCGCATCGGCTGGCTTGAGCGAGCGGTCAGGGAAGTCCCGCTCGTTGCCCTGCCTGTGTGGCCTTGGCTGACCATCGACAAACACCGCAACGTCGAACGCATCCTGCACGCTTAGCGCGGGGTGTGCGTAGTCGGTGCCGTTCGGCATGTTGGCGTGGATGAAGTTGGCTGCGGTAATCGGGCGCGCCATGCCCGCGCCGTCATTGAAGCTGTCAGGGCCCCACAGCGGCGGGAACTGGTAGCGATGGCGTTGCGACACATCCTCGGGTCCCCAGCGCTTCCCCTGCCCGTCTGCCTGATGGCACACCGCGCAGGTTTCGGCGAACACCGCCGCGCCGTGTTTGGGATCGCTCGCCACGGCGGGCAGCGGGAGCGGCGGTGTCGCTCGGCCGTCGGCGCTGCGCCCGGTCGGCACGCCGGCGCTGATGAACCGTATATACGCGAGCATCGCCTTCATTTCAAGACTGTCGAGCGGCAACGCGCGCCCATTCATGCTGCGCTCCATGCAGCCGTTGATGCGTTCTTCCAGCGTGCGCACCTCGTTTTCGCGGCCGATGAACACCGGGAATACGCCCCAGACGCCCGCGAGCGGCAGTCCGAATTTCTTGGTGCCGGCGTCGAGATGGCAGCTCTGACATTCCAACCCGTTGCCGGAGTAACGCATCACTGGATCCGTGGCGCCCGGCCCAATTGTCGCGGCGGTGTGCACGATCAGGTCACGGCCGGCGCGCACGGTTCGGCCAAATGCATCTGTTGGCAGCGCGTCAACGTCTGGGATGGACCATTCGTCGGCCGACGCGCTGATCAGCGTTGCGCAGATCAGCGCGATCGTCAGCGGAAGTGTTCGCATCACGCGTGGCACCGTCGGGCCCTTGCCGATGTTGTTGCGATCTGCACCTGGTCTTGTTTCGGTGTCAACGGGCCAGACGAAATGGTCCGGTAAACGGTGCTGCTAGACCTCAGGGTCGGCTGAGAGCTTCCCAGTAATTGTCAGGCAGGTTGACGACGATCGGAACGGGTGTGCTGCGCACGACCACCCAGCGGAACGGCTCCGTCGAGGAGGGGTTGATTTCCATGTGTGGAAGCCACGCCGGCACGTTGAGAAAGTCGCCGGCGCGCGCTGTTGCACTGAACTCGCCCTGCTCACCCCAGCGGACCAGACATGTCCCTGCAAGGACATAGGCGATCGTGTCCTGCTTGCCATGGTGGTGAATGCCGGTCCTGCCGCCCGGAGCGACGACGAACAAGCCACCCCACATCGGGGTCGCAATGCCATGGTTCTCGGAGATTGCCGCCAGACGCTCCGATCCCGGTGTTTGCGACGTGCCGGGATCGAAAAATTCTGGTGTGACGATGCTGATACCGGGTTGCGCGTTCATGGCCATGTCGGTTCCCTTGATCTCAATCAATCTGCGTCTCGTGTGAGGGGAGGTGGCCGTGGGGGCGCAGCATTCAACGTTAGGGCCGTCGCATGGGCGCATTCCGGGAGTGAATTTCGCAATCACGGTCTGGCCGACCAGAAGCTGCTCCGACTCACACGGATGATGCACCAACTCCAGCGTGGTTCCTGCGAACGCGGGAACCCAGAGCCATTAACGCGACCCCGCCCTGGATTCCTGCTTTCGCAGGAATGACATGAGAGTAGTGTCAGCGAAGCATCCCGACGCTAGAGCGGTATCGGACTGATTTCGTGTCAACTCTCCACCTCCGCACTGCCCGCCAGCGACGCGAAGCACTGCCACCACACAGCGCCGACCCGAAGCATCCACGCCATGTGCTGGCCGGCCGCGCGATCGTCCCAGGGCAACGGCGTTGCCAGGATCACTGCTATGTCGAGCATCCCTGGGTGATGGGAGGTGCCCCATTCCATCACCGCGTCCGAGCTGATCGCCGCACGCAGCCGCGGCTCGAGCTGCGCACGCGCGGCATCGGCCAGCGTGAAGAATGCCTCACCGGCCAGGCCGGTGCAGCGGAGGAAGACGCCCACCTGCGGGAACGGCAGCTTGGCGCGATACAAGGTGATCCACGCGGTGTCGCGGATGATCGCGAAGCGGCGGTTGCGGTAACCGCCCGCGCTGTGTGTCGGCAAGCCGGGCGAACGGGCGCGGCGCGCCAGCAGGTCGCGCCAAAAGGCACGGTCCTGCGCCAGGTCGTGCGGGGGGATTCGTCTTCGGGGGCTTTGGTGTTGCATGTCTGCCATTCCGGCGTGAGCGCTTCGCTGGCTATCACAGGACAGACCGAATGGTCGCTGTAGCCGACGCACGCGGAGAGCGGATCATACCCCGAGCCATTCCAGATCGCCGGGTAGGTCGTAAGCGGCAAACTGAGCGAGCCCAGATCGGTGACAGTGTGTGGCGAGGAACATTGTCATACATATAGGCTTATGCATGTGCTGCGCGAGCGTCGAGACGCGGGGATCCCAAGCGAGGATCCTTCGCCTGATCACGGAACGGAGGTGTGATGTGCTATTCATGGTCATAGAACGATTTCGGAATCAAAATGCGAATGCGGTATATCACCGGTTCAGAGAGCAGGGGCGCCTCGCACCTGATGGCCTGACCTATGTTGGAAGTTGGGTCGAAGCCAGCTTGGATCGCTGCTTCCAGCTCATGGAATGCGACGACGTCGCTCTCGTGCAGCAATGGGTCGCGCAGTGGAGCGACCTGGTCGCATTCGAGATCGTCCCGGTAGTGCCCGGTAAGGAAACGGCCGCGGCACTTTCCTCAGATGCGCCTGAGGAGAGAAAACACTATGGGGAAAGGCGCCGACCTGAAGGTCGTCAACAACCGGTCCAACGCGGTCACGGTCACGGTGAGCGGCATACAGTGCATGTACGACGGCGGGAGCCAGGGCTCGAACCTGACCCCGTTCAAGAACGCGACCATCCCGTCCTTCGCGTCGCTGCCCGATACCACCGGGAACGGGCAGTACATCGAGGCCGACGGAAGCGGCATCGATTGTTTCGACACGGAATCGCATTTCACGCTCACGTTCAAGGATCCGTCCGGCAACGTCATCGGCTCGGTTCAGCTCGGGGAACAGTCGAGCGAGTGGTATGTGAAGGGGACTCCCGACCCCAGCCTGTTCAACGTGAACGTCACCCCCGGAGACCAGTACATCATCAAGGTCGGCATCGTGCATGCCCCGTTCTCGCCGGGGGCGGTCGTTAACCAGTGGGTCCTCAGCTGCCAGAACCGGGTCGCAGACATCTACTACAACATGAACTACACGGTCTACGGCCTGAACCCGACGGCCGGCCCGCCAACGCCTGGCCAAGGCAACCTCGTCTCCGTGCGCGACCAGGGCGGTGGCGCCTTCGCCCTCCAGTGCACCGCAAGCTACTCCGCCTACGCCTCGGTACGCGACGACAGTAGCTACCAGGTGCAGTTCCAGGCCCCGGGCGGGGCCTGGGTCACCCAGATAAACGTTAACGAGATCCTCCAGCCCATCGTCACCGGGGACGGCTACTTCGCCCTGTACTCCCCCGGTTCAGCCGGTACATCCAGATCAACCCGCAGCCGGACACCATCGCCAACAACTGCAATCCGCTGGTCGCTTCGGGCACCGACGTCGCCTCGGCGGCACGGTTCAGCGCGGCCGGCCAGCAGCACAACAGCATCTTCGACCTGATCCGGTTCTGCCGCAGCGCGAGAGGTATGTCCTTCGCCGGGATCGACCTGACCGGCCAGGACCTGAGCAACGCCGACCTGACCGGGTGTGACTTCACCCAAGCCAAATCGGTCAACGCCGGCACCTTCACCAGCGCCAACCTGACCAACGCCAAGTTCGCCGGGGTGACCCTCGACCTGGCCAAGATGGCCGGGGCCACTTGCACCGGCGCCGACTTCACCGGTGCCGTGCTGGCCTCCTCTGCGACCCCCGCCACCCCGCTGGTCCTGACCGGGGCTAACCTGACCAACGCCCAGATTCAGGGCTCGCTGGCTGGGGCGAACCTGACCGGCGCCCAGCTGTCCGGGGCCATCGTCTCCAGCACGGCCGACCTGACCGCCGCCAACCTGACCGGGGTTCCGCTCACCAATGCCTCGCTCGACGGCAACCTGACCAACGCCAACCTGACCAACGCCAACCTGGCCGGGGTCAGCCTGGCGGCCCAGGCCCATCCCGGGCTGAAGCTCACCGGCGCCAACCTGACCGGGGCCGACCTGTCCCACGCGACCCTGCCCGGGGCCAACCTGACCGGAACCAACCTGGCCGGAACCAACTTCACCGGCCAGAACCTAACCCAGGTCACGTTGCCCAGCCCGTTAACCCAGTCCACCGACCCGACCAAGCCGACAATCTTCATGAACTGCACGCTGGCCCATTCGGTTATCGGACTGAACTGGTCGTGCCTGGACCTGACCGGGGCCACGATCACCGGCGTACCCACCAACTTGACCGGGCTGAACGCCAGCGGCGTGCGGCGGCCCAACGCCAACTTCAGCAGCTACACCCTGGATCAGGCCGACTTCAGCAACGCCACGCTGGACGGGGCGAACTTCACCAGCGCCAGCCTGCGCGGGAAAGTGAACTTCAGCGAGGCTCGACTGGTCGGCGCGACGTTCAACAGCGCCGTGCTCGACCAGGCCAGCTTCCGGGCCGCAGCCCTGGGCGGCGTCCAGCTCAGCCAGGCCGCCAACTTCTCCTTCGCCTTCGTCAGCAACTGCGACTTCACCCAGGCCAGCCTGTACGGCGTGATCTTCTCCGGCGCGACGCTGGTCAGCGGCAACATCCTGCACGCCGGGGCCGCCCCTGGCTTGCAGGAGGCTGATTTCGCCAACACCTATCTGCCCGACGCGGACTTCACCAACGCCGCGATGCAGGGCGCGAAGCTGGACGGGGCATTCATGGTCGGATGCGTGCTCGACGGCACGGACTTGTCCCCCGCCCAGCAGGGCGCCGTTCCCTCGTCGCTGGCCGCCACCTGCCTCCAGGGTGTCAGCTTCAACGGCACGAACCTCGCCGGCGCCAACCTGGCCAACGCGGCGATCACCAACGACCGGGGCATGATCATGCAGCAGTACTACGGCGAGGACGGCCAGCTGACCGACCTGGCCGAGATGCGGTACCAGGCCACTGACTTCCCGGTGGCCTCCTCGTTCAGCGACCAGACGATGTGCCCGAACGACAACACCTACGGGACCAACGTGGCCAACGGCCTGACCATCGCCCAGATGATGACCGCGAAGAACCCACCGACCAGCTGGACCCCCAAGGACACCGAAGCGGACCGGGAAGGGCGTGTCTTACCGGCTGTGTCAGTGACGTGGCCTGACGGGGCCAGCTGTCCACGTGGGCGATAGAGCGCGCCATGCGAAAGCCCGCAGTGAGGTTAAGGGCCTCCTGCGGGCTTCCGCTACCACGATCTACGGCACTACTTCGCCAGCCTGCTGATCGCCGATGGCGCCGGGGCAACCTTGAAGCAGCAGGTCAGGGTGGGTAAAGCGCGTCAGACGTCGAAGTACAGCTCGAACTTCCGGCGGTGGTGGCTGTACCTGCGGGTATGTGATCTGGCCTGCGATTTCATTGCTCGTTGGTTCGCGTCGTTTGCCACTGCTGATCAGCGTCTGCCGGAACAGAGGCGGAACAGATGACACTGGGTCTGATGTCGTCGACGGCGGCTACGGCCTGGTGCTCGTCAGCGTCGGCCGTTCCTCGAAGATCGTGAAGTTGTCCGGCCCGACAGTCTGTGATCAGGACTTGCGTTCGTTACTGCAGCCTTGAACAGTCGTAAAACTGATGGGCGATGATGGGTATCTTTCGCGGTTTTCTGGCTTCTGACGGAACAGGGACGGAACTGGCCCAAGCTGCTGCCGCTTGATCATCACCCAGTTGACCACCGCGGTGGTGAGCTACGCGACTGGCTCGGAGGAAAAGCGGTCCGCGACACACGGAGCTGTCGTGGGACACGTCGCCGACCATTTGCCGCTAGCCAGTACGCGACATATCGTGTTGGCGGTAGCTCCACGGGGACGCCCCGGGAGCGGACGAGGAGTTACTGGTGGCGAGATACGGCGGGACGGCAGTGACGGACGCGGGCAGGGACGCGGCAACCGCCCAGCTGCGCGAGCACTATGCGGCGGGTCGGCTTTCCCTGGATCAGTTCCAGGACCGGCTGGACGAGGCCTACCGGGCGCAGACCGCCCGGCAGCTGTATGCAGTGACCGATGGCCTGCCCCACGTGGGCCAGGTAATCCCCTCGGGGAGGCCGCGGGGCAGCTACCCAGCCGGATGTCCGCTCAACGTCACGCACATGCGTGCTGCCCTAGCCCGGACGGGCCGCCGGGTCATGCTGGCCCTCGGCGTGCTGACCGCTGGGAGCCTCCTGGTCCTCGCTCTGCTGGTCACCGCCCTCGTGGTGCACGGCGGGCTGCTCGCCGTCGTGGTGGCCGCACTGCTCGCGATTCTCGCCGTAGGCGTGGCCGGCGCGGCTGCCCTGGTGTGGCTGGCCCGGCGGCTGTGGCGGCGCCACGCCTGGATCGAGGCCGTGCCGCCGGTGGCCGGACAGCCGTGGCTGAGCCTAGTCGCGCGGCTGGCCCGCGTGCTGCTCACCGGTCGCGCCCTCTGGCGGCCACGTTCCCGCCTGGCCTCCCGCGCCTGACTATCGCGCCCGCGAGCGACCGGCGGGGCGTTCTCGTCGGTGGAATTGACCTGCACGAGTGGGCGGAGTACGGCCACGCCGCCAGGGACTCAACACCGAACCTGCGGATTATGAGTCCGCCCCAGCTGTTCACTGCGTGTCTATGGGCGTCTATACGCGCAGGTTGCAGGCCAGTGTAGACGGCTGAAGACACCCCCAGACGCACAGACTGCAACCCAAACTGCAACCGGCAGCTGCTGCCCTTTTCGACGGGTACTGGTCCAGTAACGTCAGCGTCTATGGCGAGAATCTAATTGCCATGAGGGGAGTTCATAATCTTCCTGCCAGTCTCCTCCGTATGTAGAAGGCCACGAGGACGATCACCACGAGAATTATCAGCCACAAGAACACCAAAGAGCTGGTTCCCTGGGGAGGGTCATACCCGGCCGCGACGCACTCGCGAGGAGGGGAGACCCCGACGCTGAACCTGACGTCGAAGTGGGCACCCCCCGCCGTCAGGATCACGTAGCTTTCCCCGGAACCTGCGTTCGACGGGACCACCAGGGTCACGGGGATGCTCGCTGATGCCCCGGGGAGGATTTCGGCCGGGGAGACTTTCAGCCACGTCATGGCATCCGCCGGATTGGCCGAGTACGTGACATTCATCGGGGAGTCCCCCGTGTTCTTCACGTTCAGAGGAGTCATCGGGTAGCTGTGCCCGGGGGAGGCGGAGCCCCGGATGCAGATCAGTGGGTTCACGTCTTCCTCTGTTCACCGGGCTGCTCGGCGGCCGCGCGGCGTATACCTGGGGCGACCGGGCGCTGGCGCTGGCGGGGTCGGGCTTCGGGAACCTCATCGGCGGCATCGCCCTGGTGACCTCCATCCGGCTGCTACAAATGCCGCACCGGATCGCCGAAGAGCGAACCCAGCGCTAACCGTTCGCTGCCGGGCCGCCGCGGTCAGCGGAGTCAAACTCCCCCGTCCCGTCCGGCGTCCCCTGCCCGGGGATCTCCGGGTAGCGGTGGCTTCCGCTGGCCGGCACAACGCCGGGATGCCCATCGCCGGACGACATCAGCTCGATCTTCACGTAGCGCGTGATGTCTTTCCACTGGGTGGCGACCAGCGCGCCCGCGAGCGCGCCAGCCAGCGCGAATCCTGCCTTGCCCATCACCACGTCCTCCTTCGGCCGTCATAGTCCCCTTAGACTGCCCTGCCTGGGCCGATGAAACTCGCCACGCAGCGATGCCGTGACCCAAGAACGGCTTATACGCGCGCGGACTGGCGCCGACCGCCCAGCAGGTAGCATTGGCGGCCGACGCGCATCCTGATCCGCGACGGGTCGGACGGGTGCCTCCTCACTCGTGATCATCTCCGGTCGACCGTCTCCTTACCATCTAGTTGCAGCAAGGTCGATGCCGGTCGTTGGAGCAGGTCACTGGCCTATGAGGGTCTACCGAGATCAGTGCAAGGCGATGTGGTTGCTGCACTTTACTGCTGCATCCGCTCCGGTTGTTTGAATCGAGGGCGCCTCGCTTTTAAGGCCACTCCGGCGGTCGAAAGAGAAGGCATTTGGCGTTTATCTTGCCGCTCGTTACGTTAAATGTCCTCAATAATTTTTGCTCGCTTGGCAGCATATTCTTCTTCGGTGATTAGTCCAGCTTCGTATGCCTCTTTGAGCTTCTTTAGTCGCTCCAAGGGATCTGTTGCTTCAGCATACCGCTGCCGGAGCTCTCTTGCGCGCCGCTCGCGGTCCGATCCTTCTTCGCCAGGGCCGTCACCGTGCGGGTGGCCCCTTGGCGGTGGCGGTAGCGATGGCGGTGCCGGTGGCGGTGGCGGTGGCGGTGGTTCTCCTGGTGGCTGTCCTGGCGGCCGTCCTGGTGGCATATTCATTGGTCACTCCGGAAGCGCTACAAACTCGGTCCAGTAAGCGGCGGTCTTCCTCGTAATACCACCTCTGGCCATTATTTGCAATATTGCTACAGCGCGAAACCCTATTGAATCCTTGGACAAGGGAATCAGAATGGATGTGCTGAAATTCTCGCCAGACTCGACAATTGCAGGCTTGGATTCACTCACAGTCGGAAATAGCGTCGCCCGCCGAATCACGCCTCCTTCCCACACCACATCATCAAGTGACGCGAGAGCATCCTCGAGCATCAAGTCGTTTAGTTCATAGATAAGCAGCTCATTCTCTCCGGCGGTATCTTGATACACGCTGACCGGACCTTGGCCATTGTTGCTGAATCGTACCTCAACGACAGCACACTTCTGAGATCGAACTGAAACCATCTTCACGGAAGTTTGAACGCCACATCTCATGCGGAAAATACGCCCGCGGGCGAACTTGTAATAGGCGAAAACGCCGCCAGCTATTACTGCGGCTATAGTGGCGATGTCCGATATGCCGCTCGCGACGTCTGTCCAACCAGATGAAGTGCTGGCCGCGCTGATCACTCTTTGCCTCGCCAGATCCGTTTCATGGCTGAGCCCTGCGCCCAAGGGTTTCAGCATAGATGAAGAACAGCCGCACCACCTCAGACTCGCGTCACCCGATACGCGCCGCCGCCGGAACATCTGGGGGCGGTCCGATGTCCGGAATCGGCCGATAAGCTGGGTGGGCGATGCTGGGAGCGACCAGTGACCTCCTCGGTGTGAACGAGTGGCAGGTAGGTCAATGTCGGACATTGGAGCAGGTCACAGGTCAATGATGGTCTGCTGAGGTCGGTGCAGAGCAATGCGGTTGCTGCATTTTGCTGCTGCACCGTCTCCTACTACGCCTGCTACGGGCCCCGCCGCTCGAGCCGCCGACCTGGCCTGGCCGCGGGCAGCCGCTGGCACGTCGAAGAGTGCTTCCAGCAGGCCAAAGGCGCGACCGGGCTGGACCACTACCAGGTCCGCACCTGGCGTGCCTGGTATGCCCACGTCACCTTGTCCATGCTCGCCCTGGCCTGGCTCGCCGCCACCCGCGCGAAGGTCGCAAAAGGGGAACCGGCACCAGCAGCCCGGGCATGATCTAATATGGATTCCGTGACAGCCTAATTCGAAATGCGGTCATTTGCGGCCCTGGTTACAAATATGCTGTCGAGCTGTTTGCAGCTCGGGTAGGGCAAGGACCGAAGCCCATAGTTTTGAACGGTGCTGCTTTGACTCGCCGCTACCATCTTTTCCGCATCAACGCTGCCGCAAAAATACAGGGTCAGACGATAGCTCAATGGAACGCTAGGTGCCGATACTGCACCTATATAAACACCATCCGCTTTCCAGTTTTCTTCAGCACTACCACTATAATAAAGTGTCACACCGACTATATAGTAATAGTTGAAGGAATTCCCGAAGTAAGACTGTGGCTGCCCATAATCGTGAACGACCATGAACAAACTTCCGTTATCTGGAACATTCAATGCCGTACCGGACAAATTGTATACCTCCTGCTGCAGTACAGGATTTTTTCTCACAGCAATCGGAGGCTGCCGTTTCGACGGGCGATAAGGAATCATACCGGTAATGTTTCCAGTAGGAGTAGTCTTCTGCAGTTCGGATATTTGCTGCGTTTGTTCAGTGGCAAGCGTCGCTGTCTTATCCTGCGCCGAATAACCCTTTATAGAGATCACCAGCCCGGCGACCGCTACAAGGGTGGTAGCCAGCCACGCCAAGACCTTATACTTGAGAGGAAGATCCCTAGAATCTTTCCCCGGCGTCTGGTTTGGATTATTACCTGGCGCCGTGTTGGGATTAATTGAGCTATTTGAACTCACTATTTTCACCCCCCACATATGATGAACCGCCGTCTGGACGCTCGCGGCGACCCAGCACCACATCAGCCCGCTTAGAGCTCAGCGTCGACTGATCCTCAAGCAGTACTACCACATCACTTATGGGTACTGCTTCTTAACCTCCACAGATGTTAGCCACGTACTATCTGACCTGTGGCTAAGATCCCGCCGGCGCAGCTTCCCGAGGACACCACCTTCCACGACCTCCGGCACACGTTCGCCAGCACCGCCCTGGCCGAGGGCGTGCCGATCTCCGAGGTGTCCCGCTGGCTCGGCCACAAGTCCATCACCACGACCGTGGACCTGTATGGGCACCTGGTCCCGGAGGCCAGCGGACGCGCCCGGGATGCGCTGGACAAGGCCTTCGCCGAAACGCGCATGTGTGCCCCCGGATGTTACCGAGCTCCGCTGAGATGCAGGTCACGGACGTAGGCGGCGGGCGAGCCGGCCTGTAGGCCGGGTCTTGTGCCGGGGTATCCCTGACCTTGGTCGATGCGCTCGGCATGCCGTTTGACATGCTGCTGAGATCTCGGCAGTTCTCAGCGCTTCCGGGCAGGTCTCGCGGTGATGTGCCCCCGATGTGCCCCCGATGTGCCCCCGGCAGCTGCTGCCGGGGTTGGTGATCGTCCGAGCCGGGACCTTCCCAGCGATATCGTTCGGTCATGTCTTGGGACTGGGCGACGACCGTCACCGGTGCTGTCGGCATCGCGGGCATCGTCGGGACGTACTGGGGAGCGCGCCACCAGACCAACGTCACCGTGCAACTTGCCCGCGAGGAACGGAGACAGGGCCGTCTAGAGCGGGCGTACCAAGAGGTGCAGCGGGCGGTCGAGCGATACGCACAGTGGGCCGACGCGACCATGCCGTTGATGAGCGTGGGAGACCACGACCTGCATCCACCGCTCCCCGGGAACGATGGGCAGGTCTTGGAGGCGAGTGCCCTACGGCTCTACTGGTCGCCCGAGGTCCGGCAACTAGTCCAGGAGTGGACGGACGCACGCAACCGACTCGCGGTGCAGTCCCTCGCGGCGCGGGTCCACGAGTCGCTAACTCAGAATGCGTGGTTGAAGGCACCGGAGTTGAAGACGGCGCTACGCGCTGCCGAAGATGCGCTGCTGGCGCGGATGTCCTACGAGTTGCTGACTGTCGAGTCGGTACGGCGACGCTGGCGGCCACAGGTGGGCCGCCGACGGCACAGGACGACACCAGCGGACGCGGACACCGCGCCGCCCGTGCTTGACCGTCAGCGTGCGTCAGCCAACTGACTGCTCCATGGCGGACCGCGTGCCGGTGTCGATCGATTGGCAGGGGTTGCCGAACGATACGACCGCCGCGCAGCAAAACGTTAGAAGGCGTGGCCGTCGAGCGTGCGGGGCGCTCACGACCCGACCGACTCCACCGCATCGGCGCACGGCGGGACGGACGTTGAGCGTCGGATGCATCATGGCAAGATGACGCTCTGGGGCAAGAAGAAAACGCCGTCGGCCCAGTGGTTCATCGACCCCGATAACCCCTCGCGCATGCGCTGGTGGGACGGTAGCGGCTGGACAGAGCATTGTGCCCCAATCCCCCCGGGCGAGCGTGCCGCTGGCACGTCCGGCCTTCCAGCGGCGCGTGTGGCAGGACGGGCCGTGAGCGCTGTAGTGGCCACGCCAGCACAGGCGGCGACGCATGCGGCCCCGGTGTTGGCGGACGAGGACCCGAGCGACATCCTGCGCCGCATGCTGCGGGAGATGGAGTGGACCGACCTCGACAAATGGCCGCTCGATGAGCAGGTCGAGGTTGCGGGTGAGCAGTTCTACGCCAAGGAAATACGGAAGCTGTTCGTTGAGTGCGGCCTGCCTATCACCGCGGCAGGGGTCTCGGTTGAAAATGAGCCGTGCTTCCTAGTGCCCGAGCCGTGGAACCCGCACGACCCCAACGCCGTGGCCGTGATGGTCCGCAAGTATCACGTAGGTCACCTGCCTGCGGATCTGGCTAGGCGATATCACCCGCGACTCATCGCGTACGCCCAGCGGCGGCAGCTTGTCACGGGGGTTGCACGGGTCTGGAGCCGGTTGGAGTCGGGCGCGATGGTGAGAGCACGCGTGACCATCGTCGTGCCGGAGATGGCGGTCCTGTTAGCCAGCACAGACACTCGCAGCTCGCCGGCTTCGGTGCCGGCTAACGTCCCCCGATGTGCCGCTACGGCCTCAGGACGTTTCCTATCCCCGGTAGACGCTCAGCACGGCCGACAGGCATCTCTACCCCTGGCCGTCGGCGTCGACGCCCGATCACCGTCACGACCAGGCCCTCATCCCGCAGGAGCGCGATCGCGTGCTCCACGTTCCAGCCGATGGCGTTGCTTCATTCAGCTACCAGGCCGCGAGGGCGCAGCCGCTCAGCCTTATCACGGCGCGCGTCCAATGCCGCCTTGGGGTTCAGCACCGCGTAGAGATCGTCGAACCGCTCACGCAGTTCTCCGCTCTTGACCTCGACCACCCGTACATCCGGAACCGCGCCGCCTTGGTAGTTCCACACAACCAGGTGCTCGCCATCGGTGATCACATAGTAGGCAGGCTTGATGATAAAGGCGTAGCTGCGGACCTGGCCAAGCCCGGCGTTCGGTCCCTTGCCGGGCATCTTGCACTCAACCAGCACCAACGGCTCGCCGGCATCCACGTCACGCACGTCAGTAGCAAAGTAGACGAGGTCGGCCTCGGACCGGTGATGCGATGCGCCATCCCACACCGTGATGCCGAATCCGGCAGCCTCCTGCTCCTCGGTATAGCCCAGCGCATGGAACAACGGCGCGGCGAAGTGCATTTCAACCTCAAGCTCGGATCCTGGGCGCAGTTGCTCCCAGTACGCGAAACTGGCGTCAGAGGGCCGCGGCTCTGCGCGTTGCTGCTTCACGTCGGGGAGCGTCGGCATCGAGAAGACGAGCCAGTCATCGCGTCCAGCTTCTTCGAGCGGTGGCTGGACCACAATGCCCTCACTAGCCAGGAGCTTGTTGACCATCTCCCGGCGAACTGGCGACCAAGCCTGAAAGCCGAACAGGTCCTTGAAACGGTGCGCCCGCAATTTCCGCGATCCACGCTGGCTGGCCCCGATCGATCCCCGCAGGTTGGCGACGATCTCCGCTGGGTCCCGGTCAACTGCCATAGCTACCTCCAACTCAGTGCTACGTCGAGCACACGCCGTTGGGGCTGTGCACGGTAGAGCCTATAGTTCTGCAGACAGGACCGCGAGCCTTGGCGTGGGCCATGTACCGATCTGCTTTCCGCATTTTGCTGATGCACTGCCAGCGAACTTGACGCTTAAGCGTCAGCGACTCGGATGCTTCCCTCGAAGATGGTGAAGTTGTTAGGCCCGATTTCGCGCCATCAGGATTTTTGTTCGTGATCGTATGCCTGACCTTGCAGTTCAGTGATGGTTAGTGATGGGTGTTTTTCGTCGTTTTCCGGGGCCTGGCGGAACAGAGACGGAACGGTGGTCCTGGGTCTGGAGATCCGGTGTGCCCCGACCTGTCCTGCCGCTGACACTTAAGCGTCAGATCGGTCAGTGAAAGACCAGCACTCCGGCGACGATCAGGACCTGTACCCCGGCGACGACTCCACCGATTGTGCTGAGTGCGCCGCTGACAGACTTACTCGTCCGGAGAACTGCCCTCCCCCCGGCCGGAGTGAATGTCTGCTTGAGGCGCTGCCACTTGTGTTGCCGGATGGAACACCCGCGCAGCAACCCATGCGAGTTTTTCCGGCACCATTCACCCTTCCGGGTCTCCGCTCCACACGACACGGGAGCCTGGAGCAGGAAGTACCCGAGAGCGGCCAGAGACAGGGCCAAAATCACAGCCAGCCCAAGACCATGCAGGAAATATCCGGCTACGGCGATGACGATAGCTAGGTAACCCCAGTAACGGGTCAAGAGCTGCGTGAGAGGTTTCACGTGCGGAACGTACGTCTAGTTGGGCTACTTGTCGAGCACGATTCCCTCACACGAGGGGAATGGCTGGGGTGACCTGACGAATCCAGCGTAACTGCTCGCTTGCAAGGCAATGTCGGAGATCGATAGCCAGTATGGTTCAGGTCTTGCCAGAAAGCCGATGATCGCATTGGTTCGACTCTTGTCGATGGCATTTGGTGAAGTCGCGGAACGCGCTGTCCCTTGATGTCAGGTGACGGCCTAGTGCTCGTAACCGATGGCCTCGTCAGGTTGATCACCTTGATGCGAACGAGTGGCAGGAAAGGTCAATAGGGGTCATTCAGGCAGGTCAGGGCATCGATATCGGGCGATCGCGGGCACCTGAGGTCGATGCGGTTGCTGCCGTTTGCTGCTGCCCCAGCCGACTTGCTGACGTTTTGGTTGCAAACTAGTCGCATGACGGTCGATGCCGGTCGATAGCGCAGGTCAGAGGTTTGTGGCGGTCGAATGAGGTCGTTGCCGTGCGGCGCGATTGCTGCACTCTGCTGCTGCACCATGTTACGCTCCGTTGACACTTAAGCGTCAGGACGGAACAGAGGAGCCTGGACCAAGTGGCTAGACTCACGGAGTTCGCTTGAACGCTCAACTGTTTAGCGACGACACGCCGGGCAAGGCATGGTTGCGGGCTGTGTCTTCCCTATGACAGCAGAACGCGGCTGTTCCCAAAACCTGTCGACATTAAGGGAAGTGGCAAGTTGCGGAAGTTCTTGCTCAATGAGTGATGACCTCAACGAGGTGAACTCACACACGGAACCGCCTCTCAGTGAGCCCGGCCATGTCACGCCAAATAGGTACAGACACCCAGTTCTAATCGCCAGCATCACGGCGGTTTTGGGTGCCGTAATCGGCTCGGCGGTTACTTGGGGAATCCCTGCTGCCGGGCATTGGTGGGAGGACTCGCATGCCACAACCGTTGTGATAACATCGCCATCTAACGAAGCGCAGGAACCCAACAATAGGTTCGGTGCTAGTGGGTATGTATCTCACCCGCCCGACCCGGTAAAATCCTCTCTGTGGCTCGTGGTGTATTCAGGTGGCGGATATTATCCATTTGGCAAGCTCAGTCTGGTAGACGATCAATGGAGTATCGCGTCCGATCAAATATGCACGGCAGTGGGATTCCAAGACATAGCCGTGTACATGGTCCCCAATAAGGACGCTGGCGGTCTCTATGCATATGTGAATAACGGCTCACCAAACCACCCCGACCCTATAGCGGGAGGCATGCCACTATCCGCCGTTCGCATGGCTGTGTCGCATGTGGAAGTGAACCCATCAAGCAATCCCGGCTGCTAGTGCAAGGCCAGCTAGAAACAGTCTCGGTCCCCAGCGCTTACGTTGACGCTTAAGCGTCAACCGGGTTTGGCCGCACCCCTGCCCGCTCCCGATAGGTGCGAACTCCGCGACTCTCGGCCGGGTTCTGTCAAGAGTCGGCGTAGCCGATCCGGAGGACGCCGTAGGCGCTCTTGACAGGTTCAGGCCGGCGCGGACAATGGCGGACCGGGAGCAAACCCGCCTGCACGTGGAAAACTCTGGGTCACAAAAGACGGCCCGGAGTTCTTCTTTTCGCGCCAGCTGACCGGCGTGAGGCCAGCCGGAGCGGGAGCGCCAGCGGGAGCGACGGCTAGGCCGCCGAGTCGGCGGCGCGAGCGGCCCGGCGGGCCGCCTTGACGGCTACCGCGCTAATCAGGAACCGACAGTTCGCCAGGCGCAGGTTCACGTAAACCGGATTGTTCAGGAATTCGGAGATTACCCGATCGGCAGCTTGCGGCCATCGCAGGTTAAATCCTGGATTACCCGGCTGCAATCGGAAGAACTCAAGGCTTCGTACATCTACGCTTTGCACGCTCGGCTCGCCCAGATCATGACCGACGCCATCCATGACGGCCTGATCGTCAAGTCTCCGTGCTCGCGACGAACCGCCCCTAGCGTCGGCGAGCAACGGGTATACGTGGCCACGACGGATCAGGTGTGGCAGCTCTACGAACTGTTTCCTGAGCGCATGCGCCTGGCCGTGGTGCTCGGCGCGTTCGTCGGCCTGCGCCTGGCCGAAGCATGCGGCCTCCGGGTCGCGGATGTCGACTTCCTGCGGGCGGTCGTCTATCCCAAGGTCCAGTACCCGGCCCGGCCGCTGAAGACGAAAACGTCAAGGACGCCGATCCCGGTTCCGGTCTCGCTGATCGAACAGTGCTCAGCCCAGATCTCCGCTTACGGCCGGTACGAAACTCTGCTGACAGGCCAGGACGGCGGCCAGCTGTCCCCGTGGGCGATCGAGCGCGCCATGCGAAAAGCCCGCAGTGAGGTTAAGGGCCTCCCTGCGGGCTTCCGCTATCACGACCTACGGCATTACTTCGCCAGCCTGCTCATCGCCGATGGCGCCGACGTCAAGACCGTCCTGGTCCGGCTCCGGCATGCCAGCGCCAAGACCACGCTCGACACGTACGGGCACATCTGGCCCGACCGTGATGAGTCGACCAGGACCACCGTAGACGCCGTTCTCACCGCTTACCTAACGGAACAGCGGCGGAACAGCGCTACGGCGGAACCATGAAACAGCAGGTCAGACGCCTAAATCAGGTCAGACGTCGAAGTACAGCTCGAACTCGTGCGGCGTCGGGCGCAGCCGCACCGCGTCGAGTTCCTGAGTCCGCTTGTACTCGATCCAGGTCTCGATCAGGTCCTCGGTGAACACGCCACCGTCGGTGAGGTAGGAGTGGTCGGCCTCGAGGGTGTTCAGCACGGCCTCCAGCGAGCCGGGGACCTGCGGGATCGAGGCGGCCTCGTCCGGCGGCAGCTCGTACAGGTCCTTGTCCACCGGCTCCGGCGGCTCGATCTTGTTCTTGACGCCGTCCAGGCCCGCCATCAGCATCGCGGAGAACGCGAGGTACGGGTTGCACGACGGGTCAGGCACCCGGAACTCGATGCGCTTCGCCTTCGGGTTCGACCCGGTGATCGGGATGCGGCAGCACGCGGACCTGTTGCGCTGCGAGTACACGAGGTTGACCGGCGCCTCGAAGCCCGGCACCAGGCGGTGGTAGGAGTTCACCGTCGGGTTGGTGAAGGCGAGCAGCGACGGGGCGTGCTTCAGCAGGCCGCCGACGTACCACCGGCCGACGTCCGACAGGCCGCCGTAGCCGACTTCGTCGTAGAACAGCGGCGCGCCGTCCTTCCACAGCGACTGGTGGCAGTGCATGCCGTTGCCGTTGTCGCCGAACAGCGGCTTCGGCATGAACGTCACGGTCTTGCCGGCCGCCCGCGCGGTGGACTTGATGATGTACTTGTACAGCATCAGCTTGTCGGCCATCATCAGCAGCGGGCTGAACTTGATGTCGATCTCGGCCTGGCCCGCCGTGCCCACCTCGTGGTGCTGCATCTCGGTCTCGATGCCGCACGCGATGAGGTTCCTGACCATCTGCGACCGCAGGTCGGTGTAGTGGTCCATCGGGGGCACCGGGAAGTAGCCGCCCTTGTACGCGGGCTTGTACGCGAGGTTGGCGCCGTTCTCGTCGCGGCCGGTGTTCCACGCGCCCTCGATCGAGTCGAGGTAGTAGTAGCCCTCGTTCGGGCCGGTGGCGAACCGGGCGGAGTCGAAGATGTAGAACTCGGCCTCGGGACCGAAGTACGAGGTGTCCGCGATCCCGGAGCCAACCAGGTAGTCCTGTGCCTTGCGCGCGATGTTGCGCGGGTCGCGGGTGTACGGCGCGCCGGTCAGCGGGTCGTGGACGAAGAACGTGAGGTTAAGCGTCTTGTGCTGACGGAACGGGTCGAGGACCGCGGTGGCCGGGTCGGGCAGCAGCAGCATGTCCGACTCGTGGATCTGCTGGAACCCGCGGATGGATGATCCGTCGAACATCCGGCCCTCGGTGAAGACGTCCGCGCCGAACGACTCGGCCGGAACGGTGAAGTGCTGCATCTGCCCCGGCAGGTCGCAGAACCTGACGTCAATGAACTCCACCTTTTCCTCAGCGATGAAGCTGAGGACCTCTTCGGCACTGCTGAACATCAACCCTCCCAGAGAACAGGGCGCGCATAGTTAGGACAATCTCGGTATCTTCGTCGGACCCAGCTTCGGAGGCTAGCTGTCCGCAATTTCCGCGCAGTATCCGCGATGTTTCACCGGTGTTACGCATGCTACGCAGCCCCGCTCGACCTGCCGCGATCCGCGTCGCCAGGGAGCGGCCGCACGCCGGAGAGCCGGCTGCGGATACCGTAGTCCTGTGGCTGGAAAAACCCCGGACCGGCAGCGGGCGAGCGCGGCGCGCGTGGCAACCGCACCTGATGCCGTCGCGGTTGATAATACGCCTGATTACCCAGGCAAGCGCTTCGGCTTGCCCAAGGACGGGCCGATGTCGGTGGCGCCCTTGGGCAGGCGGCTGGCGGCGCTCGTCGTCGACTGGGTGCTCGTCGAGTTGATCGTCGCGGCCGTCACGCGGCACTCGATCTTCAGCGGCACGCAAGACGCGCACTACTTCAGCACGATGTACTGGACGCTGCTCGTGTTCGGCCTCGAGGTCTGGCTGCTCACCGCGATCAGCGGGATCACCGTCGGCAAGCGCCTGCTCGGCATCCGGGTCATCAGGACCAACGGCAGCCGCCCCGGCTTCGGCTGGGCGCTGCTGCGCACGGTGCTGCTGTTCTTCGTCGTGCCGCCGCTGCTGTCCGACCGCGACCTGCGCGGCCTGCACGACCGCGCGACCGACACGATCGTCGTCAGGATGTAGGCCCGCGGTTAGCGGACCTTCGGCCGCGGCATCTTCGGCTGGCGGGCGCCCTTCGGCAGCGGGCCCTTCGGCATCTGCATGCTCGGCTGGAGCGCCTTCAGCCGGTAGTTGAGGTCGCTGACCGCGGCCGGGCGCAGGTTGCGCGGCAGCCGCATGATCTTCCGCTGCAGTTTGTTGACCGGGATCTGGCCTTCTTCGTTGCCGACCTGGAACTCGAAGATCGGCACGTCGTGCGCGACGCGCGCGGTCTTCTTCTTCTCGGCCGCCATCAGCCCGGCCAGCCGCGACGGCGCGCCCTCGCCGACCAGCACGACGCCGGCCCGGCCGACCGCGCGGTGCACCACGTCCAGGTTCCTGTTGGCGGTGACCGCCGGGGTGACCGTCCAGTTGCCGCGCATGCCCTGCAGCACCGCCGCGGCGGCCCCCGGCTGGCCCTCGATCATGGCGAACTGCGCGCGCTGCGCGAACCGCCCGAACAAGATCGTCGCCGCCAGCAGGCCGAGCAGCACGCCCAGCGGGATCAGGAAGGCGGCGAGCCCGGTGAACAGCCCGACCAGCACCGCCACGACGATGATGCCTACCGCGCTGCCGATGATGATCGGCATCGCCTTGCGATTCTGCTGGTTGACCAGGCCAGCGACCATCCGTATCTGCTTCAGCCGCCCGGCATTCTGCAGGTCCTCAGCGCCGTACTTGTCAACCACCGGCTCAGCCTTCCTTCATTCGCGCGCACCAACACCCAGAGCATACGGTTTCTCTGGCCGCTGGCAGTAAACACTAATTATCCCGAACGTATGCCGCTTACTCCGGGTCCGCCCCGCCGGCTCCCTGGCGCGGGTAACGCCGTCGCGCGCTGCTCGATCGCCTGCGCGTACAACCGTCCCGCACGGTAGGAAGAGCGGACCAGCGGACCGGACATGACGCCGGCGAAGCCCATCGCGAGGGCTTCCTCGCGCAGCTCAACGAACTCCTCGGGTTTCACCCACCGCTCCACCGGGTGGTGCCGCAGCGACGGCCGCAGGTACTGGGTGATCGTCAGCAGGTCACAGCCCGCCGACCGCAGGTCGGCCATGGCGGGCGCGATTTCCCCGCGGGTCTCCCCGAGCCCGAGGATCAGGTTCGACTTCGTGACCAGCCCGGCCTCGTGCGCCGACCGCAGCACCGCCAGCGACCGCTCGTACCTGAAGCCCGGCCGGATGCGGCGGAAGATCCGCGGCACCGTCTCCAGGTTGTGCGCGAACACCTCAGGCGCAGCGCTGAACACCTCGGCGAGCTGAGCGGGCTCGGCGTTGAAGTCCGGCACGAGCAGCTCGACCCCGCAGCCGGGCACCGCCGCGTGGATCTCCCGCGCGGTCTGCGCGTACAGCCAGGCGGCGCCGTCGGGCAGGTCGTCGCGGGCCACGCCGGTGACCGTGGCGTACCGCAGCCCCATCGCGGCCACCGACTCAGCGACGCGCCGCGGCTCGTCCCTGTCCAGCGGCAGCGGCTTGCCGGTGTCGATCTGGCAGAAGTCGCAGCGCCGGGTGCACTGGTCGCCGCCGATGAGGAAGGTTGCCTCGCGGTCTTCCCAGCACTCGAAGATGTTCGGGCAGCCGGCCTCCTGGCACACCGTGTGCAGGCCCTCCGCCTTGACCAGGTTCTGCAGCTCCGTGTACTGCGGCCCGGTCCGCACCCGGGTCTTGATCCACGGCGGCTTCCGCTCGATCGGGGTCTCGCTGTTGCGCGCCTCGAGGCGCAGCAGCCGCCGTCCTTCCGGGGCCAGTTCCGAGGTGCTCACCACGTCTCCAGCCTATGCGGTCGCGGACTCGGGAACCGCCGCGAGGAGCGGCTCGACCGTGTGCATGCGCCGCCAGGTGCGGTAGCCGAGCGCCGCGGCCAGGTGCCGCTCGAGCAGCGGTGTGACGTCCGCCACCGAGACCCGGATGCCGGTCTCCGCGGTCAGCGAGGTGGTGCCCGCGTCCCGGATGCCGCACGGCACGATCCGGTCGTACCAGGACAGGTCGCAGTCGCAGTTCAGCGCCAGCCCGTGCATGGTGACCCCGCGGGCCACCCGCGCGCCGATCGCCCCGACCTTGCGGTCGGGCTCGCCCCCTGAGCCGGGGATCCACGTGCCGCTGCGCCCCTCGACGCGGACCGCCTGCAGCCCGAACTCGGCGCAGACCCCGATCATCGCCTCCTCAAGCGCCCGGACGTAGGCCACCACGTCGACCGGCTGGCGCAGCTTGATGATCGGGTAGGCGGTCAGCTGGCCGGGCCCGTGCCAGGTGATCTTGCCGCCCCTGTCGACGTCGATCACCGGCGCGCCGGGGTCGCCGAACGGCCGGTCGCCCGCGGCGGTCCGTTTGCCCGCCGTGTATACCGGCTGGTGCTCGAGCAGCAGGCAGCAGTCCGGGAGCACGTCCTGGACCCGCCGGGCGTGCACCGCCCGTTGCAGGTCCCACCCGGCCACGTAGTCCACCGCGCGGCCTCCGAAGCCGGCATGCGCGTACACGAGTTCGTCGGTCACATAATCGAGATTACGTCGCATGTGAGACCGGCGCGTCAGCTGGGAACAACCCAAAAGTGATCAATGAGGCTGATCTACGCGAGCTGAGCGCGGCGCAGCGACGTCAGCTGGCCCGCTCGCTGGCCGTCATCGACTACCCGGACCCGCTACTCGAGGTCACGCTGGCCAGGGGCCGCAAGCTCGGCGCGCTGTTCTCGATCGTCGCCTGCACCGTGCTTGTCGGCTGGATCATCGTGCTGCTGTTCACGCTGCACAGGTCCTTCCACGCGCACTACTGGCGGCTGGCCTGGGTCGGCTTCGACGTCGTGCTGCTGTTCGGCTTCGCGGCGACCGGCTGGGCGTTCTGGCGGGGCCGCCAGATCGTCATCGCCTGCCTGCTCGTCACCGGGACGCTGCTGTGCTGCGACGCCTGGTTCGACGTGATGCTCGACCTCGGCACCAGCGGGCAGTGGGTGAGCATCGCGTCCGCGCTGGTGGTCGAGCTGCCGATCGCGTTCCTGATGTTCGCCGCGGCCCGGCGGCTGATCCGGCTGTCCGCGCTCGTGGCCGTGAGCGGATCGGCGGCCGGCGAGCCGCCCCCGTCCCTGTGGCGAACGGCCCTGGTCGGGGACCGGGCGGCCAAACCGCGCTAAGGGGACTACCCGCCTCCCGCGCCGCCCGGCTAGCCTGTCGCCATGGCTACCGATTTCACCGAGGAGACCGCGGCAGACGCCGTCATCGAGAGCTTCGGCCCGGACACCGATCCGCGGCTGCGCGAGATCCTGACCAGCCTGGTGCGGCACCTGCACGCGTTCGCGCGCGAGGTGGAGCTGACCATTCCCGAGTGGGAGTACGCGATCCAGTTCCTGACCCGCGTCGGACAGCGGTGCGACGACGAGCGCCAGGAGTTCATCCTGCTCTCGGACGTGCTCGGGATGTCGATGCTGACCGAGACGATCAGCAACAGGAAGTTCGGCGTCGCGACCGAGTCGACGGTGCTCGGGCCGTTCCACGTGGTGGAGTCGCCGGTGCGCTCGCTCGGCGACAACATCGACCTGGTGGGCACCGGCACCCCGTGCGTGATCACGGGCCGCGTGGTCTCGGTGGACGGCAGCCGGATCCCCGGCGCCACTATCGACGTGTGGCAGGCCAACGACCAGGGATTTTACGACGTGCAGCAGCCGGACGTGCAGCCGCGCGCGAACGGCCGCGGGCTGTTCACCGCCGACGCCAACGGCGAGTTCTGGTTCCGCACGGTCGTGCCGAGCTACTACCCGATCCCGACCGACGGCCCGGTCGGCGAGCTGCTGATCGCGACAGGACGGCACGCCTTCCGGCCCGCGCACATCCACTTCATCGTCAACGCGCCAGGGCACCGGCCGCTGACCACGCACATGTTCGTGGCCGGCAGCAAGTACATCGAGTCCGACACGGTGTTCGCGGTGAAGAAGTCGCTGGTCGCCGACTTCGAGGAGGTCACGGACCCGGCGCTGGCGGAGGAGTGGAAGGTCGGCAAGGTGCCGTTCAGTCACGCGGACTTCGAGATCATCATGCAGCCGGAAGGCCACGGTCAGTAGCCCGCACGAGCGGCTGGCCGGAGCCCAGCTCGGCCGCTAGCGCGGCGGCGATCGTCGGGTACTCGAACTGGAAGCCCGCCGCGAGCAGCCGCCTGGGCAGCACGCGAGCGTTGTTCAGCAGCTCCGACGACATCTCGCCGAGCCCGAGGCGGAGCGCGCTTTCCGGGACCCGCAGCCAGCGGAAGTCGGGGCGCTTGAGGGCCGCGTGCAACGCCGCGGTCAGCTCAGCGTCCGTCACCGGATTCGGGGCGGTCAGGTTGTAGGGACCGCTGCGGTCGGTGGCGTCCGGGTCGAGCAGGAAGCGGATCGCGCGGATTTCGTCGGTCAGCGAGATCCAGCTCATCACCTGGTGCCCGCCGCCGAACCTGGGCAGCAGCCCGAACCTGGCCGGCCCCGCCAGCCGGGCCAGCACCCCGCCGTCGGTGCCGAGCACCAGGCCGCTGCGGGCATGCGCGACCCGGATGCCGGCCTGGCGCGCGGGCTCGGCGGCGGCCTCCCAGTCGTGCACGACGCGGGACAGGAAGCCCTTCCCCGCTGGGGCGTCTTCGGTGACCTCCTGTCCGCCGGTGTCGCCGTACCAGCCGATCGCTGAGGCGGCGACGAGGACTTTCGGCAGCGGCTGCGCCGCGGCCAGCGCGGTCGCCAGAGCGCGGGTGGCGAGTACCCGGCTGGCGCGGATCTCCGTCTTGTAGCGCCGCGTCCAGCGGTGCCCGCCGACCGGGACGCCGGCCAGGTGCACGCAGGCGTCGATGCCGTCCAGCGCCGGATCGCCCGCGTCGGCGGCGCGCGGGTCCCAGCGGACCTCGTCGCTACCCCGCGGCGGCCGCCTGACCAGGCGGACGACCTGATGGCCGTCCGCCCGCAGGCTCGCCGCCAGCGCGGTACCGATCAGCCCGGTCGAGCCGGTGACCGCTACCTTCATGTGGACCTACAGCCCGAGTTCGGCCTCGAACGCGCCTTCCTCAAGGCGGTTCTTTACGGTGCCGAGGAACCGTGCCGCGTCGGCGCCGTCGACCAGCCGGTGGTCGTAGGTCAGCGCCAGGTACACCACGGAGCGGACCGCGATCACCTCGCCGAGGGCCGGGTCCTCGACGACGACAGGGCGCTTGACCACGGTGCCGATGCCGAGGATGCCGACCTGCGGCTGGTTGATGATCGGCGTGTCAAACAGCGCGCCGCGGCTGCCGGTGTTGGTCAGCGTGAAGGTGCCGCCGGCCAGATCTTCGAGGGTGGCCTGGCCTGACCTGGCGCGGCCGGCGATGTCGCTGATCTTCCTGGCGAGGCCGCCGATGTTGAGGTCGCCCGCATTGTGGATGACCGGCACGATCAGCCCGCGCTGGGTGTCCACGGCGATGCCGAGGTGCTCGGCGTCGTGGTAGGTGACCTCCGAGGTTTCCGCGTTGATGACCGCGTTGAGCTGCGGGTGCACCTTGAGCGCCTCGACGGTGGCCTGCGCGAAGAACGGCAGGAACGTCAGCTTCACGCCCTCGCGCGCCTCGAAGTCGTACTTGGCGCGCTCGCGCAGCCGGGCGATCTTCGTGACGTCCGCCTCCACCACGGTGGTGAGCTGCGCGGAGACCTGCAGCGACTCCACCATCCGCTTGGCGATGACCTGGCGGGGCCTGGACATCCGCTGGGTGGTGCCGCGCAGCGCGGACGCGGCGACCGCGGGCCGGCTCGGCGCCGCGGGCGCCCCGGGCGCGCCAGCCGGCGCGGCGGCGGGCGCGGCCGCCGCGGGCTGCGCCGCGGCCTGCGCGGCCGCTGCCTCCGCGGCGGCGGCTTCCGCCGCACGCTGCTGGCGGGCGGCCTCGAGCACGTCCTGCTTGCGGATGCGGCCGCCGACGCCGGTGCCGCTGACCGACTCCAGCGGAACCGAGTGCTCGGTGGCGAGCTTGCGCACCAGCGGCGTGACGTAGGGGGACTCGCCCGACGGCAGCGGGGTGGGCTCGGGGTAGCTGTCGGCCGGCTAGGCTCGGCTTCGACGGCCTCGGCCGCCGCCTGGGCGGCAGGCGCAGCGGGCGCGGGCTCGTAAGCCGGCACGGTCCACGCCTGGGTGGCGGCTTGCGACGCGCCGTTCACCGGCGCGGCGGCCGGGGCCTGCGCGACAGCCGGTTCCAGCTCCGGTTCCGGCTCGGGCTCGGGCTCCAGCGCCTGAGGCGCCTGCTCCTGCGGGGGCGCCGGGGGCGCCGCGGTCTCGGGGGGCGCGGGCGCGGCGGCAGGCGCCGCCTCCGCAGCCGGTGCGGCCGCGGGTGCGCCGCCCCCGCCGGCCTCGCGCCGGCGTCCTCGATCACCGCGAGCTCGGCCCCGACCGCCACCGTCTCGTCCTCGTCGACCACGATGCCCCGCAGCACGCCGGTGGCGGGCGACGGGATCTCGGTGTCCACCTTGTCGGTCGAGACCTCGAGCAGCGGCTCGTCTGCCGTGACGTGCTCGCCTTCCTTCTTCAGCCAGCGCGTGACAGTGCCCTCGGTGACGCTCTCGCCGAGCTGAGGCATGGTTACGGAGACCGACATGGTAGAGCGCGCTCCTTAGGCGTGGAAGTGCAGTGGCTTGCCGGCGAGGGCCAGGTGCGCCTCGCCAATGATCTCGGACTGAGTGGGGTGCGGGTGGATCAGCGCGGCGACGTCGGCCGGTTCCGCATCCCAGTTGTAGATGAGCTGGCCCTCGGCGATCAGCTCGCCGACCCGGCTGCCGACCAGGTGGATGCCGAGCACCCTGCCCGGCTGGCCGTCCGGGCCTGACGGCGCCTCGGCGATGACCTTCGCCTGGCCCTGCGTCTGCAGGATGACGCTCCTGCCGTTGGCGCCAATCGGGTAGTTCACCTCGGTCACCGGAATGCCGCGCTGCGCGGCCTGCGCCGACGTGATGCCGACGGAGGCGACCTCGGGGTCGCTGTAGGTGATCCGCGGCACGCCGTCGTAGTCGATCGGCCGGACGTCGAGCCCGGCGACCCGCTCGGCGACACCGATGCCCTCCGCGAACCCGACGTGCGCGAGCTGCGGGGTGGCGATCAGGTCGCCGACCGCGGAGATCGTCGGCACCGAGGTCCGGCACAGCGGGTCCACCTCGACGTAGCCGCGCGTCATGGCCACGCCGTTCTCCTCGTAGCCCAGGCCCGCGGAGACCGGTCCGCGGCCGACGGCGACGAGCAGGACCTCGGCGGACGCCGACTTGCCGTTCTCCAGCGTCACGGCCACGCCGTCGTCGGTGTAGGAGACCGACTGGAACCGCTCGCCGAGCTGGAACCCGATGCCCCGGCGGCGGAACGCCCGCTGCAGCACCTTCGCGCTCGCCTCATCCTCGAGCGGCAGGAGCTGCGGGAGCATCTCGACGATCATCACGTCGGCGCCGAACGAGCGCCACACCGACGCGAACTCCACCCCGATCACGCCGCCGCCGAGGATGATCGCGGACTTGGGCACGCGGTCGAGCCGCAGCGCGTCGTCGGAGGAGATGATCCGGTCGCCGTCGATCGTCAGGCCGGGCAGCGACTTGGGCGCGGAACCGGTGGCCAGCACGATGTGGTCGCCGGTGTAGACCGCGTCCCCGACGGACACCGACGTCGGCGAGAGCAGCCGCCCGTCGCCGATGATCGTGTCGATCTTCCGGCTCGCGATCGTGGACTGCAGGCCCTTCCACAGCCGGTCGACGACCGACTCCTGGTAGGACAGCACTGCGGGCATGTCGATGCCCTCGAACGACGTCCTGATGCCGAACTTCTCGCTCTCCCGCGAGGAGTCGGCGACCTCAGCCGCGTGCAGCAGCGCCTTGGTGGGGATGCACCCGCGGTGCAGGCAGGTCCCCCCGACCTTGTCCTTTTCGATCAGGGCCACGCGCTTGCCGAGCTCGGCCGCGCGCAGCGCGCAGGCGTAGCCGCCGCTGCCGCCGCCCAGCACGACGATGTCGTAATGGCCGCCCTCTGCCACTGTCTCTCCCTCTTCCGCCTACGCTCTGTCTCATCATGTCACCAGGCAGCGCTTACGCGCCCGGTAGTCGGCCGGCTGCCGTCTCCGCCGCGATCGCCACCAGCGCCCGCACCGCCGCGCCTGTGCCGCCCTTCGGCGTGTAGCCGTACGGCGAGGTCTCGTTGAAGGCAGGGCCGGCGATGTCCAGGTGCGCCCAGGCGACTCCGTCCGGCACGAACTCGCGCAGGAACAGGCCGGCCACCAGCATGCCGCCGTTACGGTCGCCAGAGACGTTCGCCAGGTCGGCGACGGGGGAGTCGAGCCCCTTGCGCAGTTCCTCGGGCAGCGGCATCGCCCACGCCGGCTCACCCGCTTCCCGCATGACCGCGGCCACCTCGCTGGCGACGGCCTCGGAGCTGCCCATCACGCCCGCGGTGCGGCGGCCGAGCGCCACCGACGCGGCGCCGGTGAGCGTGGCGATGTCCACGACCAGGTTGGGGTTGTCGGCGCCGGACCTGGCCAGCGCGTCCGCCATCACCAGCCGGCCCTCGGCGTCGGTGTTCAGCACCTCGACGGTCTTGCCGCCGTAGATGGTGATGATGTCCGACGGCCGCTGCGCGGCGCCGCCCGGCATGTTCTCCGCGAGGCACATGTAGCCGACCACGTTCACGGGGAGTCCCAGCTCGGCGATCGCGGCGGTGGCGGCCAGCGTGGCCGCCGCGCCGCCCATGTCGGACTTCATCGTCTCCATGGACTTCGGCGGCTTGAGCGACAGCCCGCCGGAGTCGAACGTGATGCCCTTGCCGACGAACGCGACGGTCTTCGCGGCCTCCGGATGGGTGTAGGAGAGCCGGACCAGCCGCGGCGGCCGCGTCGATCCCTGGCCGACGCCGGTGAGGCCGCCGTACCCGTCCGCGCGCAGCTCGTTCTCGTCGAGCACCTCCACCGCGATCCCCCGGTCGGAGGCGACGTGCACGGCCTCCTCGGCGAGCGTCTCCGGCGACAGGTCGCGCGGCGCGGTGTTGACCAGGTCCCTGACCAGGTTGACCGCCCCGGCGATCACCTCGCCGCGCTTGACCGCGGCGGCGTTGCCGTCGCCGGTCAGCACCGTGACCTCCAGGTCGCGGGCGGGCCCTGACCGGTACCTGCGGAAGCTGTAGCCGCCCAGCAGCGCTCCGGTGGTGACGGCCTCCGCTTCGTCCGCCGTCCGCGCGGGAAGGGCGACCGCGACAGTCTTGGCCCCGCCGGCATCCCGAACGGGCGGTTTCTTCGCCCCCGCGGCCAGGTCACGCAGCGCCGTCCCGGCGGCGCGGCGGAGCTTCTCCGCGTCGAATGGCCCGCCGTCCGCGGGCGGCGCGCCGAGCCCGACGGCCAGGATCAGCGCGGCGGGCAGCTTCCCGCCGCCGGGGATCTTGCTGAGCTCCTCAAGGTCGCCGGTCGCGCCGAGCGCGGTGAATGCGTCGGCGAGGGTACCGCCGATCGCGTCGTCGACCCCCTCCGCGCCGGGTGCGGTGCTGGGGCCGTCCGGGGCCTGGATCACCCCGATGACAAGGACATCGGCCTCCGCGTTCGCCGGTGCCGATTCGCTGGTGGAAAGGGAGACTGTCACCTTGCCGAGCTTATTGCACCCGGCCCGCCAAGCGGCGACACCAGTCCCTGCCGTGACCGACCGCACACGTCACGCGGATTTCTGACGGTAAACGAACGGCTCGCGCATCTTCCCAGCCATACAGTCTGCTCCTGCGTACGGTCTGCTCCTGTGTACGGTGCTCGCCTGTACGGCAGGCCGAGGAGCGTTCCCGTCAGCTCTCTCCTCCCACGAGCAGAGCCGGCGGTAGCGCTGACGATAGCCGCGTGCGCGGCGGCGGCCTTGCTCCTGCGCCTCTACGAGCTCAGCAGGCCCGGCGACCTGCTCGGCGTGACCGAATACGACGACGGCGTGCTGTTCGGCAACGCTCTGCGCCTTGTTAGCGGGGCGGTCCCGTACCGCGACTTCGCCGTAGTGCAGCCGCCGGGCAGCGTGCTGCTCATGACCCCGGTGGCGCTGCTGGCCAAGGTGACGGGGACGGCGTGGGGTCTCGCGATCGCCCGCATCCTTACCGTGTGCGCCGACACGGCGAACGTCATCTTGCTCGGCGTCCTCGTCCGGCACCGGGGCGCGTTCACGGTCGGCGTCGCGTGCGGCCTGTACGCCGTATACCCGGACGCGCTGATCGCTGCGCACACCTTCCTCCTCGAGCCGTGGCTGAACCTGTGCTGCCTGGCCGGCGCGGTGCTGATCTTCGACGGCGACCGGATGGCCGGAACCGCGCCGCGCCCGGGTCATGGCCCGCGCGCGGCGCGGACCGCGGCGGATACCCGGCGTCTGGTGCTGGGCGGCGTGGCCTTCGGGTTCGCGGTCGCGGTGAAGATCTGGGCGCTGCTCCCGCTCGCCCTTGCCGTACTGCTGCTCGCGGTCACCGCGCGCCGGAGGAGGCCGGTGGGTGCGCTGGCTGCGGGTGCCGCGCTCGGCCTTGGCGTGCCGCTGCTGCCGTTCGCGGTGCTGGCGCCGGGCGCGCTCTTGCGCGACGTGCTGGTGAGCCAGCTGGTCAGGAACGCCAACGGCAGCAGGGACCTGAGCGGCCGCCTCGCCGACGTGTCCGGCCTGCAGTTGCTGCCCGCCGGGTACCCGCAACATCTGCTGCTGCTCCTCATCGGCGCAGTGGTCGCCGGCCTCGTCGCCGCCGGATACCTCGCCAGGGAACGGCGCCCGCGGATGCTGGACGCGTACGCGCTGCTCGGCGCCGTGGCGGTGACCGCAATGCTGCTCTGGCCCCGGCTGTACTACTCGCACTACGGGGCCTTCGAAGGCCCGTTCCTCGCGCTCGCGGTCGCGCTGCCTGCCGGCCTGCTGACCGCACGTCCGGACGCCGGGCGAGCGAAGGAAGCGGCGCTTCCCGCCGTCGCGGCTGCCGTGCTAGTGACCGTGCTAGTGACCGTGCTCGTGGCGATCGGGGTCGGGCAGTTCCGGGCTGAATCCGGGACGCGGGGCATCCAGGTCACCGCGGAGGCGGACCGGCTGATCCCGCCGGGCGCCTGCGTGGTGACCAACGATGCCCCCTTCACCGTGGTCGCTGACCGGTTCTTCTCCAGTCGCCCCGGCTGCCCGGCGATGGTCGATCCGTTCGGGACGTTTTTCGCAATGACCGGCGGGGACGAGCGCCACTCCAGCGCGGTGGTGCTGGCGCCGGTGGTCGCGCTGTGGCACACGACGCTGGAGCAGGCGACCTATGTCTGGCTCACCGGCGACACCGTCGCGCAGATCCCGTGGAACAGCGGTCTGTACGGATACTTCCGCCGGCATTTCCGGCTGATCGGACTCGCGGGCCAGCCGGTTCCGTCGCGGGACGTTCCGCGGCCAGGGCTGTACCTCAGGAATAGGCGTGCATACTCCCTCAATCCGCGGTCAGTCCTGGCTTAATGCGGCGGCGTCATGGTGGAACCGGCAACGGGGACACGCGGGGGCGGCTGGACATGCGGGACATAATCAGGCATCGGGGCGGCGTAGTCCCCCTGATCGCCGCTTCGGTGGTTTTCGCCTTGTGGAACACGGCGTATAAGTACGCCGTCGATGGTCTGCCGGTCATGACGGTGCTTTCTGTCATGCTGCTCACCGCGGCCGCGGCGCTCTGGGGCTGCGCCCTCGCCAGGGGCCGCCAGCGGCTCACGCGCGGCCAGCTCAGGCGGATCGCGGTCATGGGCATGATCGATCCGGCTATCGGCTACGTGCTGATCGGCCTTGGGCTCACGCACGTTGAAGCCACGGTCTCGGCGATGCTGGACGGCACTGAGGCCTGTTTCGTCGTCGCCTTCGCCGCGATCATCGCCCGCCGCTCGCCTGGACCGCGCGCCGTCAGCGGCGTGCTGCTGTCTGCCGCCGGGGTGGCCGTTCTCGGCGGCACCCATTCCCTGCTCGGGATCGGCCCATGGAATCTGGTCGTGCTCGGCGGCGTGGCCTGCGCGGGACTCTGCAACGTGCTCACCGACCGCGTGCTCGGTGATGACGTCGATCCGCTCACGGTGACCGCGCACCAGATGGGATTCGCCGCGCTGTGCACTCTCCCGCTGCTCGCCTGGCAGTGGCAGGCCGGCGGCGCGCTCGGCGGTACGGCAGCAGGCCCGGCGGACTGGGCGGTGGCGATGGCCTCAGGGATAGCCCTGGCGGCCGGGTTCCTGCTCTACAACCACGCGATCGTCCGGGTTCCGGTCACCACGGCCGGGATGATCCTCAACACGCTTCCCGTCTTCGGCGTGGCCGCCGCGATCGCCTTCCTTGGCGAGCGGATCACCTGGGCGCAGGTGGCCGGCGCGGTCGTGATCCTCATCGCGTTCTTCCTCTTCGAGGAAAGCGGGGATCCTGCCGAGGACGCGCAAGACTTGCGGCCGGTACCGCACTCTCCAGTCCCGGCCATTCCCTCGCCTGAGCTTGTGACCGGAGTCGGCCCCGGTTAGGCGCTCGCGTATTCCTTGACGGCGCCGGAGACGCCGGCCAGCAGGCGCAGCCGTGTGCGCCGGTACGAGCGGTTCATGGCCCCGAGTCTGCGGAGCCGAGGCATCATGGAAGTGTCGGCAAGTTAGCCGGACGGTGAAGCGATGGTCACAAACTGGAAATAACGGACGTTACGTATTGGACCTAACAGCGGTTAACATGGAATGGTGGCGCCCTGACGGGGCAGATTTAACGGGGCCGTTACACGACAGGGACAGGGACGGGAGGTACGGACTGATGAGCGAGATGGCCATCGGGCCGTCACTGTCCTTCCCCTTCCTCGGCGTAGACGCGGGCGGCGTACGCCTCGAGCGACTGCTCGCACGCGTCAAGGGCCTGCTCGGTCGCCGCCCGGCCGTCCGCGCCGAAGACGTCGCGGTCGGTCACCTTCGCGAACCAGTTCCGCAGCTTGACCAGGTCGACCTCGTTCTCCTCAAGCTCCGCGTAGGTGAAGTGGTTCTCGTCGTATTCCTTCTGCACCTGGCGAAGGAAGTCCTCGCACTTGTCGACGATTTCCTCGTACTCGTCGTCGCGGGCCGTCTGGAACGCGTTGCGCACCTCGGTCTCGCCGGCCAGCACGGCGCACGACAGCAGCACCGCCGTGCCGGACATGTCGAGGATTTCCCGGCGCAGCTTGCGCAGCGACCGCTCCGCGGCGGGGCCCGCGGGCAGCGCGGCGACGGAGTTCTGCAGGTAGATAGCACCCAGGCTCTTGATGCGGCGCCAGACCGTGGACCGCAGCCTGGTCGGTTCCGGCGGGACCCGGTAGACCAGCAGCAGCCAGCCGCCGGCTTCCTCGCCGCCAGCGTCCGCCTTGTCACGTCGATCAGTCACTCCCGTATTCTCCCCGAAAGCTGAGGCGGCTCATTGAATGCGCTCCCGCTTATCCTCACCGTCTTCGTCGCCTGCGCGGTCGAGGCGATCGAGGCTCTCACGATAGTGCTGGCCGCGGGCATCACCCGCGAGTGGAAGTCCACGTTCCAGGGCATGGCCGTGGCCCTCGTCGTGCTGGCCATTATCACCGCCGCGGTCGGCCCTGCGATCGCTTCCCTGCCGCTGACCGCGCTACGGCTGGTCATCGGCGCGCTGCTGGCGATCTTCGGGCTCCAGTGGCTGCGCAAGGCGGTGCTGCGCGCCACCGGCTATAAGGGGCTGCACGACGAGGCGAGCGCCTACCTCAGGGAGGTCACCGCGGCCGAGACCGCCGCCAGGGAGTCAAAGCGCGGCGTCAGCGACTGGTACGCGTTCACCCTCTCCTTCAAGGGCGTGCTGCTCGAAGGCCTGGAGGTTGTGTTCATCGTGATCACCTTCGGCGCCAGCCAGGACAACATCGGCGCCGCCGTGATCGGCGCGGCGGCCGCCATCGTCGTGATCACCGTCACCGGCATCGCGGTCCGGGCACCGCTGACCAAGGTCCCGGAGAACTGGATGAAGTTCGCGGTCGGCATCATGCTCACCAGCTTCGGCACGTTCTGGGGCGCCGAGGGCGCGGGCGTCGCCTGGCCAGGCAACGACGCCGCCCTGCTCGTGCTCGTCCCGGTCGTGGCCCTCGTCTCGGCGGGCTACGTCTTCTGGCTGCGCTCCCGCAAGGCGGCCGTCGGCGCCCCGGCCAGGCAATCGGAGGTAGTCAGTTCATGAACCGCATCAAGGCGTTCGGCGCGTTCTGGTACGACTTCGTGATCGGCGACGACTGGCACGTCGCCGCGCTCATCGTCGCGGGCCTCGGGCTCACCGCGATCCTCACCCACGTGGCAGGCGTCAACGCGTGGTGGCTGCTCCCGCTGGTCGCCTTCGCCGCCCTGGGCTGGTCGCTGCTCCGGGCGACACCCCGCAAGTAAACGCGGTGGAGGTCCCGTCCACCCCTCGCCCGCGCGGCGGACCCGCTATGCGCCGAGGAAGCGCACCGGGAGCGGGGTTTCCGTGGCGCCGCCCGCGCCGTTTTCCGTGACCAGGTAGGCGTTCGCCACCGGCCGGTCGGAGACCTGTTCCGCGAGCGTCTCGTCGGTGAAGTGCGCCGCGGTGCCATCGTCGCAGGCGATTCCGCCGGGCAGCGCGCCGTCCGCGACGAGCCGCTGGTACAGCGGCCGCCGCTCCGCCTCGGAGTGGTAGTGCGGGCAGAAGCTTCCCGGCAGCATCGCGAGTCCGTCGGTGAAGGCGCGCAGTTTTATCCCGAACGAGTCCGTGGTTCCCCCCTCGAACCAGCAGATTCCGCCCGCGGACGAGCCGGCCAGCACGATGCCCGCCTGCCAGGCCTTGCGCAGGATCTCGTCGATCCGGTGCACCCGCCAGACCGCGACCATGTTCGCCACGCTGCCGCCGCCGACGAAGATGACGTCCTGCGACATCAGCAGGTCCTCGGGGTCGGCGACGTTCGGCATCGGGAACAGCGCCAGGTGCCTGACCCGGGCTTGTGTCTCCGCGAGCCGGTCGTAGACGCGCAGGTAGGCGTTCGGGTCGTCGCCGACGGCGGTGTTCAGCACGCACAGCTTCGGCCGGGGCCGTCCGGTCAGCTCCATCGCGTACTTCACCTGCAGCGGGGCCGAGTCGCGGGGCATCAGCATGCCGCCGCCGATCGCCAGCACATGCCGCCGTCCGTCTGCTGCCATGCCGAGAACGTATCGGCGTTCGCGGACCGGCGCAAAACGGTCGCGAAAGACGTACTATCGTGTTTACGCGACCAAGACGGCACAGACGGGTGGCCCGGCATGGCTGAATGGTGGTCGATCGAGGTTTTCTCCGGCGACAAGCTCCCGGCCAGCGGGTGGCGGTACGCCTACGAGGACGAGCTCACCGAGGCGGCGATCACGCACGGCGCGCTCTACTACGAATGGCACGACACGCAGCACGGCGTGATCTTCGAGGTGCTGTTCCGCACCGATGAGCAATGGGAGGCGTTCCGCGCGCTGCCCGCCGTCCGCGCTGCGCTCGACGGAGTGCCCGACCCGGACAACGGCCTGCTCATCTACCGCGGCAGGGGCGGCGCGGCGGGCTCGCCCAAGCCGCGCAAGCCGAAGCCCGCGCCCGGCGCGGCGGCCCTCGAGCTGGAGGAGCCGCGGGAGCGCCCGCGGATCATGCGGCGGCGCCGCAAGGCGATAGACGAGCTGCTGCGCGAGCCGCGCGATCCGGGCGCCGACCCGGAGCGCATCGCCCCGGATCCGCTCGATCCGGCGCGGATCCTGCCCGACCGGGACGGGCCGGCGTGGCGCGACGTGGCGGCGTCGGACGGTTAGGGGCCGGCCAAACAAGCGCGGCTTTACCCACGCTGGGGGTGAACCACGCCCGCGGACGGTGCAGGATGGGGGAATGAGGGAAACCAGAGTCATGACCGAGGACCTGCGGGCCGCCGTCGAGCGCAGCGGGTACTACCCCGGTCTGGTGACCGACGCGGTCGCTTCCGCCCTGGGCCAGGAACCGGTCACCGCCTTCTTCGTGCACCACGACGCGATCTTCGATCCTGGGATGGAGGTCCGCAGGCACATGACGGTGATGGCGCTCACCCCGACCAGGCTGGTCTACTCGCACACCGACGAGCATCCGGCCGAGGAGCCTGACGGGCGGCCGCGGGCCGAGACGAGCACCGAGGCGATCAGGTTCTCCCGGGTGTCGTCGGTGTCGCTGACCCGGGTAGTGCCCGATCCGGCCTCGTACGTGCCGGGGGTGACGATGCCGTCCGAGGTGATGCTGACGATCGGCTGGAACGTGCTGTCGCACCTGGAGCTCGAGCCGGCGCACTGCGGCGACGAGAGCTGCGAGGCCGACCACGGGTACCTCGGCACGATCACCGCCGACGACCTGACGCTCCGCATCAGCGAGGCGGCCGACGGCGAGGAGGCCGTGCGCCAGGTGCTCTCGTTCGCCGGCGCGCTGTCCGACGCCACCGCCCGCAGCGGCAGCTGACGCTTATGACGCCACGCGAGCCCAGAACCAGCCCGATCGTGCCGTCGTACGGCGAGAGCAGCCTCGCCGACCTGTCCGCTTCCATCCTCGCCTCGATGACCGGCGACCAGGCCCGCAACGTGCTCGGCCTGCAAGGGGCCGGCCGGGTCTGCCTGCTGGTCGTGGACGGGCTCGGCTGGGAGCTGCTGCGCGGGCACCAGGCCGCCGCGCCGTTCCTTTCCGAACTGGCGTTCAACTCCAGGCCGCTGACCGCCGGCTTCCCCTCCACGACCGCGACAAGCCTCGGCTCAATCGGCACCGCCCTGCCGCCCGCCGCGCACGGCGTGCTCGGCTACCAGGTGGCGGTCCCCGGCACGAACAGGCTGCTCAACGCCCTGCGCTGGCCGAAGGACATCGACCCGCTGGCCTGGCAGCCCAAGCCGACGCTGTTCGAGCGGGCCGCCGCGGCCGGCGTCGCCGCCATCCACATCGCGCCGGGCGCCTACGCCGACAGCGGGCTGACGCGCGCCGTGCTGCGCGGGGCGCAGTACCGCGCGGCGGGCACGATGGGGGCGCTGGCCGCCGAGTCGGTGGCCGCCCTGGAAAGCTCGGAACGCGTGCTGGTCAGCGCGTACCACGGCGACCTGGACGCCGTGGGCCACCGGTTCGGCGTGTCCTCGCCGGCGTGGACGTACCAGCTCTCGCACGTGGACCGGCTGGCGGAACAGATCGCCCAGGCGCTGCCGTTCGGCGCCGTGCTCTATGTGACGGCCGACCACGGGATGGTGAATGTCGCCCCCGAGGACAAGGTGGACGCGGACCTCGTGCCGGAGCTGCGGGCGGGCGTCGCGCTGCTCGGCGGCGAGCCGCGGGCCAGGCACGTGTACGCCAGGCCAGGCGCCGCCGCCGACGTGCTGGCCGTCTGGCGGGAGGTCCTCGGCGAGCGCGCCTGGGTGGCGTCGCGGGACGAGGCGATCAGCTACGGCTGGTTCGGGCCGCCCGACTATTCGGTGACCGACAGGATCGGCGACGTGGTCGCCGCGGCCACGGGCACGTCCGCGATCGTCGCCTCGCACGCCGAGCCGAAAGAGAGCGGGTTCACCGGCCAGCACGGCTCGCTGACCTCGGCCGAGCAGCTGGTCCCGATGCTCGCCTACGCGGCGCCGTGAGCGCCACGCCCGAGGGCACCGCCCTCATCACCGTCGCCGAGCTGGCAGGGCCCCCAGGGCCCCCGGGGCCCCCGACGCCGCCCACGCTGCTCGACGTGCGCTGGCGGCTGGGCGGCCCGCCGGGCATCGACCTGTACCAGGCCGGGCACATCCCCGGCGCGGTGTTCACCGACCTGGACCGCGACCTCGCGGCCCCGCCAGGTCCCGGCGGCAGGCACCCGATGCCCGCCGCGGCCGCGTTCGAGGCCGCGATGCGCCGGGCAGGCGTGCGCGGCGACCAGCCGGTCGTGGTCTACGACGACGCCGACTCCACGGCGGCGGCCCGCGCGTGGTGGCTGCTTCGGTACTTCGGCCACCGCCAGGTGCGGGTGCTCGACGGCGGCTTCGCGGCCTGGAAGGCGGCTGGTCACCCGGTGGAAACGGGCCTGCCCGCAGCCGCCCCTGCCGCTGGTGATTTCACCGCGTCGCCCGGGCACCTGGCCCTCCTCGACGCGGACGGCGCCGCGGCGCTGGCCCGCACCGGCGTGCTGCTCGACGCGAGAGCGGGAGGCAGGTACCGCGGCGAGACCGAGCCTGTCGACCCGGTGGCCGGCCACATCCCCGGCGCGGTCAGCGCCCCGACCGCGGAGAACGTGACCGCCGACGGGACGTTCCGCCCTCCGGCCGACCTGGCCCGCCGCTTCGCCGCGTTCGGCGCCGCCGACGGCACTTCCGTCGGCGCGTACTGCGGCTCCGGCGTCACCGCCGCCCACGAGGTCCTCGCCCTCACCCTCGCGGGCATCCCCGCGGCCCTCTACACCGGCTCCTGGTCCGAATGGATCACCGACCCTTCCCGCCCGGTCGCCACCGGCCCGGACCCGGGCTAACCCTGGGCTAACCCTGCGTTCGCATCGAGGTTCGGCACATGCAAGTCCCTTCCATCTCGGCTTGCTACGGCACTTCACTCAAGTAACCGAACAGCGGAGAGCCGTTCAGTTGTCACGCGCCAGTTGGCGATGGAGGGGAGCGTGCATGGCATCCGCGTCAACTCGATCTCCCCTGGCCTGATCGAAAGCGGCGCGACGCGGGCGCAGCTCGACGAAACCGGCGGCTGAGCACGCCAGATGCTCGACCGGACGCTCCTGGGGCGACTCGGGCAACCGGAGGAGATCGCAAACGTCGCCTTGTTCCTCGCCTCCGACGCTAGCTCGTACATCACCGGCATCGATATCGTCGTCGACGGCGGCATGAAGGTCTGGTGATGAAACGCACTCAGGCACGTCACGAGCCACCGCTACTGGCCAGTGCTGCCGTGCGTCCAACACACCGGGATCAGTGCCGAGAGGTTCGTCCAACCGGCATCTCCCGGCCTGCCCGAACCACAGGACCCGGTCTCGAGGCACCTGGCGGTCGCGCTGGCGGTGATTTCGGCGTCGCAGCTGATGGTCGTCCTTGATGCCACGATCGTCACCGTCGCACTGCCATCGATCCGAACCGCACTGCACTTCTCGCCTTCAACCTGGAGTGGACGATTTCCGCCTACACCCTTGTGTTCGGCGGATTCCTGCCGCCTTGGCGGGCGGCTTGGCGACGTCTTCGGCCGCCGGCGAATGCTCGCGGCAGACGACGGATACGTGCGGTACATCGAGCAGTCGGGCAGGTCCGTCCTCCCGCTGAAGCCCGGAGAAACGGCACTGATCACGCCGTCGTCGCTCGGCCGGCTCGCTGACACGCCACGGCAGAAGGCCGAATCCCACGGCCCATGGCGCGATCTCCGCACCACGCTCCGCTGGACCAGCACGATACGAGGCTGCTCCCTGTTCGCCTGGGAAGTGACCCTAGGAACCAGGCCGTCACAGACGGCTACAGACCAACACGGCTAGAACCGCCGATATGGCGCTGCCGCCGGCCTTGGAGTCCCCCTTGTTGGCAGACGCCGAACAGTTATTCTGAGCGAATGTGTTCGCCGGCCCCATTTGATGTCGATAACCCACTCGGAGACCCAGTCCATCTACTCGAAACCCACGAGTCGGACGATCACACGGTGTCGACAGCCCGGTAGAGGAACGGAAGGGCCTTCGCAGAATGCTCGCCGGCTCGGGCACGTCACAGTCCAGCCCGGGGGACAGGTCTGCGCGGACTGCCCGAGCGTGGCAAGCTGGCGGCCCTCGTCACAGGTCAGTCCTGGCGGGTCAGCATGAACACCGGAATCTGTCGCGTGGTCTTGGCCTGGGCTTCGCTGAGTTGCGGATACTGCGCGAGCAGCTTCGGCCATAGCTCGGCGCGGGCGGTGTCGTCGAGCTCCTGCGCTAGTACCGTGAACGTCTGGGTATCCACCTCGACCTTGATCCTGGGGTCGGCCTTGAGGTTGTAGTACCAGTTTGGGTGGCCTGGCGATCCTCCATTGGCGGCCCAGATCGCGAAGCGGCCGTCTCCTTGAAGGGAGTAGGCCAGCGGCGAGACGCGCTCGATCCCGGATTTTGCGCCGATGTGGTGGATGAGAATCAGCGTGATGCCCGCCCATGGGCCGCCGACGTGTCCCCCCTTCGCCCGGAACTCCTCAATGATCTTGGTGTTGTAGTCGCTGGGCCCGCTCGGAGCCGAGTTCGCCATGATGTCCTCCAATCCGCAGAAGCGGCGCAGCCTGATCTCGCACCATCGGGCTGTCCTCAGTCTGCGCTTGTTTCGGTCGTTGCCTGCTAGCCGTTGGCCATGTGGGTTGCCGGGACCAGCCGGGCGGAGAGTCCTCCTGCCGGCCGGATACGGTCAGGTCCCGGTGCTGTCGACGAGGGCGAGCCGGCCATCGAGTAGGTGACGGCATCAGCCATCCCTCCGCTGGTATCCGGGCGGTCTGTGCGGGTATCACGACGGTCCCCCTGCGGTCGCGGGATACTCGTCGTGCCGGTGGAACCATGACCCGTCGCCTTCGTTGCGGCCCAGCGGCGCGCGGTCCAGCCACTGCCACATCGTCCACAGCCCGTCGAAGCCGCGGGAATACGCGGAGTACGTGTGGAACACGTCGTCGCCGTCCCGCGCGAACGCGCTCATGCCGGGCTGCTCGCCCGACCAGTCGCGCCAGGCGACGTTCTCCGCCTCGAGCTGCGCCTGGTCCTTGTAGTTGTACTCCACCGGTGCCACGGCGGGATCGGCCGTCACGTGGAAGTCGTAGTTGAAGCTGCTGCCCAGCGACGAGACCCAGCGGACGTCCCATCCCATCCGCCGCTTGTACGCGACGAGCTTGCCGAGCGGGGCGCGCGACACCACGACGAACGCGACATCGTGGTGCTCGAAGTGCGGGATGCTGCCGGCGAAGCCGTCAGTGACCGCCGAGCAGCTCGGACAGCCTTCGTCCCAGTCCGGATCGAACATGAAGTGATAGACGAGCATCTGCGAACGCCCGCCGAACAGATCGCGCAGCGACGCGTCGCCGTCTTCGGTCGCGAACCGGTAGTCCTTCTCAACCCGCACCCAGGGCAGCTGACGCCGCTGTCGCGCCAGCTCGTCGCTGCGGCGAGTCAGCGCCTTCTCGGCCTCGAGCAGCTCCAGCCGGGCCGCAAGCCACTCTTGACGTGTTCCGGTCTTGTGATCGGTCATTGCTTCTCTCCCTCATGTCGTCGTCCTTCGTGTCTGTCTCTTTTTGTTTTCTGCGTGCGCCGCTTCGGCGAGACGTTTGATCGTGGCGAGCCGGCGGTCCCATTGCGCGGCCAGGTCAGCCATGGCCCGAGTGGCCTGGTCAAGACGGCCGGCCTGCACGTGGTAGAGCACCTCCCGGCCCTGTTTGCGCCGGCTGATCAGCCCGGCCTGTTCGAGCACGACCAGGTGTTTGGAGACGGCCTGGCGGGAGAACGGCACGTGGCCGGCCAGCCAGCTGGCACTGACCTCACCGTTGCTGACCAGGAGGTCGAGGACCCGGCGGCGAGACGGATCGCCGATGGCCGACCACAGCTCATCATCGGCCTGCGCAGTCGTCATCCCTGCTGGCCCTTCGCGAGCACCGCGGCCAGGCGGTCCAGGTACTCGGCCCAGCCTTCCTGGTGCTCGTCGGCATAACGCTGTTTCTCCGCGCCGGGCCAGTCGCGCAGTTCGTGGCCGCTTTCGGTCACCCGGAGGCGGGTCCGCTCCTCGCCCTCGGGCGTCAGCGTGAACTCGACGAGCATCGAGTTGCCCGCCGTCGGCTCCTCGCCGCGGGGATGATTCCAGCGGAATGAGAAGCGGGTCGGCGGATCGACCGTCTCCACGACGACCGGGCCGCCCTGGTCCCCGAACCCCATGTAGCCACGAGCGCCGGGTTCGATCACGAGTTCCACCCGGTCGGCGAACCACTGGCTCATCTGGCCGGGCTCGGTGATGGTGCGCCACACCACCTCCGCCGGCGCCTCGATCAGGACCTCCCGCGCGATCACCAGGCCTGCCATCACTATCAGCTCCCTTCTATGCGCTCACTAACGCGCTCAAACTGCAACCAACGGTAGCGCGTCAGAAACATACGTGCAACCTTATGTTGCATGTCCGGGAGAGACATGCAATCATTGGTTGCGCATCGAGGAGGAACGTCCAGCGCCCTCATGGGCTGGCACCACTCTCAATCCGGCAACTTGAGAACCGGAGGCAAGGCAATGGCTGGACGCATCGACCAGATGACGAGCTTTACCTACACGACCTACATTCACGCCACGCCCGAGCGGGTCTGGCGGGGCCTCACCGACCCCGCCGTCACGAGACGCTACTGGCGGCACCAAAGGGCTGGTGAGAAGACCTTCCGCTCGGACTGGAAGAAGGGGTCTACCTACGACTTGGCGCACGAGGAGGTCGGGCTCGTCGTGAGCGACCCCGAACAGGTGATCCTCGAGTCCGATCCCTACCGTCGGCTGGCATACACCTGGCACACGTTCACGCCCGAGTGGGCCGCCCAGGTCGGCATGGACGAAGACACCGCTGACGCCTGGCGGGCCGAGCCCCGCTCCAAGGTCGCCTTCGACATCGAGGACACCGGGCACGGCGTGGTGAAGCTCACGGTCATCCACAACAGCTTCGAGTCTGGTAGCGACGTTCTCCAGGCCATCTCCAACGGCTGGCCCGCCGTCCTTGCCAGCCTGAAGACCTTGCTCGAGACCGGAACCGCCTTGCCTGGGTCGTAGGCTGTGCCACCCGAACGAGGTGCCGTCACAGCTCGTCCGGATCCAGTACCCAGCGTCATAGCGGCCCGCATTGGTCTCTCTGGCTGCCCCGGACTGCGAGACAGATCAGGCTTATCGATGCGGGCTCTTGCCACTCGACTTTCGCAGTTCTCGGGGTCCGGCGGAATCTGCGTAGCGCCGGCTTCGGGTAGGGGTGAGGCTGGCGGGGTGTTGCGCGTTCATCATGAACACCGGCGTCACTCCAGATGGGTCCGCGGCAATCGGATGGCTTGACCGTAATCGGCGGGCGATATTCGCGGTGACACACGTTTTGTTACTGATGGTGACCTGCCGTCCGGGGTGGCTGACTGATGCGCGGATCTGGGTGATCTGCGCGTCCATCGGTGTCGTCGGTCGTCCGTTGCCCTTCAGCTCTGGCCCTCCGCTGCCTTCTTGGCCTCGTCGGAGGTCAGGCGATAGCTCCGCAGTTCCCGTATCCGCTTCCGCAACAGCGGGGCGAGGAGACGGCTGATCAGCGCGGGGGCGATCCGGTAGGCGCGCCAGACCCAGCGGATCGAGGCCGGGAAGACGATCACCGCCTGGTTCTTTTCGACACCGTTGAGGATTACCTGTGCGGCTCGCGGCTCCATCATCCAGGCCGCGAGTCTGGCGCTGGGGCTCGCCTTGTCCTGGGGGATGTTCACCGTCACGGCGGTCTGGTAGATGCTGGTCCGGACGAAGCCGGGGCAGACGACGCTGACCTTCACCCCCCAGATCGGCCGTTTCGATGCGCAGCGACAGGGACAGCCCGACGACGGCGTGCTTGCTGGTGTTGTAGGGGCGTTGAACGGTCCGGGCAGCAGCCCGGCTGATGACGAGGTGTTGACGATGTGGCCGAATCCCTGCCGGGTCATGATCGGGTAGGCGGCGAGCGTGCCGTAGATGACCCCGAACAGGTCCACGCCGAGTACCCGGCGCCAGTGCTCGGAGGTCAGGTCGCGGGCATCGCCCCCGATGCCGATGCCGGCGTTGTTGAACAGGTAGTCCAGCCGGCCGTGGCTGGCGGCGGTTTCCTCGACCGTCAGCCTGACGGCGTCTTCGCTGGACACGTCGACCTGGCGCGCCTCAGCCCGGCCGCCTTGGCGGACGATCGCCTCGGCGACGCGCGACAAGTCGCCGGAGTTGATGTGGGCGACGACCACTGTCGGCCCCGCGGCGCGCGAGCTCCTGGCTGGCAGCCTCTCCGATCCCGGATCCTCCGCCGGTTACGATGGCGATCTTACCGAGCAGGCTCATCACTGCCTCCTCTGCCGATACCAGTCATGTCCCGTCACCAGATGAGCGGGACGAGCCGCTGGTGCTGCGAGGCGTAGGCGCGGTACCGGTCGCCGAGCGTTGTCATTAGCGCGTTTTCCTCGATGTGGATGCGCCACAGGATGACCGAAAGCGGCAGCAGGGCCATGGCGGCCAGGCCGGCCCAGTTCGCGGATGTCAGGCCGGCCCGATGCAGGCCAGCAGGATCCCGGTATAGCTGGGGTGGCGCAGCAGGCGATACGGGCCGCTTGCGACCACCGGCTGGTCGGTGCTGACCATGACGGTGAAGGTGAAGTACTCGCCCAGCGTCTTGAACGACCACCCGCGCAGCACGAGCCCGGCCACCAGGATCGCCATCCCCGCGGCGAAGGCGACGGCGCCGGGCCGGATCACGGCAGCCGGGACGATGCGCGGCGCGAGATACAGGAAGACGCCCGCGGCAGTCAGGCAGGCCAAGAAGACCGCCCGCGAGGTTGCCCCGCCGATCTTGGTGGCTCCCTTCCTTGCTTCCAGCCCCCGGGAAAACTGGCTGAGTTCCATCGCTCCCCAGGCCAGCGCGACAACCAGGAGCAGCGGGCCGGCGATGTGGTTGGTGTCGAAGTAGGGCTTCATCTCTCCTCCTAGGCGATCAGATGGGTGGTGCATGGCCCGGCGCGATGGCAGGGTCGGCGCCGGGGTCCGGGCGGGCCGCGCGCTCGAAGAGGGCGGCAAGTTCGGTGCCGTAGGCCTCGATGTCAAGGTCAGGGTCGGCCGCGAACTGGGTGAGCAGGTCGTCCAGGACAGCCTTGAGGCTCGCTGCCATGACCCGGGCGGAGAAGGCTCCCAGCAGGCCCTTCGCCTGCCCGTGCGTCAGGACATGCTCGACCGCGGTCACCTCGTCAGCGCGCACGTCGAAGGCCGGGTTCGGGTGCCCGGCCTCGTCCCGGAAGCTGTTGTAGATCCTGACCAGCGCGATGACTTCCCGGGCGTGCGTCCGGAAGTACTCGACCCAGGTGCCGATGTACGCCGCGATGAACTTTTCGGGGAACGTCAATGGCTCGGCGGCCAGCAGGCGCGGCTGCACGTACTCCGTCATCGAGCCGAGCACGTGCGCGATCACCGCGCTGATCAGGTCATCCTTGGCCGCGAAGTGGTAGGTGACCACTCCCTTGCTGACCCCGGCCCGGCGCGCAACCTCGGCCACCGAGGTGCGCGGGAAGCCGAGCTCGGCGACGGCGCCGATCGCGCAGTCCACGAGCTGATCGCGGCGCTTGAGCTGGGTGAAGGTGCTCGCCCCGCGGTCAGCAGCGCCCCGGTTAGTACTCATGGCATGAGATTAGTACGATCGTACTAATCGGTCAAGTGCCGGGCCCGTGACGGGCCCGCGGCGGGGCGGCTACTTCGCCCGCCGCCGCGCTCCCGGTCCTCGTGTTCCGGGCGACGACGAGCCCAGGCTGCGGACATCTCCCCGCCAAACCGCTTGATGTGCGCACCCGGCGGGGCAGTTCGGCGAGCCTCGTCCCGCTCGCACTGAACGCATTCGCGATAACCCTGGGAGACCGGTTCCCGGCCGCCGAAACCTACTACTGAACCGCCGCAAACACCGTTGTTGGCGAGATAATCCCCAGAATGATAAATCTGCGCGCCGTGCCATCACAGACTCACGAGTTCGCTCTGGGCGCCGATTCGGCGTTACGGATTTGGTGGCAGCGCGCACCGATCACGTTGCGCGGCGCGGTGTTCGCGGTGGCCGGCGGACGGGACGGCGGCCGCGACGAAGATCGCGGACGGCAGCCAGCTGATGACGAACGCCACGCTGCCCAGGTCGTTGAGGATCAGGGCGAGCTGCGGGCTGATAGTACTGGGAGGTCGGTCCATGACGAACTACGCCCGCCTGTACCGGTTCGGGATCACGCCCTGGGAGCGGTACGCGACGGAGGCGGCAGCAAGTATCACCGCGCTGCTGGACCGGGAGGAGGCCGAGCGGTCCAGCCCGCTCGGCCGTGCGCTCGACCTAGGCTGCGGCAGCGGCCAGTACACCCCCGAGCTGGCGCGCAGAGGATGGCAGGCTGTTGGCATCGACTACGTGCCGGCCGCGATCGAGGCGGCAGCAGCCAAGAGCCGGGGCGTGGACGGGCTCAGCTATGTCGTCGGCGACGTGACGCGGCTGCCGTCGACGAACCTGGGAACGTTCGATTTCTTTCTCGACATTGGCTGCTTCCAGGGTCTGGACGCCAGAGGACGTCTCGCCGAGGGTGAAGGAATCTCGGCGCTGGCCAGGCCGGAGGCCACCCTGCTGCTGATGAGCTTCGGCCCGGGCCGCTGGCGGTCGCTGGTCGGAGGCGCATCGCAGCAGGAGGTCCAGGCCGCCTTCGCGGGCTGGCAGATGCTCACGGCCGAGCCCGCGGACACCGCAGGCTTGGGCTGGCCCATGAACAAGACCGCGCCCCAGTGGTACAGGATGCGCCGCACCTGAACGAGTCTGTCTTGCTGGCGTGACGCCCAGAACCGGCCTTTCTGCGCAAGGTCAGCCATGCCGGTAGGGCCGATTCCCAGCCGCACAAGATCGGCGATCTCGCACCACGACGCCGGTCGGCGTTGGTCACGTTATGCTGTCGGTCCTGGTCACTCGCCGTGCGCGTGAACCGCCGTTCTGCGGTGCGTCCTGAAAGGGGAGTGAGGCGATGTAGAAGGTCGCCGGCATGAACCGTGCTGTGCCAGTGATGGAGGCAGGTCCTCCGGGTTCGCCGTGCAGGCGGGGAGCCCAAACCGCTGCAAGCTGCGCCGGTTAAGAGCCGGGGTGGTGAGCGTTGCAGGAAAAGGCCCGCTGTCAGCGGGTCAGGTGCGTGACGAGAAGACGAACGTGTGTGAACCACTGCTGACGCATCGATAGGCGGAACGATGGCATCAAAACCGGGGGAGTGCAGAACTCCCGGGACAAAGGCGCGCCGTGGCGGCGTGCCCTCAGCCGGGGGGCGGCCTGCTTGCTGCCCTGGCGGTGCCCGGTGTAGAGGTGGCGTGAGCTCGTCGCAGGCGCTGGCACGGAACAGGAGAACCTGTCGCCCCGATAGCGGCGGCCAGGTGACAGGGGCAGCCCCGGCCTGGCTGCGAGAGGGAGGACCGCGAGCGGCGGACACTGCGAGCGGCAGAGTACCGAGGCGGGGCACAGGGGCGGGACGGCCCGTAGTAGCGGTGAAGGTCCTGTAATGGGGCCGGAGCGAAGGGGCCGTGCAGACCAGGGTCAGCCCGGGGCCAACCCGCAAGGGGAGGAGCCAGGGGCCGGGCCCGAGCCCAGGGTGAAGTCGTTTGAGATCGATAAGCGCCTGGTTTACCAGGCGTGGGAGAAGGTCCGGGCCAACAACGGGGCGCCGGGCGTGGACGCGGTCAGCACCGGCCTGTTCGAGGAGCGGTGGAGGGACAACCTCTACAAGCTGTGGAACAGGATGTCCTCGGGGAGCTATTTCCCGGGTCCGGTGCGGGGCGTGGAGATACCGAAAGATCATGGGGAAGGCGTGCGCTTGCTCGGCGTGCCCAATACGGCTGACCGGGTGGCGCAGACTGCGGCGGCGATGCTGCCGGAGAAGGAACTGGAGCCGGTCTTCCACCGCGACAGCTACGGCTACCGTCCAGGGCGCAGCGCCCATGACGCGCTGGCCGTGTGCCGCCGCCGGTGCTGGGCGCAGGACTGGGTGCTGGACCTTGATGTCCGCGCCTTTTTCGACTCTGTTCCGCATTCCCTGCTGCTGAAGGCGGTCGCTCACCACACCAGCGAGCGGTGGGTCCTGCTGTACATCTCGCGGTGGCTTACCGCCCCGATGCAGATGCCGGACGGGACCATTGTGCCGAGGGAGAAGGGAACCCCTCAGGGTTCCCCGATTTCGCCGTTGCTGGCTAACCTGTTCATGCACTACGCGTTCGACATGTGGATGGACCGGGTGTTCCCCGGCTGCCCGTTCGAGCGTTACGCGGATGACATTGTTGCGCACTGCGACACCGGGGACCAGGCCCGCCAGCTGCGGGCCGCCATCGCCGAGCGGCTCGGGACTTTCGGTCTTGAGCTGCACCCCGCGAAGACGAAGATCGTGTACTGCAAAGACGCGAACCGCCAGGGAGATTTCGAGCACGCCAGCTTCGATTTCCTCGGCTACACCTTCCGGGGCCGCCTCGCCCAGGGGCCGAGAGGCTATTTCACTGGCTTCAACCCGGCCATCAGCGGCAAGGCGAAGAAGGCGAAAGGCCAGCAGATCAGGGACTGGCACCTCAACCGGCGCAGCAGCGCGGACCTGTCCGGCCTCGCGGACCAGATCAACCCGCAAGTCAGGGGCTGGATCAACTATTACGGAGCCTTCTACCGCTCCGAGTTGCGCTTCCTCGCATGGCGTATCAACGAGCATCTCGCCCGGTGGGCCATGCAGAAATTCAAGCGATTCCGCGGCAAGTACGCCAAAGCGATGGCCTGGCTGCAGAAGGTCTACCAGTACAAGCCAGACCTGTTCGCCCACTGGCAGCTAATCGCCTTCACCGCAAGCCGGACTGTGGGGGCCGGATGACGGGAGACTGTCACGTCCGGTCCTGAGAGCGGCGGGGGGTGAGACTCCCCCCGCACAATTAAGCCCCCGCGCCTCCGGCCCTCCAAACTCTCCTCCGCAAGATGTCGCCGACACAGGCGCAGGGAGCGTCAGGATGGCCCGAACTACCGTTCTGACCGTAGCGCGACGAGGACTGTGACGCGGACCCGATGGTCGGTCGCCCGGAGGAAGATGGACCCTCAGAGGGCGACAGTCGCGCCCAGAAGCGCGGAGCCGCAGTTGAACCTCCCGGACACGGTGGTGAGATCGAGCCAGGTCTGGCGCAGGGATATGGGAGGGGCCACCGCGTGACGCTGTCTCAGAGCAAGCCAGAGATCGGAATATTTTTGCAGATTGAAAGTCGATATGAGACACGGAATCTGTGGTAGCCTCCAGTGCGGAGGTGATCCTTTTGCCCGCAGCCGACCCGGTTATGCTGACCACCGCTCGCCAATCGCGCGGCCTGGCACAATCCGGCCTGGCCCGCCTGTGCGGGCTCTCCCAGGCGTTCATCAGCAAGGCGGAGGCAGGTGTTGGCGAGCTGGACGGTGAGCGCCTAGAGCGCGTCGCTGAGGCTCTGGGGTACCCCGTCTCGCTGCTATCCCTGTACTCGGAGGAGCACTCGTTCGTCTCCGCCTGCTCGTTCCACCGAAAGCGCAGCTCGCTACCCGTGGCGAAGGTCCGGCAGGTGCACGCGCGCCTGGACATCACACGGGTCCAGGCTGAGGAACTGCTCCGGGACCTGCCTGTAGCCGACGTGCGACTGCCTCGGATCCCGCCGACAGATGACGGGGTGACGGGCCCCCGCGAGATCGCTCGGGCCGTGCGCTCCGCTTTCGGGCTTCCGCCTGGCCCGGTCGCTGACTTGACCGCTGCGGCGGAAGGCGCCGGCGTAGTCGTGGTAAGCCTGGATCTCGGCCACGCCCAGGGTGATGCCGTCAGCCAGTGGCTGTCTGGCCACCGTCCTGTAATGCTTCACTACCGTTCGGCACCAGGAGACCGGCTCAGGTTCAGCACCGCCCACGAACTGGCACACCTGGTCATGCACATCCTGCCGGTCGACGGCCAGGAAGAGGAAGCGGACCTATTCGCGAGTGAGCTGCTTATGCCGGCGGCCCAGATCCGCGACGAATTCTCGCATCTAGACATGCCTACGCTGGCAAAGCTGAAGGCGCGCTGGGGGGTCTCGATGGCCGCGCTGATCCGCCGCGCCCGCGACCTCGGCGAGATAAGCGACTATCGGTACAGAGAACTTAACATTGAGTTGTCTAAGGCGGGATGGCGGACTCGCGAGCCCGTCGAGGTGCCGACCGAACGGCCGCGGCTGCTGGCGGACGCCGTGGCTTTTCTGCGGAGCAGGGGTTTGACGGATACTTCGATCGCGTCACGTGGCCGGACGGATATAGCGGGCCTGAGGGCGATGATCGGCGAGCAGGGAGAGCCAGAGGGATGAGCACATCCGGCCAGTCGAAGATCTCAGTCCGCCAGGCTCTGCACGACAGGTGCCTGACCGTCGCCAGCCCGGGCGACGCCACTGCGGTGCTCCGGCACCTGGATCCCAAATACGGCGGCGTCGTGTTCTCCTCAAGCGGCGGTTTCAGCCGCGGGCACGCGGTCAAGCGGATGTTTCCCGGCTTGGTCATTGCCGCAGACCATCGCGAGCGCGGTAAGGAGGAAAGCCGGCAACGCCTGCAGAGCCGATAGCGTTGCCGAACCTCGGGGGACTGTTCGCGCCTCTCGCGCACAAAGATGCGCTGGACCAGTTCATCGAGGGCCAGTTCCATGCCGGAGCGGACGTCGGCGTGATCCCCGGGCGGGTGATCCGCGCCGAGGACAGCGAGTCGCTAGCAGCCGTTGTGGAAAGGGCGAATGCCGTCGACCGGGATGACGTGATCGTCAGGATTCCCGTCAGTCACACCTGGTTTCTCGGGCAGAACGTCATGCAGCTCAACGGGATCCTGGGGCGCAGCAGGCACCCGGTCGCCCTGTCCCCCGCCGACAAGCGCGACCCGATGGAGAATAAAGGTGTCCCCGAAGGCCTCCGCAGGGTCATCGACCTGCACGGCGACAAGATCATCGTCTGGAAGACGGACCTCGCCGGTATTGACGCCCTCACCCGCGGAGCGCTGGCGACCGCAGTAGGCGTCGTGGCCAGCCTGCGCCACACCAGCCCGCCCGGGGGATTCGGGAAGAAAATCAACGAGCGCGACCCGACACCGCAGGTATTCCTCCCGAAGCTGCTGCGTTACATGCGCGCTTCCTACCTGCACGACGAGGTGTTCGCCAGCACCAAGCCCTGGACGTGTGACTGCAAGGCATGCTGCGGCAAGTCAGTCGCCCGCTTCACCGGGTCAGCCGATCACCTACGTGAAGCAGCCATACATAATGCCCTGGCCATCACCGGACTTCATCAGCGCATTATCAGCGTGCCGGCGGGCACACGGGCTGCGGAGTGGCGGGAAACCCTAGAGAGCGCACTGGCGGCACACCAGGAACTAGCCCTCTACGTTGAACGGAAGATGCCCTTCCCGGGCCCCCTCCAGTACTGGCTGGACCACGCCTGACCCAGCATCTTCATGTCCTGCGGCCATGCCTGACTGCCGCAGTCCGGCGTAGGCACGCTCATGGAAAAGCCACTGCCCCGAAGACGCCCGCATGGGCCGGAACGGCGCCGGGGGAACGAGCCACCCCTCTTCTGCCTGCCGCTGGATGATTACGCCTATCCCGAACATCCCGGCCTCCAGCAGCAAGCGGTCACCGTCGTCCGCTGGCATTGACGACAGGACCAGCGCCCTGCGGCAGAACGGCCCGAACTGAGACGCCCAGTAGATCCCCAGCTCCCAGTCGCGTGCCCTGACTACAACCATCTCGACCCTGGCCGCTGGGCAAGCAAGCCGCGTCACCGTGCTCTGGGTCATCGCCACGGCACCACGCGGGCTGCGACTCAGGACAGAACGCTCCCACCGACTCAGGCCCGACAACGGCACGGCCATCCCCACAGGAAGTTCGAAAAGAACACGCAGCAGGGCAGGGTCTTCGATGGCGCCGAGACCGCAGGTCCTCCGCCTGGCCTGCTCGTCGGCCACCTGCGTCACGATGGCCTCGACATGGCGGCCCAGCAACCGCGCCGGCACGAGACTCGCCCACTCAGGCCGTTCCGTACATATCAGGCCCCGGACCTCAGCAGTGATCATCGCCATTTCCCGTCTGTCCGCAGCACATACGGCATCCCCCGTAACCGTCTGGCTAGGCACCCTGCTGACCCTACGGCCTCGCCGAGCCGCTACACCGCGCCGCTGCGCATCGAGATAAGACCGTTAGATGCCGCCAGTTGACGATCCGCAAAGATATCTATGCATCTCGGAACGATTTTTCGATTATTATAGCTAATTCCTTCACAAAAGTCAAGATCGCGGCGGCATGTTTGAAGGTCAAGCCCATGCGTGAGTGTCGTCAAGTTGTTTGGCCCCACTGATCGGCGCGGATTTCGGCCCCGGCCGGGATCCGGTGGATTAGCTGGGATTTTTGCTGCGGGCGGTGGTTTTGCTGGTGCGGAGCCGGTAGGACTGGGTGCCGGTCTCGAGGATGTGGGCGTTGAAGGTGACCCGGTCGACGATCGCGGCGACCAGGCGGGGGTCGGGGAAGACGGTGCCCCATTCGCTGAACGGCAGGTTGGTCCCGATCGCGATGGAGGCTCGTTCCTCGCGTTCGGTGATGATCTGGAACAGCAGCTCGGCGCCGCGGGGGTCGACCTGGACGTAGCCGAGCTCGTCGAGCAGCAGGAGGTCCAGGCGGCCGTAGCGGCCGACCACGCCGGGACAGCGCCCGCTGGTCGGCGGCTTCGACGAGCTCGTTGACCAGGGCGGCGGTGGTGACGTAGCGGACCCGGCGGCCTTGTTCGCAGGCGGCCAGGCCCAGGCCGATCAGCAGGTGGGTCTTGCCGGTGCCGCTGTCGCCGAGGAGCACGACCGGCTCGCCTTTGTCCAGGTAGGCGCCGGTGGCCAGGTGTGCGAGCTGGCCGGGGGTGATGGCCGGGACGGCGTTGGTGCTGAAGTCAGCCAGCCGCTTGAGGCGGGGGAAGCGGGCCTCGGCGATGCGGCGGGCGCGGCGCCGGGCGGAGCGGTCATCGAGTTCGGCGGACAGGATCTCGGCGAGGTAGGCCAGGTAGGTGGAGTGGTCCCGGGCGGCGATCTCGGCGAGGCGGGCGGCCTGGTCGCGGACGGTGGGCAGGCGCAGCTCGCGGGCCGCGGCGCCGATCGCGGCCTGGGCGGCGGCATCAGATATGGCGGTCATGGGATGGTCCTGGTCAGCAGCTGGTCATAGGCGTCCAGGGACGGCGCCGGGCGGTCGTAGCGGGTCAGCGCGCCGATCGGGATCACGGCCGCGACCTGCCTGCCCGCCTGGCGGCGGGCGTCGATGAGCACGGCCTGGGCATCGAGCGAACCCGAGCTGACCGCCTTGGCCATCGCGGCGGCCAGGGCCTCGGCGGGCAGGGTGCGGTGCGCGAGCAGCACCTCGATCAGCATCCGGGTCCCCGCCGCGTCGCCGTGCTTGCGGCGGGCGGCGTCCCAGTACCCCTGGTGGGCGGCGGTGAAGATCCCGGCTGCCCGGGCCTGGGCCAGCGCGGTTGCCCCGGGCAGCGCGCCGGGCTTGCGCCGCAGCACTTCCAGGTAATGGTCCAGGACCAGGACCTCGGCATACTTGCCGGCCGCCCGCTCATGCCGGGCGACGACCCGCGGCCCGTCCAGCACCTCCACCGTGGTGGCCGACAGCCGCACCGGCAGGCGGCGGCCGGCGAAGCGGACCGGGACGGAGTAGTAGTTCTGCCGCACGCACACCCGGGCCCGGGCATCCACCCGGGCCTGCAGCAGCCGCGCCGGATCGAACGGCTCAGCCGGCAGCGGCCCCATGGCGGGCTGCTCTTCGGCGAACGCGGCGGCGATCGTGACCGGCCGGCCGGTGATCACCCGGCCGTCATCGACGATGTCGCCGGCGGCGATCAGCTGGTTCAGCGCGGCCAGCGACGCCACGGCGGGCACGGGAACCAGGTGCCGGCGGCGGAACCGGCCAATCTCGCCTTCCACCCCGCCTTTCTCGTGCGCGCCTTCCTTGCCAGGGGTGCAGAAGAACGAGTCGTACCCGTAGTGGCTAGCGCAGCGCGATGAACCGCTCCGATTCGGTCCGGTCCCGGCCGCGCAGCACCCGCACCACGGCCGGCCCGAGGTTGTCGTAGCGGACCCGGCCGGGCACCGCGCCGAAGTACTCAAAGGCCAGCACGTGGCCCTCCAGGAACGCCTCCTGCGCCTGGGTGGCGAACGCGACGTGGAACGCCCGGCCCGAGCACGACAGCCGCATCACGAACATCCACAACTTCAGCAAGACCCCGGCGATCACCGCGTGGAACTCGCCGAAGTCCACCTCGGCCTCCGCACCCGGCGCGTGCGCCTGCGGCACCATGACCTGCATCTTGTCCAGGCCCAGCTCGGCGCGGCGGCGGGCGACATACCGCGACACCGTCACCTCCGCCACGCTCGCGCCGTGCTCGGCGACCAGCCGCTGCCAGACCCGCCGGGCTGTGTGCCGCTGCTTGGCCGGCACGTCCCGGTCCGCCAGCAGCCACTCGTCGATGACCTGCGTATAACGACCCAGCGCCGGCCTCGGCCGGGGCGGGTACGCCTTCCGCGGCGGCGGCACCGCGCTGGCCACCGCCTGCCGCACGGTCCGCCGGTGCACATGATGCCGGACAGCCAGCTCCCGGATCGATGACTCCCCGGCCCGCCAGTCCCGCCTGATCTGCTCGAACAGCTCCACCCGCGACCTCGCCATCCCCGACCTCCACGCCGACAGCAACGACGTGACGATCAGATCCAGGGTGGGGCCAAAATTCGCGACGACACGCCGGCCCACCCGCCAGGCGAGATCACCACCCAGGCGGGGCCGAAATTCACGACGACAAAAGGCCAAACCGGGGCCAGTTCAGGTGATCACACTCACATGCGCGCCTGAAGATCTCGCACCGCGTCTCGACAAGTGACATCGCCCCCACTTGTTGTCGGGGACCAGAGCGGATTCCGCACTGGGACGCCTTGCGAAGGATGCCGTCAGGCTCTACTACCTCGCCGCCGTCGCCACGGATCGGTAGCTCGGTAAGGGATCGAGGCGCCCCGGAAGTTGGTCTGTGTCAGAGTTAGAGCGTGTCGTTAGTATCACGCCTGGGATCTGACTGTCGAAGGATCTGGAGGATCGAGTCCACGAGCCGGTTGGTTCCTTCGCCGATGTGACCACCGAAGAGGTCGACACGCTGGATCGACGTGAGCGTACGGCCACCGCCGATATCCCGGTCTGGGACTTCGCAATCATCGAACCGCACCGGAATGAGCCACGGATCGTCCGCAGGCCGCAATCGCAATTGCTCGATCGCCAGCGTGAGTTCCTCAAAATGATAACTCTTGCTGCGGGCGAGGCTGGCCCGTGAGAAGCAGGCGATAAACACAAGAGCATTGTCAGTGATCGCGCGCCGGATCTTCGCCCGCCAGTCCTCACCAGGCCACAGATCACAAGTGTCGCGCCACACCGGGATACCAGCGGCTTGGAGTCTGCGTTGCAACTCGTCGACACGCTCAGAGTCTTCTCGCACGTACGAAATGAAGACATGCCCGCGGACGTCTGAACCGGACGGGCGCGACCGACCTGCATCTTGCCAGAACCTGCCCCTTTCGCTCTGTCTGCGGATGAGGAAGACAACTCGTCCGTTAGCTACTCCCCGCGTGCTCACGATTAGCCCATTCTGCACTATCATGAGGTGTCCGCCAGCGGGTGTTATCTTGCAGGCACTGGTCAAGGCAACCCGATAGCTGCTGGCCGGTTTCGCGCCGTAGCTCGCTGCAACGGAACCGTCGGCTGACGCCAGTCCAGTAGTAGCGCTACCCAGGTATTCCGCGATGCGAACGCACGAGGCTGACAGCGAGGTTGAGGTCCGGTATGCCAGCCTTACGATGGCGTCCGCACTCGGTGTTTCTCGCCAGATCATTTGAACAAGCTTGGTCGGCATGAGCAATTCGCCCGCGAAGAGGTCGCACAGTCTATCCACGCCCGAACCAGACTGGTCCAGGCCGGGATCCAGTTCATGGAGCGCAGCATGCCCCAACTCATGGGCGAGAGTGAAGCGCTCGCGCCGCGAGTACCTACCACTACTGGGAATAACCGCAATTCGACGGCCATCGCGGATTCTTAGCTCTCCGTCATGATGCATGCCCTCGCAATAGTGCACTTCCGTATTTAGCTTCTTCACAGCGCGGGCTACAGCCGTCGGCCCAAAGCAGCTGCTGCGATCTAGATCGCCCGTGACGAAGTTAACCCAACTTTCTATAAGCCCGCTGCCTGTAGGGCATGCAAAAGTGGCGCTCAGGATCTCGAAGGCTGGGCAATCCGGCAAGAACAGCATGGTAGATGGTTCATAGACCGTCCTTCGGTTGCCGGAAGGCAGTTTCACCTTAAGCCTCTGCCCAACGAGCTCACCTAGGCGATCCTCCTCATCCATGGAAGCTCCATGTGCGTCATGGATCCGACGGCCGAGGTCATCTCCTACAGCACCGGGTGAGCCCGAGCGCGCGGAGACTTTTCTCTGCTCGCTCTCCCACAGAGGTAGCTGGACACCCGGCTGCTGCACAGGCCCTTGCCCAACGAGCTCACCTAGGCGATTCTCCTCATCCATGGAAGCTCCATGTGCGTCATGGATCCGACGGCCGAGGTCATCTCCTACAGCACCGGGTGAGCCCGAGCGCGCGGAGACTTTTCTCTGCTCGCTCTCCCACAGAGGTAGCTGGACACCCGGCTGCTGCACAGGCCCTCCAGCCAGTGTGGAGCTGCTTCGAGCGTGAGGTATCTTCGATCCGCTACCCCGGCGTCTGTTCGCTCTCACTGAGCCTCACGACCCCCGTACCTCGGACCCTGCCAGCACGTTTCCTGATTCGATCAATGGCTGCTTGTAAGCACCATAAGACTGCGCAAGATCATGTTCTAGCAACACGCCCTTACAGCCAGTGGAGTGAGCGCCATCGCGCACCGGTCCAGCAGCGGCCCCTCTCGCTCAGATCACTGCCGAGGGCACTTGCCCTCAGGGCTAAGGGCCCCGAGGCACTGCACGCTGACAGGCACGAGCCATTCCGAGGTGGCGCCCAGCGCCTCGATGAGGAGGGTCACGTCGGCCGCATCCAGCCGGCCAGGATCGCATCCGGGCGCGGGCGCCAACGGCGGCGCGAACATGACTACATGATGTTGCCGTTCCCGGCGGGCCAGGACTGGAGCGCGGCCTGCGCCTGGGCTGTCAGCGCTGCTCGGTGACGACGAGGCCGACTAGGGCCAGGTCATGAGCGAATGAGGAGGAGGTCAGGCGGCTAGTAGGGCAGCCGCCAGTTGCTAGCTGATCAGGGCGTATTCGCGGTTTAGGCGGGTGCGCTGGTGGAACCAGCGGGAGCGGGCCTGGTGGCGGCGTCGCCAGGCGAGCCAGCGGATGGCGTGGCTGTGGGGGTGGCGGCGGGCGAGCGTGGCTGCGAGCAGGCGTTTTACCTCTGCGACGGTGAGCGGGATCATCCCGGAGTCGGGCGGCGGCCCCTGGCCGGAGAGGACGGGTGGCGGGGCCTGGGCGTCGGTGCGGTCCCTGAGCTGGGCGGCGGTGACAGCGCAGATGGCCAGGGCGGCCATGACTAGCACGGCGTGCCGCTGGATCGCGGTGTAGAGCCGGGCCTGGCACTGGTCCAGGCCGAGGCCGTCCTTCCCGAGCCGGAAGTCCTCCTCCACCGGCCAGCGAAGCCCGGCCGCCCTGATCAGGCGCGTCTTGGTCAGCAGCTGGCCCTCGGGCACGTGGCAGTAGTGGAAGGCCAGCTCGCCGGTCTTCAGGTGGCGGCGGACGAGCAGGTGGTGGCGCGGGGAGGCGGTGGCGATCCACGCCCAGGCGTACCAGCGCTCGCCCTTCGACCCCTTCCCGGCGGAGCGGACCTCCCAGCGGCGGGCGTCCTTCAGCAGCTGCTTCACCGCCTCCTTGCAGGTCACCTTCGTGCCGGGGGCGAGCGTGAGGGTGAAGTTCGAGGCGACCCGCAGCACGTAGGCCTGCCCGTGCTCCTCCAGCGACTCCCGCAGCTGGGTGCAGCTGCCGTAGACCTCATCGCCGCAGGCGAAGTCGAACTCCAGGCCATCAGCGCGGCAGTCCGCGCAGATGTCCATGGCCAGCTGCCCCTTGGTCCGGAACTCAAGGTCCAGGGGCAGCCCGGTGACCAGCGACGTCACCGGGTCAGCGACCTGCTCGCGGGGGATCCACTGCCGCGCGCCGACCAGCGCGTGGCCCGTCTTCTCACGGACCAGCGACAGGTGCACCGTGGTGATGCCGTTGGCCACCCGGCCCGCGCACCCCATGTAGTGGCGCTTCACCCCTGCGGTCGCCGAGCCCGTCTTCTGCTGCCCGGTCTCATCGAACGCCGCGATCACCAGCCCGCCCCGCCGCCGTCCCCGGTTCGCGGCGGCCTCCAGCCCGGCCGCCGCGAACCGTCGGACCTCGCTCAGCGCCGCCGTGGCGTCCCACGACGCGCGGTTCAGCAGCCGCTGCATCCGGTCCGGCCGCTGGTCCCCGGCATGCTCGGCCATCGTCCACCCGTTCCGTCTCGGCAGATCGCTGACCAGCGCAGATATGTACTTCCCGGCCTGCTGCCACGTCTGCGTCCGCGCGAAACAGCCCCGCAGCGCGCTCATCAGCTCAGCCTGTCTCCGGGCCGCCAGCCCAGCCCCTATCCTGGCAGCAGCAGCCGCCTTCGATTCATTTGTCTCCACAAACACATGAGTCAGGCGGCTGCGCTCACGTACTCAGCTCCCACCTCCGCATCACGCCTGCTCAGAACCCAACTGGCGGCTGCCCTACTAGTACTACAGCAGTAGTTCGTTATATGTAATCTGTCTTCGCCGGTAGTGGCTGGTTCTGGCCTGGTGCTGGTGGTGCCTTCGCCAGGTGGACCAGGCCCAGGCGGCGGGGCGGGCGGGAACGGTCGTGGTCAGGTGTGCCAGGAGACGGCGGACCTCCGCGAGCGTGACCGGGATGAGGCCGCTGCCAGGGCTTTTGGGGCGTTCGCGGCGGTGACGGCGAGGTAAGCGTGGGCGAGCAGGGCGAGGGTGGCGTGGCGGTACCAGGCGTCGTAGCGGCGGACCTGGCAGTGGTCGAGGCCGGTCTCGTTCTTGGCGGTCTGGAAGCACTCCTCGATGGTCTAATCACAAATGGCAAGTTCTGCTGCGTGCGGCGGGTGCGGTTGAGCCTGACCTGGTGGCACCGTCCGCTGCGTTTGCGGGGATCTCTTCTCCAGAGTGATGTTGCCCTGGTAGGAGAGCCCGATGAACCGGACCTGGACCGTCTGCCGCCAGTACAGCCCGCGCCAGGACGGCGAGCGCCGGTGGGATCTGGCCTACCAGCTGCTGGCGCGTCAGGCCGGGCAGGGCGGCCTGCCCGGCCTGACGCTGATCGCTGAGGAGGACGCTGATGCGAGTGGCGGCGTATGCGCGGGTCTCGACCACCCGCCAGGCCCAGGCGCAGGGCATCGAGCAGCAGCTTGACCGGCTGCGCGCGGCGGCCGCGGAGCGCGGCTGGGAGCTGGATGACCAGCATGTCTACCGTGATGACGGCTATAGCGGCGCCCGTATCGGCCGGCCGGGGCTGGACCGGCTCCGCGATCACGCGGCGCTGGCCGAGCTTGACCTGGTGCTGGTGACCGCGCCGGACCGGCTGGCCCGCAACTACGTCCACCAGGTGCTGCTGATTGACGAGCTGGCCGGCCGCGGCTGTCAGGTCGAGTTCCTGGACCGGCCGATGAGCGCTGATCCTCATGATCAGCTGCTGCTGCAGATCCGCGGGGCGGTCGCGGAGTACGAGCGGACGCTGATCGCCGAACGGATGCGCCGCGGCCGGCAGGCCAAGCTGCGGGCGGGCACGCTGCTGCCGTGGACCACGGCGCCGTTCGGGTACCGGCTGGACCCCGACCGGCCCCGCCTGGCGTCTGCGGTGCGGACAGAGCCCGGGGAAGCGGCGCTGGTGGCGCAGCTGTTCGACTGGTACCTCGAACCTCAGGCAACCATCTACCGGCTCGCGGCGCGGCTGACCGGCCTGGGGGTGCCCACCCCGATGGGCGGGCCGCGGTGGAACACAGCCAGCGTGCGCGGCATCTTGCGCAACCCGTCCTATGCCGGCCGGGCGCTGTCCAACCGCACCCAGGTGGCGCCGGCCCGCGGCCGCAAGTCGGCGATGCTTCCGGCCGGGCCGGGCATCAGCCACGCCCCGCGGCCTGAGGAGGACTGGATCGCCGTCCCGGTCCCGGCGATCGTTTCGGAGGAGACCTTCGCCCAGGTGCAGGCCAAGCTGGATGTCAACCAGCAGGGCGCGGCGCGCAACACCCGCCACGAGTACCTGCTGCGGGCGCTGATCAGCTGCGGCGCCTGCCGGCTGGGATGCACCGGCCGCCAGACCGCAGCCGGCTACCGGTATTACCTGTGCCGCGGCCGCACCGACCCGATGCGGGTCGCCCAAGGACAGCGCTGCACCGCCCGCTACATCCCCGCCGGGCAGCTCGACGAGCTGGTCTGGGCCGACCTGTGCGCGCTGCTGACCGACCCCGCCCAGGTCACCCGCGCGCTGGCCCGGGCGCAAGGCGGCGCCTGGCTGCCCCAGGAGCTCCAGGCCCGGCAGGCCACCATCGGCCAGGCGCTGGGCCAGCTTGAGCGCCAGCAGCAGCGGCTGCTGGACGCCTACCTCGCCGAGGTGGTCACACTGCCCGAGCTAGACCGCAAGCGCCAGGACCTGGACCGCCGACACGCCACGCTGCTCGCCCAGCAGCGCCAGCTGGACGCCGCGGCCCGGCAGAAGCTGGAACTCGGCGCCGTCGCCGACGGGATCGAGGCATTCTGCCAGGCCGTCCGGGCCGGGCTGGCCACCGCCACCTTCGAGCAGCGGCGGCTGCTGGCCGAGCTGCTCATCGACCGGGTGGTCGTCACCGACGACCAGGTCGAGATCCGCTACGTGCTCCCGACCTCCCCTGACGGGCCGCACCGCCCTTTTTGCCAGTTGCGTAAAGACCATC
>CAVTEC010000013.1:0-13007 GCA_963733475.1 uncultured Alphaproteobacteria bacterium | reverse complement strand
CTACAACAGCCGATACGTGATGTTTGCCGCGGCGGTCGCTGATGCGGTGCCTGCGGCTGCTATGAATTGATTGGGCAAGTGCTTCCAGTAAAGGCGGATTGAAATCTTGTAACTTTAACAACCGCTCCGATAGGATGTGATACGCGTTCGTAATGCTAAGCGTGGGAAGGTCCTACAGAAATGTTGAAACGTATCGTTACGTCGATTTCAGTGATTGTGATTCTGGCCTTCGTGAAATTCGGGTCCTTCAGGAAAGGATCGGCGATCAACAATATGCCTGGCGCAGGACTCTCCATATCATCTAAATTAAGGATCCTGCGGTATAACAAAACGCCCCCGGAAAAAATGAGTTCTTGACCGGAAAGGTGCCCCCTTAGCCATTTCCCGCAAGACCGGGACAGAATAATTTAGCGTTTTTTGCCCTGAAATCCCCTTAACTTGTGAAACCTTCGTTAAATACCCTCCCTTCCCGGGGTATAAAAAGGTAGCCCCTTGTCCTTTCGATAAATTTGCAGCTGTATCGAAACCGGGCGTTGCCCGGTTTGTGGCGAAGCCACAGACACTATAAATATTGAGGCAAAATCGAGGTACGAAGATTTCGAACAAGGGCCGCAACAGTGTTGCGGGCCGAAGTTCTTTATTTTTCGACAATTTTTTGCCGAAATTAAAACCATGGGTTTGAAAAAAATTTTCCCCGTCATCTTTGTGCTGATCACGCTTTCCCTGGTAGGGATTATCTATATCCAGATCAATTGGATCGTGACGATGATCGAGAACAAACAGGAAGAGATCCAGCATCATACTATCGATGCGGTGCGCACGGTAGCGGAAGGCCTCAGCGCCCAGCGGGCGAGTGCCCCAACCTTCAAATCCTTACGGCTCAAACCAGGTACTTCCTGGCGACCGACTGAACCCCTGATCATGGAGTTGATGCGCATTCCGCTGATTACGCAAACATTTAGCGAACAGGAAATCAACAATCGGCTTCGGAAAGCATTCAATAATGCAGGCCTGGCCAATGCCCGTTTCGAATTTTCCGTCATGTCCGATATGGGGTCTTCCGATCTTAACTATCATACCCCCCCGGTGCAATCCCCGAACTTTGTGCAGGAATTCAACGATCTTGCCAATAACCCAAACTTTTTCGTGCCGATCCAGGCGCCGGAAAATACAGCCTCCAGCACTGTCCTGCCCGATGTGCTCATGCTCAGCGTGATCGCGTTCGGCGTGCTGTTCGCGCTGACCCCGTCGGTCGGCAACGCCCCCGCGCTGGCCCGGGCCATCGACACGGCGCACCACGCGGCCTACCCGGGACCCGGCGGTACCGCCGCTGTTCGCCGAGTCCCTGGTGGCGACCGAGGATCACCGCTTCTACTCCGAGCCCGGGGTGGAACATCTACGCGATCGCCCTGGTCGCCGCCGCCCAGATCACCGGCCGCGGCGACCAGGGAGGCGCGACCCTGTACCAGCAGCTGGCCAAGATGCTCTACACCTCCGGCCAGGGCGGGCTCGGCGTATATTTGTACTTTTAAGTGGAAATCACTAACAGTACACACTAGTGACACCACGATACGATAAGCCCGTTTTGCACTGGCGAAAAAAGTAGCCCTGGCACGTGTCGCACGTCAGTGCGTCATCCCAGGGACGCAATCGCGAACTTCTAAAGATGCACTGACTTGCGACATACCATCACCTAGCAATCTGAGAACTGTTTCGTTTTGTGTAAGTTTAACATAAGTTATATGCGATTTCGTGCTTAGCCAGGCTTTTCTGTTGGCAGGTTTATAGTGTACTGTATAACCATAAACGGGGCATAAAGCCCCTCCCACATAAATGCACCACGGGGCGGGCTTTTTCGATCATGCTCAATCGTCCAGCAGCGACGGATCAAACCCGTCCTCATCCAAATCCCCGCCCTTCGGCGCGGTGCCGTCCGCTTCGGCGCGCGCCTTGCGGTACGCGAGGCGCTGTTCCACCGGCATCTTCTTCTTGCCGATGAGATCGAAATGGACCGGGCAGCCATCGAGCCCAAACTCCTTGACGAGGCCGGCCTCGAGGTAACGACGATAGGACTCGGTGAGCGGCCCTGAATCGCGAAACGCATCGTCGTCACGGCGCTGAGGAACGCCGCCGCTGCCAGAATGAAAACCAGCAGGCCAATGCGAAATACCCATTCGATACGATCGCGCAGACTCATCGATTCACCGCGTTCAATCTAGCATGCACGGCCCGAGCCTTCCAGCGCCGCTGAAGAAAAAACATTTCACCACAGAGAACACAAAGGGGGCATAGGAAAAAATCTACCGAGGATCAGACTAGCGCCTCCAATTCTCCGGTTTTCTCTGTGCTCCTACCTCAGTGATCTCTGTGTTACCGGCCTGAAATATGATGGCCTGCTCGGTGACGTGGCCCCCGCCGACTGGGTCGGTGAAATCGACCAAGTGCTCGTGCAAGGCACGCGCATCATGCGCGAGGTCGCGATGCTTCACCGCGCCAGCCGCACGTTGATCCTTGTTGACCTCATCGAGAACTTCACCGACGCGACGCCACATACCGGAGGGGCATTGAAGTTCTGGTTGAAGTGTGTGTTCCGAATGTGGAACAAACCGCGTCCCGCGCCGGAATACCGGATGGGCTGGAGCGACCGCCAGGCAGCGGCGAAATCGCTTCGGCGCATTCTGGCGTGGGACTTTCAGCAGATCGTGTTGTCGCATGGCGATCTAATCGATCGCAACGCTCGTGAAGTTGCGGCTGCGGCTTGGACCGGAGTACTCGAACGATGATAAAATGCAGACGCGGCAAACCGCTGAGATATTGCGAGTATCGCGCCTTCATCTTGGTTGCTTGAAAGCATCGCATCGATAGCCTCAGGCTCAAGCCATACGCAGGCAGGCGCAGTTGACGGTATTTTCAGGCGGAGAGCGGATCGCTGCCGTGTCGGTCAGGATCCTGAAGAATCGTCCAATTGACGCCGATAGTTGCCGAAACCGAGCAAAATTAAAATCGTCGAAATTCCCTTTTTGAATCAAGAGCGCAAATTTCTGACGGATCGGCGAGGCGGTTCTTCGTTGTGCGCGGAAAAATTTGCGCTGATAATTCAGCCCGTTATCATGCCTCAGAATAATAGAGTGGGAGTGAGGGGAGTACCGTGGAGTAGAGTGGGATAGAGCAGAGTACCAAGGGCGATATTGCCCCAGCGATAGCAGTCGATCCCTTAGTTTTCGAGGTATTGCGTAAGTGCCGCGCCGATTTCGGTCTCGGCCTCTGGAAGCAAGCGAGATCGGCAAACGAGTGTCACCCTGACACCGGCGCGGGCGAACATCTGGGCAAGCTCGGCACCAACATAGCCACCCCCAATGACGAGCAATGACCGCGGCAGCTTCTCGAGGTCGAGCGCGCTCGTGCTGGTGAGATACGGCACGGACTCGATGCCAGGAGTGGTGGTCGCTGCTGACCGCGGATCACGCTGACCGCCGATCGGCGCCCCTACGAAAGGACTCTTTTTGCTTCCTGCTGGAGCGCCGCCATCAAGTGGATGTAAGGGATCGGTCCGTAACTAATGCGCGAAACGCCGAGCTCAGTCAGGCGGTCATTGGACGGCACCCCGTTCATGACCATCACGTTGACAGGCATCGTGACGCTCTCGCAGATCCGACCGATCAGGGCATCTTCTTTTAAGCCGGGAATGAAAAAGCCGGACGCACCCGCGGCCGCGTAGGCCTTCGCCCTGTCAAGGACTTCGCCAACAGATTGAGCCTCATTCCTGCCCTGGCCGAGGAACAGATCCGTGCGAGCGTTGATGAAGAGCTCGACGCCTCTTTCCTCTGCGGTTTCGCGAACCGTAGTGATCCGGTCCGCTTGGCGGCCTATGTCGTAAAGCCCCGAGCCTTTAACGACCCGGTCCTCGAAATTAATGCCGATCACCCCGAGATCGAGCAGACGTGCGATATTGCCGGCGAGCTCATCGTCGTCGTCACCGTTGTAACCCCCTTCGAAATCGACAGTGACCGGGAGATCGATTGTGGCGGCGATCTGCCCGACAATCTGCTCGGCAAGTGTGATCGGGATAAGCTCACCGTCGCGGTAACCCTGCGCCTCGGCGACCGACCAGCTGCTGGTCGCGATCGCCTTTGCACCCGCATCCCGGATAGCTTTCGCGCTGCCGGCATCCCACGCATTGTAAAGTAGTACCGGCGCGCCCTTCACATGCAACTCGGCGAAGCGCCTGGCCTTGTCTGTCTGGTTCATTCCTTCCTCCTGGTGCGATAGTGCGCGGTTCTCGCTCAACATCGTGCTCTAGCGAGTGCGCAATCTACCTATCGATAGATCGACACAACACGGAAACAGCAAGCGACTGATCTTTCGAGCCGTGACCGGGGCGAAATGTCCGCAAGGTGACGGAGTAGCGCAGCACATCCATCGCAGCGATGCTGTGCTGCCAGCTGTTACGCACCGTGCCGCTGAGCAAATACGCCGAGCGCGGCTCGATCCGCGCGAACCGGCGCTCCCAGTTCTCGCCGACTTTCTGGCGGAGCCGCAGGATGCAAGGTGCCAGAAACGACACCGCGACAATGTCCTCAAAGGTTGGGCGGTCGCGATGCCAACCAATTCCAGCGCCGGGCGCGTACTCCGTCACCATGAGTTGCTCGAATGCATCCGCGGGTGTTCCGCTGATCCGGCTTGCGATGTCAGTCAACGGCCGAAGGTAGTCGGGGATGCTCGCGTCAGCGCGAGGCTCCTGGCCCGCAAAAATATATTTGTGCCCAAAGCTGTAGATGCGACGTTTGCCGAGATAATCATGGAATTCGAATGGCTTGAGTGGCAGCTTCTCAAGTCGCTGTACTAGGGTATTCTCTTCCGCCGGCGAGAGAACCTCCGGCATGTAACGAAAGCCAGCGGGCAAATCCGGCTCACCAAACAGATTGCCAATAGCGGTTTCAGCTGGCGGGGTTGGCATAACAGGCTTCAGTGTCTGTTCTGGCAGTCGGATTCAGCTTTAAAGAGATCGCCGCCGATGTCGGCATAAAGAGTTCGAACGTTCACTATTATTTTCCCGCAAAAGGACGACCTAGCTGCCGCCGTGCTTCGACGCTGGGCCGAATACACCTCCAAGCATGTCGACGGGGAACTGGAGAAGGACCCCGACCCTGTCCGTGTGTGGACAAATGCCTTCCGAGGAACAGCGCTCTCTGAAGGACACATCTGCCCCTGCACGGTGCTCGGTGCCGCCTCGCAGGATCTGCCGGCGCAGGTCGCGAGTGAAGTGAAGGGCTTTTTCAAGATGTGCCTAGACAAACTCATCGCGGAAGGCCTCTCCACTAGCGACGCTTCAAAATTCCTGTCGACGATCACGGGTGTCCTGCTGATTGCCAATGCCCTTGCTGATACCGCCGCGTGAGCGTTAGGCGTCGATCCAGTTGATTGGACCGCGAAAGTCCCTTTTGCCGATGTCGACGCCGTTGTGGCGGAGGATGGCGTAGGCCATGGAGACGTGGAAATAGACGTCCTGGACGACCACCTGCAGTAGGTAGTCCTCACCGCTAATCATCTTGCCATGCCCCCAGGAGAGGCTAACCCTGCGCTCGCTGGCGCCCGCATACTGTAGTTCCTTAACGCTCTCCGCGAAATCAACGGTCTTGCGAATGCGGGCGCGAACCTCGTCGATCGTCTGTTCGCCGTCCTCGTGCCTTGGCGGCTTCTGCCCGGAAAGCCAGGAGGCAGCGCCTTTGGTGTAATCGCAGGCGCTTTGGACCTGGTAGATGAAATCCTTCATGTCGGGGGCAAGGCGGCTGGTCAAGAGTACGCCGACGTCAAACCCCTTTGCCGCGGCATGTTGTTCGGCCTTGTCGAGCCAGGTCTCGAGGTTCTTCAGGGCCTGGATGCACTGTCTGATTATTGGGTAATACATGCGTCATCTCCGCTTTGGTGTGATATTTCGTCGAAAGCAGTGTGTTTCATGATCGTCGACGATGCCGACCGCGTGCACCCAGGCGTAGACGATTACGGGTCCCACGAGGTCAGCGGAGACCTGCGCCAGCGCCGACAAACTCGGCGACGGTGCGCGTAACGCCTTCGGGCTCCTCTCTTCCCACCGCCATTAAACCGGCCTGCAACCGCTGGGCTTACCGTTAGACTAGGCCGGCGTGACGGCAAAGCCGGCACGCGGAAAATGCACAAAGACCTCACCAACAGCGGGGTCGTTACGTTTGATGGTGATCTCATCGACGCCTGAGGCGATCAATTCGCCGACGACCGGATCGCGGCCGGTATCGTCCGGTGCGACGGTGATGCGCTGCCCCGGCTGGCGACCGATCGGGTCGTCGCGGTCGGCGACTGCGCCGGTGGACGACGTGGCAGGGCTTGCGACCGCAAGCGCTTCCTGTGACGTCATGGGGCGCCGGTCGCCGTGGCCAATGGCGGCGACGCGCTCGGCCCAGCTCAATAGCCTTGGAAATCCACCGAGCGGTGCTGCCGCAGGTCCGAAATTCCGCTGCAAGAACCAGATGGGGTGGTAAGCCGCGAGGTCGGCGAGGCCGGCCGCCGCGCCCTGCAAGAACGAGCGCCCGTCGGCCATCATCTGATCGAGCCAGTGGAAATGCGCGCGCAACTGATCGAGCAGATAAGGCACTGCCGCCATCATTGCGGCCGGATCGATGTTGCGGCCGGAGAATTTGGCGCGATCTTCGAGGAACCCCTCGGGCAGCGCGTCCGGCCTCTTGGCGAAAAAGATACCGGCCGCCGGGCTGAACATCGTCTTTTCCGCCCACCACGCAAGCGCATCCGCCGCGCCGCGACCGGCCGGATAAAAACTGGGGCTCGGATGTCGGCGCTCCAGTTCGCGCATGATCAGTTGACTGTCGCAATAGATGTCGGCGCCGATTTGTAGCACGGGCGCCTTGCGATAGCCCCCGGTCAGCGCCGTCAGATCGGGTTTCGGCATGATGATGGGGGTCTCGACCGACGCCCAGGCGAGGCCTTTGAGGCCAAGGCCGAGCCGGACTTTCTCCGAATAGGGAGAGATGTCGTAATGGTGCAGGATGATGATGTCGGTCATAGGCCCTCCTGATCGTGCAACATCCGAACGGGTTGGTAATTGATGTCGGGGAGCGCCTTAGCGAGGAACCGCGCTAGCGCCGACAAACTCGGCGACCGCGTGTCCAACGGCTTCGGGCTGCTCCAACACCAGAAAATGTCCCGCGCGAGGCAGGTCGATAACCCGGACACGCTCGCCGAATTGCTCGCGGAGCGCGTGGCCATTGCCCGGCGAAGCCACTTCATCGTCGAGCCCCTGGATCACGAGAAGGGGGGCTGTTCCGGCGCCCCACCATTCCTCGAGCGCCACCCCCCGGCTGGTCGCGAGATGTGCAACGTGCACCGCCGGCCAGCATTCGACCTGCGCGAGTACTTTCGGATCCGACGCCGGCGACAGCCAACGCGCCCCAAGCACGGTGACGCAATCGCTGCCGTTCATCTTGACTTCGGTAGCGTTGCGAAAGTTCGTGCCGGGTGGTGTTGAGGGTACAATGAGACCGCCCGCCGCAAGCAGCGTCACGCTGCGCACCAGCGCGGGCCGGTCGACCGCCAAACAGCGAGCGACCCGATTGCCGAAGGCATGGCCGACGAGGTGCGCCGGACCGCAATCCAATGCTTCAAAAACCCCAGCCACATCGGCGGCCAAATCATGCACAGTGATGCCGTAGAGCGAGCCGCGGCTCTCTCTAGTACCGCGCATGTTGACACAGATGGCTTGCAACCCTCCGGCAGCGAGCGCGCGCGCCAGATCGTCAAGATAACCGCTGCTGCAGCCGGCATTCGCGAGCAACACAACCGGAGTCCCCGAACCGTAGAGGGTGCATTCGAGCGTCGCGCCGCTGACTTCGATGTTTCGGTGCTGCTGCAATCTCACTCTCCCGCAAGTCGGCTGACGTTAGGTGCCTGAAGCGTCTCGTGGCGGACGGATCACCGTCCTGAGCGCTTGCGATCAGATGTAGGGGAACCGAGCCGCTGTTGCTGGCCAAAACCGGACTCCATCCCCAAAAGGGAGTCTGGTCGAGAAGCGGCAGCGATTGTGATCGTGCGCATGTCGCTCGACCTTGCGGAATGTGATCGTGCGCGCTTGGCGCGAAACGCGGCCTATGACGGGCGGTTCTATACCGGCGTCCATACCACCGGTATCTACTGCCGTCCGGTCTGTCCGGTGCGCCCCTTCCGGTCGGCCAACGTTTCGTTCTTCCCGTCGGCCGCCGCCGCGGAGGTGGCCGATTTCCGCCCATGCCTGCGCTGCCGGCCCGAAGCCGCTCCCTTTTCCAGCGCCTGGATTGGCAGCCGCGCGACCGTCGAGCGGGCACTGCGGCTCATCGCCGAGGAGGGGGCACTCGATCAGGAGGGAGCCACTGTGGAGCGCTTAGCCCAGCGACTCGGCATGGGGTCAAGGCAGCTGACGCGACTATTCGCGCGTCATCTCCGGGCTAGTACATTGATTCCATGAAACCGACCTGTTGTGCTGGATTCCCCTGACGGCACCACATATTGTAGATTACCGCCCGCGAAGATGAAACATGGCGGTATGATCTCGATGGCAGCAGCTCGGCGTGTGATAGAGGTTTCGATTGGCGACGCAGAGCTGATGCGACTGGAGGAGATCTCGCGATCGCGCACTGAACCGGCGTGTCGGGTTGAGCGGGCCAGGATTCTGCTGGCGTATCGCGCCGACCCGTCGGCCTACGCAGTGGGCGAGGCAATTGGCGCGACCCATCAGACCGTGCAGCGGTGTTTGGGTCGCGCGGTGCGTTTTGGTGCGATGGCGGCGCTCGATGACAGCCCTCGGTCTGGCAAGTCGCCGGAGATCACCGATGACGCCAAGGCATGGCTTGTTTCGCTGGCCTGCCAAAAAGCCAAGGACCTGGGATATCCGCATGAACTTTGGACCACGCGGCTGCTGGCGCGCCACGTCCGCGAGCATGCCGCTGAAGCCGGATATCCTTGCTTGCAAAACATCGTTCAAGGGACGGTCTGCAAAATCCTCGCCCGCCACGAGGTGAAGCCGCACAAGGTGCGCTACTATCTCGAACGACGCGACGATGCATTCGAGACGAAGATGGCAGACGTACCGTGATCCGGTCATACATACCTGGACCTACAAAATCAGCGAGGCAGCTTGATAGGAGTTGATCCTTGGAAACGTCGTACTAGGGTGGCGAGTTCGGTAGGATGCTCCGGAACATGGCGCAACGGCACGTAACGTGGCTGTTCTGGACACGCGAGACCGACCTCCCGACTAGCATTCTCGGTCATGGTTCGGCATTCATCCTTGACCGGGGATCAGGGCCGATGCTGGTTACAGCGGCCCACGTTTACCGGCAATACCTCGCGCACCAGCGAGAGTATGGATCGCTGTACTGCCAGGTGGCCAATACGAGAGTGAGTGACTTGAGCCGCCTGCTGATCGATTGCGGAAACGCGCATATTCCGATTGGAGAGCCGGAACCAGAACCAGACATCGCGACCTTTAGGATGAATCCCGCAGCCGTCGGACGCGTTGATAAAGTTCCGGTCCACGCCGTCGGCGACTGGCCCCGGCCCCCTGTAGTGAACCAACGGGTGATGTTCGGAGGCTATCCAGCTCAAGAACGTGTTTTTGTGAGTCATGGCGCTATCTGCTTTGGATTTCACTCGGGTATGACCGGTGCAACAACGATTACCGATCGACAAATTACTATGAGGATAGAGCGCGAGTTCTTGGTTGACGGAAGTGGTAACGGTCTGCCGCCGTTGGGCTACGGTCTCGGTGGGACCAGCGGTGCGCCGTTGCTTGTCCCCGAGTTCCGAAACCGCGCTTGGTACTTCAGGCTAGGGGGCGTGGTCGCGCAAGCCGCGGAAGAAAGGCCGCCGGACAGGTGCTACTCGAAATGATAGTCGCGCACCGCGCCGAGTTCATTCAGCCTAATGGCACACTGGCCAAGTTGCTGTAAGAAATCAACCATCATTGCCAGACCCTGCCAAGTACAGCTCTAACTTCCAGATCGGCTGTTATGTTCTCTCAAGCCGCCACCACGGAAATCCGCGCGGTGGCTCTCGACCTCGGCTTCCGCCTGATCACGATTTCCACGTCCTGGTCCAGCGCCGTCAGGAACGTCATCAGCCGTTCCACCGAAAATCCCTCCAGCTTGTAGTTCGCCAGTGCCGACACCTTCGGCTGCGTCACACCGAGCCTCTCCGCCGCGGACACCTGAGTCAGCCGTCGTCGCGCAACCACCTGGTTGATTGCGTATGCCAGACGCAGCTTGGTCTGCCGCTCCTCGGCGTCTGGATAGCCCAGGTCGGCGAACACATTGCCGGTGCCGTGGGTGATTTCGTCGTCCGCCTCGGGGCGTCGATCAGCGCGATAGTTTGCCATGGCGAGCCTCATAATCCTGTTGGGCAGCCCTCAGGCGACGCGCAATGAGATCGACGTCGGAGCGAGCCGTCCGAATGCCCGACGGGGACTTCTTCTGAAAGGCGTGCAACACATAGACAACCTCCACAAAGCGAACCGTGTATATGGCGCGATAGGTGTTTCCGGCATGATCCTCCACGGTAATTGCTCACCTGGGTGATAGCCTGACATGTCGATGCGTCGTGGGTGCTTCTGCGGCTGTGCGATGAAGGTTGACGCGGTCACGGGCGGTTCGATTCAAGCTCTGTGTGACGCAAGGCATCGACCTTAGCACGCTGAGCCACGCGGAGAAGGATGCACTCATCCTGTCGCTGTTCGCTCGGTTGGAAGCAGCGCTGGCGCGCATCGATGAACTTGAGAAGCGGCTGGCCAGATTTGAACGTCCCACCAAGACGCCGGACAACTCCTCGCTGCCGCCATCGAAGGGGCAGAAGCCCGATCGTCCGATGGGCGACAAGCCGCCGCGCAAGAGCCGCCCCGGGTTCGGGCGGACGCTGCACCCGAACCCGGATCGTGTGTTCGAGGCCAGGCTGACCACCTGTCCGAGGTGCCAGGCGGCATTCCCGGAGGCCTGCCAAACCCCGCAGCAGGTCTACGAACGCATTGAACTACCGCCGATCCGGCCGGACGTGACGCAGGTGCGCCTGTTCGGCGGTCGCTGCGCCTGTTGTGGTGAGCGCGTGGTCGCGACTGCCCCAGCCGGGCTGGAACCCGGTTCGCCATTCGGTCAGTCGATCGCTGCCTTGGTGGTCTACTTGCACTACGCGCACGCGATCGGCATGGAACGGTTGGCCACGCTGATGGACGAGATCTTTTCGCTCACCCTCAGCGAGGGGGCGATCAGCAACATGCTGGCCCGCGCGCGCGAACCACTGCTGGTGGCAGCGGCAACCATCCGCGCCACGGTGCTCGCCAGTCCGGTGGTGTGTTCTGATGAGACTTCCGCGCGGGTGAGCGGCAAGAACTGGTGGGAATGGGTGTTCATCGGCAGCCTGGCCGTGCTGCACGTGATCCGTCCCAGCCGTGGCAAGGCCGTGGTTCAGGCCCTGTTCGGCGAGATCAGGCCGATGGTCTGGGTGTCCGACATGCTTGGCAGCCAACGCGGCCACGCTGCCGAATGGCAGGTGTGTCTGGCGCATCTGCTGCGCGATGCAACCTACGCCATCGAATGTGGCGACACCGCCTTCAGTGCCGCGTTCAAGCGACTGCTGCTGCGCGCGATCGCCATCGGGCGACGCCGCGACGAACTGAAGGACAGCACGCTGAGGCACTATCTTGCCGACCTGGATCGCCGGCTCAACCGCATCATGGCAGCTGTTCCGATCGGCGAGCCAGGACGCAAGCTGCGCAAGCGCATCGCCGCCAACAGGGCGCACCTGTTCGTCTTCATCACCAATCGAGATGTGCCGTATACCAACAACATCTCCGAGCGGCATCTTCGTCCCAGTGTGATCTTCCGCAAGGTGACCAACGGCTTCCGCTGCGAGTGGGGTGCCGAAACCTATGCCGCCTTCCGATCCCTCGTCAGCACCGCAAAGGCCAACAGCGCTTCAGTGCTTGATGTGCTGCGCTTCGTGCTGACCACAAAAATCCCCGAGACGCTATCCGCCAGACCGGGGTGAGCAATTACCCTCCACGAGTTGGAATACGCCAGGACCTTCACCCTTCCAGGGTTTGGCGGAAGGATGCTTTCCACCGAACTGCGCCAGGCCCAATGCATTGCCCATCTCATCCTTGACCGGTCCCGGGAAGGCCATGAAGTCCCGCTTCGACGAACCGACCCGGTCGAGAGGCTTCTCCCCTTTGGTCAGCGTGCGCGGCGTGCGTGCTATATCCCATTTCTGGGATGTACTTGCAAGCTCAGAGGATCCCGCACCAGCGCGCGCAACTTGAATCCTTTCTTCCGCAGCTGCTGGTAGACGGCGCCTCCCTGCCTTCCGGTGGCGCCTGTCACCAAAATGATTCGTTTGCTGTTCGTCGACACGAGTTCCATCTCCTTTAACCGTCGCTCGCGTCGTAAATCCGTTACTGCGCCTTCTTGAACAGGTCCTGGACGATCAGGGGCGCCCAGATCCCGTTCCGCGCCTGCACGAGCAGACCGCCTTCCGCGATCTTGCCGAGATTAACCGGCGCATAGCCGAGCTGCTCGACCAGAGCCGCGACCGTTGCGGTCGCGCTTTCATCGTCGCTCGACAGGAATACAACCCGTCGTCCGCCGTTGATGGCCGGGTCTTCCGCGAGGACGCGGGCAGGTAGATGGTTAAACGCTTTGACCAATTGAGCGCCGGGCAGGGCCCGGGCTATTACCGAAGAGGAAGGAAGGCCGCCCAAATCTTCGAGAGTATTCGTCACGTCGATCACGATCTTGCCCTTCCAGCTTGCCCGTGCCTTCGCGACCTCTCGGTGCTGCCAGGTACGGGACAGCCAGTATGACGATGTCGGCCTCGAGCGCGTCCTTCAAGGTCTTGGGAATGGTCGTCGGGCCGATCGCGTTTGCCTGCGGCGCGAGCGCTTCAGGCTGACGCCGGCTTGCTACAGCCACTTCGATTGACTGCGGCCTTTTTCAACAAAA
>CAVTEC010000012.1:0-69467 GCA_963733475.1 uncultured Alphaproteobacteria bacterium | reverse complement strand
AGCTCACTGACCCTGACTCATCTGTCGCCCTGCCGTCATGGCCGGGCCTGACCCGGCCATCGATCTCAGCGGCACATCGGTGCCAATGTACGCTGATGGCCGGGTCAGGCCCGGCCATGACGGCTAGAGCGAATGGGTCGCGGTCAGCGAGTAGTGGTATTAGTCCGGACGGTTCGCTAAGTCGGAGTTTCTTCTTCGACAATGTACTGCGTCCGAGCAGTGAGTTCATATGTTGACAGACTGAGCCCGCGCTCGTCGGGTGTAGTATACCGTGGCGCTAGCAATGAGCTGTCCACACAAGGCCAAAATGTGCCCCCCTTGGCAGCCGTCTCCGCGAAGGGCTAGGGCCGATTGGGTCGCTGCCTGCCGTCGACTAGCTCGATGAGCGAAGGTCTGCTTGTTGTCATTGGACACGTGAATGCAGCCATTCCGGTTTCGTGAAGAGTTTCGGTCGTGGCCCACTCACCTGATTTCAGTTGACTTTCCCCCGGAGCCAAAGGGCATCATTCGTCCCCATTCGGGGGCATTCGATTGCCTCGGTCACTTCGGCGCAAGCTGCTGCACATCGAAGCAGTACCTTAATTTTTTCTGCAGTTCTGCGATCTGGCGCCGCCGCGCGGAGGCCAATCGCTCCGCCAGTCCATCCCCAACTTCCTGTGTTACTTCGACTTTGTCGCCGTACGATCGCTCGGAGAAGCTGGTGGCGGTCGGTCTTGGCCCCGCTCGCTATCTATCTCGCAGAACACCTTCGCGCAGCCCTCGGCCCGGAGCTCGCGCACCTGGGCGTCCACGCTCTGACCGTCGGTCGAGATCCGGGCGTAGCCCTATTTCATGGCCGCGATTTTGCAACGGAATTATGCAACGGGAAAGCGGTTTATTATCAGCGCCCTAGATTTGTTGCGTAATCCTTGAAGCCGCAATGTCGCCGAGGTCAGCGGGCGACGATGACCGAAGTGAGCATTCGCGAGCATCAAGCAACTGGTGCGCAGTTCGGCGTCTCGAACACGCCAGTGCAGATGACACCTCAGGCGGTGCTCTTACCCTTCGGCACCGTCAGCATAATCGCCATGATAGCGATTAGCACCATAAATACATTGAAGGCGAGCGCGATGATGGCCGCTTGGCGGATCGCTAAGTTGTCTTGACGACCCTGAAAGGTGAGAACGCCTTCCAGCCAATTAAGGGCCCCAGGATTGGCGCTGAGCGCGCTGAATATGGCCGCGGATATCGCCACACCGAAGGCGGCGCCGAGAGACGATGCCATCTTGTAGATACCAGCGCCGGAACCCACCTGACCGGCCGGCAAGCTCGATAGAGCTGCGTCCGTCGATGGTGTGGCGTAGAAGGCCAGACCGACCCCGTAAAGCGTGTACCCGACGACCGCGAAGAGCTTGTATTCCGCAAGCATGAGGTTTGAGGGCAACAATAGAACGATCGCGAGGCCCGTGATCAGACAGCCCTGGATCATTGGTTTGCGCGCACCGAATCGCTTCAGCAGCTTCTCGCCTACGCGAATGAACGCAATGATAGCAATCGCGTAACCGAGCGTAAGCACTCCGGCCTGCTGCGCCGTCATATTGCCCCCGAGTTGAACGAGCTGTAGCGAGACAAGCAAAGTACCGGCGGCGCCATTAAGCATGAAGTTCGAAATTGTCGCGCCGGTATAGGTCGGGTTACGGAACAACTTGAAATCGACGAAGGCGTTCGAGATCCGCGACTCGATCCTGAAAAAAAGCCCCCCAACGACGAGGGTCAGGGCCGACAGCGACAGGACTAACGGACTCGTCCAACCGAGGTGGTTGCCTTGCGTGACGACGATCTGCAGCGCGATCATGGCCACCATGAATGTCAGAACCCCGGCAATGTCGAACTTGCTCGAGGCTTGACCTTCAGCCTTGCTCTCGGGCGTGCCTTTCATGAGGGCCATGCCGAGCAGCGAGACTGCGACGGTAGCGAAGAAGATCCATCGCCAGCCGAAATTCTGCGCGACGAAGCCGCCGAAAAGCGAGCAGAGGCCGGAACCGCCCCAAGAACCGATCGACCATAAACTGACGGCGCGCTGGCGCGCTTCGCCATCCCAGAAGGTCTTAATCAAAGCCAGGCTCGCCGGCATGATGCAGGCGCCGGACAGGCCCTGCAGCGCACGGCCGGGCAGCAGGAAATATGATGCAACGGCTCCAGGCCGCGCGAAGCCGATTAGCAGCGATCCAATGATGCTCAGCACGAAGCCGGCCATCACGATTTTCACGCGACCGATTTGGTCGGCCAAGCCGCCAATAAAAACGATGAAGATTCCGGAGAACAATGCGGTGATTGCAACCGCAGTATTCATCAGACCGGTGTCAAGCGCGAGGTCCTTCTGCATGTCCGGAGCTATGTTCAGTGTCGTCTGTGCAAATAACCAGAACGCCAAGACGCCCATGATGATGCCCAACAGCAATCTGTCGTTTCCCTTGAATCCCGTCGCGGGGTCTATTTGACCAACAGAAGGATGGAGGGCGTTAGTTCTCGACGAAGACATATGACCTCTCCCTCAAGGATGATTACATCGTGCTCGTCGTCGGACGGACGACTGTGACGTCAGAAACCGACACGCTCAAGGCCACGAAAGACGATGCCGTCCTTCATCACGAAATCCACCTTGGCTGTGACACCGATGTCGGCAATGGGATCGCCAGGCATGGCAACGATGTCGGCGAGCTTACCTGGGGCGAGTACGCCGAGATCACTCTGATCTAGTAACTCAGCGGCAACGCTCGTGCCCGCCTTCAAGGCGCGCACCGAATTCAGCCCCGCCTTAACCATCGCTTGGAACTCAAGGATGCCATGACTGAACGGGAACATCCCGCAATCAGTGCCGTAGGCAACTTTTACATGGCTCCCGGCCAGCAACCGTTGAGACGCGAGGATCCCTTCACTGTCACGTCGAAACTTCCACACCGCCTGGCATGGTAAGGTGCCAGCTTGCAATCCATGCAAATCCTCCTGAGTCATCTGCATCGTCGGAACGATATAGGCTCCCGCCTGTTCCGCCATCTCAATGCCTTCAGCGTCGATTAGGTAAGCATGTTCGAGACTGCGCGCACCACAGCGAATGGCTTGCTTGCATCCGCAGGCTGCACCCGTGTGAACGGCAACAGGCATGCGGAGCTGATGGGCGGTCGATGTCAGTGCTTCCATCTCGTCATCGAACCACGTTACCTGAGCCGGATCGTCGCCGGGACTGAAATAGCCACCAGTGTTACTGGTCTTGATCCAGTTGCTACCGAAGGTGTGCTCGCGCCGTACCAGCGCCCTGATGCTTCCGAGATCGTCAGCGATTGCCGAGACCGGCAGCGTCCAGCGCGAGGCATAGAAACCGCGGAGATCGCCGTGGCCCGCACTCGCGCTGATGATATGGGCGGCGACAAAGAGCCGCGGTCCTTCCACAAGGCCCGCGTTGAGTGCATTGCGAAGGTCAATCGTCGGCCATTCTGGATCAACGCTGCCGAGGTCGCGCAGCGTCGTAAACCCATAGCTCATGTATTCGCGGGCGAGGCTCAGTCCCTTGAGTGCCTTGGCCGCAGAAGATTGGAGGGTTTGCTGCGCGAGGTTAGCGGCATCCATCGTGAGATGGACATGGGTGTCGATGAAGCCCGGGGTCACCGTCCGCTCGGAGAGATCAATCACCCGCGCACCGGGCGGTCGTCCCACCGATCGCTCAATCTTCGTAATCCGGTTGCCCTCGATAAGGATTTCTGCAGGCCCGGTCAGAGCGTCAGAGAGACCGTCGAACACATTGCCGCATACCAGAATGAGCGTGCTCATCTCAAAGCCTCCTTGTGTGGTTATCCTCCCCATTCTTCGACGTAGGCTTGGCTGCTTGCTGGGCGCCGCCTGCGATCGGAAGACGCCAGCCGCGACGAATACCCATGAACCGGAGCCCAAAGCAGAGGACAGCGCCGGCGATCGCCACCCCGGTCGCTGGGAAATGGAATATGGTGCCGACCACGACCACGGCCGCGCCGGCGAGGGCTGCAACGGCGTAAAGGTCGGCGCGCAAGACGGTAGGGATTTCGGTCAAGAGTACATCGCGCGTCATGCCGCCGCCGATACCGGTCAGCATGCCGAGGGCCGCTGCCATAACCGGGTGTAGCCCGAAGGCGAGCGCCTTTTGTGTGCCGGCCACCGCGAAGAGCCCCAATCCCGCGGCGTCGAACATGAGCACGGGATTGCTCAGTCGGTCGACATCATAGGGGCGCCAGAAAGTAACGAGTCCGGCGAGCAGCGATACGGCCAGATAGCGCCAGTCGCTGATCGCCGCCGGTGGCGTCGCGCCAATTAGGAGGTCGCGTGCGATGCCTCCAGCATTGCCCGCTGCGAACGACAAGACCAGAACTCCGAACAAATCCAGCCGGTTTCTGACTCCTGCGGTCGCGCCGCTCAGCGCAAATACAAAAGTGCCGGCGAGATCGAGCACCAGCAGCAGAGTTCCGGTCCCGTGCTCTCCCATTCTAAATCCCGCAGACGCTATGGCGCCAGCCAAGCACGTGCAGAGACGACTAAGGTCTCGACGCCGGTCTCTAACGTCGGATGGATAACCGGCGCGAAAAGCGGGCTGTGGTTGACTGGGAGCTCATTGAGTTGACCCGCCGCCTTGGCTTGTGCATACCTGTCGGGGTCGGTGCCGCCGACGAACCAAAACACGGACGGAACGTGCCACTCGGTCCCGAACGATCCGAAGTCCTCGCTTGCCGGCGCCGGCCCCGTCACGCGCACCCGCTCGGCGGAGAAATGCCGGCGGAACGCATCGGCGACGCGCTTGGACGCCTCCGCGTCATTCAGGTTGAGGGGATAGTGGTCCAGCGTTGTGATTTCCGGCGGCCGAGGTGCGCCTGATGCAGCTGCCTCGGCATTCACGATCCGCTCAATAGCAGCGAGCACATGCTTACGCACGCTCTCGTCGAACGTCCGAACGTTCAGCTTGATGATGGCTTCGTCCGGAATAACATTCTCCTTGGTGCCTGCTTGTAACGCGCCGACAGTGACAACAGCGGCGTCGGCTGCAGCGATCTCGCGGGAGACCACAGTTTGCAATCGCATCACAGTCGCGGCTGCCATCACTACCGGATCGATGCTGGCCTGCGGCATCGAGCCATGTGCGCCTCGTCCAAACAGCCGAATTTGCAAACTATCCGCAGCGGAAGTGATAGCTCCGATCCGTCCAGCGACGGCACCAGCCGGACCAACCATCACATGCTGGCCAAGTATCACAGCGGGTTCGGGAAAACGCTTGAACAGGCCATCATCGATCATCGCCTGCGCGCCCTCTGCCGTCTCTTCGCCCGGTTGGAATACTGCCATTAGCGTTCCTCGCCATCCGTCGCGCGCCTGCGCAAAGAGTGTTGTCGCGCCGACAAGCCAGGCCACATGCATGTCATGGCCACACATGTGTCCGACCGGCACAGTCTGTCCTTCGGCGTCCGTCGCGGTCGCTTTACTTGCGTAGGGAAGACCGGTCGCCTCTTCGACGGGAAGCGCATCCATGTCTGCGCGCAGCATGACTGTTGGTCCTTCTCCGTTTCGGAGTAGGCCAACAACCCCTGTCTTTCCAAGGCCCGTAGTCACCTCGAAACCGGCCTTCCGGAGGTGGTCTGCAGCAAGCGCAGCGGTTCGCGTCTCCTGCATAGACAACTCGGGGTGTGCATGCACGTCCTTGTACAATGCTTCAAGGTTGGGGATCAGCTGAGTGAGATCTGTCAGGACGGGATCTGATACAGTCTCGTTCGTTGTGTTCATGCCTGTCCTCCTCGGACCACTGGTGGATCTAGTGTATGCGTCGGTGACTACAGCTTGGGCTCCCCCACCGGCCCTTCAGGCGTCCTGGGGCAACGTCGAAAGTACCCGCTCGATGAAGATGTGGAATTCCGCCATAAAGGTGCGCAGGAACTGCTCCGTGGAATCGACCGTGACCTCGCCGTCGTCCGTGATCAGCCCGGGCGTGAAGTGGATGTAGGCTTCGGGGGCGTTCATCTGAGGCGAGTTGCAGTAGCTCAGCACGCTGCGCAGGCTCTGTTGCGCAACGGCGGTGCCGATGGCGCCCGGCGAGGTTCCGATGACCGCCGACGGCTTGTGGTTAAAGGAATTCGTGCCGTAGGGCCGGCTTGCCCAGTCTATTGCGTTCTTCAAGCCACCAGGAATCGAGCGGTTGTACTCGGGCGTCACGAACAGCAGCGCATCTACGCCGCGCAACGCGTTCTTGAACGCGCGCGCGACGGGCGGATAGTCGGCGTCGTAGTCGTAGCTGTAGAGCGGCAGGTCCTTGAAGTGAATCTCCTCGAAGGTCAGACCTTCGGGCGCCAGCTTGGTCAAAGCGGTGGCGAGCTTTCGGTTGATCGATGCCTTGGCGAGACTGCCAACGAGATATCCGACGTTATAGTTCTTCATGACTGCCTCCACTCTACAGCTCCGCCGTAGCCGTGCGCCGGGGGGGAGCCGTCGTCAACTTGCCACTATGGCCGGAAGTAACGGAACGCTCGGCTAATACGCAGACCCTGCCATAAACCGAATGTCCGATGTCACCGCGTACCAGTCCCCAAGCGGACCGTCGCAAGACCACCCATGGCGGTCGTTCCGAAGCATGCCGATACTTCTTCGCAAAACCGGGCGACTGTCGCTTCGGGCGCCGACGAAATATGCTCCGACCAGCTATCAAAGTCTCTGTGCGAGGTATTAACAAGAGCATTATCGGATTGACTGGAAAGTGGACCACGTGACCGCTTGGCCTACGCGTCATGCCGGGCGCAGGCCTGGCATCCACGCCTTTCGTGCGGTCATCGGCATAATGTCGCGTAAGCCGTGGACAAGCCAATGACGATGGGTAGGTAGCGGCGCCCTCATGTCCGGGACCGAAGTAAAATAGGGTTCATTCACGGATCAATCTTCACACCCAGCGCCTGCGCCTGCGCACGTTGCCAGTCGCGCAGTCGCCGTTCGCGCCCGGTCAGCGGACGCTGAGGTCGTTCGCCCGCCTCGCCCGCCTCCGGAATCACAGCAAACACCGCCGCGATCATCAGAGCCATCAGCCCATCGGTGATCTCGCCCGAGCGGCCCGGCAGATATGTCTCCGCCCAACTCGTCGCGAACAGCACCAGTGTCACCAGCACCGTCGCGGCCAATCGGCGGCCAAACGCATTGCCCAGCAGAAAAATCAGCCCGCCATACAGGAAGAACTTCTCCAAAAACGCCAGCGCATCGACTTGCAGCGATCCGACCATCAGGCTGTGGAACGGTATCCAGCCAAACTCACGCGGATAGGTCAGGAACTCGAATGGCTCCAGTCGCAGAGCAATGACGTAGCCCAGCAGCACCAGACCCACCATGCCGTCCCGCACCCGAGCCGGTAGCAGCAACAGGATCAGCCAGACCACCAATGCAACTGCGGCCCCCACAGGCTCCGCTAAACGCAGCACAGTGCCGACGATAAGGATCTTGGCAAACAGCACCGCGACGGCAAACAGCGGCGCAAGCCATGCCGAGCGCCGCCGCCCAATGGTAGCCTCGATCAGCGCGTACAGCGCCAGCCAGATCGCCGTCTGCCGGAACAGATCGTACGGCGTCAGTGACGGCGTCAGAACGAGCGGCTTCACCGCATTCCAATACTTGTGCAGATCGATCGTCGGCACGTAGGGATACATGCGATACGCCAGCCAGGCGATGATCAGCAGCGTGGGAATTGGCCGTGTCGTCACCTCCCCGATGAACGGCAGGCGGAATTTCGCGCCGATGGCCAAAGCGGCAAGGCCGCCCAGCAGCGTCCCAAGCGCGTTGGTGTAGAAGTCGCTGAACGCTGTGACCCGGTCCTGGTCGTAGGACCTGCATCAGCTCCACGCAGAGCGACATCGCCGCGCCGCACACCACCACCACGGGCAACCAGGCCCGCCGGCGCGCTGGCGCGAAACCCTGCACGAAGAAGAACCCGAACGGCAGGTACAGCAGGATGTTGGCGATGAAGTCGCCGCGACCCGGGCGCTCGCCGATGCTGCCGATGAATGTCGCAATCGGTCCGATCCCGGCACTCGGGATCCGGAAATCGAACGGATAGAACGAGCCGTAAAGGATGATCGCCGCCATGATGACGGTGGCGATCCAAAGCTTCGATTGTGGTGCGCGCGCGGGCATCGGGTTTGGCGCCGATGTATCACGCACGATCGGGTGAGGTCATCCTTCCACCGGTCATCGGCTGAGGCACGCCTGTCGTGCCAGGAAAGCTGATGGGCAACCCTGCGCGCGTGCGAGCCGCGAGGAACCCAAAACACTGCGCCTCCAACGCATCCCCATCCCAGCCGAATGCCTCCACCGGATCGACCGGCGCACCCAGCCGGGCACGCAGCTCGCCCATGATCGCCGGATTGTGCCGTCCGCCGCCGGTGACCAGCCAGCGCCGAGGCGGCGCCGGCAGCCGGGCGGCCGCAACGGCGGCGGCAGTGAAGGCAACCAATGTGGCGGCGCCGTCGGCGCGCGAAAGGTCTTCCAGGCCGCTACCCGCAATCGCCGCCGCAAAATCCAGCCGATCCAGCGATTTCGGCGGCGCCTTGCCAAAATACGGGTGGCTCAGCAGGCGATCCAACACCGATTGTGCGACTTCTCCGGCCCGCGCGATGGCGCCGTCGCGGTCATAAGCCGCACCGGCACGGCGAAAAATCCAGTCATCCAGAGGCCCATTCCCAGGACCGGTGTCGAAGGCAACCAAACTGCCGTCATCCCCGATCCAGGTCACATTGCCGACGCCGCCGATATTCAGCACTGCCAGTGGCTTTGCGACATCCCGCGCCAGTGCCGCGTGATAGATCGGCGCGAGCGGCGCGCCCTCGCCCCCAACCGCCACATCCGCCGAGCGGAAGTCGTGCGCCACCCGCATCCCCGTCCGCCAGGCCAGCTCCGCGGCGTCGCCAATCTGCCAGGTCCGGCGCCGCTCCGGCTGATGCAGGATCGTCTGGCCGTGAAATCCAATCAGGTCCGCCTCGCGTCCCAGCGCGGCCACCGCACGCACATGATACTCAGTCAGCCGCGCCTCAGCGCTCTTGAGCCGGCGATCATCGGGCACCAGCGTCGGCGCCGCATCCAGAATGCGCCGCAGATCGCCACGCAGCCGGTCATCATACCGCAACGTCAAAGTCGGACCGAACGCGCCGATACGCTCGCCGTCCGTCTCGATCCAGGCGGCATCCACGCCGTCCAGCGAGGTCCCGCTCATCAACCCGATCGTCCGCAGCATTTTTTCCCGTCCACACCTGTGCTAACCCACGCGCATCATGGTCAAAAGCGCATTCCTCCAGGAAGCCACCGAGCGCGGCTTCATCCACCAGTGCACCGATCTCGACGCGCTGGACGCATCGCTGTGCGCCGGCACCGTCACCGCATATATCGGCTTCGACTGCACCGCCGATAGCCTGCACATCGGCAACCTCGTCGGCATCATGAGCCTGCGCCTGTTGCAGAAGCATGGCCATCGTCCCCTCGTGCTGATGGGTGGCGGCACCACGCGCATCGGCGATCCCTCGGGCAAGGACGAATCCCGCCGGCTCCTCACCGATGAGCAGATCGAGGCCAACATGGCCGGCGTCCGCCGCTGCTTCGATCCGTTCATCCGCGTCGGTGACGGTGCCACTGACGCGATCATGGCGAACAACGGCGACTGGCTGAACACGCTCGGCTACATCCCGCTGCTGCGCGAGGTCGGCACGCATTTTACCATCAACCGCATGTTGACGTTCGACAGCGTGCGGCTCCGGCTCGAGCGCGAGCATCCGCTGACGTTCCTCGAATTCAACTACATGATTTTGCAGAGCTACGACTTCCGCGAGCTGAACCGCCGCTACGGTGTCACACTGCAAATGGGCGGCTCCGACCAGTGGGGCAATATCGTTGCTGGTGCGGAACTGGTCCGTCGAACCGACGGCAAGCAGGTATTCGGACTGACCACGCCGCTGATCACCACCGCGTCGGGCGCCAAGATGGGCAAGAGCGTGCAGGGCGCGGTGTGGTTGCGCGGCGATCGGTTGTCGCCGTACGACTACTGGCAGTTCTGGCGTAACACCGAGGACGCCGATGTCGGCCGCTTCCTGCGATTGTTCACCGACCTGCCGCTGGACGAAATCGCTCGCCTGGAGGCTTTAGGCGGCGCCGAGATCAACGAGGCGAAGAAGCTGCTGGCGACCGAGGCGACCCACCTGGCGCACGGCACCGAGGCCGCAGCGCAAGCGGCCGAGACCGCACGCCTTGCCTTCGAGGAAGGCGAGGCAGCCGATAGCTTGCCGGGCATCGACGTGCCCCGGGGCGAGTTGGAGGCGGGCATCCCTGCGTTTCGGTTGTTCGCGCTGGCGGGCTTGGTCGCCAGCAACGGTGAAGGCCGGCGTCTCATCCGCGGCGGCGGCGCGCGCATCAACGACGTCCCGGTGAAAGACGAGGGACACACCGTCACCGTCGCCGATCTGCATGATGATGCGATCAAGTTGTCCGCTGGGCGGAAGCATCATCGGCTCGTGCGAGCGGCGTAAAGCGCGAGCCTTTGGTAGTTAGGGTCCCTGACTTTAACCGTCATGGCCGGGCGTGTCCCCGGGGCTTGACCCCATAGGCGCGAACATGAGGGCGGCGGCGTCCAAATCATCGTCATGGCCGGGCGTGGGTACAGACCGGCTACATAGGTAACACTTCAGACCGGGCACGTAGGTAACAGTGCAAGATCGGGTTTGGAGGATTGCCCGATGCCGTGGACCGAGATGAGCAAGATGGACGACCGGCTGATTTTCATCGCTGCGTGTCTTCGCGGGGAAGTGTCGATGAGTGAGACCTGCCTGCGGCACGGGATCAGCCGGAAGACGGGCTACAAATGGCTGGAGCGGTACCGGCAGGCGGGAGCGGCGGGGCTGGTAGCCTTGAGCTCGGCCCGCCACACGGTGGGGCAAGCGATTGACCCGACGATCGCGGCGGCGGTTCTGGCGCTGCGCGACGCACGCCCGACCTGGGGTCCGAGGAAGCTGCTGGCACGGTTGCGGATGGACCGTCCGGAGATGATCTGGCCGGCATCGAGCACGGTGGGCGATCTGCTGCGCCGGTCTGAGCGGTCGAAACCGCGGCCGCGGCGGCGGCTGGGCGATCCGCGGCGCACGCCGTTACCGAACGAGCCATTGGCGGCGAACGACATCTGGTCGGCCGACTTCAAGGGCTGGTTCCGCACTGGCGACGGGGTGCGGTGCGAACCGTTCACGGTGAGTGACGGCTACAGCCGCTATCTGTTGGCGTGCGAAGCGGTGCCGCAGGTGACGTGGGTGCAGGTGCAGCCGCGGCTGATCCGGCTGTTCGAGGCGAACGGGCTGCCGCGGGCGCTGCGCACCGACAACGGCAACCCGTTTGCGCGGCTCGACGGTCTGGGAGGGCTGTCGCGGATGTCGGTGTGGCTGCTGAAGCTGAACGTGTGGCCCGATCATATCCAGCCTGGCCGGCCGGACCAGAACGGGCGGCATGAGCGCATGCACCGCGTCTTGCAGGAGGATACGGCGACCCCGCCGGCGGTAACGGTGCCTGCGCAACAGGCGCGGATGGATAGCTGGCGGGCGGATTACAACAGCTATCGCCCGCACGAGGCGCTGGGCCAGCGCTGCCCTGCGACGCTCTACATGCCCTCGGTGCGGGCTTACCCGGGGACGATCGCCGAATGGGATTATCCTGCGGACCATCACACCCGGCGCGTGATCGGCGACGGCCACATCAGATGGCGCGATGGTACGGTGTATTTGTCGGGCGCCCTGCGCGGCGAGACGGTTGCCCTGGCGCGGCGCGACGATGGCGATTGGGCGGTGCGTTTCCGTGGTTTCGATCTGGCTGTCTTGCTCGATGAGAGCAATCGCCTGCGCTGCTGCGGACTGGACCGGACAGCGGTCCGGCGAGCTGCCTGACGAAGGCGGCCGGGTGGCCTCGCCAGGACAGCTCGCGCCATTGTCTCTCGCTGTCCCGCCGGTCTCAAGTCCGGCGCCTGCGGCGCCCCGCTGCGCGGCTGCGGGACTTGACCCCGGCGGGACAGCGAGAAGAGAGCCGCAAATGCCGTCTATGGATCGCTGTGTCTGGAGGGGCAAAGCATGTGAACAAACCGGGGAAACTGTTACCTACGTGCCCGGTCTAACGTGTTACCAATGATGCCGGTTGAACCCACGCCCGGCCACCCGTAACGGTACAAACGTCCGATCGCTGGCGTATCAGGCTTGAGCCTGTGTGCGGTCGGATGCACCCAACCATGACGCCATTGCAACAAACGACTCATAGCCAGCGAGCCTGCGTATTATGCCCAATGTCCGGGAACCCAGTAGGGGCCATTCCAGTGCGGCGGGACCCAAACCCGACCGGGAACAATGGGCGGTGCATAGACGACCGGAGGCGGAACAACACCGAAAACGACTTGCGGACCCCAGCAGCAGCCTCGCCAGCCATAATGCCAACCGGGATGCCAGCCCCACCCACGATGATACCACCACGCCGACGCTGGCGTCGGGATCATCATCGTCACGGAAAACGCGGCAATTGCAGTCGCACAAATTGCGACCCGCACGCGGGAATGTACTTTCAGCATGGCAACAGCTCCTACCAGACCTGGCAGCACGCCGGGCGCACGCCGCCAGACGGACCGGCATAGCCCGGACGACAAGCGCTCCTGGCCAAGGTGGCAATCAAACAGACACCGCATGTTCGCTTGAGGAATCAGCGAGAGCAGCGATACGGGTGGTAGTAGCACCAGCCCGGCGGCCCCGGCGCGTAGACGCAGCCGCTCAGCAACAGTGCAACGCCGACCAGCAACGCTGTCATGATTGACGATTTCATCCTCAACCTCTCTCCTGTTCTCCAGTGACTTCGGATCCAGCCCCTGTGCTTCGAGCACAAAGGCCGCGTTGTCCCCGCGGTGACGGCAATTCAAGCTGGGCCACCGTCACGTGGGTTTGCAGCAAACTGATTGTGCCGCCCGCAGAGGCAGCCAGATCGCCCGCTATTTTCAGTCCGTCGCCGGCATCCGGGCTGCCGTAGAGACCCCACCCGTTGTCGGTGACGACAAGCTCCGTGCAGCCGTCAACGCCCGTCACCAAACGCACAGTGATCGTGCCAATGACGCGTGCGCGCATGCCGTGCTTTACGGCGTTGCCAACGAATTCATGAGCCACACGCAGCACCAATTGCTGCAGCGGTTCCGGACAGTCTCCGGCGACAGTCACATTCAGGCGGATCACCTGCGTGCCGTCAGCAAACATCTGGATCGTGCTGTCGCTCAGCACGCGAAGCCGCTCAGACATTGAACCCAGCGACCGGGTTAAGCCGAATAGTGAGTTGGATATCTGCGCCGACAACAGGATCCGGCGCTGCAAATCAGCCAATAGCTGCCTGCCGCGAACCGTGACCTTCAGGTCATGTGCGTGCTCGATCTGCAGCAGAACCTGCTGGAGAACATTCTTCGTATGGTGCCGGAGCTGGCGAAAATCGCACCCGCTCGCCGGCCTGCTGCGCTCCGCGCACCCGGACTGAACCCAGGCGTCGCGACCGGTCACCGCGGTTTGGGCATGGGGCATATTCATGTCCTCGCTGTGGACTCCAGGGCGATTTAGGTGCATCCTACGTGGGAATTATTCCCACGTCAAGTGATGTGGGCATTTGTCCCACGTTCCCCTAATCTGGCTCACGAACACATTGCTGACAGAATGGCTCCGCCACCCTCCTTCACCCTTCAGCCCGGTGCGCTGCTTCGGCCGGTGCGGCGCCTCTTGCGCCCCCTGGTCCGACTGCTGATTCAGGGCGGCGTCACTTATCCCGTGCTGGCGGACCTGCTGCGCAGCCTCTACGTCGAGGTCGCCGTCAGCGACCTGCTGACCAATCCTCGCGCCCAGACCGACAGCCGGATCAGCCTTCTCACCGGCGTGCATCGCAAGGAAATCCGCCGCTGGCGTGCGGAAACCCATGCACCGCAAGCCGTGCCGCCGGTGATCACACGCACAAGCCAGATCATTACCCGTTGGCTGCGCGCTGACGAGTACGTCGATACCGAAGGGAAGCCACGCCCCCTGCCACGCCTGCCGCAGCCAGACGGCGGCCCCTCGTTTGAAAGTCTCGTGCACTCCGTGACCTCAGATGTCAGGCCACGCGCGGTGCTGGACGACTGGCTGAACCACGGCATTGTCACCGTGGACGCAGCCGACAGCGTCGTTCTCGACACCGCGGCGTTCGTGCCACGCCCCGGCAGCGCGGAGCAGCTCTTCTACTTCGGCCGAAATCTGCACGATCACCTGTCCGCCGCCGCCGCGAACGTGACTGCCCCTGGTTCGGCTCCCTTCGTCGAGCGCGCTGCCCATTATGATAATCTCAGCCCGGCAACCGTGGCCCGTCTGGAAGCCATGGGGCGTGAGGCCGCGCTGCAACTGCTGACAGAGTTCAATCGCCAGGCGCTGGATCTGCTGGATAGCAACGATCGGGAGTTGGAGAGCGCGCCAGAGACTCCACGATGTCGATTCAACCTCGGCATCTACCTGTTTGCGGACGATCACTCCGCCGGTGAGGAGCCATGAAAGCGGCACGCCGAGCGGTCTGCCTGATGCTGGCACTGTGGGGCGCCTGCGTTCCCCTGACCGGCAAATCGGCGTCCGACCGAGGCATCGGCGGCACTGGCGGTCCCGCCAGCGGACCACAGATCAGCGATCGGGGTATCGGCGGGACGGGTATCGCCGGCGTCATCACGGGCTTCGGTAGTGTCATCGTCAATGGTCTGGAGATCGCCTACGCTCCAAGCACTCCGTTGACCGTGGATGGAGTGCCCGATACGCAGGCTCAGCTGCTCGTGGGACAGTTCGCGGCCATCGTTGCCAGCGACGACCATGGATTGCATGCCGACAGCATCGAGGTGCGCCACGAGGTGTCCGGCCCTGTGACATCGGTTGGCGCTGACAGCGGGACCGGTGGTCGGATGCTCATCGTCGCGGGGCAGCGGGTCGCGGTCAGCGCCGACACTGAGGGTCTGCAGACGTTCCGTCCGGGGGATTGGATCGCGGTAAGCGGACTGCGTCAGTCCGATGGTGTCATCGCTGCCAGTCGCGTCGACCAACGGGAGCCCGGAACGGTCCTGGTGCGCGGACCGGCGATGGCGAGCGCCGGGGGCTGGCAAATTGGCGACCTTCGGGTTCAGCCGCCACCAGGAACGAGTGTCGCGCCGGGCGAAAGCATCTCTGCCCAGGGTACCATCGTGGACGGAAGATTGTCGGCTACCACGGCCACCCCCGATGTCCTGGGCTCGGATCCCGGCGCGTTTTTCGGCAACCATGTGCGACGGATGGTGATCGAAAGTTATGTCAGTGCCGCTGGTGGGCATGTTCGGTTGGGACGCGGATTACTTGCGACCACAGCCCCGGGGGTCGCCGTGCCGATCGGCGGGCACCGCGCCATCGTCGAACTTGAACGTGGAGCCCATGGTGGCTTTATCGCCACTCATCTGCGAGGCGTTGGCCGACCGGTGGCGCCGCATCGCGCGGCACCGCACCAGTTTGGACCGCCCTACAATCGGCAGCATTCCTGGCAGGACCATTACCCGGGCTTTCGCCATGCCGGCGGTTCCGAGCCACGCCGTGGATGCGTTCGGTGCGGGCGCAATTACCGGCGTCAATGACACGCGCTGACAGAGCATCTTCGACGTCACTGGAAACCCATCGATTCTGGTCTGCCCGAAAACGCTCTGGCCGCCGCATTGGACCCAAAGCCGAAAATCAAACCGAGGCGCCGCCGTCCGCGCAATCCGTGCCCAAATCGGGGCAATACCAAAGCTCACTGACCGCCGTCCATTTGTTCTAACTAACCGTCATGGCCGGCCCCGAGCCGGCCATCAGCCTCATCGGCACAATGGTGCCAATGTGCGCTGATGGCCGGGTCAATCTCGGCCATGACGACAGGGCGACAGATGAGTCAGGATCAGCGAGTAGTGGTATAATCCGCTTTCTCTAACTAACCGTCATGGCCGGCCCCGAGTTGGCCATCAGCCTCATCGGTACAATGGTGCCAATGTGCGCTGATGGCCGGGTCAATCTCGGCCATGACGACAGGGCGACAGATGAGTTCAGGATCAGCGAGTAGTGGTATAATCCGCTTTCTCTAACTAACCGTCATGGCCGGCCCCGAGTTGGCCATCAGCCTCATCGGTACAATGGTGCCAATGTGCGCTGATGGCCGGGTCAATCTCGGCCATGACGACAGGGCGACAGATGAGTCAGGATCAGCGAGTAGTGGTATAATCCGCTTTCTCTAACTAACCGTCATGGCCGGCCCCGAGCCGGCCATCAGCCTCATCGGCACAATGGTGCCAATGTGCGCTGATGGCCGGGTCAAGATGCTATGGGGGTGGACGGTCGCAGCCAGGCCATGACGACAGGGCGACAGATGAGTCAGGATCAGCGAGTAGTGGTATAATCCGCGTTATTCCCGCCGACCTGCTGAGTCCCTCGCGATACCAACAGCAAGGAAGCGCTCGATCACCTGAGCACGCGCGGCATCAAGAAAGTCAGGCCCGCTGAATACTTCCGCCACCGCGCGTGCAGGTTCAACGAACGTCGGACGCGGGTAGTGGGTCAGTCGCGATTTAGATACGGACAAAATTCCTAAACTGCACCATCAAGTTTTGGCCCAAGGGTTCGACCGAAAATTGCCAGCAACCGCGTCTGCCAGCCGCCGCGCTTGTAGTGGAAAGCGTATCGCTGAATTTGTTCGAGATCGTGGGCCGTCAGCGTCAGGTGACCGGTCGTCTTGTTGGTTCGCTTCTGCAATCCAACTAGAAGCCCCTGCCAGCCGCCGTCCTGTTCCGTGTCGGGGTCCTGTTTCAGTAATTCCTGTATCTCATCATGGTTCATAGTTATGTCCACTGCACCGTCTCCCACCTGTTCAAGTCTCTGCCGTGCCGTCTCGATGTAGGTAGGGTCAATGTCCACGCCAATGCCCGTTGCGCCAGCGAGACGCGCGGCAACCAGGGTCGTGCCGGTGCCGACGAATGGGTCGAGGACGGTTAAGCCACCGCCGCCATGTAGGTAGATGCACCATAGCGGCAACTCAACGGGGAACGTGCCTGGATGGTTGTACTTCTGGGCTTTGCTCTTGACCGTCGAATAGGGGATAAACCACGTATTCCCTCGGCACCGAAGATCGCGCGCATGACCACGACGGGCGATGTTCGTCTTATCCTGGAAGGGAAGCCCAATTGACAGGCGATCCAGTTCCACGTTGTTGTTGAGCGTCAAATGAAAGATGTGCTCGTGATTGTGGTGCATAAAACGTTTTCCGCCCACCGGCTTGAAGTGCCCACGAGATTCCGTCTCCATGCCAATCGACTTAATCCACATGATATGATTTTGCAGAAAGAAGCCGAGCGCGCGCAGCCGGACCATCAGCTTAAATGGCACGTCTGGGCGGCTGTTTGATCCTGCGATATTAAGGAAGAACGACGCATCCGGTTTCATCACTAGCTTGATCGCGCTGGCCACCTCGCATAGCCAGTCGACGTACTCATCTTCGTCGCGGGAGTCGTCATACACACCATATGCGAGATTCAGATTGTAAGGAGGCGACGTAACAACGACATCGACCGACTGGGCCTCCATCCGTGCCATCACCGTGATGCAATCGCCCAGTTTCAGGACTTGATCCAACACTCGCTTGGTCACCACCACATCCGATACGCCATCCGGCATGTTCGCTCCATCTCATTCTGAACGAAATGCGGCGTACCAGATTAATGCCTTGGGTACAGGTACAGCAATGTTGACCTATTCGGCTTGCTTCGCCTCCCAATCCTCCGACACCTTCACCATGTCGGAGAGTTCCCAGAGCATCTTAGAGGCTGACCCGGAACTGTATCGGAATGAAGATTGGAGTCATTTCAACGGGTTATTCCGACGGAGCCTGTCGTCCCCGATGACCGTGATCGGCCGAACAAAAAAGCAGTTGCGTGATCCCAGCGGCTACGATTTTCTCGTGGTTGCGAAGACACGAAGGACACACCGATGGCCTGGACTGAAATCACGCGACGCAAGTATCAGCGCGACGGGCTGCGCTACGCAAGCGATACCACCGACCAGGAGTGGCTTCTGATCGAGCCGCATTTGCCGCCGCCCGCAAGCCGCGGTCGAACCCGCAAGGCCTGCTTGCGGGACATCGTCAATGCCATCTTCTTCATTGCCCAGTCTGGCTGCCAATGGCGCATGTTGCCCAAGGACTTCCCGCCGTTCACCACGGTGCAACGCTACTTCTACGCCTGGCGCGATGACGGAAGATGGCAGATCATCAATCAGGCGCTGCTGATGGATGTGCGCGAAGCCGCCGGCCGCGAGGCAAGTCCGACCGCCGGGGTCATCGACAGCCAATCCGTCAAGACAACCGAGGCCGGCGGTCCGCGCGGTTACGCGGCGGAGAAAATGGTCAAAGGCCGCAAGCGGCATATCCTCACCGACACGATCGGCCTGCTGGTCGGCGCGATCGTGCACCCGGGGGACGTGCAGGATCGTGATGGTGCGCCACCGTTGTTGGACAGCGTGCGCAGCGCGTTTCCCTGGCTGCGCCACGTGTTCGCTGATGCCGCCTACGCCGGTGACAAGCTGAAGGGTGCGCTTGAAGCGCTCGGTACATGGACGATCGAGATCGTCAAGCGATCCGACACCGCCAAGGGCTTTATCCTGCTGCCCCGGCGTTGGGTGGTCGAACGCACGCTGGCCTGGCTCAACCGCAATCGTCGTCTGGCCAAGGATTTCGAGGCCACCATCGAGAGCGCGGTGACCTGGCTCTACATCGCCAGCGTCAAGCTGATGTCGCGCCGTCTGGCGGCCGCCTGATACTCCCCCGTCAGCCAATATCATCAATCAATTCAGGCCAGCACGTGTTGCGACCACGATCCGAGTCAGACTCTTAGTGACGCCAGCGGCCATCACTGGTGTGCAGCGCAGCGTCTGATGTATACGAACGTAGTTATAGTGCATGAAATAGATCGCCATGCTGTGAGCGTGGTTCTTGGCCTTTTTGCTTGTTCTCGGGCAGCGGCCAGTTCCGTCTCATCCGTGGTTTCCAAGTCATCCACGACCTGGCCCGTGGCGATGTCGCCGATCAGCGTCGCAAGCGCGATCCGATCACGGGGGGGGTTACGCGTTTGGTGGCCATCTGATCCGTTCTCCAGACTTATTCGCTGTTGCGCCAATACCAAACGTCTAGGTGGCATCGGGGCACGTTCTTGCGCTCAGCAATCTGAGTTGCCACCGCCTGAAAACAGTCATTGTCTTTCTGGCACAGAGACTTAATCGATTGCCACGGTGGCGGCGCTGAGACACCTGCTTGTTTGGCATCGCATCGTAAGCCGTTTGCCGAGAAGCTATCGAGCGGCAATTCAAGCTTATATTCAACCGTCTCAAGGCCAAATTCTTGGCGAAGATAGACATTGTACGCGGCGTCTCGGATCACGATATTGAGGCTCTTTCTGGCAGTTCCCCACGGGGCGCCGGAACAGGACTTCAGCTGCTTCGTCCACTTGTCCAGACTGCGCGAGAAGGTTTCTGGCGTTGCCACGTCCTCCAAAAGCGTGATTGCGTGATGCCCCAGAAAGGCTAGCACGCTGCCGTACACACCGGACGCCGAGCCCCGCGTGACAGACGGCGGTAGTCCGGTCGAGAAGCGCGCTAGCGCATGGACGAACGTGGCGTCTCGATTCCTAGGCTTACAAGTGGACACCTCGCCAGTATGTCACCGATGGCATTAGCGAGCCAACTAGGAAGATATTCAGGGGCGTTCAAACTGACCCACCACCCGGACGCGGCAAGACAATGCTATCGATCGTCATCACGCCCTAAGGCAGATCGACATGTCGGCCCGCGAGTTCCAGCGCGATCGCACCACCCAGCCTGTGACCAACAACCAACGGTTTGCGCAGCCCAAGCTGCTGGCACTGCCAGGCGACATCATCGGCAAGGCCGGCGATCGTGTAGTCCTGCCGTGGCGCGTCGCTGTCGCCGTGTCCGCGCCGATGGACCGCCACAACGCGCCATCGATATCCATAGCGGCCTCCTACGTCAGAGCATTCCGTTGTCAAACGATCGCGGCCGGCTGCGCGAGCAACACGTAAGCCGTCATCCCCAACGCAGACCAAACGAGCATGGCACCCGCCATCCGCAAGCAGCCGATAGATGGCGCGCCACGCGCCAGACAAGCAGTTCCACCAAGGAATCCGATTCCGCGCAGCCGCCGCGTCATTTGTACACTCTCGAGATGCCGAATTTGCATTGCCGACGGGATCACGACCCCACCATGATGAGGCAAGAACAAATGTAGGAACGCTTCCCATGCCAAGACAATTCGCCCGCGCATCAGCAGCCAGCCTTGTCGCCAGCCTTGTCGCCTGCCTTATGGGGTGCTCGGACGGCGACCCACCTGCCGCGCCCGCCCCGACACCTTCTCCACCGCGGGTCTCCAGCGTCAATGGGACCTATAACGGCCTCATGCAAATGACCAGCGGCTCGCCCCTAGGCTGTGGCACCAGCGATATATTCACGGTCGTCGTGCAGAACAGCGGGTTCCAGTTTGTGCTGAACCAGCCCCAGGTGCCATGGCAACCGCAGCGAGTCTTCGTCGCCACGATCGCGCCGGATGGCTCATTCAACGCTGGCACGGATGTCGCCTACATCCGCGGCACGACGAGCCAAGGCCACATGCAGGGGGAAATCGTCGGCGATGCCTGTCAGTTCCAGTTTGAGGCCGATTCCGACGGCACCTTCTGAATGACCATGTCTCGTGCCAGCAGGCCGAGGTGCAAGTGCGTCAAGGATGAGTGACATCTTCTTTGCCGGTTTTGCCATAGTCGATGCGGGTCCCTTACCCACAATTCGCCGCAGGGCGGAAGCAGATGCCGGAAGACGGCTCTGGCAAACACGCTCCAGCCCGACCTGATCAGTTGAATGTCGGTTCCGCAAAGTTGTTGCCATCGATAGCGACCACGGCGATCAGCGGGGCCACAGGAGAATACAATGGATGTACAACAAACATCAGCGCGGAAGCATTGTGGCACGAACTTCAAGCTCCCACGCAAATTTACCGCCAGTCTTGGTGCCGCTCTTTTCCTCATCCTGCTGTGCTCCGGATGCAGTCACCAGGAGCTGACACAGAATTCCTGTATCGGTACACCCAGCGTCAAACTTTGCTGGCGCCGCCAGTAGCAACGGCGAAATTACCGTTGCGCGGAATGGGTCGCCATGTGGGATGGCGCTCGTTCTGAACAGCCGAGCAGGCACAGGCTTTGTCTCTGATCCACAACTGATCACCAAGCCGGCGCACGGGTCTGCGTCTGTTCGCATGTCCAACGGTGCCGCAGTGATGGTCTACACCCCAGATCCGGACTACGTCGGGACGGATCGCTTTGTAGTATCGTTTGGGCCAAACTACACCCTGTCGGTAGATGTTGCCGTTGTAGCTCCGCCCTGATTACTGCCATGGTCTTCCGCGTCTGGTCAGGTCGCCGACCGGGTTGCGTTTACTGCCCAAGTCCACCGTGTATACCAAAGCTCCCTGACCCTGAATTATCTGTCGCCCTGCCGTCATGGCCGGGCCTGACCCGGCCATGACGGCAGGGCGAATGGGTCGCGGTCAGCGAGTAGTGGTATTACTCGCTCCTCCTGTGTAAACGTTATGCGTTTACTCGAAGCTGATGTGTGGATGCAGAACGAGTCTGGCGTGCCCATACACCCGAAGGCCTGATGCAGAGCCGGGGCTGCGACGTCGTCGTAATCTTGTGGGGGTATCGACACCATGAAGAAGACACTGCTACTCCCAGCGCTGTTGCTAACCGGATGCACCGTGTTGGGCACAACGGCGCCTGATTATGCCATCGGAACCTACCGAGGAGCCGTAATAGGCAGAGGCTCGTGCGCCCTTCCTGCCGCTGAGCTTACCGTGAGCGTTGCCAAATGGTCGGCCTACGGTGACTGGTACTTCGAGGAGCAGAACATCCGTGAGCAGTTCCTGGATGGCTTGGTCAACAGCGGTGGCTTCCTCTGGGGACGCCGGACTTCGCAAGATGGGTTGGTATATGTCGGTGGCTTCTTCGCCTCGGACGGTTCTGCGCTCGATGTGAGGGTTGATACGGTGTCCTGCAGTTATCGTGGTTCCCTCGCCAGAACCTGAACCCACGACATGCCCCCAGGGCAATCGGGTGAACCTGGCCGCATCGCCGTGCGCACGGCAAATCAAGGTTTCACACCGAGGTCACGGAGGAATGAAGCCACTGAGGGCACCGGGCAGGAACCCAATGCGCTTTGCGCGAAACGGTTTCTCAGTCGTTCTCCGTGGCTTTGCTTCTCCGTGCCCTCCGTGTGAAACCTTGCTTTGCCGTGCAGCACACCGGTTCAGGACCGTCCACCCGATTGCCCTGTCCACGCCCCCGCTTTCGTTTGCCGCCAAGATCGCCGATGGTAAGCACCCGCCGCAGGCTGGAAACCCGGAGCCACCTATCGATGCATGCCCGCTCGCTCGTAACTGCCGCGGCGATCCTTGCCATGTCGTTCGCCACGGCCAGCGCGCGCGACCTCGCCATCGTGGCCCTCACCCCCGCCCAGGCCGCCATCAAGCAGGTCTTCGCCCAGCCCTTCACGGAAGCCACCGCCATCCCTGCCACCGTCACCAGCTGGGATGGCGGCATCGACGCCCTGCGCACCCAGGCCAAGGCGCCGGACGTCGCCTGGGACCTCGTCATGGTGGACAGCGAGGACCTCGCCACCGGCTGCTCCGAGAACCTGTTCGAAAAGCTCGACTGGTCCGCCATCGGCGGCAAGGACCACTACCTGCCCCAGGCGGTCAGCGACTGCGGCGTCGGCGCCAATGTCGCCAGCCTCGTCCTCGCCTGGGATCGCGACAAGTTCCCCGGCGCCCCCACCTGGGCCGACTTCTGGGACGTCGCCAAATACCCCGGCAAGCGCGGCCTCCATAAAGGCGTCCGCGGCAACCTGGAGTTCGCCCTCATCGCCGACGGCGTCGCCCCCGCCGATGTGTACAAGGTGCTCGCCACCTCCGACGGTGTCGATCGCGCCTTCCGCAAGCTCGACCAGCTCAAGCCCTACATCGTCTGGTGGAACGATCCCACCGAGGCCGCCCACATCCTCGCCTCCGGCGACGTGCTGATGACCAGTGCCTTCGCGCCCTCGATCGCCCAGACCAGCCACACGGCCCATCGCAACTTCGGCATCCAGTGGACCGCCAGCCTGTACGAAGTGCAAAGCTGGGCGATCATGAAAGGCAGCGCCAACCTGCGCCAGGCCACCCAGTTCCTCTACTTCGCCGGCACCCCGGCAATCGAGGCGCGCCTCGTCAGCCTGTTCGGCGACGGAGGCCTCGCCAAAGGTGCCAATGACGGCCTGTCATCGGACCTCCTCCCAATCTCCCCCACCGCCCCCGCCAATCTCGGCGCGGCCGTCCGTGTGGACGCTGGCTTCTGGCACGACAATCTGCCCAAGCTACGCCAACGCTTCGATACCTGGCTGGCGGCGCATTGACCGAACCCGCGCATCTCTCGATCGAACGCCGTGACGGAACGACTGTGCTGGCCTTCGCCGGCAAACTGGAAGCTGACGCCATCGGGGCGCTCTGGCGCCCGGCCATCCACGCCGCCGAACAGGCACGCGGTCATAAGCTTGCCTTCGACCTGCGCAGCGTAACCTTCTGCGACGTCGGCGGCGCGTCACTCCTGGCCGCCATTGAATCAGCCCACGGCGCCCCCGCCGATGCCATCGGTATCGAAGATCGCGCCATGGCGTTGCTCCGCCGCGCCCGTGCCGCGGCCCGCATGGCCCAGCGCCCAACCTCGATCACGCCTCCCACAGCCAGGGAGGTCGCATTCGCTTCGTTCCACCTCTGCGCGTTCAGTATCATCTTCATCGGCGAGGCCGCTGTCGCCGTCGCTCGCCTGCCGCGGCACCATCGCATGCTCCGTATCCCGGACCTGCTCGGCTACATCGACACCGCCGGCATCCGTTCTCTCCCTCTCGTCGTGCTGCTCGGCTATCTGATCGGCTTGATCCTCGCCTTCCAGTCAGCCGTGCCGATGCGCCAATTCGGCGCCGAGATCTTCGTCGCCAGCCTGGTCGCCGTCGCCCTGCTGCGCGAGCTGGGACCGCTGCTCGCCGCGGTCATCCTCGCCGGCCGCACCGGCTCCGCCTTCGCCGCCGAAATCGGCACCATGCAGGTCAACGAGGAAATCGACGCGCTGAACACCATGGGTATCGACCCGGTGACCCTGCTGGTCCTGCCCCGCATGATCGCCGCCATGCTGGTGATGCCGGTCATGACGATGACCCTCGACATCGCGGGCTTGCTCGGCATGGCAACGGTGCTGCGCGGCTTCGGCTATCCATTCGTCGCCATCACCAGCCAGGTGCAGGGCTGGGTGGGCGCCAGCGATCTCTATGGCGGTCTCTTCAAATCTGTCGTCTTCGGCATGATCGTCTCCGCCATCGGTTGCCGCGCCGGACTTGCCACCGGCGTCGGCCCACGTGCCGTCGGCCTCTCCGCGACCGCCGCCGTCGTCGGCGGCATCGTCGCCACCATCGCCGCCGATGGCATCTTCGCGCTCATCTTCTACCGGCTGCAATTGTGACCGACGAACCAATCATCCAGGTGGACAAGGTCGAGCAGCGCTTCGGCGATCGCACGATCTTCCGCGACGTGTCCCTACGCGTGTACCCACGCGAGGTGTTCGTCATCCTCGGCGGCTCCGGCTGCGGCAAGTCCACCCTGTTGAAGCAGTTGATCGGCTTGCTGACACCCACCGCCGGACGCATCGCGCTGTTCGGCGAAGCCATCACCGGTCCCAACGGCGAGACAGCTCTGCACGACGTGCAGCGCCATACCGGCGTGATGTTCCAGTCCGGCGCCCTGTTCGGTTCCATGACGCTGCTGGAGAACGTCATGCTGCCGCTGGAGATGTTCACTGACCTTCCGCCCGAAGGCCGTGAAGCCGTCGCCCGCGTCAAGCTCGGCCTCGTCGGCCTTGGCGACGCCGCAGCCCTGATGCCGGCCGAGATCTCAGGCGGCATGGCACGCCGCGCCGGCATCGCCCGCGCCATGGCGCTCGATCCACCGCTGCTGATGCTCGACGAACCGTCCGCCGGTCTCGATCCGATCACTTCCGCCGGTCTCGATCGTCTTATCCTAGACCTGCGCCAGGACCTCGGTGCGACCTTCGTCGTCGTGACCCACGAACTCGCCTCTATCCTGACCATTGCCGATCGCTGCATCATGCTGGACCGAGCCGCGTTCCCGGACGCCGGCGGGGTGATCGCCGACGGCGAGCCGCACGCGCTGCGCGACACCAGCACCAACCCCAAGGTCCGCGCCTTCTTCCGCCGCGAACTGCCAGAACCGGCCACCGCCTGATGGAAGGCCGCGCGCTCTACCTGCGCGTCGGCGTGATGATCCTGGCCGGCATTGCCTTGCTGCTAGGCCTGCTCTGGTTCATCGGCGGCAGCACGTTCCGCAACGGCACGCTCTACGAATTCGTATTTCAGCGAATCAGTGCAAGGCCTCGAGATTGGCGCGGCAGTGAAGTTTCGCGGCGTCACGGTCGGCCGCGTCACCAATCTCGGCCTGGTCACCGCGGCTGTACGGCGAAGGCATGCCGCTCGATTTCCAGCACAGCACGTCGCGGCTCGTGTTCGTCCGTTTCGAGGTGGACACCAGCAAGATCGGCCACGTGCCTGACACTGAGACCGCTGTGGCATTAGGCCTTCGGGCACGCCTTGCCTCGCAAGGCCTCACAGGCCTCGCCTATCTCGAGCTGGACTTCGTCGATCCCAAGCAATACCCGGCGCTGCAAGTACCCTGGCAGCCGCTTGCCGAATACATTCCCTCGATGCCAAGCACTCTCAGCCAGGTGCAGGTCGCGGCCGAACATCTCCTCGACAAGCTGAACGGGATGAACCTGGACCAACTGGGGGATCAGGCCGCCGGCCTGCTCAAGGACGTCCGCGCCGATATCGCCACCGGCGACGTGCACGCGACGCTCGCCGAAGCCACCGCGCTGCTGCGAACCACGAACCAGGCAGTGCAGGCAGCGGACATTCCCGGTCTCACCGCTGACTTCAAGCGCACCTCCACGGCATTGCGCGACACGGTGCAGGGCGAGAAGGTGCAGACCCTGCTCAGCAACGCCAGTGTCGCCGCGGCACGGCTCGCCGAGGCTTCGGCGCGTCTGCCGCCATTGATCGCCTCACTCCAGACCACGACGCAGCGCATCGGCAACAGCACCGCCGATGTGGAGCAAGGATTGATCCCAGTGCTGCGCGACGTGCAGGCCACGTCGCAGAACCTCCGCGAACTGACCGACCTGCTGCGCCGCTATCCCGCCGATATCTTCAACGCGCCACCACCACGCCCCACGGAGCCTGTCCGATGAAGCGGCGTATCTTTCTGCTGGCTGCAACGGCGCTCGGCGGCTGCTCGCTGCTGCCGTCGCCCGACTACGTCCAACGTCGCGACTGGCCGCTCGACGTGCATCGCGATGCAGCGCTCCCAGCGCCGCGGCGCGGCAAGGTGTTGCTGGTCCGCGCCATTCGTGCGGCACCCGGGCTGGACGTCCGCGGCATGCGGTGGCTGGAGCGCGACGGCAGTGTCCACGTCGACTTCTATGAGCAATGGTCGGTGCCGCCCGCCCAGGCCGTCGAAGACGACCTGCGCCAATGGCTGGCAGGTGCCGGTCTGTTCAGCGCCGTGCTAGCACCTGGCAGCCGCCTGGATGCCGACTACGTCCTCGAAGGCGAATTGCAGACCTTCGTCGCCGACACAAACGCCGGCGTCGCGCATATCTCGGTCGCCTTCGTCCTGCTGGACCAGCATCCGTCGCCGATCAAGGCTGTACTGCAACGGACCGAATCTGCCGAGGTCCGCCTGGCAGCCACAGATCCCCCGGCCATCGCCACAGCCATGAAGACCGCCATCGCCGAGGTCCTGCCAAAGATCGAATCCGACGTAGCAGCCGCCACCCGCTAATTGTATCCCTCTCCGCCCCTGGGGGCGGAGAGGTCAGGCGAGGTGCGGGACTCCCCCGCTCCAACCGTCAAAGATTCGGCCACCGCTTCGTCCGATCCGCCTCCTGTTCCGGCGTCAACCCATGCGGTACATCGCCAACCTGCGGCGGATGGTCCGGCAAGCTTGCCGGATCGCTCCAGCAATCCACCACGCCCAGGCTGCGCGTACAATACGGTTGCTGCTCCGGCGGCGGTTCCACCGGCTTGCAGTAGCTCTTCCCCTGTTCAAGCCGCACGATCGAGCAGTCCTTGCCGCTCACGATCGAGTACAGTGCATCGGCCGGGCTGCGCTGAATGACTGCGATGCTGCCAATCGCGCCTCCCGCCGTGACGGTCGCCAGTTGCTCTGGCGTAAGCCCACACCCCGCCACCAGCAGCGCAACCATAAGATACCGCATCCCCAAATCATGCGCGCCCCCGGTTAAGAATCCCCTGCTCAGATCTTGTCACCGACCCGTGACTATACCGTTCCGCTTCCGTCCCTCATTCTGAGAAGAGAATTGCTCGGGGCATCGAATTGCCAGAACGGAACAGTGGCCTGACCGGCCAGGGGGAAACAGCCGCTGATCTGCGCAGACGTGCCGCCCGTGTCCGGACCCTCATACGCGAACTGGTCAATGAAGAGGATCGAAAACGCCTCCAGGAGTTGGCCAACGAACTCGACCACCGCGCGCTGGTTATGGAGAAGAACCCCGAGCAACCTTAGCCGCGCATTCGCAACAGCAGCAACAAATGCCGCCGACTTCCCGGCCATCTCGCGCCGCCTGTCGTGTACTATTCTTGCAGTTTAGCAAACTTTGGCCCCGGACTTACGTATCGGAGTGTCACGGCCCGAAACGTTTTTCGAACCAATGGTGCGCATACGGCTCATCATTGAATTGTGCGACCTCGCGATACCCCTCCTGCCGATACAGCGCCTGCGCCTCGCGCAGCGTCCGATTGGTCTCCAACCGCAGCCGTGTCACCCCCACCTCGCGCGCCTTCGCCTCGATCGTCCGCAGCACCCGCCGCGCCACGCCAAGCCCCCGCGCCTCGCGCGCCGTCCACATCCGCTTGACCTCGCCGATGCCGCGCTCGCCCAGTTTCAGCGCGCCGCACCCCACCGGCCGCTCGTCCATCCACGCCACGAAGAAATACCCGGTCGGCGGAGTCATCTCCTGTTCCGTCGCCGAATTGCTGCGCGCCGGGTCGAAGCCCATCTCGAACCGCTCCGCCAGCTCGCGGAAATACGCGTCCAGGCACCATCGCGCCGTCTCACTGTCAGCAACCTCGAGCCGCACCACCACGCCGCCCGCCCGGATCAGCCGCTCGACTTCCGCCATCGCCGTCACCAGCCCCTCGCGCTGTGACGCGTTCAGCGGCTCCAGCCACGACGTGGCCAACCCATCCGACAGCCGCTCATACGCTGCAAACTCGCCTCGACCCTTGCGCGTCAGGCTGACATTGCGCCGCCGCGCATCCTCCGCTTGCGGGCGCACAACGATCAGTCCCTGCGCCTCCAGCGATCGCAGTAGCCGGCTGACATAGCCCGAGTTCAGCCCCAGCCTTTCCCGCAGTGTCCGTACATCCGCGCAGTCTGTGCCAATCTCGAACAGCAGTCGTGCTTCACCGAGCGGCCGGCCGCGCCGCAGATAACTGTTCTCCAGAGCGCCCGTGCGCTGCGTCACCAGCCGATTGAACCGCCGCACCTGCTGGATCTGTTGTGCATCCATTCTCTGACCATAGTCAGAGACCCGCGTACGCTCAAGCGTCAACGCATGCTGGACGCGATCTGAAATTGCCTACTGCAATGAATGTAATACCATGACTCGCTGACCGCGACGCATTCGCTCTAACTAACCGTCATGGCCGGCCCCCGAGCCGGCCATCAGCCTCAGCGGCGCAACGGCACAATAGACGAACGTATAGTCGCTGAGCAGAGCAGGGTGCCTTTGACTGATATGCAGGCACGGTACACCATGGCCTGTCTCCCTGGTGCCGTGAGTGCCGTTCGGTCAGCAGGCGATCGCTTTCTACATCAACCTGATGTTTGCTCTGATCATCGGACGGGGATCAGTTCTTCCGCCGGAAACATCGTTTGCAAGCACGACGCCCCCAGCAATGAGCAGGACACATACCAGAAAGCGCGCGCTGTATTTCGGCAGTCGTCCGCGCTTCCTCCTACGTGGCTCGATTTCCCATCGCTCCTTGAACCAGTTCTTATCGACGAGAAGGCCAAACATCGCGCCCATCTCCTGTGCTCAGTGGAACCGCATGACCTTTGCGCGCCTGATGATCCTCGCTGCATGATCCATTCGCTATGACCTGCGTCACAGACACAGACCGTCGATCGACAGCGCGCAGTGCACGAAAACAACGGTGCTATGCCTGTTTCTCTTCAACACCGCGCCCGCTTGATGGTAATGCAGAGCTTCATCCAGGTGCGGCCCCAGATGACGGGGCTCATGCCCCGCCATTGTGCGCTTTGCAGGCGCCTGCATCGTGTTCCAGCGCCAGGGCATCCGCATCTAATCGGAGGACGCAGCGCCGGGCGCGGCAGCGAAGGAATGCTCCTGCGAGATATCGCGGCCGGTATAATCGGGCATGAACGACGTCGCGACGACACTGACGACAGCCATGACCGCAACATAGACCGCGACAGCGTAGCCCGATCCATAGGCCGCCAGCAGCGCGGTCGCGATGATCGGTGCCGGGCCGCCAGCGGTCAGCGAGGCAAGCTGATAGCCGAGCGAGGAGCCACTATAGCGCAGCCGCGGAGTGAAGCCCTCGGAGATCAGCGCTGCTTGCGGTCCGTAGATCAAGTCGTGCGGTACGAATGACAGGATGATGCCGATGACGATCAGCGCCGGCACCAATGTGTTCAGCAGCGCAAAGTAGATAAAGCCATAAATCCCCGTCAGCACTGAACCGATGATGTAAATGCGCTTGCGACCGAAGCGATCGGATAACGCGCCCGCCAATGGGGTCGTGATGAAGGAAACCAGCCCGGCGCAGAGCAGCGCGGTCAGTATGAAATCGCGCGGTTGATGCAAAACTTGGCTGGTATAGGTGAAAACAAAGGCAAGATAGATGTAGGCTGGTCCCTGTTCGGCACTCCGGCAGAGCATCGACAGGAAGACCTGCTTCGGTTGGCGCCTGAATACCTCGATCGCCGGCACGCGCTCGACTCGCTCTTCTTTGACGATGCGCTGGAAGACAGGAGTTTCGAGGATGCCGAGTCGGATATAAAGGCCGACCGCGACCAGGATGATGCTGAGAAAAAACGGAATGCGCCAGCCCCAGGCGAAGAAGCTGTCGCCGGCGATCGTGCTGCCGACCAGGACCGCCATGTTGGCGAGAAACAGTCCCGACGGGCCGCCGATTTGCGGCCAGGAGGTGATGAAGCCGCGATGCTTGGTGGTGCGCGCCCATTCCATCGCGAACAGTACCGGAGCCGCCCCACTCACCGCCGACCCCGATGCCCTGGATCATCCGGATGACGGTCATGATCACCGCCCCCCAGATGCCGACCGAGGCGTAACCAGGGACGAAGCCGACCGCGAACGTCGACAGGCCGGTAATCAAAAGCGTCACGATCAGCGCCGCCTTGCGGCCGATGCGGTCGCCGTAATGGCCGAAGATGAACGCGCCGATGGGTCGTCCGATAAAGCCAACGAAATACACCGCAAAGGCTTCGAGCACGCCGATCAGCGGCTCCGAATGCGGGAAAAACAATTTGCCGAACACTAGGGGAGTGACGATGCTGTAAAGCAGGAAGTCGTACCACTCGATCGTCGTGCCGACCGTGCTCGCGATGACCGCCTTGCGCAACTCCCTTCGGTGGTCCGCTTCGGACAGTGGAGCGACGCTGATGTCAGGTGGGTTCATTGGTTCCCTCCCCTGGAGTTCTTGTTGGCTACGTTTCTTGATTGGTCTGCCGCTGCAATGCGGCGCACCAGTACCGATGGCGCCGTGAATAGCTGCGAGCACGCGGTCAAGCGACCAAGAGATCCGACGTGTAGTCCTTGCCCTTGGTCTCCGGACTCACGAGCAGCGATATGATGACCATCACCAGGCCGAACGTGGTGCCGATCAGCATCGGGATCGCAAAGCCTACGTGATAGTCAACCGCGAAGTAGGTCAGTATCGGTGCGACCAGGCCACCGAAGATGGCTCCCTGGTGGTAAGTGACGGCGCTCGCGGTCGCCCGAACCTCGGTCGGGAAGCGCTCGGTGAGGTAGCTGGGCATCTGACTGTACATCGCGCCAGCGAACACGCCCTGTACCAGGAAGCCCAGCAGAATCCAGAACGGATCAGTGGTGAGCAGGTAGGTGGGAGTGATGAATAACCCAATCGCAGCCGGGATGATCATCGACCAACGGCGGCCGAGCACGTCACCCACCCAGCCCCAAAAACCCATGGCGATGAAGCCGAGTAGATTGGCCGCCACCAGTGGCAAGCCAACCATCATCGACCCCATGCCGAGGTCCTTCTGCAAGTGCGTCGCGAACAATGCCCAGATCGAGTAGTAGGTGATGAAGCAGCTCAGCATCCACCAGCATGCGAGCAACGTGTTGCCCAGGACCCAGGCTTGAAGATCACGAACAGCGGCAGTCGCACTTCACGTCCCTGTTCGCGTTGCTTCTTGCGGTTCTCCAGCCAGACTGCCGGTTCTTTGACATATTTGCGGATCCACACCACGGCCAGTGCCGGAAGCACGCCGATCCACAGCATGCCTCGCCAGCCGATAGTGTCGTTGAACAGCGCGAAGATGAGCGCCGATAGCGCGAAGCCGATGCCCCAGGACCCTTGCAGCAGACCACTCATGAAGCCGCGCGAACGGATCGGCCAGGACTCCATTGCGAGTGACGCGCCGGCAGGCCACTCCGCGCCCATGCCGAAGCCGAGTGCGGCGCGGAAGAAGAACAGGAAGCCGAAGCTAGGCGAGAAGCCGGCAATGAAGTTGCAGACCGAGTACCACAGGATGGAGATCATCAGCGGGACCTTTCGGCCCACCCGATCAGAGAGCCAGCCCGACGCGGTGGCGCCGACGAGGCGCATCCACAGCGTGACAGTGAACACCGTGGCGACGGCAGTAAGCGGAACGCCAAACTCCTTCGAGATCGGCACCATGATCAGCAGGAAGATGGTGAAGTCGAACGCATCAAGCGTCCATCCGAGCCAAGCGGCCCACCAGGCTATCCATTGCTCCTTGGTTGGTTCCTTCCACCATGGGATAGGCTGCGCCGTTCCAACCACTGTCGACATGATTAGTTGCCTCCCTTGATCTGATATGCCCGAGTTGAGCAGGTCGTTGCCTCCGGGTTCTTGTCGTTTCGATCACTCGACGACGCTGGAACGCCGTCCGATGCGTGGTCCAATTGCCCCCTAGTTCTGTGCTTTGACCCCTTTGCCTCCCGCCGCAAAAATGAGAGCGGCGACCTCGTCGATATTCATCAGAAGATCGGCGGAACTGCCGCAGTCATCTGGGCCATTGCTCGTTCGGGCTCCGGCCCAATGGACCTGGAAGGTGCGCTTAGGCGCGAACCGCGCGGATTCCACCACCAGGCTCCCGCCGGATCTCTGCATGGTTTGCTCGTCAAGGATGCACGACGTTCTGCCGCTGGTGGCGGCACGACCAGCGGTGATGACGCCGGTGCTGACTGACGGCGCCCGCGTAGCCACAAAGGTTATGATGTCGCCTGCCTGTGGTCCCAGACTGTCTGCCAACCACGACAGGCCTGCCGTCAACAGAATGCCAACGGTGATCACCCCGACCATCGCTATGAACGTGGCGTACGCTTCTCCAGACTTCCGGTCGTTGGTCGGGGTCACGGCCAGCTTCTCCCCGGTTCGAGGACTCCACTTCCTTCATCGAAGCGCGGCGAGCCTGTGCCTTGCTCATGTCGTCCACCGTCCGCGGCATATGTCGTGAGCATGCCGAACCCCAGCCCTGGACCGGATGTCCACCAAGCTGGTTTCGGATGCGCCACCTCGTTCTTGCCGGCGGCCCATGGGATTGGCACGTCAGCCAGCCTTTGCGCGTCACCGGATATTCGCGGTCCCCTGACACCGCCGCCACAATCTGGAGCATTGATGTGGATCAATGTCCTGTCTTGCTCTGCTTCGGATCAGGAATTAGGTTGCACTCGCAAGAATCGCCTTGCTGACTGTTCGACCAGCCGATTGCTGGTTGGCGCTGGTAAGGATTCTGCCGTGGCGCAAGGGTCGGAGCCGAGACTGTCGTCAGCCGCTCTCCCAGCAACGCTGCCGCTGGCGGACAAGCTCGGGCAGTACCTGGTGCTCACACCGGCCGAAAAAGAATTTCTTCGCGACTTGCACCAGTTAAAGAGACGGATTGGTCGACGCAGAGAGATAATTGTTACGGGTCGTCGATACGACCACCTCTTCATACTGTGCAGCGGTGTTGTGTGTCGCTACAAAGTCTTGCAAGACGGCAAGCGCCAGGTTCTCAACCTGGGGCTACCAGGGGATTTTGTTGGCTTCCCATCATGCTTATTTGAAGTTGCAATAAACTCTGTTGCCTCGCTCACAGAGGTCGAGTTGGCGCTGGTCTCCTTTGACAGTTTGTACGCTTTGTTCAGTCGCTTTCCCCGACTAGGTACCGCACTCTTCTGGGCATCGGCGTGCGAGGCGGCCATGTACGCGGAGCATATTGTCAATCTCGGGCGGAAGTCGGCTTACGAGAGACTCGCTCATTTGCTCCTCGAATTGCTGGTGCGGCTCCGCTCTGTCGGCGTTGGCGATGATCTCTCCTACACATTGCCGCTGACGCAGGAACTGATGGCCGACGTGCTTGGACTCAGTGAGCCGCATGTCAACAGAATGATCAGGTGTCTTCGTGAAGAAGGCCTGGCCACAATAGAGAATCAGCGGGTCGTTGTTCACGACTTTGGCGCGATGTCGGCTCTCGCGGGATTCGAAGAAGGTTATCTGAAACGGGCACCCATCTCGGTCTTGCTGTCGGCCTAGCGTGGGTATCCGAAGTGCAGCATTGCTCGTTAACCATTCGTTCACCAATAGTTCCTAAACTGGCGCCCACCAACTCGCTGCCAAAAAGGCCGCCACCATGGATATGCAGGCACCAGACACACCATTCGCCGACATCCTGCACACCACGCTAACCAACACCGTCCCCGTCAGCGCCTCCGACACCCCAGAGCGCCTCGCGCAAAAGCAATCCTCCGCCCACCAGCAGTTCGCTGCCTTCGATCCAGCCGACGCCGCCGAGGCCCAGCTCGCCGCCTTCGCCATCGCCGTCATGCAGGGTGCCGTCGACAACCTGGAGCGTGCCGCCAAGCCCGGCATGGGCGCCGAGACCGCCGCCCGCCTCCGCGGCAACGCCCTCGCCGCCGGCCGCTTCTACGCCTCCACCCTCCGAGACATCCGCAAACACCAGCAGCAGGCCACCGCCGCCACCGCGCAACAGCCGGAGCCGGAGCCGCCCCCCGAGCAGATCCCCCACATCGAGGTGTTCCAGCCCCGCGACCGCCGCGGCAAGCCGATCCCGATGTGGCGCAACGACCTGATGAGCCGCCTGCAGAAGCGCGCCGCCTACAATTTCAAGGACAAAGCTGCCTGGGTCGTGGCCGCCGCCGAGGAAGACGTCGCCATCGCCGAACAGGCCCAACTCGACGCCGAAGCCGGCATCAACCCCGACGAGATCACCGACCTACTGCCAGTCCGACAGAGCAGCCCACCAGACCCCACCACCATCCCCCCTCCCCTTGCGGGAGGGGGTTAGGGGGAGGGGGCCCCTACACCCCCACCACCATCCCCCCTCCCCTTGCGGGAGGGGATTAGGGGGAGGGGGCCCTACACCCCCACAACCTTCGCGACCTCCTCCGGCGCCTGCCGCACCAGCGAGCCGTATCCCCGCAGCAGCGTCTCCGTGATCCGCCCCGGCACGAACTCCCTCCCGGCAATCTCCCGTATCGGCGTCACCTCCGCCGCCGTCCCCGCCACGAACACCTCGCTCGCCCTATCGATCTCCGCCAGTTCGATCGGCCTCTCCACCACCTTCATCTGCTGTCGCCGTGCCAGGCTCATCACCGACCGCCGCGTGATCCCATCCAGGAACCCCTCCGGCGTCGGCGTATGCAGCTCCCCATCCATGACGAAGAACACGTTCGCCCCCGTGCACTCCGCCACCCGTCCCCGCCAATCGAGCATCAGCGCGTCGGCATACCCCTCCGCCGCCGCCCTGTCCTTCGATAGCGTCCCGATCATGTACAGCCCGGTCGCCTTCGCCATGGTCGGCGCGGTCTCTGGCGAGGGCCGCTTCCATTCCGCCATCCCCACCCTGATCCCCGCCATCCGGTCCGCACCGAAATAGCTCGGCCAGGGCCACGCGGCGATCGCCATGTGGATCCTCGTCCCCTGTGCGGCCACCGCCAGTGCCTCGCTCCCCCGCCAGGCGATCGGCCGCACGTACCCCTCGGTCAGCCCATTCTCGGCCAGCACCTCGTTGCACGCCGCGTCGATCGCGTCCGCGTCCCATGGCAGCTCGAACCCCATGATCCGCGCCGAGCCAATCAGCCGCTCGGTATGGTCCCGCAGCCGGAAGATGTTGCCGGCATAGGCCCGTTCGCCCTCGAACACCGCGCTGGCATAGTGCAGCCCATGTGTCAGAACATGCAGCTTGGCGTCGCGCCACGGCACCAGTGTCCCGTCCAGCCAGATCCAGCCGTCGCGATTATCGAAAGGAACTAGCTCCATGGTGGCATCCTCCGTAATATTGTTTCGTCCACTTGCCCGACTGTAAAATGGTCGCACAAACGAGTCAACATTACTGACCTAATTATCGCTCCGTCCAAGGAATGCCTGCCATGCCCGAATCGAAGGACAAGCCGACCGAAGCCGACATGCGCATGGCCCAGGATCTGTTGTTCTTCGCCTACCGGGACTTCACCAACGCGGCCGACGTGGCGCTCGCCGAGCTCGGCCTCGGCCGTGCCCACCACCGCGCCCTGTTCTTCATCGGCCGCAATCCAGGCTTCACCGTGTCTGACCTGCTCGTTATCCTGCGCATCACCAAGCAATCCCTCGCTCGCGTGCTGAGCGCCCTGATCGACCAGGGCTACGTAACACAAACCCCCGGCCGATCGGACCGCCGCCAGCGCCTGCTCACCCTCACCCCGTCCGGCGCCGCCCTGGAACGCAAGCTGTTCGAGCGCCAGTGTTCCCGCCTCGCCCCCGCCTGGCGCGACGCCGGCCCCGACGCAGTCGCTGGCTTTCGCCGTGTCATGCGCGGCATCATGGATGACACCGCGCGTGCCTATATCGACACGCGGCAGGGGAAACAGCACTGATGGCTGACGACGCTCATATCCTGGTGGTCGACGACGACGCCCGCTTGCGCGCGCTTCTCGAGCGCTACCTCGCCGGCGCCGGCTTCCGCGTCACGACCGCCCAGACGGCCATCGATGCCCGTGACAAGCTCCGCTTCATGCATCCCGACATGATGGTGCTGGACGTCATGATGCCCGGCGAAAGCGGCCTGACCCTCACCGAGTCACTTCGCCAGCAGGGCAGCGACGTCCCGGTCCTGTTGCTCACCGCACGCGGCGCCCCCGAGGACCGCATCGCCGGCTTCGAGGCCGGCGCCGACGACTACCTCGGCAAACCCTTCGAGCCACGCGAACTCGTCCTGCGCATCCGCGCCTTGCTGCGCCGTGCCCCAACCCCTCCCATCGACGCCCCGCAAGGCCCGATCCAGCTTGGTGCCCTCAGCTTCGACCTCGAACGCGGCGAACTGACCGGCCCCGATGGTGTCGTCCGCCTGACCGGCGGTGAAGCCGCCCTGCTGGTCGCGCTCGCCCGCAAGCCCAACGAGGTGCTGTCGCGTGAGGACATCACCGCTGCCCTCACCATGGACGATGCAGGTGAGCGCGCCATCGACGTCCAGGTGACGCGCCTGCGTCGCAAGATCGAAGTGGATCCGCGCGAACCGCGCTTCCTCCACACGGTGCGCGGCCGCGGCTACGTGCTAAAGCCCGGTACATGACCACACAGGCGCGCCATGCCGCGCATTGAGTTCGCCGGCAGTCGAACCTTGGGACGCCTCGCCCGCAAGGTAGTGCCGCGCTCGCTGCTCGGCCGCAGCCTGCTGATGATCCTGCTGCCTCTCGTATTGCTCGAAGCCGTGTCGCTACAGATCTTCTACGGCAGTCATCTCGACATCGTTTCCCGCCGTCTCACAGGCAATGTCGCGACTGAGCTCGCCTATACACTGGAACTGATGAACCGCTATCCCAGATGACCAGGATTGGATTCTCTACACGGCAGCAGCGCGAATTCGACCTGACCCTGCAAATGGAGCCAGGCGCCAAACTGGCCACCACGAAGTGGCAGAACGTCATCGGTCCCGCTGACGACGATCTGGCAGCAGCACTGCGCGATACGGTGCGTCTGCCGTTCACCATGGACTGGACCCACAATCCGAACACCGTCTACATCCGCGCACAATTGCCGCAAGGCGTGCTGGACATCAGCGTTCCGCGCAAGCGCCTTTACGCCACCACGATCTATCTGTTCCTGCTCTGGGTCGCCGGCACCGCAGCCCTGGTGTTCGGCATCGCCGCATTGTTCATGCGCAACCAGGTGCGCGCGATCCGCCGTCTCGCCGGCGCAGCCGAGGCCTTCGGCATGGGCCGTGACATCGGCCCAATCAAACCGGAAGGCGCGACCGAGGTCCGTCAGGCCGCCACCGCCTTCAACCGCATGCAAGAGCGTGTGCGCCGCTTCCTGGTCCAGCGCACCGAGATGCTGGCCGGCGTTTCCCACGACCTTCGCACTCCGCTGACCCGTCTGCGTCTCGCCCTGGAAATGATGCCGCCGCACGACGACACGCGTCAGGATGTCACCGAAATGACCGCCGACGTCGAGGAAATGGAACGAATGGTCGGCGGCTATCTTGCTTTCGCACGCGGCGAGGGGGTCGAGCAGGCCGAACCGGTGAACCTCTCTGCAGTGCTGGAGGAAGTCGCGGCTGGCGCACGCCGCTCCGGCGCCGAAGTCGAAGTGGACGTGCCCGAAGCACTAACGCTACTCCTGCGCGCCAACGCGGTCCGCCGCGCCATCACCAACCTGGTAGACAACGCCCGCCGCCACGCACATCGCGTCGCGCTCGCCGCGATGCCGCAAGGCCGCATGGTGTTCGTCACTGTGGACGATGACGGCCCCGGCATTCCCCTCGATCGTCGCGAGAGTGTATTCCGCCCCTTCGAAAGCGATGCCGCCGGCGGCACCGGCCTCGGCCTCACCATCGCCCGAGACATCGTCCGCGCCCACGGCGGCGAGATCCTTCTGGAAGACAGCCCCCTAGGCGGCCTGCGCGCCCGAATCCGCCTCCCTGTCTGAATCCCCTCTCCGCCCCCAGCGGGCGGAGAGGGTAGGGTGAGGTGGGGGACGCAGAGAAGCTAAACCGCCTCGTACTCCGCCGAGATCTCCTTGTTCGTGTAGTCCGTCAGCAACGACGTAGCTACAATGCCGATGATCGCGCACAGCAGGATATAGAACGCGATCGGCCACGCCGTACCGTACCGCGCGAACAGCCAAGTCGAGATGAACGGCGAAGGTCCGCCAGCGATAACCGACGCAAGCTGATACCCGATCGACGTGCCACTATAGCGCAACCGTGGCGTGAAGCTCTCCGCGATCAGCGCCGCCTCCGGCCCGTATTGCGTCATGACAGGCAGCAAGGAAACTGCAATCGCGGCGAACACGATCCACGGCACGCCGCTGTTCAGCATGCCAATGTAGATGAAGCCGAACACGCCCATGAACACGCAGCCAATGATGAACATGTTCTTGCGGCCGACGATATCCGACAGGTATCCGGCACAGACGACCCACATGAAGCCAAGCGCCGTCTGAGTAATGACCCCCAACAGCACGAAGTCGCGCGAATAGCCCAGCACGCCCGTGGCGTAGGTGAAGATCCACGCGCCGACGATATAGCCAGGTGCTTGCTCGGGCATGCGCAGTAGCGCGGTCAGGAGGATCTGCTTCGGCTGCCGCTTGAGCACTTCCAGCACAGGCACGCGTTCAACGCGTTCCTCGTCCAGGATCCGCTGGAACACCGGTGTCTCCAGAATGCCAAGCCGGATCCACAGCCCGACAGCGACCATGACAGCGCTCAGGAAGAACGGGATGCGCCAGCCCCAGACAAGGAACTGGTCTCCCGAAAACCAACTGAAGAACAGCACCGCGCAGTTCGCCAGGAACAGTCCCGCAGGTGCACCGAACTGCGGCCATGCCGAGAGGAAGCCGCGGTTCTTGTTCGTCTGCGCCCATTCCATTGCCAGCAGCACGGAGCCGCCCCACTCGCCACCGACGCCGATACCTTGAACCAACCGGATGACGGTCAGCAGCACCGCTCCCCATATTCCGATGCTGTTGTAACCTGGCACGCATCCAACCAGCACTGTCGCAACGCCGGTGACCAGCAGAGTGACGATCAGCGTCGCCTTCCTCCCGATGCGGTCGCCCCAATGTCCGAATATCAACGCACCGATCGGTCGGCCGACGAAGCCTATGAAGAACACGCTGAAGGCTTCCAGCACGCCGACGACGGGATTCGACTTCGGAAAGAACAGCTTCCCGAACACCAACGCGGTGACAGTGCCGTACAGTAGGAAATCGTACCATTCGATCGTGGTGCCAACAGTGCTGGCAATCACCGCGCGACGCAGTTGTGCCCTGTGTTCCTGTTCGGAAAGCCCGCTGAGCGGGACGGATGAGGACATGTTTTCACTCCCTGATTGGCGGGCCATTTGGTCGAGCCCGTCCGTGGCCGGCATCGATTGACGCCGCCCTGGCGCTGCCTCCGGCGTTCCCGGGAGCAGGACGCCAGCAACCAAACCTTGCATATCAGGCGAAGTTGGTGACTACACGAAACAGTGAGGAAGACGCTTTGTTTTTTGGAAGATAGCAGCCCGCTACTTGGCTTTTTCAGCGAGCGCCTTCACTTCATCCATAGCTTCCTCGAAGCGCTTGCTGATCAGCGCCAGCGCCTCGGTATTCGACTGCCGGATCAGGTCGCTCAGTTCCTTCATATGTGCCACCGCACGCTGATAAGCCTGCTTCAGCAGTTCTGCCTGTTTCGCCGCCTTCTCATGCGGTGCATCAGCCGAGGCGAGCGCCCTCATCGCCTCGCCCAGTTCCGTCATGCTGCTCTGCACCATCTCCATCTGCCGCCGCGCCACTGCCTGCGCGCCTTCCAGCGCGACGCGATTGGCCGCCGAGAGCGTCTCGATGTTCTTGCGGTTCGCCGCCAGCAACGCCTCCATGTCCGGCAACCCGGGCAGCTTCATCTCGGCGAAGAACTTGGTGAAATCCATCTCCGGCGCGGACGCGCCACCGCCTGACTTGGCCATGGTCGGCTCCTATGGTTTACGCCCGCACAGGTTGCACGCCCGTCGCGGCACGCGCAATCTCAGTTCCATGATCACGCCACTGTCCGAACATACCGGTGCCGAAGTCCGCGACATCGATCTGTCACAGCCGATCGATGCGGGGTTGCGCGGACGGCTGAACCGCGCCTTCGTGGATCACTCCGTGCTGGTGTTGCGCGACCAGCATCTCTCGCCGCAGCAACTGCTCGCGGCCGTGCAGTTGTTCGGCGAGGTCTTCCCGCAGCACAACACGCGCTTCGCGCTGCCCGAGTGCCCGCAGATCCACTACATCTCAAACCAGGACAGCTATCCCGACGGCAAGCGCTACATCCCGGGTGAGGGCTATCACACCGATCACTCCAACGCGACAGAACCACCGAAGGCGACAGTGCTGCATGCGGTAAATCTGCCCGACCGCGGCGGCGACACGCAGTTCGTCAACATGCATCGCGCCTACGACGACCTGCCGGACACGATGAAACAACGCATCGACGGCCTTCGTGCGATCCACGTGTACCAAAGCCGCTTCAGCGAACGGAAGCTGATGGGACTGCAGCGAGGCGAACCGGGCGCGGGTGCCCGATGCTGTGCTGCACCCGCTGGTCCGCACGCATCCCGAGAGCGGCCGCAAGTCGATCTACCTCAACCCGATCCGCATCGAGGGCATCGACGGCATGGAGGAACGCGAAGCCCTGTCGCTGCTCGATGACCTGCTGGCCCACGCGACGCAGCCGCAATACGAGTACCGCCATCGCTGGCAGCCGGGCGACATGGTGATGTGGGACAACCGCTGTCTGCTGCACAAGGCAAACGGCGACTACGACATGGCTCAGGTGCGCTATCTCTACCGCATCATGCTGAAAGGCGACGCCCCCTATTAGTTAGTTCACCTCGCCCGCTTGCGGGAGAGGTCGGCGCGAAGCGCCGGGTGAGGGTGCCTCAACCCCCGTCACCATCGCCTCAGTGACCTTCCTTATATCCACAACCGTATCTACGCGCCTCAACACCTCCAGCAACCCCTCCGCCCTCTCATTTCCCAACGCCCGCCCCGCGCAGTTGAGAAACTTCGCCTCCAGCAACTCCGCGGGCAGCGGGTTCTCCGGCCCGCGCCCCAGCGGCCGCGCCACCTTGGCCACCACCACGCGCCCGTCCTTCAGCGTTACCCTGACCTCCGCTCCGAAATGCTCGGTGCTCGCCATCGACATATCGGGATGTGGCGCCGCATGAATCCGCGGCAGCAGCACGCGGACCCCCGGCTCGCGAAACGCGTCGCCCTCAAAGTGTTCCAGCGACACGCACCCATCGGTTAGCGCACGCGCCAGACGGTACTGCACGCTGAACTTCGCATCCAGCTCGCTCTGCGGATCCGGCCGATTGGTGTGCGCCAGCCGCCGAGGATGCGTCCACAAATCCACCCGCTCCACCATCGCCGGCGTCAGCGCGTGCTCGCGCACCAGTGACAGCATCGCATCTACCGCCGGATGCGTGCTCCCGCAGCACGGGTACTGCTTGATCGCCACACCGGGCCGCACGATGTCCCAAGGCTGACCCCAATCGCGCAGGATCGCATCCGCGTCGAAATTGCCCTCGCCGTTGAACACCTGCAGGAACCCCTGCTTGTGCTCCAGCGCGCCGGCGTTCGCGGTGAACCCCTCCGCCGCCAGCAGCGCGGCAAACAGCCCGTTGCGCGAGCAATGCCCGACATGTAGCGGCTTCGTCATGGTGCCGAAATTCGCCTTCACGCCCGACGAGAACGATGCCGCCAACGCCAGCGCCCGCGCGATCGCATCCGGCGCCAGCCCCAGCAAATGCGAGCATGCCGCCGCCGCGCCGAACACGCCGATAGTTGCGGTCGGATGCCAGCCCTTCTCATAGTGGTAGAAATTGATGCCCCGCGCGATCCGCGTCTCGGTCTCCCACCCGGCGACATAAGCCGCGACGAACGCCTGCCCATCCACCGCTCGCGTGTCCGCCAGCGCAAACAGCGCCGGCAATATCGGCGCCGACGGATGGCCACCCAGCGTGTCGCTGCAATCGTCGAAGTCGTGTGCATGCGCCGCGGTGCCATTGATCAGCGCCGCATCCAGTGGTGCCACGCGATCGCTGGTGCCGAACACCAGGCACGGCCCATTCGCCGCTGTAACACGCGCCACGATGCGCGCGCACGGCTCGCTCGCGCCAGCCAGCGTGCATCCGACAGTATCGAGGATTGCCACCCGTGCCCAATGCAATGCCTTCTCTGGCAATGCGTCGTAGCGAACACCGCGAATCCGTTCCGCCAATCCTTCAGCGATCGTCATTTGTTTCCTCCCACGGCATTTGCGCGCGGTTGCTGGTTGCGACAGCATAGCAGCAGGGATGCAGAGGAAACTCCAGCCATGACACTTGCACGCCAGCTTGCCGACCGCATCCACCGTCTCCAGTACGCGGACCTCCCGCCCACCGCGCTGGAATGGACCCGCACCGCCTTCGTCGACACGATCGGCTGCACCCTGGCGGGCATGGTCGAGGAAGGCCCGCGCATCCTGCTTCGCGTCCCCGGCATTGCCGCCGCGCCCGGCCCGTCGCTGGTCTACGCAACCACCACCCGCACCAGCCCACTTGACGCCGCGCTGGTGAACGGCACCGCTTCGCACGCGCTCGATTACGACGACGTGTCCGGCACCCTCGGCGGCCATCCGTCCGTCATGCTGATCCCGCCGATGCTCGCACTCGCCGAGCACATCGGTGCCACCGGGCACGACCTCGCGCTCGCCTATGTCGTCGGCTACGAGACCGAATGCCGCATCGCACGTGGCGTGCACTTCCATCACTACGACAAGGGCTGGCATCCAACAGCGACGCTTGGCATCTTCGGCACCGTCGCATCCGCCGCTCGCCTGCTGCGCTTCACACCGGACCAGACCGCTGTCGCGCTCGGCCTTGCCGCTTCGCTGGCCTCTGGTCTGAAGGCCAATTTCGGTACCATGACCAAGCCGCTGCATGTCGGTCACGGCGTGCGCAACGGGTTGTTCGCCGCACTGATGGTGAAGGAAGGCTTCACCGCCAATCATGCCGCATTGGAAGCGAAGCAAGGCTTCCTCGACGTGTTCAACGGCCCCGGCACCTACAACATCGATCGAATGTTGTCCGACTGGTATGCGCCGCTGGAGGTGGCAGGCGGCGGCGAGCCAGGCCTGAAACCCTATCCGTGCTGTGGCTCCACGCATTCGTCGATCAATCGCATGATCGACCTCGCACGCACGCACGACCTCGCGCCGGAGCGCATCGAGACGATCGAGATCATGCCGCATCCGCGTCGCTTGCCACACACCAACAACCCCGATCCGCGCACGCCGCTCGCCGCCAAGTTCAGCATCCAGTACGTGATCGCGCGCGCGCTGGCCGATCGCGCGGTGCGGCTGGAACACTTCGAGGGCGATGCACCGTTCGATCCAACGATCCGCGAGCTGATGGCGCGCACGACGGCGCGTCCGCATCCTGCAATGCCGGACAATTCGCCGCTGCAATGGGGCGCCGAAGTGGTGGTCACGACGCGCGATGGCCAACGCTTCGCATCGCGCCTGGACGACTTCGAGCGCCGCGGTCCCGGCGGACAGCCGATGACCACCGACGAGCTCTGGGAGAAATTCGCCGACTGCGCCAGGCGTTCGCTGCCGCGGGAAAAAATCGCGCCACTGTTCGAGCTGCTGAATCGCATCGAGACGCTCGGCGCCATCACGGATCTGATGCCATTGCTGGAAGGAGCACCCACATGAGCGCCGACGAGCGCCTGGCCGCGCTTGGCCTGACCCTGCCATCGCCGCCCAAGCCCATCGGCAACTATGTGCCATTCCGCCTGGCCGGCAATCTGCTGTTCCTGTCCGGTGTCGGCCCGCGCCGGCATGACGAGACGATGATAACCGGCAAAGTCGGGGCTGAGATCACTGTTGAACAGGCATATGAAGCGGCGAAGCTTTGCGGACTCAACCTGCTGGTCAACATGATCGCCGCGGTTGGCACGCTGGAGCGTGTAGATACAGTTCTGAAGGTGCTGGGCATGGTGAACGCGGTGCCCGACTTCACGCGGCATCCCGAGGTGATCAACGGCTGCACCGACCTGTTCGTGCAGGTGCTGGGCGAGGGGGGCCGTCCTGCGCGGTCCGCCGTTGGCATGGGCAGCCTGCCACGCAACATCTCGGTGGAGGTTGAAGCGGTTGTACTGGTGAAGGGCGCTTATACCACTACTCAATGACCGCGACCCATTCGCTTTAACCGTCATGGCCGGCGGCCGAGCCGGCCATCAGTCTCAGCCGCACAACGGTGCCGATATACGCTGATGGCCGGGTCAAGCCCGGCCATGACGACAGGGCGACAGATGAGTCAAGATCAGTGAGTTATGGTATTAGCCACCGCGGTGTCAACACACCCTTAAGCCGGTTTTAACTGCTGTAGGAGCATTATCCATTTTTCACGGGCGCCAGGATGGCGCGGCTGGAGCGGTCAAAGCCGCCATGTCGAATGACCTGATTGTCCCGCCCGTTGCCGCAACCCTCGCCGCAACGGACACTGCTGGCCAAAGCAAGGCTGCCGCTGGCGCGACAGCTATGGAGCCAAAGCAGTCTGTCGCATCACCGGATGGTCCAAATCCAAGCTTGCAACTCGATCCGGCACTCGGCCTGGTGGTGATCGAGTTCCGCAACAACGCTGGCGTAATCACCACATCGATCCCGAGCCAACGCCAGCTTCAGGCGTACCAGCACTGGTCAACAACACACTTCGGTCCAGCACCAGCCGGCATGCCCCCCACTGGCACGAGCGTCGCAACCAACAGTCATCCCCACGCAAGCGCGGCCCCGGCGCGACCGGCAAAGGTTGAAAGGCAGGCCACTATCAAACCTCACAAGTGACCGCCATGACCGCAAGCAGGTCGTTGGAGAAATCTTCCTCCGGCAGCAACGCCTGCGCGCCGAGCAATGCGTCGATAACTGATCGCGCCAAGCATCGGGCAGCGACCGGCTCCGCCGCGGCGATCTGATCCAGCAAGCCTGGAAGTGCCGCGCGTAGGTCCGCGGTCTCGCGCTGGAACAACGGCAACCAGCGTGCCCGATATATCTCCGGCACCGAGCGCATCAGTGCCATCCGTTGCTCCAGCGGCAGGCGCACCAACGCGAAAACCTCAAGGTGCGTGGCTACGGTGCTGATCAGCGGTGTACGCCAATGCTGCTCCGACAATACGTCGTCGAGGGGCACACCACGGTTGCCTTGCTCGGTCGCGCCGCGGCCGAGCAGCATCACGGGCTTGCCGCCGCCGCGCCGGCGATAAAGTACCTCCGGCACGTGGCGAAGCTCGCCATACAGCGCCAGCTCCGCTACCACCACGTGGTCGAAGCCTGGCCGATAGCGGATGGTGCACAACTGATCCACTGCGCTGCGCCGATAGACGCCCCAAAAGCTCGGCGCACTCGTGTAGTGCCACATTACCTGGCGCGCGCGTTCCACCGGATCAGAGCCAACGGCATGCATCCGATGCTCAGGCGGATACACGTGGATCACCTGGTCAGTCGCGGTGAATACCAGCCCCGCCGCATGGCACATTGCGGTCTCCGGATATTCCAGCAGTACCCTCATCAGCCGCTCGATATACTCGGGCGCGATCAGATCATCGCCGGTCTTCGGCATCACGAAGTCCGCATCGCCAAACCACAGCGCGCGCTGGATATTGGCGATCGGACCTGCGTTGCAGCGATTGCGATGGATGTGGACGGACGGATAGCGCGCCGCATAGTCCTCCAGCACCGCCAATGTGCCATCCGTAGAGGCATTGTCGAACAGCGTCAGCGCCACCTCAGGCCAGGTCTGCGCCAGCACGCTATCGATCGCCGCGCCGACGGTAGCGACGCAGTTGTAGACCATCATGTTGACGTCAACGCGCGGCTGCACGCTCGCACCAATCGTGCCAGGCGAAGCGCAGCGCCGCGCCCAGGTTGCGTCCGAAACGAGGACCATCGCACAGCGGACTTGCCTTTACCTGCGCACGCAGCCCCTTCCGTAGCGCAGCCAACCCGGCGATGTCAGACGCCTTTGCCACCGCCAATGCGACATACGAAGGCACATCATGCGCCACCCAATCGGCGAGCCCCACATTGCTCAAATGACTGACCGAGTGGCGCGCGGCAAAGATCTCGCCTGCCAATGCCACCGTCGGCACGCCCATCCACAGCGCCTCGCATGTGGTCAGCCCACCGGAATACGGAAATGGATCGAGCACAATATCTATATCACTGTATTCACGAATGAAGCTACGATGATCGGACGGACCCCGCAGCGTCAGCCGCTCCGGCGCGATGCCCTGCACGGCGAACGCGGCGCTGATCCGCTCCCGCGTCTCCGCGTCAGTGAACTGATATGTCTTCAGTACCAGTCGCGAGCCCGGGACGCGATGCAGCACCTCCGCCCATGTCGCGATCACAAGCTGCGTCACCTTTGCGAGATTGTTGAAGCAGCCGAAGGTGACAAAGCCACCCGCAAGCGCCGGCGGCTCCGCGACATCCGGCGCATAAGGCGGCGGGCTGTAGCAAATATAACCATCGGGCATGACCAGCAGCCGCTCGGTGTAAAGATGCGCCAGCTCCGGTGGCGTCTCCCAACGGTCGGTCAGCATCCAGTCCATCTCGGGCATGCCGGTGGTGCAGCTCTGCATGCCGACCCATTTGATCTGCACCGGAGCAAGGCGTTGCGCGCAGGCGGTAATGCGCGAGCCTTCGCCATAGCCGCCGAGATCGATCAGCACATCGATGCCCAGCTCTTGCGTCTTGCGCGCCAAGTCCATGTCTTCCAACGTGCCGATATCCTGCCAGTCGCGCGCAACGGTGTGGAAACGTCGCGCGATCATGTCTGACCAGGTGTTGTGCGCCAGTGCCACGATGGAGAACGCCGCGGGGTCCAGCCCCTCCAGCCCCGCGATCGTCAGCCAGCCGACGGGATGCGTCTTCAGCACGCCGGACAGCAGGCCGATGGTCAGCTTCCGATCAGTTTCGGCGCTGTTGCTGAAGGGCAGGGGCGCCGCGCGCGCAATGCGCGCCGCACAGTCGCGCGCTGAGTCCATGATCTCTTGGCCGGTAGCTCCGTCGGCATATACAAGTGCCGAGAGCAGTGATCGCCGTGGATTCACCGCATCCGGCGTCAGCGCGATCGCGCGTCTGGCCAGCGCAATTGCCTCCTGCTGCAGCCCAAGGCAGCAGGTCGTGTTCGCCAGGTTGCACAGCATGCGCGCGTCGTCGCCGCCTTCGTCCAGTGCGGCTTGCAGCAGCGAACGCGCCTCGCCATGCCGATGCAAGCGCATCAGCGTGGCCGCCAGATCGTTCCGCAGCATGATATTGGCGGGGTCGAGTTCCGTGGCGCGGCGCAGCGCCGCTTCGCCCTCGCGCAGCCGGGTCGATCGGATCAACGTCTGTGCGAGGAACGCCGCGGGCCGCGGCGCATCGGGTGCAAGCGCGGCAGCGATCTCGAACGCCTCGATCGCTTCATCGCGGTGGCCGAGGTGCTCCAGCAGAACGCCGGCGGCGCAGCGCAGCACCGGGTTCAGCGGTTCATCGGCGCATTCGAGTTCCAGCCGCGCGCATTCGGCATCCACGGCCTGCGCCATGATCGCGGCACCGACGCGATGCAGCGCGTACTCCAGCGAAGCCGGCGCGCGCCGAAGTGCTTCGCAGAATGCGGTGAGGGCGAGCGCCGGCTCGCCGGTCCGCTCCAGGGCAATGCCGAGTGTATCCCACGCTTCGGCGCGATCGGGCGCGATGCCGCAGCAGCGCAGGAGCAGCGGCTGCGCACCGGCAGCATCGCCACGAAGAATCAATAAGCCGGCAAGTGCGACCAGTGCTGCCTCACGGCGTGGATTGAGTTCCAGCACCCTCGTGTAGGCTTCCTCGGCCGCTGTGTACTCACCATGGGCACGGAAGCTTTCGGCCAGCCGCAGCCAGGGTTCGTCCCATTTGGGCAGGCGCTGCGCCACCTCGTGCATCAGGCAGCGCGCTTGGGACACATCTCCGGCGCGATCCTCGGCGATTGCGAGGTTCAGCAGTGTTGTCGGTGATTTATCGCCAAACCGGACGGCCTCGCGCAGCGCGATCAGCGCATCCGCCGGCTCGTTCGCAGCGAGAAATGCAATGCCGCGCTCGGTAGCCTCAATGGGCATCCCGCCGCTCCAGTGTCACGACAAGACCGAGCACCGGAACATCGGCCTCGTTGCGCAGGATCTCCGGCGTTACCTGGCGCACGGTCAGCCCCGCATCCGCCGCCGCCCTGGTTACATAGGGTTCGGCATGAGCGTAACGTCCTAGCCTCCCAAGTGCCCAATCGCCATTACCCGGAATGACGCCATCACGATCGGGTTGCAGCAGCTCAACGTTGAAGATGAACAGTGCGTCGCTCGCAAGCCGCGCGCGGACTGCGGTGAACAGTTCGTCCAGTGCGCCGAAGTAGCAGAGCACATCGCCAGCCAGCACAAGCTGCCAGCTCCGACTATCGTCACGCAAGAAGTCCAGTACGTCGGCTTCGTGCAGTTCCGCGTAGAGCTGCTTGGCGGCGGCTTGTTCAAGCATGCCTGCGGCGATATCGACGCCAGCGAACGGACCAAGCTTCAGGTTCGACAACGCCACAGCCATCAGTCCCGTGCCGCAGCCGAGATCAAGCACAGCCTGTCCTGCCACATGTGGCGTCAGTGCGTCGTGGATCAGCCAAGGCACGCGATAGCCAAGCGACAGCAGATGTAGCTCGAACCGCTCAGCATAACCGTTGAACACGGCGCGCAGGTAATCGGCAGGCGCGCGCGAAGCGCCCAAGACTGCGCCGGCGGCAGCAACCAGGTGCCGCACATACGGATCGTCGGGTCCGAGCTTCAGCGCCTCGGCGTAAGCATCGACCGCTTCGTCATGGCGGCCCAGGCTGGACAGCGCATGGCCCTTCAGCCCGAACAGGCAGGCATCGACTGCGCCGGCAACGCGCGCTTCCTCCGCAAGCTGCGCCGCGGTGCTGAAATCACGCTGGCGTATGCAATGCAGCACGGCGGCGTTGCGCAGATTGACGTGTCTTGGTGCTGCGGCAATCCCGGCCGTCAGCGTCGCCAACGCCTTATCCGGATCACCTGCGGCATCGAGCGCGACGGCCAGCGCCTCGCAGAACGCCGCGTTGGCTGGTTCGGCGGCAACCGCCTCGCGCAGGCAAGCGACCGCATCGCTGGCACGGTGCAAATCTAGCAGCAACACTCCGAGCAGCGCCTTCGCCACCGGGTCACTCCGGTCGAGCACCACCGCTTCGGCGGCATCAACCGCGGCGCCGGGTACATCGTCGAGCATACGCCGCACTTCTGATCGCAGCTTGCGCAACATGGCATTCGCGGGCCCTTCGGCGAGCGCCGCGTCGAGTTCCTGCCCCGCCTCATCGAGCCGGCCTTCGCGCATGGCGATCCGTGCGGCCAGTTCGGCATGGCGTGGCACCGACGGGCCCAAGCGGCGCGCTGCCGCCACCAATGCACGCGCTGCACCGGTATGACCGGTGTCGATCAGCGACTCGGCACGATCCAACAATGCCTCGGGTCGCGAGTTAGCCTTCAGAACTTGCACCGCAGGCTCCTTTTGAGCTGCTGCCAACCATTACCCGCCGGCGGACAAACCCTCGGCGATGTGCTCGTTGATCGAGATCAGGAAGTCGAAGTTGGGTGCCGAGCTGTCCATCTCGCGCTGCACGGCGAGTCCCACCGACACGATCGATGCACGGAGTTGCTCGGGAAGTGCGTTCCGCGGATCGCGCATCAGATCGTTTACCGCCAGCCATAGCCGTTGATTGTCGGCAAGTGCTCGCGTACGCGAAATCAGTTCAGCGTTGCGCGCGGTTTTCAGCGCACCGACGACGCGGCGGAATACGTCCGCCTCCTGCTCGCGTATGCTGCGATGATTGGCGGCAGCCTCGTAGGCACGGGCCGCATTGGTCACGTTGGGCATGGCTCTGCGTGTTCCCTGTGAGATGTAGATGCGCCGTGCGCCACGACGCCGGCTGGCTGAGCGACGCGGCCCAGCACTGTGTCTTCGTGACGGACGATCCGTCGCGCGAGCTTCAAGGCCTTGTAGCAGTCGTCGGCCTCGGCATCGGCCAGTGCGCGATCGAGGATCTCGCAAGCCAAGGTCGAGGTGGTGACTTCCTTGAAGGCGGCGATCAGCTCGCGTGCCGCGGCAAGTCCATGCGGCCGCTCGTCGTCGTTGCCGATATATGCGGTTTGCAGCGCGAAATAGATGCGCCGGGCCGGGCTGTCCGCCTGGTCGGGCGCCATGATCTGCTTGCCGAACAGGAAGCGCGCCTTGGCGGTAAGCTCGATGCGCGATTTCGTCCGGAAACGGATCGGTGCGCCGTTGACGATCATCATATCGCCCTGGCGCAGCTCCAAGACTAGGTTAGACATGCGCCTCTTCCTAACATGCTGTCGGAACCTCGATCCGGCCGGGCGCGACACCCGGCCGGAATCACGGCTGACCTGTTACTTGAACAGGGTCAACAATGTCTGAGGCGCCTGGTTGGCGAGCGACAGAGCCTGCGTGCCCAACTGCTGCCGGATCTGCAGGGCCTGCAACTGCGCCGATTTCTGCGCCAGGTCCGCGTCCACCAGCGCGCCGACGCCGGTGTTCAGCGAATTGATTTTGTCGCTGTTGTAGGTAACCTGGTTACTCACGTAGTTCTGCTCGGAACCGACCGTGTTCAGTGCGCTGTTCACGGCGTTCATGTTATTGATGAACGATGATCTAGTAGCGGACGTGCCGATAATGCACTGCACGGTAGTGGCTGCATTGAGTTGCGTGCTGGTGTATGTAATCGAGGCATACAGCGCCGAACCGCTATAGGTCGCAATGCCATAGGATGCACCGCTTTCGTTGCGCACTACAGCGACTCGCGAGAAGGTGCCACTGCCACCCTTGGTAATATTGCCGATGAGTGTCTTGCCGTTGTAGTTGGCATCCTGGACAAACGTCTTCACGTTGGCCAACAGCGAGTTGTACTGCGTGATGTAGTTGGCCCGGTCGTTGGCGGTCACGCTGCTGTCTGCCAGCTTCACCAGCACGTCGCGCATGCTGGCCATCGTGTTCGAGATGTTGTTCATGCCCGTCTGGGTGGTGGACAGCAGTCCCTGAACGTCGCCGAGCTGCTGGTTGGCGCTGCCCAGCGCGCCGACAGTCGAACGGACGTTCTGGGCGATGGCATAAGCGGCACCGTCATCGGTGCTATCTGCCACACGGTAGCCGGTGGAGACCTGTTTCTGTGCCGCGGCCAACTGGGTGTTGGTCGAGTTCAACGATTTGAGCGCGATCATGGCGCCGACGTTGGTGTTGACCGAGTTGAGGAGAGACATGGTATCTTACCCTTCTAGCCCAAAGTGTTACGCATGCCCCGCCTTTTGCGGGTCTGGCGCCATCCTGACGCGCCGGAGTTAATGGCCAGTGAAGTTCCTATTATTTTCCTCATCAGGTCGGCAGGAACTTCACCAGCGACAGGGCACTCTCTCCGGCAATAAGCTGATACGAGGCCTGCATCTGGGTCTGCACGAGCGAAATCTGCGACAGCGTCGAGGCCATATCGACATCTTCGGCCGATGACGCCTGTGCGGTCAGCACCGTCTGCGTGTCGGAAAGCTGACTCTGTGTCTGTGTGATCGACGATTGCACATTGCCGAGCACACCAATGTCCTGGTTCATCGCGCTGACCGCGCCGGTCAGGCTGATCCGCGTGTCCTGCACGAGGTCCTGGAATCCGGTGACATTCGCCTGCCCGCTGCTGAGCGAACCGATGGTTGCCAGCGCGCGCAGAACGTCGCGCATATACGAACCGGTGGACGCCGGAGGTCCGCCGGCAAGGGTGGTCGGGCCGGGCGGCGAGGTCGGGATCAACCCGTTGGCGCTGGCCGGAATGCCGATGGCCTCGGTCTGGGTCTGCCCGACCTGAACCGTCGGCAGTGATGCCTGGACTGTGGCATAGGGCTGCGACAGCCAGGTGGAGAACGGCGAGGTCGCGGGGGCATTGGACGCAGCGACGCCGAACGTTAAGTTCGCTGTAGTCGCCGCACCGTTTGCCGCTAGGTTCGTCACGGCGTTGTTGATCTGCGCTAGAAGCCGGAAGTCAGGATGTTGTCCGGGTCCGGGACCGGCGGATTGCCGGTGTCCTGCCCGGCGAACACGTAAACGCCGCCGTCCTGGGTATCGAGCAGGTTCGCCACCTGATTCAGCGCATCGCGCGCATTCGCCGCGATCGAGTCGATCTCGCTGGAATTCACGCCTTCCATGTTGTTGAGCTGGGCATAGAAGTTGGATGCGATCGACTCGATCGAGCCCATGGCCGATTGCGCGACGCCCATTTGGCCATTGGCGGCGTCGATGTTGTTCTGCCATGTCTGGAAATTGGCGATCTGCGGCCGCAGATCGAGCGAGGTGGCCGCGCCAGTGCCAAGGCCAGCATAGGTGTTTCCGATGAGACCGGTGCTCGCCTGGTTGGTCAGCGTGTCGAGCTTCTGCTGCACCGTGTCGGTATTGGCGATCAGGCTGCTCATCGCGCCGTAGTTGGACAGGCCGCGGTGGTGGTGATGGTCATGGCCGCCGCCTCATGACACCGAATTCAGCAACTGCGTCCACATGGACTGCACCGCCGCAATCACCTTGGCGTTCGCGCCATAGGCGTTCTGCAACTGGATCATGTTGGACATCTCGGTATCGATATCGACGCCGCTCTGCGCCGACAGCTTGCTGGCGAGCGTGGTCTGCACCGCCTGCTCGGTGGAAAGCTGATTGGTCGTGGTGGCGCTGTCCTGTGCCTGCGCGGCAAGCATGGTGGATGCGAAGCCGCCAAGCGTCGCTGGCGAGGCGTATGGCGCGTTCAGCGTGCCCGATGGACCCAGGCCGCTGACATTGGCGAGCAAGCGGCGGATTGCCGCCGAGCGTATTGTTCAGCACTGCATTGATGATGTCGGTGAAGCCGGCCAGCCCGCCGGAAATTGGATGGACGTGCCGTCGCGCACGGCGGACGGGTTGTCCTGCACTGCCGGATTGACCTGGATCGTGCCGGCGAAACCGACATAGCCATTCTGCACCGGCGGCGGCGCCGCAACCGGCACGTTGCCGGTCGGGTCAGTGAACAGGGTCAGTCCATTGTCCTGGAAACGCGTCGCAAGGTTCTCCGACAGCTCGTCCAGCTCTCCCTGATCCGTCGGCAGCGTGGTGTCGCGCAGTGTGATGTTGGCGCCGATCTGGCCGCCTTGAAGCTGGCCGGTGATGTCAGTTCCGCCCAGCATGATCGCCGGAATGCCGCCGCCGGGATAATAGGTGCCGCTCTGCACGTTCACGTTGCTGGTGCTGAGCGGATTGGGGTTGCCGTGGATCGGCAATTCACACCGGCCGTCGTGGTCAGCAGCACGTCGCCGTTCGGCTGCTGCAGCACCTTCAAGTTGACAAGCTGCGACACCGTCGCCACGGCAGCATCGCGCTGGCTCTCCAGATCGGCCGTGCTCTGGCCGCACGCCTGCAGCTTCGATGATCTGATTGCTTAGGTTGCCGATGGTGCCAAGCGTGGTATTCAGCGCGTTGACCTCGGAGACGATGTTGTCCTGCGCGGTCTGCCGCTGCGAACCGTATAGGCATTGCTCAGGTCGTTGATGTTCTGCGCCAGTGTGGTCGCGGATGTCACCACCTGGCTCTGCTGCGCCTGGCTGCTGGGATCGTTCAGCAAGGTCGAGAACTGGTTCTGCAAATTGCCCAGCAGGCTCGCGATGTCGCTGTTCTGGCCAGGCGTGCCTTGCACCGCGTCGATCGCCTGCAACGCGCTCTGCCGTGTCTGAAGGCCTGCGACGGTGGCGTTCTGGCTGAACACCTCGGCCTGCAACGCGGTATCGACATCTGCGGATGGCGGGACCGGTGTGCACGCCGAGACCCGCGCCCTCGGCCGTCACACTGGTTTGCGTGCCAATCTCCTCCGCATAGCCAGGCGTACTGGCATTCGCCACGTTCTGCGACACCAGCACCAACTGGGCGTTGACGTTGGCCAGTCCACCCGTGGCGATCGACAATGCGGACGCGATGGTCACGCTGCCGCTCCTACTGCTTCATGTCTATCGTCTGCTGCAGCATCTGGTCCGCCGTGGTGACCATCTTGGTGTTGGCCGAATAGGCCTGCTGCGCGACGATCAGCTTGGAGAACTCGGTCGCAATATCGACGTTCGAGCTTTCCACCGACTGGGTGACGAGATTGCCTGCACCATTGGTACCCGGTGCCTCCGCCAGCGGGGTGCCGGAGTTGGCGCTCGCAGTGAACGCCTGGCCATTCTGTCGCTGCAACTGGTTCGGAGCGTTGAACGTGACGATTGGCACCTGGTCGATGACGCGCGACTGGCCATTATCGTAGTTGACCAGGATATCGCCATTGGTCTGCGTCGTGACCGAGGAGAACGCGCCAGGCGGTACGCCATTTTGCGTCAGGCCGCGCAGATTGTACTGCGTGCCGGCATACTGCGTGACCCCGTTGGTTTGCCCGTAGGTGCCGAGATTGATTGTGATGGTCTGCGGTCCGGAGCCAAAGTTGGTGGTGAACTGCACGGTTGCCGCGGTATTGGCGGCATAGGCTGAAGTGACGACGGTGCCGGTATCGGCCGGATCCGCCTGCAGTTCACCAATCGTACCGGACGGCACCGGATTGCCGCTGGTAGTCGGCCCGAAATCCACGTCGGCCGTGCCGCAATCAGCCGCGGTGGTGTCATCGGGCGAGTTGACTTGCACCGACCATGTGTCCTGCGCGGTCTGCACCCAGTTCAAGGTAACCCGTATGCATTGTGCCGAGCGCGTCATACACATCGATGTCGGAAGAGATCGGCGAGGTCGGCGTCGCCGTGCCGCTTGCGGGCGTCGCCGGCAGGTTCGCCGATAGCGTCACGGTGCTGGTAGGCACCGGATTATAGACGGTCTGCGTCACCTGGATCTGCTGCAGCGTGTTCTGGTTCACCACGCCAGTCTGTGAATTGACCGGCCAGCCGTTCAGGAACATGCCCGCGCTGTTCACCAGGTAGCCGTTCTTGTCCATCTGGAAGTCGCCAGCGCGCGTGTAGTCCTGCTGCGGGCTGAATGTCGGCAGGTTGTTCACCTGACCATCCTGCTGCGAGACTGCGAAGAAGCCCTGGCCGGCAATCGCAAGGCCCAGAGGATTGTCGGTCTGCGTGACCGTGCCCTGCACGTTGTTCACGTAACTCGGTGTCGCGACCACAGCACCGAATCGTTCTCTGTGGCGTTGCTGGTGGTCAGGTAATCGATGAAGTTGGTGTCAACGCGTTTGTAGCCGACGGTCTGGCTGTTCGAGACATTGTCACTGATATTGCTGAACGCCGCAGACTGAGCGGTTAATCCGCTGATGGCCGTGTTCATGGCGCCGAACAATGACATGGGATTGCTCCGATGATTCGTTCGAAGCGAGAAGGAGCAGGAAGCGTGCCAGCCCAATTCAGCAGGTTTTAGTGAGCTTGAAGGGCGTAATCGGCAAATATGGCTCGGCAGAATGTGCCCAAGAGGTGTGGTTGGTGATCGGGGCGAAGCAAGGAGTATTGGCTGGCCGTCGGCCGCTCCGATCGTCTTGGCCGGCCTCGAGCCGGCCATCAGTCTCTGCGGCACAACGGTGCCGGTGTCTGCCGATGGCCGGATCCGATCCCCGGGTTAAGCCCCATAGGCGCAAACATAAGGGCGACGGCGTCAAAATCATCGTCATGGCCGGGCGTGTCCCGGCCACCTGTAGCGGCGCAAACATTCGACCGCGGGCGCATCAAGCTGGAGCCTATCGGCGGTCGTCCGCACTTAACAGCAAGTCGCCGCTACGCGTGGCCGGGACACGCCCGGCCATGACGGTGATTGGGACGGTTCGCGAATGCAGTCTGATGTTATGTTAGCGCCTATGGGGTCGTTTAAATCCATGGCACGCTGCTTGCTGCTGTGAGGCGACAAGGAGCGATCGCATGCAGCCAAATTTGCCCGTCGCATTGCCAACGTCGATCACGGCGACGCCGCTGATCGGCAAGTTGCAGCTTGGGCCGGCGGACTTCGGTGGTGAGCTGGCAAAACTGCTGGCCGCGATCGCTCCTGCGGCGACGACAGTGGCGCCGAAAACCAATGCTACGCCGGCGACAGCGCAGTCGCCCACAATGGCACCAGCGCAAGCGCCGCCTGCCAGCGTCCAGCAGTCAGCACCAGATCTCCTGGCGACAGAGACCCCGTTACCCATTGCCGCCCTGTCGCTGACGCAGGGATCTGAACCTGCTTCCAGCGTAGCACAGCCGCAGACCAACACGGCCGGAGTGCGATCGCGCACGTCACCTGCCGCGCGACGGGAACCAGCGAAGAGTGCCGCCAGCGTGCTTCCGACGACAGCGCCGGTCATTGTCGATCAGTCGTCGACAGTCATGCCGATTGTCGTGCCGCCGGCTGTTGACGTACCCGCGCAGGCAGCATCGCCACCAGTGCACGAAGATACTGGCGGGCCTCACAAGCCAATTGCCGTGTCGAAACCGGAGCCGCCGCAACCAACCGCAGCACTGCCGAGTGATCCCAGGCCGGCGGTCGGTGAAGCTGCGCCCGCTAACGTCGACGCACCCGCCGCTATCCCGGCCGCGGTTACCGCACTTGCCCAAAATCAGTCCGCGGCCATCACGCTTGCTCCACCGATTTCGCCTACTGACCCGACATCGGCTCCTTCAACGCCCGTTACTCCCACCACGACGCCCGTAGCTACGGCAGCTCCGCCCCCCAGTCCGGCTGCGCAGATCGCACCGGCGCTGATCTCGATGACCCACGCGCCGGATGGCACGCAGCGGCTTACCATGAAGCTCGAACCACCGGATCTTGGCCAGGTGCAGATCCGCATCGATCGTCCAACCACCGACACGCCGGCGCACGTGGCAATCACGGTCGAAAAGGCGGAGACGTTAACTCTTCTGCTGCGCGATCAGCCGCAGTTGCAGCGAGCGCTTGACCAGGCCGGTGTACCCGCGGAGGGCCGCAGCGTCACGTTCCATGTTGCCACGCCCGCCCCGGCCGCGCGCACCGACACAGCGACGGCTCCGCAACCCACCGGTTCAATGGCTTCGATGGGCTGGCGACCTGTCGCATGGCGCATCGCGTCAGGGCGGGCGGTCCACGCAGCCGAATGCGGCCGCCACTGAAGATACTGAAGAAATCGCGGCCATATCCGCGCCCGTGCCCACTTGGCTGCGCGCTGGCCTCGACATCACTGCCTGAAAGGTCATTGCCATGAGCATCGCCTCGGTAGCCGCCCAGCAGAGCACCGCCGCAGCAAATGCAGCAGGCACAGCCGCGCTAACCGGCACCTCCGCATTGTCGTCGCTGTCCTCGAACTTCGGCGACTTCCTGCAGATGCTGATGACGCAGTTGCAGAATCAGGATCCCACCAGCCCTATGGACACCAGCACCTTCACCAGCGAGCTGGTGCAATTCTCCGGCGTCGAGCAGCAGATAAACACCAACACAAGCCTGACGCAGTTGATCCAACTCACCCAGGCAGGCGAGGTGATGCAGGCCTCGGCGATGACCGGCAAGCAGGTGACGGTCAGCTCGAACCAGGTGCCGCTGCAGAACGGGCAAGGGACGATCCAGTTCACCACGCCCGCGGCCGAACCGGTGGACATCGCGATCTCCGACGCTAATGGCAACAAGCTGAGCGACAACCAGATGATGTCGGTCGCGGGCACCAACACCTGGATCTGGAACGGGACCAACAGTTCGGGCGCGACGTTGCCCGATGGCACCTACCAGGTCACGGTGACCGGTGCCAATCCGGATGGCACGACAACGGCGCTGACCACCAGCGTCATCGGCACCGCGACCGGCGTGCAAAGCCAGTCGAACGGCATGCAACTGGAGCTGGGCACGCTGACGGTGCCGTTCTCGTCGGTTCAGTCGGTGGGCAACTGACGCGACGCGTCATGACGCGGCATCGCCGCCATGACGAAAGGCGTCAAGGGCCCATTCGCATTGATGCCGGATGACCCTGGACCTTGAACCGTTTTCCGGTGTTCGCCACGTTGGTCCCATCCACCTTCAGGATCGAAAAGTCCTGATCGGCGTAGTTACCTACGTATATATACCGGCCATCCGGCGTGAAGGCCATAGGCTCCGGAAAAGCACCAACTTCCACCGTCTTTATCGGCGTCACTGTGTCGCCCTGAATGCGCAGCACTGTGACAGCCCCATTCGGATGATAGAACCAGGAATTCTTGAAGTTTGAGCCATTCACGTTCAGCACGGCGGCCAGGTTACCCTTTGGGCTCATCGCCAGGCCCTCTGGCGCGTCGCCAACAGTGATGTGCGCGATCGTGTGCGGGTGCTGACCTTCCAGGTCGATCACGGTGGCATCGTCCATATTGCCGTCCGATGAACCGCCATGACCGTTGTCGGCAGTGATCGCCAGCTTGCCATCAGGCGAGACGACAATGTTGTAAGGGAACCAAAAGGTCGGAATATCGCGCGCCTTGTCATAGGTCACGTTCGTGCCGTCCACATCGAGGATGGCAACGCTGTTGTCCGGCGACTTGACCGCGAGCGCATGCTTGCCATCCGGCGTGAACACCACATGCGCCACACCGGGGCTGACTTGCACAGTGCCCGTCTGCGTGACATTGGTGCCGTCGATCTTCAGCACGCTGATTGTGCCATCGGCGCGATTGCACACCAGCGCCATGTCGCCCTTCGGACTGAACGAGAGGCCCGACGGCTGCTTTCCGACAGTGACGGTTGAGGCAAGCTTCGGCGGATTGGCCGTCATGTCGATGACGAAGACCTTGTCGGTCGGCACAGCCTTCCGCGTGCCATTGTCGTCAACCACCGTCATTGAATTGGCGACCAGCGCGATGCTGCCGTTGGGCGAGATCGCCAAGTTTACCGGCGGCCCGACGATGGAGTTCTCCAGCTTCAGCGTCGCGACGATCTTCGGTGTTTCCGGCTTGGCGACATCGACGATCAGCACCGTGTCATTGCCGGTTGGGTTGACGATCGGCTTGCCCTGGGCGTCAGTGCCGCCAGGCTTCTCGTCATTGCCGATGATCATGAATGGGGCCGCATGAACGATCGCGGTGGAGGCGAGCAGGGTCAGGCACACAGCGGCACTGCGCTGCAACAACGGCGACGGCATCGTTTCTCTCCCTGTGGTCCTTTGGTCTTACGGGGAGAGTGGCTGGGAAGCGGAGAGTGGGCAAGCCTCCAGGGCGATCGCATTTGACTGGCTCAGCCAAACGCCCACATCCGGCTGCACTTGCCATCCGGCAACGCGGGAAGAAAGTAATCGGACACAGAGTTCCACCGATTGCACACAAAGTTCCACCGAGAAGCAATTCGGCGCTTCGCGCGCGTGGTCGCAACGCTCGTGCGAGACTCTGGCGCGTAGCGCCAATCAAAATCTACTCAGTGGAACACTGCGTGCACTCGGCGAAACTCTGTGTCGGACTTGCTTTCTTGCTATTCCTGCCAAAGCTGTCGTCCAGACAGATGCGTAGCAACCGGAAGTCCAAGTGCGATCGCCCTGGGCAAGCCCTGATCAGCGCGGTGGGAGGGCCTGCCGTAAGGCCGCGATATACTCGTCGAGCGCAGCGTCAAGCCGTCCATACAGCAATATATCGAATTCATGTGATATCCGCTGGAGCGCATAGACATAGGCTGGTCGATCTTCAGGCCGGATACTCACCGGTGGATAGCTACCGCGGATCAGCATCAGGTTCATCAGCACCCGCGCAGTCCGCCCATTGCCATCGTTGAATGGGTGGATCTCAACCAGGCGACGATGTGCCATGAACGCAGTCGCAGGGGAGACCGGTTGTTTACCAAGCCACGCAGCGAAATCGCACATCAGCGCTTGTATCTCGGCTGGCGAAGGAAAAGCGTGGCGGCCAGAGCCGGTTGCGACAAAGCGCGCCTGATCAGCGTAGCGGCCAGCGATTTCTGGCTGTGACCGCAGCATCACCAGCCGATGGAGGTTGCGGACATGCCCTCCGTAAACGGGGCCGTCTCGCGAGCAATTTCACGCACATAGCGTAAAGCCTCGAAGTGATCGAGCGCTTCAAGGTGATCGCGCAGCGGCTTACCAGCGATGGTGATGCCGCGTTCGACCACCAGAGTGGTTTCCGCGGCAGTCAGAGTGTTCCCTTCTATGGCATTGGAGGTATACGTCAGCTCGATATCATGGACATGTTCGAGATTGCTCAAGCCATGGGGCGCACGCTGACGCAGCCGATCGAGTTCAGCTTTCTTGGTGGCGATGGTTTGAAGGAGCTCATCCATCACAGCCACATTGCGCCATCCCATCCGTGGGGGCCATAGACCACGTCCTTTACGCACACACCTACAGCCGCGACAGTATCCCGCATGACCTCGCTCTCTGCACGCCTTGATCGCATCGCCGCAACCATCCCGCGTGCCTATCCCGGACCCGGTGGGGCTATCGCGGTAGTGCGCGACGGCGAGGTGCTGCTGCGGCACGCCTGGGGCTATGCCAACGCCGAGCGGCGCATCCCGTTCACGCCGCGCACGCTGTTCCGCATGTGCTCGATCACCAAACAGTTCACCTGCGCGGTGGTGCTGGATGCATTCCCTGATCCGTCTGTACTTGACGCCGACGTCTGCGCGCGGCTGCCACGTCTCGAACAACCCGCACCGACGGCGCTGCAGCTCTGCCACAACCAGTCGGGACTGCGCGACTATTGGGCTGTTGCGATGCTGCACGGCTCCCCTGCCGAGGCGCCGTTCGGCGACACAGAAGCCGCGCGGGTCATCGCTGGCACGCGCACGCTGCATTTCACGCCCGGCACGCGCTACTCCTACGTCAACCAGAACTTCCGCATCCTGTCGGACATTGTGGCGGAGCGGACAGGCCAAAGGTTCGCGGACCTGCTGCGCACGCATGTGTTCGACCGCGCCGGCATGGAGACCGCGATCCTGGCCGCCGATACACGCGCCATGCCTGACGGCACCGAGGGGTACGAGGGCACCGCGATCTCCGGCTTTCGGGCCGCGGAGAACCGGGTGGTGTGGACCGGCGATGCCGGTTTGGGCGCGAGCCTCGACGACATGATCGCATGGGAGCGCTACATCGACGCGACACGCGATGAACCGGATGCGCAGTGTAGCCGGCTGGCATCGCCAGTGACATTCGGCGATGGGTCGCCGTCCGTCTACGGCTTCGGCCTCAACCGCATGCCGGTATTCGGCCGTCCAGTCACCGGACATGGTGGTGCTCTTCGCGGTTGGCGCAGCAACCGGATGTATGTGCCGTCCGAACGCGTGTCTGTCGTCGTCATGTTCAATCACCTGTCGCACGCGTATGAAGCTGCGACCGACCTCCTGGCCGCGGTGCTTGGCGAGGATCGCCCACCGCGTCCGGAACCTGGACCGATGCCTGATTGGCCTGGCGGCTATGTCGAGCCCGAGACAGGCCTTTCAGTCAGGATCGAGCCGGCACCGCAAGGCCAGATTCTGCTGCGCTACGGCCATTTCCCGGAACTGCTGAACGTGCATGCCGACGGGACAGCGAGCAGCGATAGCGTGATACTGCGCCCGGGCGAGGGCGGGCTGTGGATGGTGCGCCCATTCGACAACCAAAGCTCCTGCCTGCGGCGGCTCGAAGGATCGCCCGCCACCGATATTGCCGGACGCTATCGTTGCGCCGAACTGGATGCGGAGCTGACAGTGGTCGATGCCGGCGGCGTGCTCTACGGCGGGTTCTCGGGTTTCCTGGGCCACGGACGTATGGAGGTGCTCGGTGCAGTCGGACCGGACGTATGGCTGCTGCCATGTCCGCGCGCTTTGGACCACACGCCGCCCGGTGATTGGACGCTGGCGTTCCAGCGCGACACAACAGCGGGTCGCATTACTGGCATCCAAGTCGGCTGCTGGCTCGCCCGGCAACTGCAATACGGGCGTGTCGGAGACTGATGGGTTTCGCTGCGCTCAACCGCATCCTACAGGACCGCCGCTTCCGAAGTGAACCGTAGGATGGGTCGAGCAGAACGGGACCCATCAAGCTCCATCACGCGACCGACAACTCGTCCTCAGTGTCCTGAATGGCGACCTCGACGGCAGTCGGTTCGCGGATCATGTAACCGCGGCCCCAGACGGTCCCGATGAGGTTCTCCGCCCCGGCCACTGCCAGCTTCTTGCGAAGCTTGCAGATGAATACGTCGATGATCTTCGGTATTATGTAGCAACGAGCACCAAGCGCCGCTAGCAAGAAAGCCCCCGCGCCGCCCATAGTGTCGCTGTTGCAAGGGCGACGCATAGGAAGGCGACGCAGAGGCAGGTTCAACGGGAAAATGGAGCGATCTAAGCCGCCCGATACAAAGCCTGCGCCGTTCGCTGCCTCCTGGCAATGGCGATGAGGGATGACCGACACAGCGCTAGGAAAACTGTACCGTGCCCGCCTCCGGGCACAACGCCAGATCGCCAAGCTTGAACCGCAGTTAGAGGGCTATCGCACGAAGCTGGCGGAAGTCGAGGCGAAGATCATCAAGCTGGACGGGTTGCTATTCCTCCCGCCGCATCGGCGCGCCAATCCATTCTTTAAGCCGGGCGAGCTGCCCCGCATCGCGCTCAAGCTGATGAAGGAAGCCGGTGGTTCGGTATCAGTGCGCTACCTAGCGGGCCGCGCCCTGGCGCTCAAGGGATGCCCTTACCCGACGCCTGGGGTGATGCGGCAAACCCGTAGGCGCCTGTCGTCAATGATGACGACCTGGGGTAAGCGAAGGCTGGTGGTGAAGTCGGGGACTTGGAATGCGAGCCGGCATAGGTTGGTGGTACGGTAGCTGACTGGATTGACTCATTTTTGAGTCATTCTGGCGCCAGCAGATAAAATGCGCCAAACGTGCGAATGAGGTATTGCGTCAACGTAACCGGCGCCCCAATATGTCAGGGAAGCGCAATCTATAAGGGCACAAGTGAGCGACAGCGGAAGCTTCTTACAACGACTTTTAAGTGGGGTGGCAACCACGTTGAGGGTGGCAGGCCAAACGTTGAATAAGCTCGTCCAGGACGCCTATCGGCAGGGTTATGCTGACGGGGCTGAAGCTATGCGCGATTTGATCCTTCGGGCGGCCGGGGCGCCCCTGTCGATACCCCAACCTCCCCATTTTTCAGAAATTCTCGCCCGCTCTGTGGAAGCGGAGCAGCAACCGAAGCTTGAGCTAAAGAATAAATCTGGGCGCGCTCCCCGTGGCACGGTTGGGCGCATCCTCAATGACGCGCTAACGCAGCGAGCAGGTCTTACCCAGCATCAGTTGAAGCAGTACGCCGATCAGGTTGAGGACGTGTCGGCCACCAGCATAGGCAATGAACTGCGGCGCAATGAGGGGAAGAAGTACATGCGCGAGGGCAAACGCTGGTTTTTGATTGATCCGCAGGGTTCGGCGGCGGACGCCATTACGGCATCCGCCGCCCAAGAGGTCTACCAGCCGTCGGCGTAAGCCATCTGGTAGTGGGAGCCGTTCCATGTGCGGCCACCCAGACGCCCCGATGTCCTTGACAGAGGATGTCGGGGCGTTGTCGCGTACCACTACCTAGTTAGATTCCGCGGCCGAATCAAGACCTTAGACTGGTCGCTACTGCGCCGCTACCTGACCGGCTGACGTTCAAGCCGACCAAGAGCCGGCCGCCCAACACGCTACTGGCGCTGGGCGCGCGAGGCGTGACGATGAAGGTCGGAAAGGGGAATGCGACACGGGGGATGAGTCGGTAAGGCGCTCGGATCGAAAAAAAGACGGTTTCATTTTTCTATTGGCATGATCACGAATAGCGTGATTAGCTCCCGTGTCCGTGAGTGAACGATGTATAGGATGCTCTCGGGGGGAAGAAGCAAACGATATGGCAGGTATTGCATCTGCAACCCTGGAGGGTTGGGTTCTCCCAGCCGAGCGAACCCCTTGGTGGCACCACACGTACGTCGTGAGTTCTTGCAGCTTGCGATGGGGATGCTTTGGCCGAGATGCAGGAGGACGCCGCCTCGTTTCCGGCAGGGGAAGTTCGATAGTTGCGGATTGCCTATCCAACCCCATTGTACCGGGCGCAGTGCCGTTTCACTCAATGTACGCTGGCCTTGTATATCTGGTCGATGGTGTTTGTCACCAAGCTGCAAACCGTGTCCTTTATCCTTCAGGCACGACGGTGGGCGGCTGCTTGGGGTACGCTTGGTCAACGACGGTGTACGGCGTATACCCCACACCTTGGCCAGAATTGCAGCGCTGTATGCCGTCCGGCACGACGCTTGCTTCCGCTTCCGCAGGAGCAGCAAATCAAGCTACGCGAGGCGATCCCATGAGCACCAAAGCCGCCTATGATCGGACCGTGAGCAGCTTGCCTTTGGCCAATTATTCGCCGGAGGAGGTCGGCGCACGAGAACTTGACGCGCTGGTGAGACTGAAGCTCGGGCGCTCGCTTGATGAGCAAACTTTTTCCCGGTTGTACGCTGCCCAGAGTTCTCTGCGGAAAGAGCAGCGGCAGATTGCATCCGAGTTAAGGGCTGGGGAGATTGGACCCGAAGCTTATCTGGCGCGGCTGGAAGATGCGTTGGAGCGGTCCAAGCGCAACTTCGCGAGCATACTTGGCGCACAACACTTCGAGATAATTTTTGGTCCAGGCGCCGATCATCCGGAGGCCATGATTGATCGCGAAGCCTTCCTGAAGGGCCATCCCGCCCACTGAGTGGGCTGTTTAGGTTAACGTGAACACCGCTGCCAGTATCCGCACCAGTCCACTGACGGACGGCACGCCATCGCCAGCCCCATGACGGCTTGGACCTGCGTGCCGTTGTCCACCCGACGGTGATCCTCGCGCCACGCGCTTTCCTGCGCGTAGCGGACCAGATAGGCGCCCGCGATGTGGTGATGATGGCCAATCTCGGCGCGGCGCATGCGGCTAAAGAATTCTTCGGCGCCGTTCGTGTAGATGCCGCCTGACAGGCTGTAGGACTGCCCGTGGTCGATCCGCTCCATAGCGTAGCGGGCGTGCAGATCGTTCCATGAGGGGGCTTCGTCCGCCATCAGACGGGTTTCCTTGGCCACCCGCGAGGAAATCCAGCCCAGCGCGGCGCTCTCGGACTTGAACACGGCCGGGAGGGTGGAACCGCCACGCTCACGCATCACAACGACAACCTGGCGCTTGCCGGTCTGGTGCTTGGCGAGGCGACGATCCACGCCGGTTTTCACGATGGTTGGCCGGCTTGATGTAGCCGCCGAAATAGCCACCATCGACTTCGACCGTCTCGCCGTCGCCGCCGAGCTGCATGCCCTTGAGTTCGGATGCCATCGCCTCACGAAGCTTGTGGGCCAGGACGAAGGCTGTCTTGTACTGCACGTCCAGATCGCGGGAGAGAGCCAACGCAGACTTGCCCTTGACCTCGTTGCAGAAGATCGCGATGGCCGCGAGGTAGTTCCGCAGCGGCATCTTGTGGAAGGCGAACAGGGTCCCGCTGGTGACGCTGAAATCCTTCCGGCACGCCTTGCAGCGCCAACGCGGCGCGCCGTTGGCCTTCCGGCAGTCGTAGACCGTCTCGCAGTCGCAGTGTGGGCAGACTGGATTGCCGTTCGTGGTGTGCCAACGGATGCCACGGAACGCCGCTTCCGCCTGTTCCTCGCTCATGCGCAGGACTGCGCTCAGAGAGAGCGTCCGGGCCTTGGCTGAGAGAAGGAGGTGAGAGGACATGAGTTCCGTACCCGCGTCTTATGGCGCGAATATGAACCTACGCAGGGAGCTTGTCAATCACAAAAGGCGCGTATATGATACTTTCTCGTTTGGAGCGGACATTATGGGATTGGCAGCAACCGAGGAAGAGTTAGCATTACGCGCCTCGCGCTTCGTCAAGGCTGAGCTAAAGCGGGCGGGGATGACTTATGCCGATTTAGCGGAACACCTAAAGGAACATGGATTAATTGCGGAGACAGAAGCATCCGTTAAGGCTAAGCTTCGGCGCGGAACCTTCGCCGCGACTTGGCTTTTGGCAACACTGGCTGCACTCGGACGCGAAGGGGTGAAGCTAGAGGAAATCTAGGTGCATCCATTTTTGTTTCTCGCCGCTTTGATAGCGGCTGGTGTATGGATCGTAACCTTCGCACATTTCTCGCTGTTTTTGCGGTCAAAGTCCGAACGGCAGCGGCAAAGAATGATCGACCAGAGCAACAATGAAATAGCTGGCGACCGCGAAGAACGGGAAAGCGGCTACGACCAACAGGGCCGCGCCTCCCCCGATTTCGCGGCTTTGATTTACGCCATAAATAGTCAAGCCCGCGCCAATCGCACCGAAGAGCGTCGCGAAGATGACGGTAAGATTGTCCGAGAATCCCTGACCATTATGCTTCTGTGCGCCACTCTGCTCGCTCTCTCCTGGCAGGTTTACGAAATGATCAGAGTTTACGATCCTATTAAGGGTAAGCGCTGCTCTGGCGCCCTTCTTCAATGACTGCGCTGAAAATGCTTGATTTGCTTGAGGCAGAGGGCTTCGAGCCATCCTTATGTTTGACGTTAGCGACGACGCGAAGGGCGAATACCGGCGTGTTGAGGTTCTAACCGGACCTGGCCGGCGGCGACGCTGGTCTGCGGATGAGAAGGCCCGGATCGTAGCGGAGACCTTGGTGCCAGGAGCGCGCGTGTCCGAGGTTGCGCGACGCTGGCAGGTCTGTGCGCAGCAGGTATTCGGCTGGCGACGCGCGATGCGCCAGGACATGCCGAGCCTGGCCGGGACAGCGACAACGCTGGCAACGCCCAGCTTCGTTCCGATCGTGAGCGAAGCCATTCCGACTGCAGGGATGCGACGTGCGGCGTCTGCGGCTGCGGGGATCGAGGTCGAGCTTGCGGGCGCTGTCGTGCGGGTCTCGTCCAGCATGGATGATGCTGTCCAATTGACCGCAGTGTTGCGCGCGGTGCGCGCGTCGGCATCCCGATCGTGATCAATGTCGCCGCTGGTGCGCGCGTCCTGCTGGCGACGCGCCCGATTGATTTCCGCAAAGGTGCACATTCTCTCGCCGTCTTGGCGCAGGAGGTGCTGGTCGAGGATCCGTTCTCCGGCGCGGTGATAGTGTATCGCGCCAAGCGCGGCGACCGCTTGAAGATATTGGTCTGGGATACCAGCGGCCTGGTGCTGGTCTGGAAGCAGTTGCAGCAGGGATCGTTCCGCTGGCCGCCGATCATGGATGGGGTGATGAAGCTGTCGCCTGTTGAGTTCGCCGCTCTGTTCGACGGGCTCGATTGGACGCGAGTTCAGACCACAAAGGGGATTCTCAAACCATCGGTTGCCGCGTAGGATTTGTCGCGTGATGGATTTACCCCGCGACGACATGCAGAGCCTGCCTGAAGGCATTGAAGCATTGCGGGCGCTGGTGCTGACGATAATGTCTGAGCGCGATGCGACACTCGCCGAGCGCGATGCGGCGGTCACGGAGCGAGACATCCTGCTGGCACAGAATGACCGGCTGCGTCATCTGCTGCTGCAACTCAGACGCATGCATTTCGGCCCCCGCTCGGAGCGTCTGCCGGAGGAACAACTGCAACTGGGCCTGGAAGCCCTTGAGCAGGCGATCGCCCAAGGCGATGCCGAAGCGGAGAAGCGCGATGCCGCGCTGCGCAACGACAAAGCCGCCAGGCGGCGTGCCAGTCGCGGCGCACTGCCGGCACATCTGCCGCGGATTGAGGTGACGCTGGCACCCGAGGACACCGCATGCCCCTGCTGTCGGGCAACCATGACGCTGATCGGCGAAGACAGCTCGGAGCGGTTGGATGTGATCCCGGCGCAGTTCCGGGTGATCGTGACCAAGCGTCCGAAGTTCGCCTGCCGGTCCTGCGCCGGCACTGTCGTACAGGCCCCGGCGCCGGCGCGGCTGATCGAGGGCGGCATTCCGACCGAGGCGATGATCGCCCATGTGCTCGTGGCACGCTACGCCGATCATCTGCCGCTGTATTGCCAGGCGCAGATCATGGCGCGGCAAGGCATCATCCTCGAGCGGTCCACCCTGTCGTTCTGGATGGGGTATGCGGCCGCGGAAGTCGCCCCAGTGGTGGTGCGGTTGCGTGAGATGATGCTCGCCTCGACGCGGCTCTTCGCCGACGAGACCGTCGTGCCGGTGCTCGATCCCGGCCGCGGACGAACCAAGCAGGGATACTTCTGGGCGATTGCGCGCGACGATCGCCCCTGGGCCGGCAGAGAACCACCCGCGGTGGTTTACAGCTACGCGCCTGGCCGGGGACATGTGCACGCCAATACGCTGCTCGGCGGCTACCGCGGCATCCTGCAGTGCGATGGATACCAAGCCTACAAGAAACTCGCCGGGACCAGGTCCGTTGAACCTGCGGTAACGCTGGCTTTTTGCTGGAGCCACGTGCGTCGGGGCTTTTACGACCTGGCCAAGACGAAGGCGCCGATCGCCGTGGAAACGCTGCGGCGCATTGCCGCACTTTATGAGATCGAGGCGGGTGTCCGCGGCAAGAGCGCCGCAGATCGGCTGGCGGTGCGTCAAGCCGAGAGCAAACCGCTGGTCACGGAATTGCGCACCTGGTTCGAAGCGCAGATCGCGAAACTGCCCGCCCGCGGCCCAACTGCCGACGCGATCCGCTATGCGCTGAACCACTGGGATGGGCTGGAGCGATTCCTTGACGACGGACGCATCGAACTCGACAACAACAGCGTCGAGCGCGCCATGCGGCCGGTCTGTCTGTCGAGAAAGAACAGCCTCTTCGCTGGCAGCGACGAAGGCGCCGAGAACTGGGCATGCCTGGCATCGCTAATCGAGACCTGCAAGTTGAATGGCATCAATCCGCAGGCATATTTCACCGACCTGCTGACACGTCTGGTGAATGGCTGGCCGCAAAACCGCATCGATGAATTGATGCCGTGGCTCTGCGTACCCCAACAACCACCCTGAATTAGCGCAGTCTTCTGAAGGGTGGAGGGG
>CAVTEC010000011.1:0-20028 GCA_963733475.1 uncultured Alphaproteobacteria bacterium | reverse complement strand
GGCGGAGAGCCGCTACCAGGCACGGGATGCCGCGGAACACGTGAGCATCGATCTCGAAGCGCTGCCCGCCGTGGTTGACGCAGCGGCCGCGCTGGAAGCTGGAAGCGCGCTGGTGCACGAGCAATTCCGCACCAACCTCATCGGCGAATTCTCGGTCGCCAAGGGCGATGCCGCCGCCGCGCTGGCGCAGGCACCTCACCGGTTGCACCGCCGCTTCTATTCGCATCGCTACACCGGCATGCCGATGGAATGCCGAGGTGTCGTCAGCGCGTACGACCGGAGGACGGACTCCGTAACGATATGGTCGTCCACGCAGATGGTGCATGCGGTGCGGCGCGAGGCCGCCGCGATCCTGCAACTCCCGGAATCGCGCGTGCGCTGCCTGGCACTCGACGTCGGTGGCGGCTTCGGCGTCAAGGGACACGTCTATCCCGAGGACCTCGTCATCCCGATCGTGGCCCGCCTGGTAGGCCGCCCGGTACGCTGGATCGAGGAACGCCAGGAACATTTCATCAGCGCCGCGCATTCACGCGACCAGTTGCATGACGTCGAGGTTGGGTTTGATAACGATGGCCACATTACCTGGCGTTCCGCGACAAGTTCCTGGTCGATTGTGGCGCCTGGAACCCGGTTGGCGCCGGTATTGCCTACAACACCGCGGTGCATTTGCTCGGGCCCTATAAGATAGCGAACTTCGCTGCCACGGCACGTTCGCCGCGACCAACAAGGTGCCGAACGCACCCTATCGAGGCGCCGGACGCCCCGAGGCGGCGTTCGCCATGGAACGCACGATCGACCTGATCGCGGGCACGCTTGGCCTCGAGCCGGCCGAAGTCAGACGACGCAACATGATCCGCGCGGAGGAGATGCCGTATCCGATGGGCATTCCCTATCGCGACGGCGAACCGGTGGTTTACGATAGCGGAGACTTCCCTGGAGTCTCAACAACGCGCTGGAGGCGATCGGCGGACTTCCTCGTTCCGCTCGCGCCAACGCGAGGCACGACGGGCAGGGTCGCCATCTTGGACTGGGCATCGCCAGCTATGTCGAGGGCACCGGCGTCGGGCCGTTCGAAAGCGCCACCGTGCGCATCGAGCCGATGGCACGATCTATGTCACCTCGGGCGCCTGTCCCCAGGGACAGGGTATGGAGACGATCTTCGCACAGGTTGCGGCCGACACCTGGGCGGTCGATCCCCACGATGTCATCATATCACTCGCCGACACGTCGCCGATCGCGATCGGGTTCGGCACGTATCGCCAGCCGCAGCACCGTTACGTTGTCCGCGGCCATCCACCACGCCAGCGAGCGGCTCCGCACCAAGGTGTTCGCGATAGGCGCGAACATGATGGAATGCGCTCCAGCCGATCTTGAGCTACGCGATGGCAAGGTTGGTGTTGTTGGCGTCCCGGGGTTGGAGGTAACGCTCGCCAACGTGGCACAAGCCGCACGCCCCGGTTGGGATCATCGCCGGCCGGATGGCATCGACGCAGGCCTGGAGGAAAGCTTCTACTGGGAACCACCAACTGTCACCTGGTCCAACGCCACTCATCTCGCACTGGTCGAGGTGGATGTCACTACCGGCCAGATCGGCATTGAGAAATATGTCGTGGCGCATGACTGCGGCGTGGTGATCAATCCGATGCTGGTGGAGGGGCAGATCGTCGGTGGCTCTGTTCAGGGTCTGGGCGGCGCTCTTCTCGAGGAGTTCATCTACGACCAACAGGGGCAGCTCCTCACTGGATCGCTGATGGATTATGCGCTGCCGCGAGCGAGCGACAGCCCAAGCATGGAGTTGCGTCACCAGGAATCCCCGTCCCTGCTCAACCCGTTGGGTGTTAAGGGTGTTGGCGAAGGTGGCGCTGTTGCCCCACCCGCGGCCATTGCGAATGCAATCTCCGATGCGCTTGCCATGTTCTGCGCCGAGTTCAATGCAACGCCCATCAAGCCTGAACACATCGTCAAGGCGGTAGCAGGAGGCTATGATCTGAAGCAGAAGGTTTAGCGCCGGGCATCGATATGTCCCGCGGGTTCAGTACATTGTTTTCGGGCGGAGACGCCGTGCCTCGGCGGCGATTGTCCACATGATCCGTCTACCGAGGAAGTCGTCGATTATGATTTCGACTGACATTCCGCCGGGCGTTGCGAAATAGATCAGCGTGGGCGAGCGGCACCCGCCGCAACCGCCTCGATCTCGATCAGCAACCGCCGCATTGACCAGCGCTTTGACGATGATCGTCGCCGAGCCGGGACGTGCATCACCGAAGTGTTTTGCGCGTGCTGCGCCGGCCGCGACCACATCTTCCGAGCGAACCAAGTAAGTGGTGATCTTTACGAGATCCCCGATCCCCATCCTGGCGTCCGCCAGGATGGCGATGATGTTCCGCCAGCAGGCCTCGGCCTGGGCCTCGATCCCCTTAGGCACCGTGCCGTCGGGGAGCCCGCCAACCTCGCCGGAGATGTAGAGGAGCCGAGAGCCCTCGGGCACTTCGACCGCGTGACTATAGGGGCCGAATGGCGCGGCTACCGTGTGGGAGTGTGGCGGATGTTCATGGCGGGTCCTTTCAGTCGCGGGATATATCGGACCGAATAAACCATCATCGGCCGCCCCTCCAGTCCCCCGGACTGGGTTGAAGGCTATCAGCCTACCAGTACAATCTCGCTACCTTCGCGCACTGGCGATCCGATACTCCGCCTCCGCCTCGACAGGCCCGCCCGTGTCGGCGAGGTCGCGCCGCACTTCCTCCCGCACGGCGCGGCGTATCTCCTCCGGCAGTGCCGCGAGTGCCTGGCCAGTGGAAGCCCCACCGCGTTCAAAGGGGCCGTAATAGGCATCGAATGACGGCAGCACGAAGGTGTGCCTCACAGTATGGGTCTCGATGTCCACCAAGCCAGCCTCATCGAAGAGAGATCGGAGTCGCGACGCTTCGCCGAGCGCGAAAGTGCGAGTGACGGCCTCGGCCAGACTTGGCCTATGTCGTGCGATGATTTCGTTGATCTGATGGTTGTAAGAGCGCTCGACGACGGTATTTACCGAGACGGCCACGCGACCGCCGGGGCGAAGCACGCGACGAAACTCGGAGAGGCCCCGCACCGGGTCGGGGAAGAACATCAGCCCGAGATTGCACAGTACCGCATCGAAACTGCAATCCGCGAACGAAAGCGCCTGCCCATCCTCCACAGAGACTGAAGCATTCGGCGCTTTGCCAAGACGCTCCCGCGCCTTCTCGGCCATGGCCGGCGAGACATCAGCGGCAGTGACATGGCCGGTGGGGCCGACGGCGGCGAGGGCCGCCTCGGCCGAAAGCCCCGTGCCCGTCGCGATGTCAAGGACGTGCATACCCGGTGCAATATGGGCGGCCCGCAACAGGAAGGGCATGAAATGCGCGGTGACGTGCGCGAAGGCGCGGTCGTACTCCGCCGCCGCCTCGTCCTTGAAGGCTAACTCCTCCGCCATCCCGAGCTCCTGATTCTTGTTCTTTGACCTTCGGATGGATTGTTCGCATTGCCGCATCATTCATTGCAAGCGGAGAGGTCTTGGCATGGCCGAAGGCCGCTTCGCACTCGACCCAGCCATTTGCTGCAGCGCCCACGAATGACCGCTACGAAGAAACGGTATCACTCGTCTGAGCGGCGGCAATGGGGCGCGATTCAGTTGTAGGGGGCTGGGGACCGTAGGTCCGCGCCCCACCCGACGCGAACCGCGATGCTGCGTTGGCTACTGAGTTAGATCTCCTTCACTCCTCCTCCGGGCGGTCAAATTCGCCTTCGGCGGCGGAACGGGGCCGTTCCGACGCGTTCCCCTACCCTCGGAGATGGTCCTGTTGCGTCGGTAGCGACGAGTTACCCCGACCATTATCCGGAAGCACGACGATGACGGCGGCATTCGGGGCAGGCTTCTCAACAGGCGCGCCCGGCCCTGTCGCCTTCCAGCCCATGCGAGCTTTCGTCCACCAAATCGCAGAAGTAACCGTCGTCCGGTGTTTCGGGTCGCCTGTTGCTGCGTTGTACAGGTTGATACCAACCCGTAAGTCCGCCTCCATTCTCCCTCTGCGATACTCGTCGGCGTAATGGACTTGCAGTGTCGCTTTCGCGATGCGCAGATAATGGGCAATCAGTTCCTGCGACCAGCCCACCGCGGCGAACTTGGTCACAGTCGCCCTATTGTCATCAGTCGGCGTGTGCGGTGTTCGTCCACGCTGCAGACCTGGGAGTGGAAAAATCCTGGTCGGTTAGGCTGCCACCTGGTCGCGCGAAATCGCTCCGAGCCGGCCATCAAGAACAGCAGCTCTCACGACGGCAACGCGATGAGCGCCTCGTGGCGACCATCGCATTCGCTGGCGCCTGCCCATGCGCGCATTGGCTATCTCGTCAACGCATCCCTCGGCGCGCGATGTCGAAATCGGACGATCGCTGTGGTAGCGGCGATGATAGCTGACAATGGCTCGGCGGTTGTTTCGCACGTAGCTCCGCAGTTCAGCGCAGTGACGCAGGAGATCTTTCGTCACTACCTGCTCAGGGTCGGTGTTCCTATGAGCAACGTCTTGCGAGTGACGGGCAAAGCGCATCAACTCTAGATCCGCTTGCGCTGGTCGGCCATGCCACAGCAGGTGTCGGATACGCTCGATCGAGGCCTGGGCCGCCTGCAGCGGACCAACCTGAATATCGCGAACTAGAGCCCGCGTAGCATCTGCTCGATCGGGCGCATGCGCATCGAGAGATGAAACCAATCGAGGATATGCCGCACCGGCTCTCTGGTCGCGGCCCGTACCAGATTGGGAAGGAACGCTTCCCCGTCACTGATCACGGTTACTTTCTGGCCAGGACGCCAACCCTGCGCGCTGAGCGTAGCTCGCAAAATGTCGAGGGGACGATCCGCACCCTTTGGCGCGAATGCGAAGCGACATGGCTTGCGACCGGCTACTTCGACCTTACCCACTGTTACATCCAGATGCCGCGTTTGGTGACCAGGCACGGCGCGAATGTGGGCGCCGTCAATCATCACCACGGTTTCCTTGCTCGACGGGGATGGATCTCCCGTCTCCGCGTCGGACGAAGCTTCGATCTCGGCGGCGACCCGGTGCGTCCGATTGCGGATCGTCGCATGGTTGGTCGGCGAGCACGGCAAGAGTTTTGACATCAGCCGCCCAGCTTCCCGGAATGAGTGCCGGGCGCCGAGTTCAGCCTGGATCCGGCGCAGCTCGGGCGTGCAGCGGTCGGGGAGCAAATCCGCAAGCGACGAGAACGACAGATCGACGAACCCCATCGTGTTCGAACACGGACAGATGCCGATCCGCGGCGCCTCGACCGTCACCGTCCCGAACAGCGTCTGGATGGTCCGCGTGCGGCAATCGCGCTGGCGGCGCATCTTGAGGCATGCCGGACAGACACGGGTGCAAAATGTGTACTCCTTCATCTGGGTTTGAAGCACGTAACGCTGCAGCTCGGCCAGCACCTGCTTCGCTTCGTCGAGGGACACGCCGATCTCCTCGGCCGTCAAACCAACGACGCGCCGCTTGAAGTGCGCGACCTCTATGGTTTCGACCTCGCCCCAACCGGTCCTCGCCTCGAGCTTGATCCGCCATTCCACGACAGCATCTCCCCGACTGAACCGGCCAATCGTCCACGGCCCAGGCGGAAAGACCAAGTTTTTTCCACTCCCATCTGGCGCGCGCAAATTCCGACAATAAATGGCAGCAACCCCGTGAACGAGCACTTTTCCGGTAGTTTTCGGCAACACGACAGCTGGATCGGCGGCAATCTTTCGGCGCTCGCTTTCGGCCACACACCGATAGGCCCGCCGCCCTTCTCCTGGTTGGAGCTGGTCGTCTCACTTATGGCTCTTTGCATTACGGCCCTGATTCTGATGACGCACCGGAGAGACGATCAACTTGCGGAGCACAGGGAGCAAATGACACTCGAACTTGCGATCCTGGGCGAGCAGAAGCTGGCCAAGATCATTCAGCTTCTCGAGGAAAGCCGTCGTGACAATCCGTTGCTCGATAACCGAGTGGACGCGTCCGCTGATGCCTTGGCAACGCCGGTTGATCCGTTATCGCTAGGCCACACCATCAAGCGAAGCTTGAGGTGGCCGGGTTGGTCTGAACAGCGTTTCGGTTCCGATAGATGGTTTCCCCGCGAACTATCTCCATCGATTGCCGTGGTGGGGCGTTGCGTAGGGAGGGCGTAGCCCGACCGGAGCAATGCCCCACCACGGCGGCGAACATCATGCGGCCTCCGCCAGCGCCAGGCCACCAAAATACGCCTGGTCAGGCGTCCGACCGTCCAGGCTCGAGTGAGGCCTCTTGCGGTTGTAGAAGGCCAGATAATCGCCGATCGAGCCGCGCGCCTCGGCCACGCTGTCATAGGCGCGCAGGTAGGTGAGTGGCGCGGGGCATTGCAGCCCCGCGCTCTCTCAGAACCGGACGTGAACCTCTCGATTCATCCGGCTCCCATCATCCAGCCGCTTGCCCCAGGGTCCAGTGGGCGAACATGGTTGGGTTGCGCCGCTTGAGCGAGCGCAACCAATCCCAGGCCGCCAACGTATGTCCCCGGAACCGTTTGTATTTGCGAGACACCCATCGCACGATGAAAGCGTCAATCGTGCGGAGTTCCTCGCGAAGCTTCGAGGGGTAGAACCGCCCATAGTAGCGCACCCATCCGGAGAGGATGGGGCGGGTCCAATTGGCGATTTCGTCCAGCTCAAGATCGGTGCGCAGATGCATTCGCCACCACCGCACCTCCAGCCGTATCCTTTTGGCAGCCTTATCGCTGACCGCCGGGATGAAGCTGACAAAGCGCTTTTGGTTGCGGCCAATCGCCGATCTCGACCGAAATGTATAGCCGAGAAAGTCGAATGATCGCTCCGGGTATTCCCCGGGACGATTGGCATCCTTGCAGTAGACGATCTTGGTCTTCTCCGGGTGCAGCCGTAGCCGACACGCCGCAAACCTCTGTTCCAGTGCCTGACGTAGCTCAAGCGCCTGGGCTTCGCTCGCGCAGTGGCAGATCGCGTCGTCAGCGTAGCGTTCGAACGGGATGGTCGGGTATTCTCGTTGCATCCAGCAATCGAACGCATAGTGGAGAAAGAGGTTCGCCAGCACGGGGCTAACCACAGCCCCCTGCGGGGTCCCTCTTTCCCTGTCAACCAAGTCACCGTTCGGCATGCTCACGGGCGCCCGCAGCCACCGTTCAAGGTAGAGCAGCACCCATGGGCAGTCCGTGTGTCGCCGCACCGCTTTCATCAGGAGTTCCCAATCGATCTCATCGAAGAAACTCTTGATGTCGAGGTCGAGCACCCAGTCGTAAGCCCAGCAACGCTGCCGGGCTTTGACGAGTGCGTCATGCGCCGACTTCCCAGGCCGATATCCATAAGAGTCCCGGTGGAATACCGGTTCCAGGATCGGTTCCAAGTGCCGCTTGACCACCATCTGGGCGATCCTGTCGGAGACCGTCGGTATCCCGAGCGGCCGGGTTCCTCCGGTATCGCCTTTCGGTATGTCAACACGGCGCACGGGTGGCGGAAAGTAGCTTCCGGACGACATCCTATTCCAGATCCGGTAGAGGTTCTTACTCAAATCTCTGTCGAAGTCCTCGATAGACTGTCCGTCAACACCAGCCGCCCCTCGGTTGGCCTTCACTTGCTTGTACGCTTCCCACACCTCGCGTTTGGCGATACAAAACGGCTTCGCTCTATCCATGGCGGTCATCCCCTTGCGGGTTGCCACCGGGATAGAGCTGAATGACGACGCCCCTTCGGTCCGGTCCCATTACAGAACCATCACCCCTACTACGGGCGCCTCCGCCCCTGTGCCCCGCATCGGTACTCAGACCCTTACGGTGACTAACCGCTTGGGTTTCTCCCTTCACATCGGGACGACAGGTTCCTGTGTTCCTTACCGAAGCCTGTCTTGAGGTCACGCCGCCTTCATGCCGGACGCCAGTTGGGCCGTCAGCAGGCATCGCCCAACCCTTGCTCGCGGGATAGAGATCCGGATCCCGGTTTCGACGTCGGTTGAATACGTAACGACACGTCATCAGCGGTTTACTCGCGTTCGTCTCCTCAAGACCCACCTGACGGAATAGCTTCCGCCTTTTCCAGCAACGCTCACCACGAAGGCTCTTTACCCTCGCAGCTTGTGGCGGTTTGAAGCCTGCCCCTGCAGGCCGACTTCGGGGGGCCGTCCCCCATCTCCGGTAAAGCTCCGCTCCGTCTCAAGTGGAGACGAAACGTTCACAGCACACGACCTCTTCGTATTTGACCGACCGCCACAGCCGTTCGACGAACACGTTGTCGCGCCACGAACCGCGGCCATCCATGCTGATCCTGATCGCGTTCCCCAACAGCAGCGCCGGTGAACGCCGCACTGGTGAACTGGCTGCCTTGGTCGGTATTGAAGATCTCCGGCCGGCCGTGTCGGGCAAGCGCCTCATCGAGCGCGTCCAGGCAGAAATCGACCTCCATGCTGATCGACACCCGCCAGGCAAGAACCCGCCGGCTGAACCAGTCCACCACCGCCGTCAGGTAGACAAAGCCGCGAGCCATCGGAATGTACGTGATATCCATCGCCCACACCTGGTTCGGCCGCTCGATCGGCACGCCACGCAGCAGATAGGGAAAAACCTTGTGCCCATCTGCGGGTTTTGACGTGTGTGGCCGGCGATAGATCGCCTCGATCCCCATCCGCCGCATCATCGTCGTGACCCGCTCCCGACCGATCGCGATGCCCTCGCCGCGCAGCAGATCACGCAGCATCCGGCTGCCCGCGAACGGGTAGTCCAGATGCAATTCGTCGATCCGCCGCATGATCGCCAGATCGGCGGCCGACACCGGACAAGGATCGTAGTACAGGCTGCCGCGGCTGATCCCCAGCAGCTCGGCCTGTCGGCTCAATGCCAGCCTGTGTCCGCGGTCGATCATCGCTTTGCGCTCGGCAAACCCGCCTTGCCGAGCGCGGCCGACAAAAAATCGTTCTCCAGCGTCAGCTCGCCGATCTTCGCGTGCAGCGTCTTCAGGTCCGCACCGCGGTCCGACGGCTGCGCCGGCGAACCGCGAGCCGAACACGCCGGCCGCTCCCTCCAGCAGTTGCGCCTTCCATGCCGCGATCTGCGTCGTATGCACGTCATGCAACTGCGCCAGCTCCGCCAGCGTCTTCTCACCCTTGATCGCAGCCAAGGCCACCTTCGCCTTGAATCCAGGGCTATGGTTCCGCCGTGATCGTCTCGACATGCTCCCTCCTGCTACGCGGCATCAGCGCCGCAATCAGGCAGGGATTCCACTTATCGGACTGTTCAGATTCGCCCAGCCACCTCTGTGGGCCGTGGCGACGGAAAGCTGCACGCCTTGGCTCGCGCAATGCTGTGGATCGCCGGGGCGAAAGCAGTTGATTTCGACGAACACGAGCAGGCTGGCGTGGCGCGGCGCTGCCGGCGCATCTTCTCGGCCCCACGGGATGTAGGTCGCGATCGCCTCGGCCTTCTCATCGGGCTTAGTGACCGGCTGGCCGGCATTTCAAGCGAGTGCGATCCCGAGCTTTCCGCCACATCGACAATCCAGATGTTGCCGTCAGGGTGGATCACTGGATGAAAGATTAACAGGTGACGTAACCTTGCTCTGCGCAAGCCAATCATTCCATGTGATCGTAGGCAAGGCTTCTGTTGCGCAGGTAAGATCGATGTAGTTTCCCGCCAGATTCCTATTAAATACGATGCCAGATGCATTAGTCAGACGGGTGCCGATGGCTCCTCTGAGATGATTATCGCCGTCAGGCCATACGGTGTACTGAAGCCAGAAACTATAATTAGGGTTCGGCCCAAAAAACTCTTGTGGACCAGTCCACGTCACCATCTTGCCTACTTCTGTCACCGGAGAGAGGACGGGATTTCCCCTCTCATAAAACTTGACCCATGGCGTGCCATCAGGCTTGCGAAAGAAGATTGCCTGGGTCCAAGAACGCATTCCGTAAATAGGGTAATTTGGTATCCCCCCCAGCACCTGCGTTCCGGTGCATTTTTTTTGCAGCATTGTTTCAAGGACAGGCGACTTGACCGGATCGTTTGTTATGGTGAAGGGGCTCCTGGACGACACTGGCGTGTAACCGGCAGCCACCGGCTGATCGCGCCGGTGTGCCAGGACGTAGTGCAGCGAAATGTCTTCTATATCGGCCTTCGGCTCGCCCTCCGGAAACGGCCGTACGGACCCTCCGCGGAACACCGAGTTACCCGCCGTGTCGAGCGAGGGCGATCCCGAGCTTCCTACCATATTGACCATCCAGATCTTGCCGTCAGGGTGGATCACGAGGTGGACTTTGAGAGTGCCTCCCTCGTCGTTGTTCGACGCGTGTCTGGGATAGTAGGCGTGCGCGTCCCACCATGCTTGCAATTGCCTCATCAAGTCGCGGCGCGCCGCGTTCCCCGTCTCTTGGTTCGTTATGCTGAAGTCCTGGCACAACGCGGGTGCGTAGCCGGCGGCTACAGGCGTCAGAACAAAAGCTGCGGCAAGGGCAGATGAAGCGACCGACAACCGCATCGGGTATCCTCCCTTTTCTCGATCAACACCGGCCTTCCCCTGAAGCGAGGCGACCGGCGGGAGCATTGGCCCTAGCCGGACGCATGTCCAGGATTTCTGCACGATCGACATCGTTGTACCTTCGCAAAATATCTGAACATGCGTCGGGCTAGGGCCGCTCGCGAAGTCGAAGCGCTACCGGCATTCCGCTCGTCATCTGGCGGAGTGCCAGGCTCTGGCCTCCAAAACTGGGTAACCAAACCACTCACAAAACGCGCCGCATCGTCCCCGCAAGAGTTTGAGCCGCCGCAGTGGCGTTACCGTCAAACCTGCACGCAATTTGGATTTCTAAAGCGAGTTCAGGAACGCAGCCAGGTCGGATTTTTGCTGATTTGTAAGACCGATAGAGAAGCGCTGATCATAGAATTGCACGACATCGCTCAGAGTCGCAGCGGAGCCGTTATGAAAATACGGAGCGCGAGCGGCGAGGCCTCGTAGGATCGGCCCCTTCAGTTTGCCAATATCGGCGCATTGGCCGGTGATGGTGGCACGACCGATATCGGTGACCTGGAAGGTTTGGCCGGCTAGTGGCCCCTCAGTGCACCAGAGGGTAAAGACTGGCAGCCCTGAAATGTCCAGCGCTGGAGGAGCGTTTGCGCCGGCGTCGGCTATTCCGATATTGAGCGGCGCTTTCACGGAATGATTTCCGGCGTTCGGCGTGTCGTGGCAAGTGCCGCAGAAGCCGCTGATGCTCGGCTGGTTGAGCGCGTCGTTCAGGCCGCCGACGCCGGTGATATTGATCGGCACGGTATTGAAGACTTGTTCGCCGCGCGCGATCGCGCCACGAGCGTCAGCCTCATCGTTGTGGCCAGACAAATTCCCCCACGCATCGTAGAGGTTGAAGACGATTGACGTGAACGGAATGTTCTTCGGGTTGTTGCCGAGCGGATCATTGATACCGATGAAAAAGCTCGCCACCTGCTGAGCGACAGCGACAGGTCCGCCATTGGCGCCCGCAGCCGCGAGAAAACCCGCATTCTTGTCGACGATCTGCGCGGTAAAGACGCCCGCAGCCGCTGGTGTATCGGCGCACAGACTGGTGGTATCGGCGGTCGTGCAGCCCTCGAAGGTCACGATTTGCTGCAGTTGTTCATCACTCGGGTCCGTGCTCGCCTGGGCATGGATCAGCGTCGCATCGATAGCTTGACTGAACAGGCTAGGCTCCCGCCCGTCCCACATAATTGTGCTGAGAAACCCCAGATTAGTCGCAGGCAATGGGCGGCGATAAGATGACACGATACCCGTTGTCGAACTGGTTAGCCCGGTGGTCGGGTTCGTGTTGCAATTGTAGGGGTCGTTCACCGAAACCACTCGGAACTGCAGGGTGGTGCTCGACGGCATGGGCAATCCGATCCGAATCAACCCCTTCTTCAAAAGCAGCACGAACGCCCGTTGGCGACCCCCGGGGGTAGAAACGTCATCGGATGGGCAGGTCGCACCATCTACCAAGCGGAACAGTGGGTCATTCGGATCAGCGTCAAATCTCTGTTGCACGTGTTGCGCGCTGACGGTCCACCCGTCCTGCGGCTGGTGGCAGGTAAAACAGGTACGATCGTTCGTTCCAAGGCTTTGAAAAAAAGGATTCTGGCTGGTTTGCGTCGGGCCGTTGGGTTGGACTGTCGCAACAATGCCGCTTGGGTCAGGGTCTTGTTCAAACTTAGGGATGACCGGTGGGGTCCGTTGGTTGCTCCCGGGGCCATCTCGGAAAAGAGTGCGCATGAGCTGCGCGTGAGCAATCTCGCCCTCTAAGGTGGCAACCGCCTGCGGACCAAAGGCGTCGCTATCAGCATGGACTGAACGAACAAGCCCAATGATGAAGAGCGCCAATAAAGCACAGATCGCACAAAAGTACCCGCCAGATCGTGACCGCCGGTCGTACATCGTTTTCTCCCCCTGCACTTATTGTCTGTGATGGCGAGGCATATCCTCTATCGGTTCGGCACAGCAAGCAAACAGTCACATCTCGGTCAGGACAATAGAAATGAAATCAGCTCGCCTGTTCGGTCTCTCTAGCTGCTGCGATGGCTTGCACAATCATAGCTGGCTCAATCCCGATAATCTGTTCGTCTGCCTGGGCTGGTTCTGCCAGCCGTTTCGCCAGCCATGTGCCTACAACAAGTTGCATCGGATGATAGATCATAATTGGGATAAGTACTGGCCCAACAATCGCCGCGGGAAGTAAGACATTTGCCATGGGTACGGCGATGATCAGAGATTTTTGTGAGCCACAGAATATTGCCGCTGTGCGATCCTTTTGATCGAACCCGAGGAGGAACGCACCTATTATCGTTGCCAGCAGCCCAGTCATTAACAGCAGTCCAACAACCAACAACGTGAATGCCATGACAACGGGCGGCAACTGGTTCCACACACCGTTGATGACGGCAGCACTGAACGCAGCGTAGACAACCAGGAGTATCGAACCCCGATCGGTGACCGCGAGGATGCGGCGATTGCGCTGAGCCCATTGCCCAACCCAGGGTCGCAGCAGGTGCCCGCAGAGGAATGGCACCATCAGTTCCAGTAGGACCTGGCCTATGTTTCCGACGGCCATCCGGCCGCCTTGAAGATGCGCCATAGCGCCGAGCAGCAAAGGTGTCAGCACTATGCCGGCCACAGTGGACAAGGTGGCCGAACACACTGCACCGGCGACATTCCCTTGCGCGATTGAGATCAGGGCAACAGACGATTGAACTGTTGAGGGGAGGGCGCACAGGAACATCACACCAACCCAGATCGTTGGCGGCAGCAACTGCGGAAACATACGGCTCAGCGCCCAACCGATCGTTGGAAACAGGACGAAGGTGATCATTGCGATGGTCACGTGGAGTTGCCAGTGCGTGATCCCACCGAGTACGGCATCACGCGAGAGCCGTGCACCCTGCAAGAAGAACAGCGATCCGATGGCGCAGATGGCAAGCACGTGGAAGACGCTCGCAGCCGCGCCAGAGCATGGTAGCAACGCAGCAAGCCCAACGGTGCCGGCGAGCGCCAGGATGAACCAATCCGGCCGCAGATATCCCAGGCGGAGTGCTACAGAGGACAGCATATGACGTCTCCCATCTCATCGCGTCAATCTTGTGCTGCGTCGGTCCTGATCCTCGACCCAATCCAGAAAATGCAGCTCAAAGACGAAGGCAGCGCTTGTCTCGGGCGAGTTAGAACTGCTCCAGACGGAAAAGTTCTCGTGCCTCGCACCGGTGTCCGTACGCAGAAAGCTGTTGGCAATAACATGGCCCGAAAGCCCCGAAATGCCGCCGTCATGATGCGTGTCGTTCTTGTCGTTGGTCTGACCGTGCACATCGGCGTCGACGCTGTCGTTCCCCGAGAGGAAGATATTTGCCTCTGCGACGTAGCCACTCCGCGCCGCCCCGTCGGACGTCAGCGACGTTCCATTCTTTTGGAACATGTTGGCGAACACGAGCGGGTAGGCGCCCGAACCGGCCGCCAATCCGTAGCCTTCGGCGTTCGCGTAATGATTTTCGCGATTGTCGTGGATGAAGTTGCGCGCGATGCGAACGAAGCCCGGGTCGGTCTGCGGCACGAGCGGGCAGACGACATCGTCGTCGTCGGGGCCCTGGAGATCGATCGCCGAGACGCCCCAATCGGAAATGTCGTTGTGATCGACGATCGCACGCTGATAGACGCGCGCGCCCGCTTGAACTGATACGGCCACGACGTTGACGCCCTTCATCGGCGGCATCTTTCCGTTGGGGTCGCGCCCCGGTCCACGGATTCTCAGGCCGGTGATGCGGCTGCGCGGCTGGTCGACCAGGAAAAGCCCGGGCTCGCAGGTCTGCGTCGGCGTCGTAAGATGTCCCTGTTTCAGCCAGAACTGCGGGCCGAACAAGGTCCCGCGACGGCTGCCTCTGACGGTCACGCCCGCCGGGAGCTCGAAGGGACACTTCAAGTCCTCAAAGTCCAGTTCGGCGCCCGGCGTGAGCTCAATCACGCTATTTGGGCCGGCCGCGGCGAGCGCCGCAGTGAAGCTCGCGGTGTCGGAAACCGTGACGAAACCTCGCGTCGGGATCCCGGCCGCGCCGGCTGGCGGCACCAAGTCCCACAATTCGTCGTCGCCGAGCCATCGTTCGCTGAGGGCGACGGACGTACCCGACTTGGTGATCGCGTTCGACAAGCGCACGACGAGATCGGGCTTGGCGTCCAGGATGATGCTGTCGCCGTCGAGCGCGAAAATCTGGGTGGGGGAGTCGGAACAGGGCTCGAGGTGCACCGCAGCGTCAGCCGCCATGGCCTGCGCGGCGACGCATTGCTCGGCCAGATGCAGCCTGACCCGATGCTGCGGATCAATTTCCTCGACGCCGAAGGCCTGGTCCGCCGCATTGTCGCAATCCGCGATGACGAGCGACGTGGCCGGCGTCTGCGCCGCGAGGCAGCGCCCCAGGTAGCTCTTGATGGCGAAGATAGGGTAGTGCGGCGCGGTAGCCGCCCGGAGGGCGCTCGAATTCAGCGACCCTAGCGCGAGGCCAGCAAGAACGGCGAAGACGACTATGCCGCGCACTGCGACGCCTGGAGCCGACGATCGCAACGTGACTCCCAGACGAGCGCGCATTGGCTTTCTCCTCTCTTCGGCATACTGCGTGCCTCCTCGCACGCGGAATGCCTCAGCTCGCGCTGTAGTCTCTGTCCAAGTAGCGGCCGCCGGTGAGATGAGTGTAGCCGACACCCACACGTCGCAGATACGATTGGTCTCCAGGGGACTGTTTCGGTGGAACGGATCCGTGACGCACCATTACAGACTGAATACCTGACAAACTGCCGTTAGAAGGCACGAAAAGTGGCCGGACCTGGAAGTGACGGGGCACGTTCGTTCGCCCCCGTCCCATCCGAAGATTGCACCAACTGCGGATCCCTGCTCAGCGCGTCGCGTAACCCATCCATATAGATCGCGCGGTCCCACACGGGCGCGATCGCAAGCGCGATGCAGAGGAGCACGGTGGCGATCATCGTCACCATCCAGGCCCGTGCGAGTGCGATGAAGGTCTGGCTCTCGTCCGGCCAACCGTTGAAACCATAGAAGAGCTGAGGCTTCTTGCGCGATACGGTTGATCTTCGCTTGCTCGGGCGCTGCGCCGCAGCCCTGTCCGGTGTATGATCACATGGATTTGACAGCCGTCTTCGCCGTACACCTGTGAACCTGATCATCACTGTTGGCACCCTTGCCGAGTTAGAGCGTGGGACGTCTGATGATGGTTGGGAAAGCGTGGCGATCGGACTGTAAGTGAGCGAGTCCGCGCTATGGGGCGGCGATAAAAAGTCCTAAATCGCGCGCAAAACTTGGCAACGGCCGGCGAACCGGTGGAAATAGGGCGTGGAGGAAACGGACCAAGGCGAAATTCTCCTCTTTGAGCGTTTTCGCTTCGACCGGCGCGGCGGTGGTTTGTTCCAACGCGACGAAGCCGGCGTCTTTTCGCCGGTACCGATCGGGCACCGGGCGTTAGACGTCCTCGGTGTTTTGCTTGAGCGTAAGCGCTGCTCTGGCGCCCTTCTTCAATGACTGCGCTGAAAATGCTTGATTTGCTTGAGGCAGAGGGCTTCGAGCCATCCTTATGTTTGACGTTAGCGACGACGCGAAGGGCGAATACCGGCGTGTTGAGGTTCTAACCGGACCTGGCCGGCGGCGACGCTGGTCTGCGGATGAGAAGGCCCGGATCGTAGCGGAGACCTTGGTGCCAGGAGCGCGCGTGTCCGAGGTTGCGCGACGCTGGCAGGTCTGTGCGCAGCAGGTATTCGGCTGGCGACGCGCGATGCGCCAGGACATGCCGAGCCTGGCCGGGACAGCGACAACGCTGGCAACGCCCAGCTTCGTTCCGATCGTGAGCGAAGCCATTCCGACTGCAGGGATGCGACGTGCGGCGTCTGCGGCTGCGGGGATCGAGGTCGAGCTTGCGGGCGCTGTCGTGCGGGTCTCGTCCAGCATGGATGATGCTGTCCAATTGACCGCAGTGTTGCGCGCGGTGCGCGCGTCGGCATCCCGATCGTGATCAATGTCGCCGCTGGTGCGCGCGTCCTGCTGGCGACGCGCCCGATTGATTTCCGCAAAGGTGCACATTCTCTCGCCGTCTTGGCGCAGGAGGTGCTGGTCGAGGATCCGTTCTCCGGCGCGGTGATAGTGTATCGCGCCAAGCGCGGCGACCGCTTGAAGATATTGGTCTGGGATACCAGCGGCCTGGTGCTGGTCTGGAAGCAGTTGCAGCAGGGATCGTTCCGCTGGCCGCCGATCATGGATGGGGTGATGAAGCTGTCGCCTGTTGAGTTCGCCGCTCTGTTCGACGGGCTCGATTGGACGCGAGTTCAGACCACAAAGGGGATTCTCAAACCATCGGTTGCCGCGTAGGATTCGTCGCGTGATGGATTTACCCCGCGACGACATGCAGAGCCTGCCTGAAGGCATTGAAGCATTGCGGGCGCTGGTGCTGACGATAATGTCTGAGCGCGATGCGACACTCGCCGAGCGCGATGCGGCGGTCACGGAGCGAGACATCCTGCTGGCACAGAATGACCGGCTGCGTCATCTGCTGCTGCAACTCAGACGCATGCATTTCGGCCCCCGCTCGGAGCGTCTGCCGGAGGAACAACTGCAACTGGGCCTGGAAGCCCTTGAGCAGGCGATCGCCCAAGGCGATGCCGAAGCGGAGAAGCGCGATGCCGCGCTGCGCAACGACAAAGCCGCCAGGCGGCGTGCCAGTCGCGGCGCACTGCCGGCACATCTGCCGCGGATTGAGGTGACGCTGGCACCCGAGGACACCGCATGCCCCTGCTGTCGGGCAACCATGACGCTGATCGGCGAAGACAGCTCGGAGCGGTTGGATGTGATCCCGGCGCAGTTCCGGGTGATCGTGACCAAGCGTCCGAAGTTCGCCTGCCGGTCCTGCGCCGGCACTGTCGTACAGGCCCCGGCGCCGGCGCGGCTGATCGAGGGCGGCATTCCGACCGAGGCGATGATCGCCCATGTGCTCGTGGCACGCTACGCCGATCATCTGCCGCTGTATTGCCAGGCGCAGATCATGGCGCGGCAAGGCATCATCCTCGAGCGGTCCACCCTGTCGTTCTGGATGGGGTATGCGGCCGCGGAAGTCGCCCCAGTGGTGGTGCGGTTGCGTGAGATGATGCTCGCCTCGACGCGGCTCTTCGCCGACGAGACCGTCGTGCCGGTGCTCGATCCCGGCCGCGGACGAACCAAGCAGGGATACTTCTGGGCGATTGCGCGCGACGATCGCCCCTGGGCCGGCAGAGAACCACCCGCGGTGGTTTACAGCTACGCGCCTGGCCGGGGACATGTGCACGCCAATACGCTGCTCGGCGGCTACCGCGGCATCCTGCAGTGCGATGGATACCAAGCCTACAAGAAACTCGCCGGGACCAGGTCCGTTGAACCTGCGGTAACGCTGGCTTTTTGCTGGAGCCACGTGCGTCGGGGCTTTTACGACCTGGCCAAGACGAAGGCGCCGATCGCCGTGGAAACGCTGCGGCGCATTGCCGCACTTTATGAGATCGAGGCGGGTGTCCGCGGCAAGAGCGCCGCAGATCGGCTGGCGGTGCGTCAAGCCGAGAGCAAACCGCTGGTCACGGAATTGCGCACCTGGTTCGAAGCGCAGATCGCGAAACTGCCCGCCCGCGGCCCAACTGCCGACGCGATCCGCTATGCGCTGAACCACTGGGATGGGCTGGAGCGATTCCTTGACGACGGACGCATCGAACTCGACAACAACAGCGTCGAGCGCGCCATGCGGCCGGTCTGTCTGTCGAGAAAGAACAGCCTCTTCGCTGGCAGCGACGAAGGCGCCGAGAACTGGGCATGCCTGGCATCGCTAATCGAGACCTGCAAGTTGAATGGCATCAATCCGCAGGCATATTTCACCGACCTGCTGACACGTCTGGTGAATGGCTGGCCGCAAAACCGCATCGATGAATTGATGCCGTGGCTCTGCGTACCCCAACAACCACCCTGAATTAGCGCAGTCTTCTGAAGGGTGGAGGGGCACCGCTTACCGATGACCCGCTACATTGGTTTGGACGTGTCGCAGAAGCTGACGGCGATCTGCATCGTTAACAGCACCGGTCGTAGGCTTTGGCGTGGTCAGTGCACATCGGACCCCGAACAGATCGAGCGGGTGGTACGTCGGCGTGCCGAAAAGGATGCGCGTATCGGCGTCGAGACCGGTCCCATGACGCCAGGGCTGGCGCACGAATTGCGTGGGCGGGGGCTCGAAGTCACATCCCTTGACGCCAGGCATGCGCGGACGGCGCTCAAGATGCAGATCAACAAGACCGATGTGCGGACGCTGTGCCTCGTTCCTGCCCGCCGAAGCCGTGGCCAGGCTGTTCCATACGACTAACCCGCTGCCCAAGGTGGCGCCGTCCTGGAACGTCGTGCCGACACAATCGGCCATGGTGGTGCGCCAACATCCCGAGAAGGGCGAGTGCCATCTCGATCTGTTGCAGTGGGGGCTCGGCCGCAAGCCGAATCTGACGCCACACCAGCAGCGCGAGGCCTCCTTCAAGATGCTCTATGCTGCGGTGCGTCGCGAGGGAGTGATCGTCCCTTTCTGAACAATCGTCGTTCGCTTCATTATTCGTCGTCGTACGACATCAAGCTTCCTGCCAGTAATGACAAGCGGTGCGCAACCGTCAGCCTCCCAGATGCGGGAGGCGACGTCGGGATGGAGCGCGGGGACATCGTCATTAAAGAACTGTCCGCGGTCACCGACATCGAGATAACTCTCGACTTCAAGTCCTTCCGCCAAAATAACCGCGTGAGTCGCCAATTCGACATGGAAGTAGCTCACAGCAGACACAGGAATCTGCATTATCGTGCTACCGAGCATCAAATGCTTTACTGGGATCAATACGTTATCGACGAACACCGCATGATCGGGCGATAACAGCAGGTCTCGATTCGGTTTCCCTGGACCGAACGCGCCAGCAGAAATGCGCACAGGCCACACCAACTTCGCATTCGGATGATGGCGACAATCGATTGACCGATGACCAATCCACTTTATGGTCTGTGGTGCGAATCTGTCGTTTCCGAAGTGGGCCAGTACCTCGTCGCCCTCAAGTAATGTCTCGACGGGCGCTTGGCCGCGCGGCGTTGCGAGAGACGTGCCGTGTGCGAAGCACGGTGCAGCTATCGCTACGTCGGCACCATCAGCGACATTGGTGACCACGAATTCGCTGGTGGTGAAGCTGCCCGGCAGATTGAGCGTAACCTGCCCAGAGGATTCGGTCAGCGTGAGGATTCCTCCGACATAGCTCGATCCGGTGACCGTGATGTCGGTGACCTCAATTGTATCGCCGTGCGAAAAGCCACTGATCACACCGGCGAGGGTTCTGTCGCGAATTCTGCGCGACAACGCAGCAGCCCCGTGCTCGCCATGAAAGTTAGCTGGCGAGCGAATAGAACTGCTGCGCCGGACGCAATCGTCCCGTAACCTTCAACT
>CAVTEC010000010.1:0-81964 GCA_963733475.1 uncultured Alphaproteobacteria bacterium | reverse complement strand
GAGGGAGGGAGGAAAAATGCGCTTCAAGGACAAGGTCGCGTTGATTACCGCCGTTGGCAGCGGCATTGGCCGTGCCACCGCCGACATCATGGCAGCGGAAGGCGCCGTCATCATCGGCGTGGATAACGACGAACGCCGACTCGCCATGGCGATGGAGGCCATGAACATGTCCGGAGGCCGTGCGATCGGCCGCTCCACTGATGCGCTCGACGAGGCACAGGTGAACGAAGTTGTCGCGTGGGCGGCAAAGCAATACGGCACCATCGATATCCTGGTGAACGCTGTCGGCGGCAGCACCATCATCGACAAACCCAATGCCCCGCTCGATGAACTGAGTTTCGACGATTGGCAGAAGCTGATTGCCTTCAACCTGAGTGGCACATTCCTGTTCTGCCACGCCGTCATTCCGCTGATGAAGCGTCGCAAGAACGGGAAGATCGTCAACCTGGCATCGATTGCCGGACGCGGCCTGAGCGTGGCCTCCAGCGGTGCCTACGCTACGGCGAAGGGCGGCATTATCGCTCTTACCAAGAAGTTGTCGCTGGAACTCGGACCGTTCGGCATCAACGTCAACGCCATCGCGCCAAGCCGCACGCTGACCGAGCGCATCCGGCCCCGCTTCAATCAGATGTCGCCAGATGACCAAGCAGCAGAAATCGAACGCGTGCCGCTACGGCGCATGGCTGAGGCTTCAGACCAAGCAAAGGTCATCTGCTTCCTGGCCTCGTCGGATGCGGACTACGTCACTGGCCTAACGATAGACGTGACCGGCGGCCTTTGATCGGCCAAGCGCTGCTTGACACTCCAAAGCGCCGCCGCCTATCTGAGCTTGCGATGGGCGCGTAGCTCAGCGGGAGAGCATTCGCTTCACACGCGAAGGGTCACAGGTTCAATCCCTGTCGCGCCCACCATCGTACATGGCCGGGCCAAGCCCGGCCACCTAAGTCTTTCCGTCAGACGGCTTCCTTCAGTTCCTTGGCGACGCGGAATGCGACCTTCTTGCTTGCCTTGATCTTGATCGCTTCGCCTGTCGCGGGATTACGCCCCATGCGGGCGGCGCGTTTGCGCACTTGAAGCACGCCAAGCCCGGTCAGCCGGATCTTGTCGCCCTTCTTCAGGTGCTTGGTCACCAGCCCGACCATGTCGCCGAGCACGGCGTCCGCCTGCTTCTTCGGCATGGAATGAGCCTCGGAAAGCGCGGCGGCGATGTGCTTGAGGGTTACAGTGGCGCCCACCTTTGGCGCTGCTGCTGCTTTCGGGGTCTTTGCCGCGGACTTGGCTGCCGCGGGGGCCTTCTTTGCTGCCATGGCGAACAACTCGCTGTTAAAGTTGAGTTGCAAGCGGACGGAATCACGCTTTTTCCTAAAGAACAAGCATTTCTTGCAACTCGATGACAGAAGACTGTGAAGGCCCGCGGCGATGAACCTATGGTGGATTTCGCGCGTCCCCGCCCAGCGGCAACTAAGTCTCAATACTTCCGCGGGATTTCTGTGATCTTACAAGATCGCTCCATCGTAATATCGTCGATAAGCGCTCAGTTTCGTCCTGAGCTTTTCAAATTCAACTGGCCGACGCATGTGTTTCATTGCTAGATCACCATCCAACCGATGCTGGCATCCATCATCGCCTTCAGGCAATCGTCATAATACTGTCCATCGCGGGGAAGAAAGGAAACTTCGTCCCGGCCATGCGGCGCAAATACCAGGTAATTCAAGGCAAATTCCGCATCGGGGGAATCGCGGCCAACCCGGCGAATCGATAAGTTTCGCTTGCCGCTCAACCCATCCTACCGGGCAAACGCTCCTCCCGCTGGATGGCGTTGAGCGCAGCGAAACATCGTCATCTCACTCGCGGTCAGACCGTTTTCAAGAAGTTGGTCAGCTTCGTCGCAGCGGTTAGCTTGTCGGTCTTGTCGAGCGCCGCCAGCTCCGCTGCCAGCCGATCCATCGCAGCTTCGTAGATCTGACGCTCCGAGAAGCTCTGGTCGGGTTGCCCGGCGTTGCGATGCAGATCGCGCACCACCTCCGCAATCGCCAACGGATCGCCCGAGTTGATCTTGGCCTCATATTCCTGTGCCCGTCGCGACCACATCGTACGTTTGATGCGAGCACGTCCCTTGAGTACCGCCAGCGCCTCGTCGAACAGCTTGCGAGTGGCGAGCTTGCGCAGCCCGGCGGTGCGGGCCTTGGCGACCGGCACGCGCAAGGTCATGCGGTTTTCCTCGAACGTGATGTGGATCAGCTCGAGCTTGTGTCCGGCGATCTCCTCAGTCGCGATGCGTTCCACTTTTCCGACGCCATGGGTCGGATAGACCACATGATCGCCTTCAACGAATATCTCGGCTTTCGCCATCGGCCGCGGCGGCGGACGATCGGGCATCATCGGTCGGCGATCACCCTGCGGCGGGACGGACGCGGGAGCCACTGCCGGAACGGGAGCAGGAGCCGGTTCGGGCGGTGGAGTTGGCGGAGCGGCGGCCACGGCCTTTTGCTGCATCGCCTGTAGCGCGGCGGCCGCCGGGCGCTGTTCGACTGGAGCGGGCGTCGCGGCGGCCGGCTTCACCTCCGGCTTCGGGGAGGCGGCCCTGGTGGGAGCCGGCTTGGCAACTGGAGCCGGCTTCGAAGCCGCCGGCGGCGCGGCCTTCTTGACCGGCGCCGGCTTCGCGACTTTCGCCGGCGCTGCCGTTACCTTCTTCGCCGCCGCGGCCTGGGCCGCCTTGGCAGGCGTAGATACCGTCCGACGTGGAGCCGCCGGACGCGGAGCGGCAGCCCCACGACCCTTCACCGCGGTTCCAGCAGATGCCTTCATGCCTGACACCTCTTAAACCTCTACCCTTCAAACGTTGCGATCCACCGATGGTTCGCATGGCCAAACTCCTGGCCAGCGCGCACCGTTCCGGTGGTTCGGCTCCTGGGGATAACAGAGGCGATCCACCCATCACGTGGCAGCCGCCCCCAACTACGCACAATATAGCATCACAGGGGCGTTACGTCATCGGGTGACGACGCAATGACAGCGTGCTTCAACCTGCCAGAGATCACACTTCCCGTTGAGGCGGCTCAGGGTTTGCCAGGCTCCGGATCGAACAGCTTGCCCTTATCCGGCTTATCCTTCCACTCATCGGCGTCAGCCGGCGGTTCGCCCTTGCGTGTTATGTTCGGCCACAGGCCGGCATAGGTGCGGTTCTGTTCCAGCCACGACCCGGCCTTGTCGTCGCTGTCCGGGACGATAGCCTCCACCGGGCATTCCGGTTCGCACACACCACAATCAATGCACTCGTCCGGATGAATAACCAGCATATTGGCACCGACGTAGAAGCAATCGACGGGGCACACCTCGATGCAGTCCATGTACTTGCAGCGGATACAGGTCTCGGTGACCACGTAGGTCATAGTTCAGTCCCCGGCGCGGCTGTCAGAAGCGGGCGATATGCCGACGAATGCGCTCACGTGCAAGGTCCAGACACCGGTTCGACGATCTCTTCGTATAAAAGACGGGCTTCGGGTGCCGGTCCTCGCCGTGCTGCCAGCGACACTACACGCACTACGCGCACCGAGTGGTGGATCGGCACGGTCAGGATGTCGCCGACGCGCAGCTTGGCATGCGCCTTGTCCGTTGGCAGCCGATTGATGCGGATCGAGCCGGCGGCGATCAGGGCCGCACAATCGCTCCGCGCTTTCATGAAACGTGCGCACCACAACCACTTGTCCAGGCGTTGCCAGTCGCGGTCTTCCTGATCGGCCATATCCTACCGCTTCAAAGCGGCAAGCGCGGCGAACGGCCCTTGTGCCGGTACCGCCGGGGCAACGGTCTCTATGGCTGGGGCTGGGCGCCTGCGTCGCAGCGGCACGATCATCGCTGGAGCCGGCGGGCCATACTCGTCGGGAGCCAATCCTGCCGCGGGGACGACCCGAAAGCCAAGGCGGCGAAGCACCACCGGAAGAAGCTCAGCTTTTAATGAAAATCGGGAAGCCAACCCTGCCGGCACGGCCGTTGCACCGCGCCGAGTGGCATAAGCCAATTCGGCGGCGACGCGTTCGGCAATGTCGAGACGCAACAGCACCGGGCCAGCCTGTAGCCACCCCATTGCCTCGGCGAACCCGGACGGCCAATCAGGCTGAGCTGGCAAGGACACCAGATCTGGTGCCGCTAGTGCCGGCGCCGCGCGGCCGTGCTGCAAACCCCACAATAGCGCCCGCAAGGCCGCCGCCCTAGGCTTCAGCAGCGCTGGCAGGAAGAGCGCAAACCGGCCTGCCCGCACGCCTATTGCCTTCAGCTCGGCGCGCGCCCGAGGGACCAATGCGTCGCCCTCTTCGCCGGGGATCAGGCCAAGCGCCTCGGTCAGCCGATGCAGCAATCCGCGGAATTCAGCCTTCCCCGCGGTGCGCGTCACAGCCCTTTGCAGCGGCGCGAGCTCTTCTGCGATCCGGTCGTCGAGGAACTGCTGTAAGCGCACCCGCATGCGCTCGCGCTGGGCGCCGTCCAGGAAATCGCTGCCGACGACTTCCACCCTCGGCCGCATGGCATTTGTGCCCCGCCGCAGCCGGGCGATCGGCACGCCATCCCAGGTGATGTCCTGACCTCCTGTGAGCGTGAACGCGCTTTCCGGCGCAGCCTCCACCACAGCCACGCGGCGCGGCATCTCCTCACGCAGTGCGCGGCGGGCGGCACGCAGGACCAGCTTCTTCTCGTCTCCCTCGGCTGAAGGGTCCGGGAAGAACCTGAAGCCACCCAAACGGCCGACGGTATGGCCTTCCACGATTACCTCGCCACGGCAGGTGACGGCGGACAGCAATTCCTGGTCCTCGCCGGCCTCGAGCCGCCGCATCAGATGCGCCGCACGACGATCAACGAAACGGGTGGTCAGCCGTTCGTGCAGAGCGTCGGACAGCAGATCCTCGACCTCCCGCGCCCTGCCCTGCCAGTGCTGGCTGTCCTGCACCCAGTCGGGTCGCGCCGCGATATACGACCAAACTCGCACGCCAGCGAGGCGCTGCATCAGCGTATCGATATCCCCATCCGCGCGTGCCAGCGCCGCGATCTGGCCCGCGAGCCAATCCGTCGGCAGTCTGCCGTCCTTGGCAATGTGGCCGAAAATGCGGGCACATAGGCGGTTGTGAGTTTCATCTGCCAGCTTGCGGAAGTCCGGGATCTGGCAAGCTTCCCACAACTTGCGGACCATCTGCCGGCCTTGCGCCAGTTGCCGGATCTCCGGCTCGCGAGCGAGGGCGGCGAGCGTTTCCAGGTCCGCCGCATCATTGCCTTTTACAAGTCCCGGGCCAGGCGGCGGCACCATCAGTGCATTAAGCAGCGCATCCACATGACTGAAATCGAGATCGCTGTTGCGCCAGCACAACTGGTCCAAGGCGTCGAAGCTGTGCGCCTCCACGGCCGCCGCAATCTCATCCGACAACGGTGGGCATTGGCCGGTCGTGCCGAAAGTGCCATCCCGCATCCCGCGGCCGGCCCGTCCGGCAATCTGTGCCAACTCTGCCGGAGCCAAGCGCCGGGGACGATGACCATCGAACTTGCCAAGACTTCGCAAAAGCGACGTGGTCCACGTCCATGTTGAGGCCCATCCCGATGGCGTCCGTCGCCACCAGGAAGTCGACCTCCTTGTCTTGATACAATGCCACCTGGGCGTTGCGCGTGCGCGGGCTGAGCCGCCCCATCACTACTGCGCAGCCACCCCGCCGGCGCCGGATCAGCTCCGCGATGGCGTAGACCTCGGCGGCGCTGAACGCGACCACGGCGGAGCGCGGCGGCAACCGCACCAGTTTGACCGGCCCAACATGGCTAAGCTGCGACAGTCGCGGCCGCGTCTCCACCATAGCTTGTGGCACCAGACGCTGCAGCAGCGGCCGGATCGACTCGGCGCCGAGGAACATGGTCTCGACCATACCCCGCGCGTGCAGCAGGCGATCGGTGAAAACGTGGCCGCGGTCGGGGTCGGCACAAAGCTGGATTTCGTCCACGGCCAGGAATTCCGCGTCGCGGTCCAGCGGCATCGCCTCGACGGTGCAGGAGAACCAGCGCGCCTCCGGCGGCACGATCTTCTCCTCGCCGGTGATCAGCGCGACGTAGCGCTCGCCCTTCTGGGTCACCATCCGGTCGTAGTTCTCGCGCGCGAGCAGCCGCAGGGGGAAGCCGATGATGCCCGAGGCATGCGCCAGCATGCGCTCAATGGCGAGATGGGTCTTGCCGGTGTTCGTCGGGCCGAGGACGGCTTTGACACGCGGGGCGAAACCGGAATTGAGACCGGGCATGGACAGGATGGTTGGATGTTGCGCCGCGGAATGCAAGCGCGATCGGAGGGCAGCGCCGCCGTAACGCATTTGCACCGATATCGCAGCGTATTTGCAGCGTAATACCGCCAACGGAATTGAGAGTCTCGGCAAACTGGGGCGTTAACGGCCACACAGACTGCACCAGGGGGAACACCATGGCGCTTGACACAGTAGGCTGGCATGACCGCACAACGGCCGATCACCAACAGCAACTCAATACATGGGCGGCGAAAGGTTACCGGACGATATCGCTGAGCGTCTATGGCGACCGCGACGATCCCCGCTATGCGGCGGTGATGATCAAGCGCGCGAGCCTCGTCGCGGAAAAGCAACACTTCGGCTTGGACGCTGCGACATTCCAGTCGACCTTCGACACACTGGCAAAGGAAGGGTTTGGCCCGCTCATCATCACCGCAACCGGGCCCGGCAACAATCCGCTGTTCGCCGCGAGCTGGTTCGAGACGTCGCCGATCCCGCTCACCAAGTTCGGCATGACGGCCGCCGAGTTCACCACGCGGAACCAGGACGCAATCAAGAACGGACAGATCCTGCGTTACGCTGACGCCTACGGCGATCCCGGCAACGCGGTATATGTCGCGATCTGGGTGAACAACACCGACAACCTGGCATGGAACTGCGACGGCATCGATGACAATCCGGCGACCCTGCAGGCGCGGTTCAACGCGCTGACCTCCGGGTTTGCCCGGCCGACCTTCTCGGCGGAGACCGCCGACGCAGGGCAGGTCTCGCTGTATGACGACAGCACCGCCGGCGCCTGGGTCGCGCATGGCAACATGACCAGCGCGGACTACCAGCAGTTCTGGGATCAACTCTGGCCATCGGGCCAGCGCGTGTTGCGAGTGGGTGCCAAAGGCAGTGGCGACGGAGCGCGCTTAACCGCGGTGTGGGGCACGCGCGAGGACCATGATGCGCGGACCTGGCGCATGCACGGTTCACCAGGCATCGACGCGATCGACAACGAGGTGAAGGCGATCATGCAGGCGGGTATGATCCGCGGCGGTTCGGTCGCGATCACCCTCGGCACGCGGCTGGTTTATGCGCGCGGCTATACATTCGCTGAACCCGATTATCCTGACGTGCAGCCGACGACGACATTCCGGCAGGCCAGCGTGTCGAAGACATTCTGCGCCGCGGCGATCTGGCAACTGATCGAGGCCGGCTCGCTGCACCTGAAGGACATGCTGCACGACAAGCTGCCGCTGACGCCGCAGGGTGGGTCGCTCGCAGCGAACTGGAACGCCATCACGATCCAAGACCTGCTGGAGATGACGGCGGGGATCACCAGCAGCATCCTGGGCACCGATCCCAACGTCTCGTCCAACCTGCCGATCAGCGCGATGCAGATGGCGGAATGGCTGGCGAGCCAGACGCTCGGAAACAAACCTGGAGACAGTACGCAGGCGAACTACAGCAACGCCAGCTACATGCTGCTCGGCCTGCTGGTGGCGAAGCTGCGCGGGAAGTCGAGTTTCATCGACGGCATTCAGGACCATTTGCTGGCGCCATTGCATATGACGCACACGCGTGCGGCGACGACACGCGTGGACCAGCAGCCTTCCGGCGAAGCGCGCTATCATTCGCGGCCTCTGCAAACCGGCAACTCCGTGATGGCATCCGGTCAGCCGCTGTGCGCACTGGGCTATGGCGAATGGAACCTGGCGAATTGCGGTGGCGGCGGCGGGCTGTCCGCTTCGGCCGTCGATGTGGCGCGGCTGATCGCGGCGATGAGCATGACCGAGGACAGCCCACTGATGAAGTACGCGACGCTGAAGCAGTGGCTGGAGGCGGCTGCAGCCGCGAGCTCGTCGCTGAGCGGGCCGTCGGCGCACGGCTATCACGGCTTCGACGGGCTCAGCCAGTCGGGCACGACATTCTGGGGTGACAAGGGTGGCTCACTGACCACGAGCAACAACGGGTTTTGGCTGACGACAGGAGGTATCGGCGTGGTGATGTGCTGGAACACGCCTCCCTCCGCCAAGGGGCCGACGTGGTATCCGAACGATCCGACGATCCTGTCGGTGGCAAACGCACAGGCATGGAGTTCGGCGGACCTGTTCGCGACGACGTATGGGATGCCGAGCCTGGCTCCCGCGCCGCCGCACATGGCACCGCTGCCGCCGATGAAGCTAATTCCAGCGATGGCCGGCAGCCACATGGCGGTGACAACCGGACCTTCGGCTCGATTGTGACACGGCGCCGGGGGGCGGTTCCCCGGTTGTCCTGATGGGCCCTCCGTTGGTGAACTGAGACAATCCACCAGCCGTCGAATATCGCGCGCCGCAAGGACGTTACGCTCTTCATCGTTCATTCATTATCGGCAGGCATCTTCCCCCCTGGATCACAGGCGAACCACGCCTTTCCCGGGGAAAGTTTTGCCGACAGCTTGTCTCATCGCGATTGCGGAATTGGCCAGCAGTTCGCTCCTGTTGCGCCCTCCCAGCCATGCGGTGCAACTGCGGTCGCACGCGCCGGCGTTGGTCATTCCGCTTGTGATGACGTTGACCATCATGTTGGCGTCAGTCGCGGCATTCGCCGGCGGCTGTGGCAGCGTGACCGAGTGCCAAATCCAACAGCAAGAGGCGCTGCTGGCGCCGTTCAACGCACTGCTGGGTACGCCGGCGGGACAGGCGGTGCTCACGGCAAACCTGCAGACGATCAATTGGATTTATCTGAATTCAACCCAGGCCCAGAAGATCGCCTCCGGCACCGTGCTGATCCAGCAGGACATTCCCGCCAATCTTCTGCTTCGCGCGTTCCCCGGCAATCCGAACTTTGGCTACGACTCGTCCGGTCTGCCGACCGCCCCACCCACCCCTGGCTCGGTCAACGCCGCGGTGAACGACATCTACAACAACACCCAACTGGACGCGATGAAGACGGATTTCGGGGCGGTGAACGTCTATCAGCAAACCTATGGCCTGTTGCCGGGGCAGATTGATTCACTTGGCAATCCGCCGCCCTATCAGGTGTCCGCTGCGATCTACAACAATCCGTTCACCGCGGCGAACTCGTCGCCGCTCGCCGCGGTCAATCAGCAGACGCCGGGCGCGTTCGGCATAAACTGGCTGGTCCAGGGGAACTCGGTGACCGGCGATTTCCCGAGCGGTCACACGCTGATCAGCACGATCACTTCGCTGACCTATGCCGTTCTGGCGCCGGGCTATTATCAGCAACTCGCCCAGGCAGAGGCTAATTTCGCCTACGACCTGAACGTGTTCGGCGTTCACTACCCGACCGACGTCATCGGTGGGCGCATCCTCGCCACCTACGTGGTCGCCGAGACGCTGGCCGGGAACCCGCTGTATCCGTCTCCCAGCGGCATCCCGGCCAACATCGGGTCGCTCAGCCAGGCGATGCAGGGCTATCTCGGTGGAGGCGCCAGTTCACCGTACGCGGCACCGTGCGCCGGCAGCGTCATGGCCTGCATCACCGGCGGCGTGATCCCCAGTCCGGCGACCTACGCCCAGTTGGCGCAACACTATGCCTGGTGGCTGACTTACGGCCTGCCATCCGTTGGCGACACGACGTTGGCGCCGGTGGTGCCGACGGACGCCCACTTCCTCATCGCCACGCGCTTTCCCTACCTGAACACCGCGCAGCTCAACCAGATCCTCGCGACCACCGAATTACCCTCGGGCGGGCCGCTCGACGACAACTCCGGCTGGGCGCGGCTCAACCTGTATGCCGCCGCAAGCGGCTACGGCGCGTTCGCCAGCAACGTCACGGTGAGCATGAACGCTGCCCTCGGTGGCCTGAACGCGTTCGACGTCTGGAGCAATGCGATCTCGGGCCCCGGCGGGCTTACCCTGCAGGGTAGTGGCACGCTGGTACTGGCCGGCAACAATACTTACACCGGCGACACCATCGTGCAGGGCGGCACGCTCGCGCTGAGCGGCATGATCGCGGGCAACGTGACGGTCTGGCCAGGCGCCAGCTTCGGCGGCAATGGCTCTGTCGGTGGCTCGCTTAACTTGCTGAGCGGCTCGACTTTCCAGGCCGGGGTCGCGCCGAGCGGGGCAAGCCTGCTGCTCGTCGGCGGTGCCGTGCCATTGTCCGGCGTCACGCTGGCCATCGGCTCCTATGGCGGTGGCTCGCCGCTCGGCAGCGTATCGCCAATCCTCAGTGCGGCGGGCGGCATCAGCGGCAGGTTCAGCACCGTGACCGAGCCAACAAGCGGCCTCGCCCCCGGCACGCGGGTCGACATGTTCTACGCCAGCAATGCGGTTTCCCTGGTGGTGACGCCAAGCTTCTACGGCAACCTGGCCGCCGCGGGCCTCAGCGAGCGCAGCAGCGAGATCAATGTTGGCGCCGTGCTGGACGCCAACCGTCCCGCGCCTGGCGCAGTACTGGATCCCGTGCAGTCGGCGCTGTTCGACCCGCTTTACGTCCTATCCGCGAACACCATCGCCGCAGGCCTCGATCAGTTGGCGCCATCGATCTACCCCGACGCGATGATCACCGGGCGGAACTCCTGGTACCTGATGGCCAACGCGGTTGGTGGGCAACTGGCGGCGCGGCGCGGACTGGCCGCCGACCACGACGCCAACAGCGCGCCGGGACCGAACGGCAGCACGATCTGGGTCAGCGCACTGGCCGGCTACGACAGTGTCGACGCGGGCGCCTCCCCGGGCTTCACCGCCGGACTGGGCGGCGTTGCGGCCGGTATCGACACGCCGGTGTTCGGCACCGCGCGCATCGGCGTGGCGGTGGGATCCGTCGACGGCCAGACCTGGTCGACGGCCAGCGGCAAAGCCACCAGCAGCACGGCGCAACTGGTCGGCTACGGCCAGTGGCAGAGTGGCATGGTGTTCGCGGACCTGCAGTTTGGCGCGATGTACCAGCAGGAGAACGTGAACCGGGACCTGTCGCTGTTCGGCACCGCAGCGCGCGGCAGCGCCAATGGTTTCGCCGGCGGTGGCGGCGCGCACATCGGCGTGCAGCAGAGCCTTGCCGGCTGGCTGATCGAGCCAAGCCTCGGCTTTGGCGGCTTCGATCTGCATCTGGGCAGCGTGGCGGAGAGCGGCGGCGTGCTTGCGGAGAACGTCGGCAGCGGGACGCTGGGCAGCGCCGAGACCACCCTCGCGGTCAGTGCGCAGCACGGCTTTGCCCTGAACGAGCGGGTGCGGATGACGGTCACCGGCCGGCTTGGCTGGTCGCACGAGTTCGCCGACAACGCGGCAAGCGTCACGGCAAACTTCCAGAGCCTCAGCGGCAGCGGATTCGCGCTGAGCAGCGCGCCGATCGGGAGGGACGCCGCACTCGTCGGGCTGGGCGCCGACATCGATGTCGCGTCCTGGCCGATGGCGCTCTTCGTCGGATACGGCGGCGCCATCAGCGGCAGCAGCAACGCGGAGTCGTTCAACGCCGGACTACGGTTTAGCTGGTAGCGGGCGTCCCGAAGCAGCAGCGGGCTTCGGCTGCACCAAGTCCGCTTCACCCCCGCATTGAAGGTGCCACCTCCCGGATAGGCAACCCTATGCAACAGGGAAGATGCCCAGGTGTTACCAGCCGAAATGCAAACCGGGTAGAAGCAGTGACACATTCTCAACAGACGTCCCGCCAGCATGCGGCCATGCCGACGGCGCTGAGAGCGAAGGGTTTCAGGTTCTTCTTCGTCAGCCACGATCGAACCGAACCACCCTATGTCCACATTGAACGTGGGGGAGCCAACGCAAAGGTGTGGCTGGAGGGCGTCATCGTAGCACGGAACGATGGCTTCGCAGCCCATGAACTAGGCGATATGATCAGAACCATTCGGAGTCAGCGTGCTGAACTATTGGAGGCATGGAATGGCCATTTCGGGCCAGAGTGATCTGGCTGACATACGCGTAAGGACTGTCACGGTCACCCAGGACGAGCTGGTCGTTGGATTAATGGACGGTTGCACGATCTCAGCACCGCTAGCATGGTATCCACGCCTTGCCAGAGCGACGCCCGAGCAACGTTCGCATTGGCGGCTTATTGGCGCCGGTTACGGTATCCATTGGCCGGACGTCGACGAAGATCTGGACACTGAGGGTTTGCTGCTTGGGCAACGCTCCCCCGAGCTGCGCCGAAAGTCCGCTCCACCGCCGCATTGAAACTCCGCGCCATCCATCGCATATCGCGCCCCGCAAGGAGGTTACGCGATGAACGATGCCGTGGCAGAAAAGCATGAATTTGGTGCCGAGGTCGGCCGCCTGCTGGACCTGGTCGTCCACTCCCTCTACTCCGAGCGCGAGATCTTCCTGCGTGAATTGGTAGCCAACGCCGCCGATGCCATGGACCGGCGCCGGTTTGAGGCGCTCACCGACCCTGCCCTCGTCCCGCCGCCCGAAGCCAAGATCCGCATCGTCCCCGACAAGGACGCCCGGACCCTGCACATCGCCGACGACGGCATCGGCATGACCCGCCAGGAACTGATCGACAACCTGGGCACCATCGCCCGCTCCGGCACGCGCGCGTTCGGCGCGGCCCTCGCCACCGCCAACCCAGAGGAGCGCCCCAGCCTGATCGGCCAGTTCGGGGTCGGCTTCTACTCAGCCTTCATGGTGGCCGACCGGGTGGAAGTGACGTCGCGCAAGGCAGGGGCGGAGGAGGCGTTCACCTGGGCCTCGGACGGTGGGGGCCAGTTCACCATCACACCCGCCACACGCGAGACCGCCGGCACCGACATCGTGCTGCACATCAAGTCGGATGCGGATGAGTACCTCGATCCGATGCGGCTCGAGGCGATCGTGCGCAAATGGGCCGACCACATCACGCTGCCCATTACCATCGCGCGCGACGGCAAGGACCAGCCTGCCAACGAAGGCACCGCGCTGTGGCGCAAGCCGCGGGCGGAGATTACCGAACAGTCGTACAACGAGTTCTACCGCCATCTCGGCCACATGTTCGACACGCCGTGGGCCACGCTGCACTGGCGCGCCGAGGGCATGCTGGAATTCTACGCTCTGCTGTTCATCCCGGGCATGAAGCCGTTCGAGCCGTTCGACGGCGATCGAGACTCGCACGTAAAGCTGCACGTGCGGCGCATGTTCATCACCGACAAAGCCGAACTCCTGCCGACGTGGCTGCGCTTCGTGCAAGGCGTGGTGGACACCGAAGACCTGCCGCTCAATGTCTCGCGCGAGATGCTGCAAGCAACGCCGGTGATCGGCCGCATCCGCAAGGCGTTCATCAGCCGTGTGCTGTCGGAGCTGAAGAACCGCGCCAAGGATGCCGAAGACTACGGCAAGTTCTGGGACAATTTTGGTTCTGTGATGAAGGAAGGCGTGTGGGAGGATTCCGAACACCGCGCCGAGATCGCGCCGCTGCTGCGGTTCCATTCCTCTACGCAGGACGGCTGGACGTCGCTGTCGGATTATCTGTCACGCATGCAGGTCGGGCAGGACACGATCTGGTATCTCGCCGGCGATAATCCCGACGCGCTGAAGAGTTCGCCGCAACTTGAGGGCTTCCGCGCCAAAGGCACCGAGGTGTTGCTGCTCTCCGATCCAATTGATGCCTTCTGGCCGGAACGCCTGGCCACCTTTGAAGGCAAGTCGATCAAGAGCGTCACCCAGGCATCCAATGAACCCGATAAGGACGGCGATCAGCCGGACATATCGCCGTTGCTTGCCGCGCTGAAGAAGGCACTCGGCGATGCGGTCTCCGACGTTCGTGCCACGAATCGCCTAACAGATAGTGTGGTGATTCTGGCCGCCGGCGAACATGGTCCCGATCTGCAAATGCAGCGTCTGCTGCGCCGTGCCGGCCGCGCCATGCTGCCATCGGTGCCGGTACTGGAACTCAACCCGCGCCACAAGCTCGTCGAGGCGCTGTCCGCCAAACTGGACGACGAAAAACTGATCGGCGACGCGGCCAATACGCTGCTGGATCTGGCGCGAGTGCAGGAAGGCGATCTCCCCCGTGACCCATCCCAGTTCGCACAGCGCATAACCGCACTGCTGAGTGCAACGTTCGCACGGTGATCCTACAAGCGCAGACAACGCCGCGGCACACGCCTCGCTTTCAGTACCGGCGTGTGCCCGTCGTGCACGGTCGCATTGGCTGCACAGATGCCGCCCATGCCGCTATCTAATGCCACTATTCGCTGACCGCGACCGATTCGCCCTAAGCGTCATGGCCGGGTCCGATCTCCCGGACGAGCCCGGGGACTTCGGCTCGGCCATGACGACAGGGCGACAGATGAGTCAGGGTTAGTGAGCTTTGGTATGATCCGGCAGCTTCACTACGCGCATGCCAGAAATCGGGTGATAATTTCGGGAGACGAAGCCGTTGACGACAACCGACTTGATGTCATCCTCGGCTGTCGCGCCACTGGCCAGCCAAAGGCCCTCTTCGTTGTCGAAGAATTCGTAGTCCTGCACTTGCTTCCCTCGTGTATTGTGAGTCTGCGTGCGAAATCCCATCGTGTGGTGACTGTTCCAGAAGATGGAGACGTGGGGCTCCGTTGTCGATGTCCTTTTCCGCACCTGCTCGATACTGTTGACCTCATGGTCAGTGCCAACGATTTTCAGGCCCATACCTTCCGTCTGAGCGGTCGGATTGTTGTCGAGTTTGCCCCACTTTGCCATCAGCCCATTCAGTTGATGCTGGGTCAGAAGGAGTTCGTCGAAAGAACCTAATCCGCGCCCATGCTCCAGGCAGGTTTTAGCCCAGTACAGGGCAATGACGGTACAGATGCCAATATGGCCGGCCTGTGCGAATTTGTTCCTCATCATAAACAACCGTCTTGCGGCCATCTTGTATCATTCCTCCGCCTATGGATGTTATCCTGCCGTATTGGTGCGGGAATGTTCCGTGTGTGCAAGTGGGGTTCGGGTTGGTTTCATAAACCCGAGATGGCACGGGTGTTCGACCACTCGCATCGTTAGCGGATTCTGTTCGTGTGGCAGGCCGCGCTCTATCCATTGAGCGAAGAAAAAGGACAGATTGCGCAGATCTTGGCGTCAGGAAGCGAACCGGCGACGTGGACGCCCCCTATCCACGGCGCTCCCGCAGCGTCCGCGATGGCCTTTGTCCAAACGTCCGTTCGTACAGGCTGGCGAATTGGCCGGGATGGTTGAAGCCAAACCGCAACGCGACGTCGGTCACCGATACCCCTGGGTCGCCGCGCTCCAGCGCCCGCCGTGCCTGTTCCAGGCGCGCCCGCCGCAGCGCTTCCATTGGCGTCGCACCACGCGCTCGTCGAAACGCGACTTGCAGCGATCGGACGCCGCAGCCAGCAGAGCGGACCAGGTCACGTAGCGTAATCGGATCTTCAAGATGAGCATGCATGTAGTCTTCAGCGCGCCTCACGCTCCGGAGGTCTCCGGCGGGGTAAGGGCGCTCGACCCAAGCTGAGTAATCATGCTTCAGACCCAGCACGATCGAGCTGCACAGCAGTTCCTCGAACTGATTTGTCGTGACCTGTCTGGATGTCAGTGAATCCGGAAGAGAGAGTTCCTCTTCCAGATGACCGAGAAGGCGCCGCAGGCTTGCCCCCGCCCCCGCGGTCGTATCGATCGCCGGCGCGAATGAGATACTGTCTGTGACTGGACGCTCAATAAGAGCCTCGAGGCAATCATGTAGCTTCGGGAACGGAATCCAGACGGTCAATCTCTGGTTTTCGTCGCTCGACGCAAAGTTTGTCCCGGCCCGGCCCGCGTAGATCACTCCCGTGTTTTGGTCGATGTCCTGGAGTTCCTTGCTGCCAGGAGAGCGGAGCCCGGCGCTACCGCGCTGGACGAGGCAAATGCAATAGGCTGGCAGGCCGGGTTCCCGCATGAGGCAGATCGTCCCGCGTTGATCGGCAATGCTGGCGACGCGCAGCGATCCGCTATGGGCGACGGCGATGCTGGTAAGATAACTCCGCGGGTCGATCTCGAACATACGGCGATCGGCTGGCTGATACCGGCGCGCGTACGTCCCCTGGTAATTCGCAAGCCGCTCGTAGCCCGGCGGCAAGACGTCAGAGACCGCCGCTTGTATTAGCCCGGGGTCAGTAACTCTCGCACGTCGAAACCGGTCAAGCATGAGGAGTACCAATCCCTTGAAGTTGCCCTCGCGAGGAAGGCGAGGGAATTGCCCGCGTGCGGAATGTCTGCGAGCACCATCGGGGAGGTCGCTCGCAGCGCGCTCATCATGCCGCGCCTGGCACGTGGTTCGCAACGGCGGGTCCTCCGGGCCGTCATGGTGACTCGTATGTCAACGACAGCAGGCACCAGGAGAGATGGCGTTCACGCTATGCCTGCACCACCACCTGACCATGCATGAATGGGTGCAGCCCGCACACATAGTCAAACGTGCCGGCCTGATCGAACGTGTGCTTGAACGTGTCGTCGGTATCCATCGGCGGCGACTTCAGCTTCAGCGTCGGAAACACCACGCTGTGCACCATGTCATCGTGGTTCGCCCAAGTCACTGTTGTGCCCACCTTCACCGTCAGTGGTGTCGGCGAGAAGCTGAAGTTGTCGACGACCACCTGAGCATCCGCCGCCTTGGCCGCGCCCACGCGACCGGCGATAACCACCACAACACCAGCCCAAAGCGCACGGCGCAGTAGCAGGCGCCGGGCGAGGCCGCCCGGCTGCAACGTCTCGGTCATGGATAAGTCCTTCAGCCGGCCAGCGGCGTATCGACGATGGCGAGCGGCTGTTTCGACGAAACCAGCGTCACGTCGGCGATGCCCAGGTATTGCTTGAGCTCACCCGCCGGAACCACCATCGGCCCCGGACTCTTTGCCGTGCCAGGCGCCGGCTGTGGGAACGCCGTGGAGCGCGCCGTGTGGAACGCGACTGAGCCCTCCACCTTCTGCATCACCTGGTGGATGTGCCCGTTCAGCACTGTAACGGAGCCAAACTTCTTCAAATAGCTCAGGGCCTGCGCCCCGTCCGAGGTGCCCCAACCCCAGTCCTTGTACACTATCCAAAGCGGCACATGTGCGAACACCACGATCGGCGTGCTCGCCGTCAGATGCTTCACGTCATCCTCCAGCCATTCGAGCTGATCGTTGCCCAGGCTGCCCAAACCATTCGCCTGAAGGTTCATGACGTTCACGAGGCCGACGAAATGCACTCCGCCTGCATTGAAGCTGTACCATCCGTCACCGTTGGTTCCCTTGCCGAAGCGATTGAGATAGCTCTTTCCGTCTTCCTCCAGCACGTCGTGCTCGCCCGGCACCGTGTGCATCGTCAGCTTCGTCGCACCGCAAAGCTGCGAGACGGTATCGAACTGCGCCGGCTTCGATAGATGCGTGAGGTCGCCAGTGTGGATCATGAAGGCTGGCGACTTCTTCAGTGCCTCCACGTCATCCAGCGCCAGCTTCAACGTCGCCGTGACATCCGGATTTGCTGCCTTGTCGAAGCCAAGATGGCTGTCGCTGATCTGCACGAACGTAAAGTCCGTCGTCGCGGCCTCGGCCGTGCCGATGAGCTGCGAGCGCGGCACGCCGCCTGCCACAGTCCAGACCATGGCGGTGCCAGCCCAGGTCATGCACTTGAGGAAGCCGCGGCGCTGCAGATTTGGGTCGATGATCATGGAGACACCTCCTGTTGGGGTGCCGTCTCTACCGAAGCCGCACAATGGTTATTCCCTGCCCGGTCGGGAAAAAGGCGACCGCGTCGGCCTGCCGGGGGTTTTCGGCCTGGATAGTGAGACCGTTCCTCCGTGATTGCGTCGGACTAGAGCACTTTCAGGCAAACCCATCAGGTTTCCAGTCACATCGAAAATGCTCTAGTCCAGCCGCATCCGCTTCCTGCACAGCTCGACGGCCTGTCGTGATTCATCTGTGTCCGGTAGGCTTGGATTGCCGCAAGTTGTGCAAGGCCGCTGCTTCGGCTCGAATGAGAACAGCGTCTTGCGCCACGCCACATAGGTCGCGCTGGCCCAGGCCTCGACAAGACTGTCGCCAGGCCGTAGCTGGCCCATCCGATAGGGCCGGTGCTCCACATGGTCCGAGCGAAGCTCGCAACACGGCATCAACGTGCCGTCACACTCGATCTGCAGCTCATCGAATGGCCGAAGACACGGCTGCACGCGCGCAAAATTTGCGTTGGTCCCCAGAATGCTGCCCCGGTTCGAGGCATCGACCTGAAAGTTGAACGACCGCATAACGAAGTCCATGTCGCGGAACGACGCGCGGGTGACCACCTCGATCCCCGGCTGCAGTGACACAAATTCGAACGGGACTTCCAGCAGCCGCAACCGATCTTCAATGGTCGCGATGGCCATGGTGTCGTCGTACGGAATACCTTCCTTCAAATAGGCTGTGCAGAAGATGTTCCTGCACCCGGCGTCGTAGATAGCCTCGAGATAACCCCGGTTGAGGTAATCGCCGTTCGTCTGGATCAGCACCGAGGCACTCGGCGCCAGGGCGTGGCATGCTTCGAGTCGCCGCAGCATATAGCCCCGGTCGGCCAGCGGCTCATTATAGCGGTGGAACCGGATGAAGCCGCGCCATGACAGGGCACCGAGCTGCGAGACGACGCTCTCAAACAGCGCGTCGTCCATCAGTTGCTTCCGGGAAATGCGGTCGATGAAACTGTTGGGACAGAAACTGCAACGGCGATTGCAATAGGAGCCGATTTCGATCTCGATATTGGTAACCGTGCGAGCGAACAGCGCCCGTTGATCCTCACGGTCCGGGAAGAACAGCCCTGGCGAAACGATCATGCCAAACTCCGGCATTCGACGGGGTGTCCAGCCTACCGACCGGAGGTGAATTTTCGCTCAATTACCCGCGAAATCAGCAAACACCACGCGTCGCGCACGGCGGCGCCACGGTTCGCTCTCGGCATCTGCGGTTGTTGTCAACACGATGTCCCAGTCCTGTCCCATCGCCGCGTCGGCTTCCACCAACGCGACCTGCCCGGAAATGCTTGCGGCTGCGGTCGCTGCCTGCAAGGCTGGGTTCGGCCCGACAACCGACAGGCGCGTCCGGGCAAGGTCGGCGATGTCCATCACAGAAGCTACCGGCCACCCTGGCGACACCAGTACCCGACAACCCGGGCTGCGCCCGCTGGCTCTCCTGCACCATCTCGTAGATCGGGACGCGCAGCGCGAGTTGTCTTGCGGCCGCCTGACTTGCAGTTGCCCGCAAATCATGGCGCGGATTGCACCAGTCAGGCAGCGCGCCATCGAGCAGCCACTGTCGCAGCACCGCGATCCGACGAACCGCCAGATGCTCGCGTTGATAGGTGGCTGCGCCTTGCTCGGCGATCCGTAATGCCGCTGTTGGGGCTCGGCGATAGAACGCAAGCTTGTCCAGCAGCTCGTGCGCATCCTGGTAGGTTTCGCAGTCCACTCCGGGGCGAAGCAGCAGTTCCAGGCCGGCCTGCGGCGACAGCCGGTCAGTCAGCAGAAAACCGCCGGCCGAAAGCACCTCGAACACCCGCATGTTCAGATCGCCGTTCAGGCTACCATTGAACGACACGAGCGACTGGGAGAATGCCTCCGCCGCCTGCGCCCGCGTCGCCAGGCCTGCAAGCAGCGGAATGCCGGCTGCCGCGATGCCCTCCAGCAATGTCTGGCGCCAGGCGTGCATTGCCCCTGCCTGACCAACGAACACGACTTGGTCCTGACGCTGCGCCAGCCACCGCATTGGCACGTGCTGCACGGTTGTTCCCGGCACCCACGCGCAATTCTCGAAGCCAGCCGCCAGGAACCAATGCAGGTGCTGCCGATCATACACCGACGCGACGGCGTCGAACGCCTCGGCCCGCGCATAGTCCAGCATGAAGCCGATCGGCCGCTGCATGTGATGCGTGTCGCCGCAGATCAGCAGCCTGGGACAGCGAAACGCGCCAAGATTCACCGGTAGGTTAGCCCTCAGCGCGCTGCTCCAGACGACGATCAGGTCCGGCTGCTCGGTCGTGCCGGACTGCCGGAGGGTGGCCTCCAGATCGTACCGGCCGGGAGGCACAAGTATGTCCGGCGATTCCGTGTGGGCCAGGATGTTTGATGGCCTGGGATAGTGCACACCAATGGTGATCTGGCGCGGTGACAGGCGGAATGGAGCGATGTAAGTGGGATCGCTCTCCCAGCACAGCACAACGAGAGGTTCTGCCCCCGGCATCGCAGGCTAGACGGCAAGATATCGACCCAGCGCCGCGACGCAGGCCCATGGATCGTCAAGCAGCAGACAATGCCCCGAACTCGCGATCCGCGGCAGGACAGTAACGCCCGGAATCGTTCGCAAGGCAGCGAGATCGGCATCAGTCTGCTGCGATGGCGGCCTGTCCTCGTTCACCGCCGCAAATACCTCGGACCCCGTCAGAACAGCGCAATCAGCCGACAGGCCCTCCAGTGTCCAATGGAAGTCTGTTGGCACGCCGACACATCCATCCTGCGGGTCGAAACCGAACAGTTCTCGGTAGATACGCCGGTGGTAATGCAATCGATCGCCCTGCCAAAACCGCGAGAGCACCGCCGCAATCGCTGGCCGTGTCAGCACGAACGGCGTTTCCAGCAACACGAGCTTGCCGACGCGATCCGGCCGCAGCCGCGCGAGAATCAGGCCGAGTAGACCGCCAAATGACTCGCCAATCACCCACAGATGCCGTGGGTTCGGCACATAGCGGTCGATCAGCGCAGCATATTCGCGTGCGAAGCCCTCGAGCGACACGTCATCCACCTCGCCGGAGATGCCATGGCCAGGCAGTTCGCAGACCAGCAGATCGAACAGAGTCGTCAATGGCACCACCCGAAGGCAGGTCGCATTCATCAGCGACCTGATGCCTGGCAGGAACAGCGCGAGAGGGCGGCCCTCCCTCGGCTTCGCCGGCATCCGGCTGATCCCGATCGACGTGGCATGACACGGCAGCAGGAACTGGACGATCTGCAATATGCCCCTGGTATCGGCGTCGTTTGCCACGTCACGCCTTCTGCTGCGGTCATTCCCACCACACAGAATACGGAGCCGGTTGCTTACGGAGCCCTAACGCCGGGCGGAGAGGGGGAATAATCTGCCACACCTTCCGGTAAGGAACCCGGCAATAGCAGCGAGGACGCCTTGCCCCACGACGATCGACGCCGCCGTTTCGAGCTGTTGGCGCTGCCGCATCTCGATGCCGCCTACAACCTTGCCCGCTGGCTTGCGGGCAACCCGACGGATGCCGAGGACGTGGTCCAGGACGCCTATCTGCGGGCCTATCGCTATTTCGACGCCTTCCAAGGAGGGAATTTCCGCGTGTGGCTGCTGACCATCGTTCGCAACGCCTTCATCACCTGGGTGAAGGAGAACCGCTCCGGTCGCATGGTGTTCGTACCCGACACCCCGCTGGCGGAGACCGCGGACCACGAAGAAATCGCCTGGGGCAGCAGGCCGCGCGATCCCGAGGCGCTGCTGATGGACAGCATCGACAGCCAGACCCTGAACCGCCTGATGGAGAAGCTGCCGTCGGAATATCGCGAAGTGCTGCTGCTGCGCGAGGTCGAGGACCTTGCCTACAAGGAGATCGCCGACGTCACCGGTGTGCCAATGGGCACAGTGATGTCGCGCCTGTCACGCGCTCGGCTGGCGCTCCGCAAGCTTTGGCTGGAGCACGCCGAGTTGGAGAACGCCGATGGAGTGTGACCGCGCAACCGGCCTGCTGTCGCCGCTGGTGGACAGCGCATTGGGACCATTCACGCGCTGGCGAGTGCGTCGACACGTCGCCGGCTGCAACGACTGCGCCGACAAGCTTGAGGAGCTGAGCGCCATGCAGGCGGCGATCCGCACGAAGCTGACCTATCACCGGGCGCCGCCCGGTCTGGCCACGCGCATCGGCGCCTCGTTGCCGCGCGAGGTGGCACCCGCGCCATCCCGTCCGTGGTTCCGCATGCCGGCATTCACCTTCGGAGCCAGCGGGTTGGCGGGCGCCTTGGCCGGCGTTGCGCTGACCCTGCTGGTGGTAGGTGGCCAGACCGGTGTGCAGCGCGAGCTGCTGGGGGATGTCATCGGCAGCCACATCCGCTCCTTGCAGGCGGACCACCTGACCGACGTGCTGACCTCCGACCAGCACACGGTGAAGCCGTGGCTGTCAGCGCGGTTGGACGTATCGCCACCAGTGAAGGAGCTGAAGGATCAAGGCTTCCCTTTGATCGGCGGCCGTGAGGACTACGTAGATGGCCATCCGGCGGCTGTGGTGGTGTATCGGCGCGCCAAACACGTGATCAATCTGTTCGCGTGGGCCTCGCCCGGCCGTCCCGACGAAGCGTTCCACGACGAGTCACGCCAAGGCTTCAATGTGGTAACCTGGCGCCGCGGCGGCATCACGTATTACGCGGTATCCGATGTCGAAGCCGATCAGTTGGCCGAGTTCGCAGAACTGATGGCGGAAGGCACGTAGTTCCCCCTCCCCTTGCGGGAGGGGGTCAGGGGGAGGGGACCATCAAAGCGATTCGCTGCTATCGTCCCGTCGCTCTGCTGCTCCTCCTGCCCACATGGGCATTGGCCGATCCAGCGACCGACACCGCTCAGTGCAAACAGGCCGCCGGCAGCTTTCTCGGCGGAACAGTGACCGATGGCCCATCCTTCCGCAGAGGCAAGCCGGAGCACGGAGTGTATCTGTCGCACACCCACCTCACACTGATGGGCGATGACGGAGCCAGCTACGACGTTGCGATCGACAACGTGTTCGCCAACGGTTACCAGCGCAATCAGGCAGGGGTCCCGGCACCTCTCAACATCATCCACACCGGCGACAGGTTGGAACTCTGTGGCCAGCTTTATTCAGGCGGCGATATCGGAATTCATTGGGTACACACCAACTGCGGCGTGACCGCGACCCCCGACAAGCCCGACGGCTGGGTCCGCAAGCTCGATTCCAACGGGAACGCCGGACCCAACATGGAGGCCAACCGGGCCTTCTGCAGCCTCTGGCCGAATTAATGCAGTTTCACCGCTCCAGGAATCCGTAGCTACGCCGCGCGAATACCCGCCACGAATGTATTGACCTCAGCAGTAAGCTGTTCCGCCTGCTTCGACAGATCGCCAGCCGCATGGAGCACCTGTCCAGCAGCCACACCAGTCTCGTTCCCTGCCTGGCTTACACCGGCAATGTTCGAGGTCACCTCACGGGTGCTTGCAGCCGTCTGCTGAACGTTGCGGGCGGTCTCGGCGGTTGCCGCCCCTTGTTCTTCGACGGCGGACGGGATTGCCGTGGTGATTGTGCTGACTTCACCGATTGTATCGCTTATCGCTTTGATCGCCTGGACGGCCTGCGCGGTCGCCGACTGGATCTGCGTGATCTGACCACCGATTTCTTCCGTCGCCTTGGCCGTTTGGTTCGCGAGGTTCTTCACTTCCGAGGCAACAACGGCAAAGCCTTTACCCGCTTCGCCCGCACGCGCCGCTTCAATCGTCGCGTTGAGCGCCAGCAAATTCGTCTGACCCGCGATGCTGGCAATCAGTTCGACCACCTGACCGATTTTTGCAGCCCCGTCGGCAAGCTCACGGACAATTCTGTCGGTGTGTTGCGCGTCGTTGACCCCCTTCTCAGAGATTTTTTCCGATTGCGCCACCTGTCGGTTGATCTCGCTGATGGAACTGGTCAGTTCCTCAGCGGCCGTGGCTACGGTCTGCACGCCCGTGTTCGTCTCCTCCGCCGCGGCTGCCACCGCAGCAGCCTGTCGATCGGTCTGCGCAGCAGTCGAGGACATCGACTGCGCCGTCGCTTCCATTTCGGTTGAGGCCGCGGATAACATACCAGCGAGCCCGCTGATCTTTGTCTCGAAATTCTCCGCCAGGGTCAGTCGATGCTGGGCTCGCTGTTCTTTTGCAATTCGTTCTGCCTTTTCCGCCGCGGCCAGTTCATCGGCTCGAATCATACTGTGTTTGAAGACCTGCACGGCTTCTGCGATCGCGCCGATTTCGTCGCTTCGCCCAATCCCGACGATTTCGGCCGTCATGTCACGTCCCGCCAGGCGCCGCATCGCCTCGGTCATCGCGGCTATCGGCACGGAGACGCCACTGATCAGCATCCAACCGCCAGCTAGGCAGAACACGACGGCCAACGCCAGAACCACTGAAATCCAATGAACCGCCGAAGTCCCGACTGCGGTGCCCGCGTCAGCAGTATTGTCGCCGTTTTGCACGTTCAGGGCGATATCAGCCTGCACCGTATCGCGGAAGGTCGCCATCACGTTGCGCATCTCCTTCATGTAGAGGGTGATGGCGTCATCCCGCTTGCCCTGCGCCTCCAGTCCAGCGAATGTGTCGGACAACCGGCTGTAATCTCTCCAGGCCTCGTCGAATTTATCGACCAGGCGCCGTTCTTCTCCGGCACCGATCAGAGACTGATACTCTGATCGCTGCTTGGCATAGAGTTGCGACTGCTCCTTGATAAGGAAGAGAGAGCGGTCCAGGTCGGCGTTCGCCGTCGCCACCAAGACCGATGACTGGTTGGAACGGAGCCGTTCGGCAACTTGAGCCATGCGGCCGAGAATGCGGGTGCTCGGCAACCAATTCTGCTTGATATCAAGTGCGTTGGCGTTGACCGCTTCGAGGCGCTCAATGCCAAACAGGCCCAGTCCGACGGTGCAGACCAATACCGCCGCAAAGGCAATGATAACCTTGTGCCGAACGCTGAGGCGATTGAGCAGATGCACCACCAGTGCCTCCGTCGCATTGGAAACGCGGAGACATTGGATTATCGGAAATGCTTTATTGGGAAATAAATGAGGCCTTTTGCGGCGGCGGAAGAGCCGATCCAGCACGCCAGCCCGTCCGCATCAACGTGAACCCACTTCCCCCGGCTCGCGCTCTCAAATCTGCACGAAGTACTGAGTTCATGATACCCGCATCACCCCCGGCGGCTGCCACGCACCATGGCCGATCGGAAGGATCGAGGGCGGCTCCGTCTTCGGCCAATAGAGACGGAGGACCAGATAGATCGGACCGTTCGGCGCCGGCAGCCAGTTGACTTCCTTCTCCTCACCGGGCGATTTGTTCTGGACACAGATTGTAAGCGACCCATCCTCATTCCGCTTCAGCGCGGGCAGCATCGCCGTGTTGATCAAATAGCGGTCGATTGGGTTCTCAATCAGCAACTGTGTCTTGCCGTCATACATTGTGACCGACCAGAACGCATTCACCGGCGGCAGACCGTCCTTCGAGAAGGTGAGCGTGTAATTGTGCTGGCTGCCATCCAGCGGCTGGCCATCGCTATCAGAGCGGGTGAACGGATAGACCGCCTCCTCCGTCGTGTTCGCGTAAATCCCGGCCTTTGCCACAGCGGCGCGGAGGAGCCAGTCTCCTGCGTAACCTGCGGCGCTGCCAGGCACCTCGGCGACGCGCCATCGATTCATTTCGGTCCCCGCGTTCGCTACAGCCTCATCGACCTCGTGCTCGCCGTCACGCATGCCGAGCTCAATCTCAAGGTGATCGGCCGGCGAGAGGTCGGTGAACTTGGAGGTCTTGTTCGGACCAACTCCAATACGCGCCAACAGCGCGCGAACCTCCATCTCGTTCGGCTGCGGCGGAGCAAACTGTAGGGCGAAGTCGAGACACTCGAAAAAGTTCCGGCGCAGCGTTTCCTTGTCAATGTAGGGAAATTCGATTGCGGCCGCGGCCTTGGCTTTGGACGGTTCTTGACCAGGCAAGCTCGAGAGCGGAAAAACTCCGTATCCAGCCTGGATCTTGCGAACGTTGTCGATGTCGTCAGGGCCGAACAACTGCGTGCGATAGATGATCAACGAGAACTGCGTCGAGCAGCGGAAGGCCTGCCTGATGCCGACCGGCGTATCTCCTTTCCAGTCCGGACCAACGACCAGGAAAACACCCGCGCTGTTCCCCGTAGTACGGCTGCCGATATAACCGTAGTTGTATGTGTTCCCGTCGCACAGCATCACCGAATAGTAGCGTTTCGCGTCCACATCCGGCACGCGCAGTACTAGCGGTTCGGCGCGCAGGTCGGCCCATAAAATCGAATACGGCGTGTCACTGTTGGGCGTGATGATGCCCGTGTCCTTGTAGGTGAAGACGCGCGAGTCGTTGACAATGGTGTTGAACGGCCCCTTCCACTGCCCGGAATTTTTGTTGATGATGTAATCATACATCACGGCGTAGTTCATCACGATCGGCAGCCCGTAGATAAATCCTGCCTCACCAATGTCCCTCGCTTTTAGAACGCCCGGACGGGGAGGGTTGCCGTCCTGGGCGACGGCTATGGACCGGCTAGCCGCGCCAACGATCGGCACGACAGCCATCGATCTCAGCACATTACGCTTCGTGATCATGACACTCTCAAGGTCGCGGTCCACCGTTGCACCATGATCGCAGAACCTGCTGCCGTCTTACAGCCAAGATCATTGATCCAGATCAAGCGAGGGCCACTTATACCACTACTCGCTGACCGCGACCCATTCGCTCTAACCGTCATGGCCGGCCCGCGAGCCGGCCATCAGTCTCAGCGGCACAACGGTGCCGATATACACTGACGGCCGGTTCAAGCCCGGCCATGACGACAGTGCGACAGATGAGTGAGGGTCAGTGAGCTTTGGTATTAGGGCGCGATCCGCGTGGCCCCTTCCTGGCAATTTCTCACCGCCCCTTGAACGCCGGCACTCGCTTCTCCACGAACGCACGCGCCGCTTCCTTGTGGTCCTCGCTGGCTCGCGCCCTCAGCATTCCATACGCTTCGCTATCCAAGCCCAACACCAGCGAACCGGACTCCGCCACGTACAGGTTGCGCTTCATGTACCGCAACGCGACGCTTGGCCCATTCGCGAGCTTTTCCGCCAGCGCCATGGTTTCGGCCGCCAGCTTGGTATCGTCCACGACACGGTTGGCCAAGCCCAGCGCTTCGATTTGCGCCGCATCCAACACGTCTGACAGGAAATACAGTTCGCGTGCCTTGGCCGGACCAACCAGTTGCGTCAGAAACCATGTGCCGCCGTAGTCGCCAGACAGACCCACCTTGACGAACGCCGTGGTCATCCGCGCGCTCCGTCCCGCCATCCGCAGGTCACACGCGAGCGCCAGCGACATCCCCGCGCCCGCCGCCACGCCATTCACCATTGCGATCGTCGGTTTCGGCATTTCATGCAGCAACCGCGACGCCTCCATGGAGGCACGCAGCAGGTCCGTACGCTGTTCGGGCGTCTCTGGCGTGCCCTCGGTCGCCACCTTCGCCTGCACGCGCACGTCGCCGCCCGCGCAAAACGCTTTGCCGGCACCGGTCAACACCACACAGCCGACTGCGTCATCCGCCGCGCAATCGGAGAGCCGCGCCAACAGCGCCTGCATCATCCCCCGTGTCAGCGCATTCAGCCGCTCCGGCCGGTTTAGTGTCAGAACTGCGACACGGTTATCCAGCCGATACAGCAGTTCCTCGCTCAACACTGCGTCGCCCACTGTGTCCTCCCTGGCGAACTACTCACCGCAGCGTGAGCCGCCACCAAACAGAACGCAACGGCCGCTATCAAATCATGGTGCTGCCTCAATCCAGCCACGACCAGCCACCACATCTGCTGCGAAGGCTGAGATGAGGTTCGTGTCATGCGAATTTGGTCAACCCTGTCGATTGCCGCTCCGGTCGTCGCCGGACTGCTGGCCGCACCGGCCGCCCAGGCGGATTGGCATCGTCATGGCGACTGGCACGGCGGTTATCATCATCATGATGATGGCGGAGCCGTTGCAGGCGCCGTCCTTGGTCTGGGTGCCGCCGCGGTGCTCGGTGGCATCATCGCATCGCAGGCGCAGCAGCCATATTATGCCCCGCCTCCGCCGGTCGTGTACGCTCCTCCCCCGCCATATTACGGACCGCAATATTAGAGCGCTTCAGGCGGACCAGAATTGATGGGTTTCGCTGCGCTCAACCGCATCCTACGGTGCTACGTCATTCGTAGGATGGGTTGAGTGGCAAGCGAAACCCATCAGGTCAGCGCCCCATTCGGCCCAGAAATTCGAGTTGCCACCTCATTTCCTCGATGGCCAGCGGAAAACTGTCGCCCGGCCCGGCCTTCAGGACCCCGTCTGGCGGCAGGCGTGCCAACAGCAATTGGACCGCCACCGCGGCGCGCATTGTGAAACCCGCTTGCCATACCAAGCTCACCATACCCTTGGCGCTACGCAGCGAAGCGGCACGATCGACCACTGAGACAGGCGTCCCAGCGGCCACGGCCAGTAGCGCCGTAGCGTAACGATCGTCTCCCCGCGTGGTGGCATCGAGCAGACATTGCTCAACGAGCTTCCCGTTCGCCGCGAGCGCGCGCGCCTCGCTCAGGGCATGCTCTGCCGTGATTTCGTCAGGAGCGGTTCGTGCGCCTGCCTGAGCACCCAGCCCACTCGCAATTCTTTCACGCAATTCCGCCACAAGCGCCGGAGCAAGATCCGCGCGCATCGCCAATGCCTCGACCAGGTGTGTCGCGACGATCTCCGACAACATACGGGCGGTGCGCGGCGATAGCGACGGGCGGTGCACCAGTGGCTCATGCCAATCTGGATGGTCCACTGAACGCGCCACCAGCGCGTCGAGCGTCGCCTCGCGAATTTGCGCTGAGCGATTGGCAAGCAAAGAGCGAATGGCTACCGCGTCCGAAGTTGCCGCGATCGCATCTGAGACTGTCGGACCGATTTCGGCACGACGAGCAACCGCATGCACTGTGCCAGTGCCTGGCGCCTTCACTACCAGTGCTATGAGGTCATCGGTTGTCAGCAGCGGCGACAGCCGGATCACCGGTTCGTAAACCGAAGCCTCGGTATCGTAGGCAAGCCGAAGGACCAGATCGCGCGGCGCATCGGCAAGTTTTTTTATTGCATCAGCAACGATCACTCGCACCCGCGTCGCTTCATCCGAGACCAACAGGCTGAGCGTGTCCCATGTCTCCTGGTAAAGTTGCGCCTGATCACCGGGGGACAGGCTCGGCAGCAACGCTGCCAACTTCCGCGCAAGCAGCAACCTCACCTTCTCGTCGCCATCATTGGCCAGGATTTCATTTGCCTGTGCCGGGGCGGCAGGGTTCAGCGCGAGCGCTGCCCTGACAGTCACAGACGGATCATGGGCCAGATCCAGCAGGACGTCGGGTTTCGTCGTGCCACCGGCGCCAAGTTTAACATGGCGCGCTTCAATCTCGGCGGCGCGACTCTCGACAACGACGTCGTGGACTGCGGCGGCTGTCACCGGACGGCCTCGCTTGCAACGCGCCAGTGACCACGGCCGGTTCGCTTCACTTGGTACATCGCCATATCGGCGCGATACAGCAGATTGTCTATCGGTTCGCCGCTGCCAGGGTCGCGGGTTGCGATACCGATCGACAGGCTGGGAGCAGGTTGCTCCTCGCCAACGATCTTGCGCAGTTCACCCGGAACTTCCACGCAAAGCTTCTCGGCGCGTTCGGCCGCGGTCATGTGATCCGCTCCATTGAGCCAGAGCGCGAATTCGTCGCCGCCCAGCCGCGCCACGAGATCCGTGGGCCGAACGATGTCGCGCAGCATGTTCGCCGCGCACATCAGCACCTGATCGCCCACCTCGTGGCCAAGCCGGTCATTGACCGGTTTGAAGTCGTCGAGGTCGGCAAATAGTAAGGTGCCTGACTGACCTTCACGGTCAAGTCGCTCGATATGGCGCGAAAGCTCCTCCAGAAAGGCACGGCGATTCAGCAGGCCGGTCAGTGGATCAGTGCGCGCCTGGCGTGCCATTTCCTGCTGGATCGCCTCATGCTCCAGCACCATGCGAATCAGGCTGGCGGTCGAGTCGATCAGCAGTCTGTCCTCATGGTCCCAGCCACGCGAACCGGGTAATCGCCACAGTGCGATACCTGCCTTCCCGCCGAACCTCGTGTAGCATCCGGCAAGCAGGATTGGGCGGCCATCCTTGGCGATCTGGTCGGTGGGGCCAACGGCTTCCGCCAACAGCGGCGTCACCTCGGGCAGCATCGCGTCCGCGCCGCCGCCAGCGCGATACGCTAGTTTGCTGCCATCCACGCCGCACGCATCGATGACCGCAGCCCCCTCGGCGCCAAGCACGTTCACCAACGTGTCCAGCACTGCCTGCATCATGCGCGGCGCCAACACTTCCTGGCTCATACGCCAAAGTATGTGATCCAGCACCTCGCCGCGCCGAAGTGATGCGGCAATTCTGCCGGCAGTGTCGTCGTATTGGGTCCAGTCCATACCCATGCCACGAGTGCCGACGATGTGCCCCCCGAATCGAGCAAAGGTGCCGCGGCAATGGCGATCAGGGCGGCGCCGCCGTCCGCCCGCTGCAACCACACCAGCCGGCGCCGCACCGGCGCCTTGATGCGGAACGGGTTGAAGCTGCCGCCGGCCGCGAGCAGCAATTCGGCCGGCTGGCCGATCAGGGTTGCGGTTGACCACCCCAGCGCCGGATCCGGTGTGACGAACACAAAGCGGGCAGATGCATCCGTTTCGTACGCAATATCGGCCGCGATCGCGACCAGATCGTGCCAGCGCTGGCGGCTGTCCACGAGAGCGCACCGCAGCGCTGCTTCCGTCCGGTCCGCGGAGCTCGGAACAGCGGCGAGTACATCGTTCATGGCGCCAAGGGCCTATGTTGACCCAATGATTTGATACCAACTTGGCTAAGGAAGAGTTGCTAAGGCCGCGTTGACAGGCCGCGGGGCGCTGCGCATGGTCCGGTGGCCATCCACTGAGGACTCCGCATGAGCCGACATGCCTTGCAACAACCGATCGAAGATCTGTGGGAGCGGCGCGAATCGCTGTCGTCGACCACTGGCGGCGCGGCGAAGCAGGCGGTGGAGTCCGCGCTGGAACTGCTGGATTCCGGCGAGCAGCGGGTGGCAGAGCCGACGCCCAGCGGCTGGCACGTCAACCAGTGGCTGAAAAAGGCGGTGCTGTTGTCGTTCCGGCTGACCGATTCATCCGCGATTGAAGGCCCCGGCGGTGCGCCGGTCTGGGACAAGGTGCCGCTGAAATTCGCCGGCTGGGGCGAGAACCGGTTCCGCGAGGCAGGTTTCCGCGCTGTGCCAGGTGCCGTGGTCCGGCGCTCGGCCTACATCGCGCCAGGTGCGGTGCTAATGCCCAGCTTCGTTAACGTGGGTGCCTGGGTCGGACGGAACACCATGGTCGACACATGGGCGACAGTTGGAAGCTGCGCCCAAATCGGCGCCAACTGCCATCTGTCCGGCGGAGTCGGCATCGGCGGCGTGCTCGAGCCGCTACAGGCGAATCCGGTGATCATCGAGGACGATTGCTTCGTCGGCGCCCGGTCGGAAGTGGCCGAAGGCGTGGTGGTCGAGCGCGGTTCCGTGTTGTCGATGGGCGTATTCATCGGCGCGTCCACCAAGGTCGTCGACCGGGCCACGGGCAAGATCTATATTGGACGCGTACCTTCGTATTCGGTGGTGGTGCCCGGCTCCCTGCCGGGGCGTCTGCTGCCCGATGGATCGCCCGGACCGTCGCTGTATTGCGCCGTAATCGTGAAGACCGTGGACGAGCAGACGCGCGCGAAGACATCGATCAACGAGCTCCTGAGAGACTGAGGCAGAGCCGCTCCAGTGATCGATTTGCACGATCCGCTGCCCCTCGCGCAGGCGCTGATCCGCTGTCCTTCCGTGACTCCCGCCGATGCGGGCGCCCAATCCGTCCTATCGGAAGCGCTCACACAACTCGGCTTCACTGTAACGCGGCTCCGCTACGGTGAAATCGACAACCTGTTTGCCAGGCTTGGCACCGGCGGTCCGCATTTCTGCTTCGCTGGTCACACCGACGTAGTCCCCGTCGGCGCGGCCAATTGGCGCTTCGATCCCTTCGCTGGCGAAGTCCACGACGGCGTCCTCTACGGCCGCGGCGCCTGTGACATGAAGGGCGGCATCGCCGCATTCGTGGCTGCGGTCACGCAGCATGGTACGCCGCGTGGCTCGATCAGCCTGCTGATCACCGGGGATGAGGAAGGTGTTGCCACAGACGGCACAGTGCGCGTGCTGGAGTGGATGCAGGCCAACAACCAGATCCCCGACTTCTGCGTCGTCGGTGAACCCACATGCCCGGCGCAGCTCGGCGAAATGGTGAAGATCGGTCGACGCGGCAGCCTGAATGCAAAGATCACCGTACACGGAACCCAGGGCCACGTGGCGTATCCACAGCGTGCCGATAATCCTGTGCATCGGCTGATCTGTATCGCGGACGCCCTCACCGCGGCGCCAATCGATGCCGGCAATGACTGGTTCCAGTCGACCAGCCTGCAATTCACCAGCCTGGACGTCGGTAACACGGTGACCAATGTCATACCGCCTGCCGCCAGCGCCATGCTGAATATCCGCTTCAACAGCGATCATACCGGCGCCGCACTCTCTGCCTGGCTTCGCGCGGTGATCGCGCAGCACGCGGAACGCTTCGATCTGGATATCGCGATCAGCGGCGAGTCCTTCCTGACGCAGCCTGGCGCGCAGGTTGACAGACTGCGCCGCGCCATCGTGGCGACGACTGGCATCGAGCCGAAGCTGGATACCGGCGGCGGTACCTCCGATGCGCGCTTCATCGCGCGCTATTGCCCTGTGGCGGAGTTCGGCCTGGTTGGTGCAACGATGCACCAGGCAGATGAGCGCGTGCCGGTATCCGAATTGCGCGATCTCGCAGACGCCTATCGGGCCATCCTGGCCGAATTCCTGCCATGAGCGGTCGCGTCCGCGGCTCGCGTCCCACTCCGGGCAATGTCGTCGTCGGCATCATCCGCCTGGCACGCGGTCGTGCTGATGGCCTGCTGCAATTCGGCGAGACGCGTGAGGCATTCCTGGCCAGTCTCGCACCATTGATTGCGTTTCCGCTGGTGGGCGGCGTGCTGATGATGCTGGGCGGCGGCGGACTCGATGCGCTGGCAGACCTGCTGGCGACACTGTGCGCATTGCTCGCGCCACCCGTCCTGTCATTCGAAGTGGCACGCTGGTGGGGGCGGGAGAGCGCATGGCTGCGCTTCGCCACTGCATTCAACTGGTGCCAATGGATCATCCCGATCCTGCTGAGCTTGCTCCTGCTGCTGTTCGGGATGCTGACGATGGCCGGCTTGCCGACGAGCGCGGCGCGCGCTGGTGTGCTGCTCGGGTTGGTTGGCTACGGACTATGGCTGCACTGCTTTTTGGCCAAGCACGGGCTTGGCCTGTCGTGGCTCCGGGCTGGCTTGATGGTGGTGGGCGTCAACCTGGCTACCGTGCTGCTGGTGGCAGGCCCTCGTGTATTGCTGCTTGCGACGCAAGGTTTCGGCATGCAAAGCAAATGAGCATCGCAACTTCAGTGGCGAACGGAGTACAGGGCGCGCTGCTCCTGGCACGTGGCCGCGCCGATGGCGTTCGCTACGTCGAGACCGACATGGCCGGCGCCGCACGTAGCTTTTGGGCGATGGCGATCTGCCTCCCAGCATTCGTCTGCCTGCGCTTGTTGGCGTGGACTGAGCAAGGTGCGCCACCAAACCTTGCCCACAGTTTCGCGGTTGATCTGGCGTCGTATGTGGTCGGCTGGTGCGGCTTCGCCGTGTTGTCGCATCGGCTGGTCAGGGGGTTCGGACTGGAGGCGCGCTGGCCACGTGCGATCGCGCTGTGGAACTGGTGCAACGTAGTGCAGTACTTGCTGATGGTGGTGTTCGCCATTCCAGGTTTGCTCGGCGCTCCTGCATTGGTCGATCAGGCGGCACAACTCATCGGGCTGGGCTGGGCACTATGGCTCGAGTGGTTCGCATTCCGGTTGACGCTTGGTGTTGGAATGTTCGCGGCAGCCGGTTTGGTGATGCTGGACGTCGCGATCGGCGTGTTCCTGGCGTCATTGGGCTTCGCGATGACGACCTGACTGTGATGCTGATGGGTTGAGCGCAGCGAAACTCATCGTTTCTGGTTTGTCTGAAAGTGCTCTAGCCAGGCACCCTCGAGAACAACAAACCGAGTCCCTCGGTCATCGTCGGGTGGGTAAGAACGGCATCGCGTAGCTTTTGGTACGGCAAACCGGCCAGCATCGCCATCTGCACGACCGCCATGACTTCCCCCGATTCAGCACCCACCATCGTGAAGCCAAGGATGCGGTCGTCGTTCGCGGCAACCAGCACTTTCATGATGCCCTGTGTCTCGCCCGTGGTTTGTGCCCGAAACACAACGCTCGTTGGCATGGTCGCCACGCGCACAGCAATGCCCTGGCGACGCGCGTCATTTTCGCTCAGCCCGACGTGCGCGAGCGCAGGATCGGTGAACATGCAATACGGGATCAGCCGATCACGCGTGCTGCGGCTGCCACCAGCAAGATTGTCGCGAATGATCCGGAAGTCGTCCTCGGCCACGTGCGTGAATTGCGGACTGCCCGCACACTCGCCAACCGCCCACACCTCTGGAGCACTGGTCTCCAGCCTGTCGTTGACACGTATGTAGCCGCGTTCGTCCAATTCGATGCCAACTTCCTCAAGGCCGATACCCCGGGTATTCGGAGTGCGCCCCGCTGCAAGGAGGATGTCGCTGCCGTCGATATCCTGCTCACCGGATACCGTGCGAACCGCGACGCTGACGCGCTCACCCGAGCGGCCGTCCACATTGAGGATCTGAGTGGATTCGATAACCTGGATCCCCTCGTCCACCAGAACCTTTTTGACGGCGTCCGCAACATCAGGGTCCTCACGACCCATAACCTGTGGCCCCTGCTCCACGATAGTAACGCTGCTGCCGAATCGGCGATACGCCTGGGCGAGTTCCAGCCCCACATAGCCACCGCCGATCACAATGAGATGCTTGGGCAGATAATCGAGCTCCAGCGCTTCGATATGCGTCAGTGGGTGGGCGGCCTCGAGGCCACGAACACTCGGCATAGCGGCATGTGTGCCGACATCGACGAACACCTTGTCGCCCGTCAGCACGCGCGTACCACCGTCATTCAGTCGAACCTCCAGTGTCTTCGGCGCGACAAATCGCCCCGAACCCATGACCAGTTCCGCGCCGCTCGCCTGGTAATTGTGCACATGCGCCGCGACCATATCGTCCACCATCGCGCGCTTGCGCTGGCGGACAGTCACCATGTCGACCGAGACGCCGCCGGTGATCGTGCCGTACTCCGCTCCATGCCGCGCGAGATGCGCGACCTTCGCGCTCCAGATTTCGTTCTTGCTGGGCAGGCAGGCGATATTCGGACAGGAGCCGCCGATCCATCGGCGCTCGACCGTGGCGGTGCGTTTTCCGGATTGCGATAGGTGCCAGGCCAGGAGTTTGCTGCCTGTACCGCTGCCAAGGAGCAGGACTTCGTAGTGTTCAGGCTGGGTCAACGAACGCCTCCATGCTCGTGATGAGACGCCAGGGAGCAGAATCCGTCTCGCGATGGCTATGCAGTGTGTGCTGAGATTTGCACGCAACTGCTTCAGTGACGGAAACTGCTATTCACTCTTCGATGCGCTCGGCACCGGCACGCGAGCCCAACGCTGTTCGACACGGCCATATTTCCAGACCGCAGTCGAAACAGCCCACGTCGCGACGAAAAGCCCGACGATGATAAAACCGACGCTGTTCAAATCAATGGCGGCAATCCGATCCCAGAAAGCCCCGTGCAACTGCAGCCGTTCGCCCAGCAGGACGACTATCTCGACCGTGCCTATGATCAGTGCGACGGCAACGGACAGGCCGGTGACGACAAGGTTGTAGTACATCTTGCGCAGTGGCCGCATCAGGGCCCAGCCATAGGCGATCGTCATGAACGAACCGTCGAGAGTGTCGAACAGCGACATCCCAGCCGCGAACAGTATCGGCAGACAGAGGATGGCGTACCACGGCAAACCAGACGCGGCACCAGAGCTGGTCAACACAAGCAGCGCGACTTCCGTCGCTGTGTCGAATCCCAGGCCGAACAGCAATCCAATGCCATACATGTGGCGCGGCCTGGAAACGAGCTTCATCGCCGGTCCGAGCAGCCGGCTCATCAAGCCTCGCTTTTCAAGCTGTCTCTCGAGCGCTGCTTCGTCGAACTGGCCTGAACGGAGTTGACGGAACGCTCTCCAGACGTCGGCCAGAACAACGACGTTGAGGGCGGCGATCACGTAGAGAAAGCCGCTCGAAGCGGCAGTCCCGATCAGCCCCGTGGCATCATGCAGCCAGGAGTTGTCATCGAGTACCGGATCGGCGATGCCGTGAATGCCCAGGGCGAGCAACAGCGTCAGGCCGAAAACGACGCTGGAGTGGCCGAATGAAAACCAGAACCCAACCGACAGCGGGCGCTTTCCCTCCCGCATCAGCTTCCTGACCGTATTGTCGATGGCCGCAATATGGTCGGCATCGAACGCATGCCGCACGCCCAGGACATAGGCAACGATGCCGATACCGACGCCAAAGGCCTTCGTGCCTACGCTAAGATGCTGCGGAACGACGACCGCGAGCAGCGTGACCCACCCGACAATGTGCAATAGAGCGATGCAGCCGATCATGCCGATCAAGCCACGCCTGGTCCGCGTAGTGGGATCGGTTGTGTTTGTCAGCACGACAGTTACCCCTCATTCACCCGGCGGGTGACACGTACGGAAAGCTCGCCGACGGTTTCGCCGTGACTGATTCCTTGCCAATGCCCAAGCGGATTGGCGTGTTAGCCGCTATGGAGAACATAACATCGGGCGCACTGTCTGTCAGGGCACGGCCGCTCCACTCGGCGAAGCCCAGGCTCGCCGGAGTGCCGACCACGTAGGGCAAGATGTTCGGGAAAAATCGGTGCGCGACCTTTTCCGCATAAGCGCGGGGATCTTCGGCCGTGCCATAGGCGGCCACGACCGACCGCATGCAGCACGTCAGGTTCGATCCAGAACGGATCGCCGGCCTTGCCGGCCCAGACCCGCAGACCGGATGGCGAGCTGATGGCCTCGCCGGTCACGCCTCGGCGACCACAGCACCGGGCGCGTGCGGATCGACCGCATCCGCTCCTGCGATGCGCCGCACGACGTAGCGTAGCTGACCGCGCTGGTCGCGCTCGTCGAACGTGATGCGATAGGTAACGTCTTCCACGGCATCACCGCCCAGATCGATCTTGAACTCGTAGATGCCTTCAGGGTGGTAGCCAGGCGTTGGAATTGCGCCGGCAATCGAGTGGCAGACGTCTATCAGGAATACGATGCCCGTCTCGCCGCGGAACAGGAACAGATCGGTGATATCAAGCCGAACGTCCTGGCGCGCAATGGGGGAATCAAGGTGATGGGCTTTGGTGACCTCGTTTCGTGATTTCGCTATGGGGTGAGTGTGACGGTTTGCCGCTCAACTGAAATGCAATTCAGTTGGCAGCGACCTGGATCGCCGGCAGCCAGCGCACGGAATCATGCTCGGCTGCCCGTCATTCAGCTCCGTCGCATTGCGGAACATATGGCCCGCGACGGCCGGAAGCGTCATGACCAGAATGATGCCGATGCAGAACTCGATCGCATATTTTTTAGTGCTGACTTGGATTGCAGCGTCGTGCAAAGCTGTGAACGGCCTCAGATCGACAGCGAGTCCGGCAAAGCCCAACGCAAAAAGCGCGAGGCCCAGGATAAACACCACATACTCGCGCTTGCTCCACAGATCGCGCCAGATCAGCAGGCATAACGCCAAACCAAGCAAGAGGGGCAGTGGCAGTGATAAGGCGAACCGATCCGGCGACGCCAGTACAGTCCAGGCGATCACGATGGCCGTCGTGCCAATCATCAGGATCAATGCGGAATGGCCAACCTCGCGGCCAAACGTCTGCGCTGGCCCACGCGCCCGCCAGACCAGCCAACCTGCTCCCAGGAGCGTATAACCGCCCAAAAGAGCCAGCCCACAAAAAAGTCCGAACAGGCTCTCAAACCCAAGGACAGGCCTCAGTCCATTGATCAGCCCGGCAAGTACAAACCCTTGCGAAATGATTGCCACAAACGAGGCGCCGGCGAACGCGAAATCCCACAAAAGCCGCAACCGCTCTGCCCGTAACCGAAACCTGAACGAGATGCCACGGACGATCAGAGCAAGCACAATTACCGCAAGCAGCAGATGGAAGTCGGCCAACAGCGCGCAGATGAATGGAAAACCGATGGCCAACACAAGTCCAGCCACGGTCGCCCAGATTTTTACGTCAGACCAGATCGGCGTGACGCTCTGCAACATCTCATCGCGGTCCTGTTCGCGTGGCGCAAGCAGTAACAGGACGCCGATGCCGAGCACGAAGCCGTCCGCCAGTACATAGAGCGCCAACGTCGCTATGAGACAGACAAACACGATGACATCCATCTCAGTGAGCGCCGGGTTGCATGCGGACGATCCGCACCGGGATGGCCTTATAGGATGGTGTTCCGCTCTTGGGATCGCGCGCGTAGATCGGCACGAGCGGATTGGCCTCGGGGTAGTAAGCGCCGCAACATTTGTCAGGCAGGCGATAAGGCCTGACCTTGAGCCCGCTCACCGTCCGGCGCACACCATCGGTCGCAATGGTCTCGAGCTCAACTTCATCGCCGGCGGCAAGCCCACGCCGAGACATTTCGTGTTCATTGATGAACACCACCATCCGCTGACCGAAGACGCCGCGGTAGCGATCAGATTTGCTGTAGAGCGTGGTGTTGTACTGGTCGTGGCTGCGCATTGTGGTCAGCCACAGCGCCTCAGGATCGCTGGCGTGCGGGTCCTCTTCGAGGCCGGGGAACACGATGAACTCCGCCTTGCCCGAGGGTGTCGCCCAAATGCGCTCCCGCGCCAGCGACGTAAGATGAAACCCGCCCGGCACGCGAATACGCGCATTGTAGCCCTGAAAGATCGGGAACACGCGCTCGATACCGTCGCGGATGCGATCGTAATCGGCTACCAGCCATTCCCAGTTCACCTTGGAAGCCTCACCCAATGTCGCGCGTGCCATGGCGGCGACGATGGCTGGCTCGCTGCGAAGATGCTCCGATCCCGGCGGGTTGATTCCTGCCGAAGCATGCACCATCGACATCGAATCCTCGACGGTGATGGATTGCGGACCCGTCTCCTGATGGTCCATCTCGGTTCGGCCCAGGCAAGGCAGGATGAACGCTTCCTTGCCATGGACCAGATGACCGCGGTTGAGCTTGGTTGCGATCTGCACGGTAAGGTCCAGAGTGCGCAAAGCCTCCGCGGTCGCCTTGGTGTCCGGCGCGGCGGCTGCGAAATTGCCGCCGAGGCCAATAAACGCACCCACCTCACCTCGCTGCATGGCCTCGATCGCATGCACTACATCGTGGCCATGCGCCCGTGGCGGATCGAAGCCAAACGTGTCGCGCAGCGCATCGAGAAATGCCGGTGTCGGCTTTTCGGTAATGCCGACGGTGCGATTACCCTGCACGTTGGAATGGCCGCGCACCGGACAAACGCCAGCACCCGGACGACCAATATTGCCGCGAAGCATCGCAAGCGCCGCAATGAGTTGGACGTTCTTGGCGCCACGCATGTGCTGCGTAATGCCCATGCCGTAGACCAGGATGGCATTGTTCGCTTCCAGGTAAGCGCACGCAGCCTCCTGCAAATCGTCGCGGCTCAATCCGGACAGCCGCTCTATCATGGGCCACTCTGTTGCCCTGATATCGGCAGCAAACTCCGCGAAGCCACGGGTGTGCCCGTTGATGAAGTCGATATCGAGCACACGCGGCTGATCGGCCGCCAGGGCTGCGTCATCCGCTTCCAGGCACGCTTTCATGATGCCCTTCAGCGCCGCGCAGTCACCGCCGATGCGCACCTGATAAATGCGCGAAGAGATCGGCGTGGAGGTCATCGTCGCCATTTCGATCGGGTTCTGTGGCGCCTGGAACCGTTCCAGCGCACGCTCGCTGAACGGATTGAAGCTCATGATGACGGCGCCGCGGCGAGACGCGTTGCGCAGGCTCGTCATCATGCGCGGGCTGTTGGTGCCGGGATTCTGGCCTAAGATGAAGATCGCATCGGCCAGGTCGAAATCTTCGAGCAGGACGGTTCCCTTGCCGACGCCGAGTACCTCCGGCAAGCCGACGCTGGTCGCCTCGTGGCACATGTTGGAGCAGTCGGGGAAGTTGTTCGAACCGTATTCGCGCGCGAATAGTTGGAACAGGAACGCAGCCTCATTGGAGGCGCGACCCGAGGTGTAGAACTCCGCCGCATTTGGGCTGGGCAGTGATCGCAGGATCGCGCCAATTCGCGCGAAGGCCTCATCCCAGCCGACGGCCACGTATCGGTCTGTGGCGGGATCATAGGCCATGGGTGGGTCAGCCGCCCCTGCATCTCGAGATCGAAATCGTTCCAGGTCTCGAGGTCCCCGACAGTATGCTGGGCGAAGAATTCCGGCGTGCAGCGCTTGGCAGTCGCCTCCCACGCCACGGCCTTGGCGCCATTCTCGCAGAACTCGAAGCTGCTGGTGTGCTTGGGGTCGGGCCAGGCGCAGCCGGGACAGTCGAAGCCCGTCGGCTGGTTCATGCGCAGCAGTGTCGCCGTGCCACGCAACGGAACATCCTGCTCGACGAGCGCTTTTCCGGTGGCTTCCAGTGCGCCCCAACCGCCGGCGGGGCTGGTGTAGTCGCGGATCGCGGGCTTGCTCATGTCGTCTAGCCAACGGCATCTCGCGCCGAAATGGCTTTGCCGCACCTGCTACGGGTTGGACGGAACCGCCCTGATCGCGTGTTCGGCCGACGCGATGTCCGGCTGGCCGTTTTATTCCTCCGGAATGCGCATGAATGAATTGCCTGAGGGGCACGTTATCCCGGCGGGCGCAAAGGACCATCTCCGCCCCATCGCAGACGAGGACGGCAGAAAAGCTTCCGACGAGCGATGGACAGAACCAGGGCTTCGAACTGAGGCCCGGAAAGAGGAGAGAGACCATGAAGACCATAATTCTTGCAGCCGCTGCTGCGCTGACACTTGGTATCGGTTCGGCTTATGCGGGTGACGGCGAAGGCCCAGTTGCAAATACCCAGTTCACCGAAATCCCGAACGTGATCGCCCAGGCCCAGGTGCCGAAGGCCTCGGCCGTGGCAGCCAATCAGAGCCGCTCGGGCACGGCGCTGTTCGTGACTTACCAGCAGACGGTCCACGTCTTCGGGTGGAACCCGAATGAGGGCGTTGGCGGCTAACAGCCGGTTCATCAGGAAATACAGGAGGGGCCGGCATACGCCGGCCCTTTCTATTTCTGGTTTCCTTTCCGCCCAACCTCTGCGCTCCGCCCACGTCGGCCAGCGGCTCGCCCGCCGGTAATACCGGAGGATCAAGGAAGATCGCTAGGCGGCCTCGACTTCCCGACTAATCCGTTCGCCGAGGAGTTTCTCCGCCAGGGCCAAATCGTAATTGCTCTGCAGGTTCATCCAAAGGGCAGCGCCAGTGCCAAAGTAGCGGCCTAGCCGTAGAGCTGTCTCCGCCGAAATACCACGCTGTCCGCGAATGATTTCCGTTAGCCGATTGGCCGGCACGCGAAGCTTGAGAGCGAGTGCATTGGCACTCAGGTCGCGAACCTCCAGTTCCTCCGCCAATGTGAGACCTGGATGTACCGGGGGAAGCGGCACGCCATTGGGATAAGAGAATATCTCACCATCATCCGTGCTCAAGTGGCGTTTGGCATCCTCAATGCGTGTCCGTGATGTGGACCTCATACGCGTCACCATCCTTGAATTTGAAGAGAATACGCCAACGTCCGTTCACATCGATCGACCAGAACCGCCCGAGGTTCCCTTTGAGCTTGTGCAAGCCCACGCTGTTAAGTCTGCCGAGCGCGCTGAGCGACGGCGCCGCGTTCAACTGCGTCAGGCGACGAAATGCCAATTCTACGTCCATACGCGAATATCTGGACTTGCCTTGCTCGATGAGCCGACGGGTAGCGGAATCTCTTATTGACTTGATCATGCCGAGGCGTCCGATCGTTCGGATCCATCCGATCCATTCCGATTGAGGTTGAGAGCACGACGTGCGCTCCTTGCAGGCATGGGACGCCCATGCATTGCAAATGCTAATGCAGCAGATATCCTACGTCAAGCATAATACGTTTGGCGTCGTATAACGTGCGTGCCGCTACGACGCCTGTTCCATCCTTACCCCCGGATGGAAATGCGCATAAACGCGTCGCGCGGTTTCGCGACTGATACCAGGTGCCGCTTCCAGATCCGCCAGTCCTGCCATCTTCACGCCACGCGCCGACCCAAAATGATTTAGCAGTGAGCGTTTGCGCGCAGCGCCTATGCCGGTGATCTCATCCAACTCGCTCTGGCGGATATTCTTTGATCGGCCTGCACGATGCGTCGTGATGGCAAAGCGATGCGCCTCGTCGCGCAGCCGTTGCAGGAAATACAGCACCGGATCGCGCGGTGGCAGTTGGAATGGCTCCACTCCGTCCGAGTAGAACCATTCGCGGCCAGCATCGCGATCGGGCCCTTTCGCAATCGCCACCAGCTTCACATCCTGCACACCAAGATCGGCCAGCACGTCGCGTGCCGCGGATAGTTGCCCGGCGCCACCATCGATCAACACCACATCAGGCCAGTCGCTTGGCGGTGCGCCTTCCTCCTGTTCCTTCAGCGCACGAGTGAATTGACGCTGTAGCACCTCGCGCATCATCGCGAAGTCATCTCCAGGTGTGACCGGGCCTCGGATGCCAAATTTGCGGTACGCCGCCTTGCGAAATCCCTCCGGCCCAGCGACGATCATCACGCCGTATGGGTTGGCGCCCATGATGTGGGAATTGTCATAAACCTCGATGCGCTCCGGCGCGGCCGGCAAGCCGAACACCTGCGAGACCCCTTCCAGCAGCTTCGCCTGGCCCGCACTTTCCGCGAGCTTCCTCTCCAATGCCTCGCGCGCATTGATCTCGGCGTGCTGCACCACTGCACGCTTTTCGCCGCGCTGTGGCACCAGGATTTCCACCTTGCGGTTCGCTTTCAGCGTGAGCGCTTCGGCGACCAAATCCTGTTCCGCCAATGCATGGTTCAACAACACGCAGGGCGGCGGCGGCTTATCATCATAGAATTGGGCGATGAAGGCGGCGAGCACCTCGGGCGCATCTTCCGCTTTCGCGTGGCTCGGGAAGAACGCTCGGTTGCCGTTGTTACGGCCGCCGCGGACGAAGAACACCTGCACGCAGGTCTGGCCACCGATCTGCCAGGCTGCGATCACATCGGCGTCCTGCAAGCTGGCGGGGTTCACCACGTCGTTGCCCTGCACGAAGGTCAACGCGCGGATACGGTCACGCACCGCGGCAGCGTGCTCGAACTCAAGCGAGCCGGCAGCCTGTTCCATCTCGACGGCCAGCTCGCGCTGCACCGTCGCCGATTTGCCCGCCAGGAACGCCTTCGCCTGGCCGACGAGCCGGGCGTAATCCTCATCGCTGATCCGCCCCACGCAGGGCGCGGAACAGCGGCGGATTTGGTACAGCAGACAAGGGCGCGTGCGGTTGGCGAACACAGTGTCGGCACATGAGCGCAGCAAGAAGACGCGCTGCATCGCGGTCACGGTCTGGTTCACCGCCCAAGCCGAGGCGAACGGCCCCCAATAGCTACCCTTCCGCAGATGCGCCCCACGGTGCTTGGCGATCTGCGGGAACGGGTGATCCTCGGTCAGCATCAGCCATGGGTACGACTTGTCGTCGCGCAGCACGATGTTGAAATGCGGCTTCAGGCGCTTGATCAAATTGGCTTCGAGCAGCAGCGCCTCAGCCTCGGTGTGGGTGGTGATCACCTCCATCGAGACGGTCTCGTTGACCATCCGCCGCAGGCGTTCATCGAGCCGACCGAACTGGGTGTAAGCGGTGACCCGCTTCTTCAGACTGCGTGCCTTGCCGACGTACAGAGCATCGCCCTTGGCGTCCAGCATGCGATAGACGCCAGGGTTCATCGGCATGGTCGCCAACGCAGCCTCGATGGCTGCGACGCCGGTGGCCGACGGAGTTGCCGGAGGATCGCTCATCGAATACTACTTGGCCCGTTCCGGGCCGCTCGGCCAGAGCCTAAGCGCCGGTCAGCCCGATCCACCGAACGTGTGGATAAGTTTGTGGGTAGGGCTGGTCGCAGTCCTGTGAAAGTGGCGGAATCCTTGGCCCTGCCAATCATTGCTGAAAATTTAGGCAAAACTAACTCGTTGATTTTTCGAGATTCTTCAATTCGGCGTTGTCATTAAGTTAACACTTTCGCCCATCTCCCTGGAGTCACGCCGGACGCCCCGGTGACGTGGACAAATCGCCCCGGCGCCGCTCGACCTCGACGCCGGCCGATGTTGCGTCCGCGAAGATATCAAGCTTCTCCACGCTGACCCTGGCGAGATGGACGCGACTGTCGGCTAGGCATGCCTCGGCGATCCGTTCGGCCAGGGTTTCCACCAACCGCACGTGGCCAGCGCCCACGATTGACCTCACCCTCTCAGCCACGTTCTCATAATCAACCACTCGCGCCAGTTCGTCCCGGCCGACCGGCGAGCGCGACAGCGGCAGCGCGCCGTCGTCCTCGACGCCCAGATCGACATTGATGCGCACCCGCTGCGGTGCCGTGTGCTCATGCGGATGCACCCCGATACTGGCAGTCAGCACCATGTCTCGCAGGAACATGTGGCGCAGCGCTCTGGCGCTGCTGGCAAGCGGTTGGCGTTCCACGCTGGTCACTCCTCGGGCGGCGGGCCGTGGTGGCCCGACTGCCACTGCATGTGTTGGCCGCCATCGAGGGCTAGCATCTGGCCGGTCATGGCAGGCAGGCCAAGGATAGCCACAACGGCCCGCGCGATCTCCTCGGGGCTGGTACCGCGACGCAATGGCGTAGAAGCGCATTGATGCGCGAACTGCTCCGGCGACTGGCGGGGGCTGGGCAACGCAGGACCGGGCCCGATGCCGTTGACCCGGATGCGCGGCGCCAATGCCAATGCCATTGACTGGGTTAACGCCCAAAGTCCAGCTTTGGCGACGCTGTATGACACGAAATGCGGCGTTAACGACCAAACCCGCTGGTCCAGCATGTTGATCACTGCGCCCTCGGCAGTCGCCGGCAGTGACCTGGCGAACTGCTGCATCAACACGAAGGGAGCCCGCAGCCCCGGCTCGATGTGGGCCTCCCATGATGCGCGGGTCGAGTCGTGCCATTCGTCTCGCTCGAATGGGCTGGCGTTGTTCACCAGAACACCGATTGGCCCAAGCGCCTCCACCGCACGCGGCAGCAGCGAGGCGACCTGGCCTTCATCGGCGAGATCGGATCGCAGCGCCACCGCACGGCGGTTGAGACGGGCGAGTTCGGCGCAGGTCATCTCAGCGGCGTCGCGGCTGGCGTGATAATGGATCGCGAGGTCGAAGCCCGCATCCGCCAGCGCATGGGCAATAGCGCGACCGATCCGCTGCGCGCCGCCGGTCACCAACGCGACACGAGGAATCAAGGCTGGAATATCGGCACCCATGGGACACTCAGGCTGAAGGCTTCGCCGCCTCTCGGCAAGCGTCGAAAGCTCAGCCCTCCAGGAAATGGCCGAATGCCCGCAGCGGTGTCAGGTCGTCGCACACGATCTTGGTGATCGCCAGCATAGGAACTGCGAGGATCGCGCCCGGCACGCCCCACATCCAATACCAGAACAACAGCGCCAGAATGATGGCAACCGGATTGATGGTGAAGCGCCGCGCCATCAAGAGCGGGGTCGCGATCTCGCCCTCGATCACATGGATGAGGAAATAAAGCCCAACCGGCAGAACCGCCCACCAGGTGACGCCGAGCGACAGCACACCCGCCATCAGAAAGATCACCATCGCGACCATTGGCCCCAGGATCGGCACGAAATTCACCACGAATGCGATCAGCCCCCACAAAAGCGGATTGGCCACACCGGTCGCCCACATGACGCAGAACGTCAGCAGGCCAACCACCCAGTTGATCGCCGTCACCGTGATCAGATAGGCGGAGATGTTCCGCTCGATATCGAGCGTGATCTCCACCGCCTGCCGCTTTTCCGCAAAGGTGGGCAGGATTTCGACGAAGCGGCGCAGAAAGGTCTCGCCAGACACCAGCAGGAAGAACAGCACGACCAGCGTAGTGAACAGGCCGCCGGCGGCCGCCGTGGTGCCGCTGAACAGCGCCCCCATGACGTTGATCGAACGCGCGGACGGACCTTGCGGCAAACCTCCGCCGACGCCGAAGACGTCCTGAAGCTGTCCCATCATCCACTCAAGCGAGCCGATCGGTCGTGCCAGAAATGCGAGCTGCTGCTGGATCTTGGGGATCGCGTCGGGCAGCTTGCCGGCCCAGGATGCAGCGGGACCGGCAACGCCGCTGATCAGTGCCGCCAAGCCCAGCATCAGCAGAACAATCGCTAGAACCGCGCCGAGCGCGTGGGGTACGCCCACCCGGTCCGTCAGCCGCACCAGCGGCTGCAGCAGCAGCTTCAAAACGATCGCCAGCACCACCGGCAAGACGATGGCCGAGGCAACGTAGAGTGCTGCAAGCAAGGCAAGGAAGAACAGACCGCCGAGGAAGATCGTGCGCGGATCAGTGGGCAGCGGCATTGGCTCGCGCTCATCCCGCGCCACACTGACGCGAACCGACGGCTCGTCTGCCTCTTCTATGGTCTCCTTGAACCTGTCGCCGATCGTCCCCACCACCGCTGGAGCAGTCATGCCATCGTTCCTTCCGGGCCTTGACTCCATCTTCGAAAAACGGGAGCCGCGAGCGCGCGGTTCAACACACGTTTGCAATAGCAGCGCTTTCAGGAGATCGGCACGTTGACCTCACGCGCCAGCTTGCGATGCATGGCGGCCGCGAAGGCGGGATAATCCGGACAGATTTCGGCGAACGCGCCAGGACCGCCGATAACCTCATTGGTGTAGGAGGTCAGCAGGTCCGGTTCCTCGTGCAGAATGCAGAGGCCGTTGATGGTGATCCCCGCGGCGGCCATTCGATCGCGGATCGGACCGGGAGCGATGCCAGAGTTGGAACGGCCATCGCCGATGACGTCCACCACGCGGCGGGATGGCATATCAGGAATATGGCTGAGCAAAGTCAGTGACGCGAGCAGAGCCTCGCCGATGGCGGTTTCGCCGGCCTTCACGATGCGCGGCATGTTGTCCACGCTGTCGGCAAACGCGTGTGCATCGTCGGCCGAGGCAATCAGCGTCCAGTTGGTGATGACCTCCTGCGCGCCGGTGCCGGACCAGAGCAACAGCGAACACATGCTGGATTTGGCTGGGCCGCCGATCAGGCCGCGAATGATCGTGGGCTCGCGGAGTGCCGACGCCATACCACCGGCGATCAAGCCGAATTCGTCGTAGGTGACGCTGGCTGAGCCATCAACAGCGAGAACCAAGGCGAGATCGACGGCGTCCGGCATGACAAGCAGGTATTATACACCGATAGGACAGGATGCACGATCCGCGGTCATCAGAATATGGAGCGCGCAGGCTTGTTGTCCGGCAGGGTCTCGAGGACCTCAAGCAGCAGCGCCTTCAGTGCCTCGGGATCCACGTGATCTGCGCGCATCACCGCGCGAACCATCGGATCAGCGACGATCGCATCTATTCTCTCGCGACCAGCTTCTCGGCCCATGCGCCGCCGGACGCCGGCTGTCGGTTTCGTGTGACCTGCATGCCGCGGTTTCATGGCGATCAGTGCCCGGCCGGGGCGGGCCCACCAAACTTCACTTTGCGCAGCGTCAGCGCGAGCGGTATCGCCGCAAGCGAGATCAGCATCAGAACCCAGAACGCGTCGATGTAACCCAGATACGATGCCTGTATCTGCACCTGCTCGCCAATCCATTGAATTGCCTGCTGTTGTGCCTGCAACAGCGAATTGCCTTGCTGGACAAAGTACTGCGTCACTTGCTGCAAAGTGTCCTGGTATTGGATGCTTGAGGGGATCGCACTCTCGATCAGGCGGCTCTGGTGAAACTGCTCACGATGCGCCAGCACGTTGGACGCGATGGAGATTCCGATTGATCCGCCTATATTGCGCGCCGCGTTGAGCAAGGCTGAAGCCTGGTCGGTCTTGCCGGGTCGAAGCCCGTCATAGGCCGCCGCCATGATCGGCAGGAAGACCAGCGGCAATCCAACACTAAGCAGCATCCGCGAGCGGGCGAAGAACCAGAAGCCGCTATCGCCGTACAGATTGGTCATATCGTACATCGAGGCGGCAATAATCGCGGCGCCGGCAATGATCAGGTATTTCGGTTGAACCGTCGCCGACAGCCGACCAACGACGAACATCATCACCATGGTGACCAGCCCACCCGGCGACAGCACAAGCCCTGCCAAGGTCGCAGTATAGCCGAATACCTCCTGCACCAATTGCGGCAGAAACTGCGTCGTCGCCAGCAGGATCGAGCCTGTGGAGAGCATCACCAGGAAGCTGGCACCAAATTGGCGCGTGGCGACCATACGCAGATCGATCATTGGATCGCGGCGGCTGAACTCCCAGGGAATCATCAGTACAAACGCGAGTGCACAGATGCCTGCGACAGTGATGATAAAGGACGACCCGAACCAGTCATCCTCCAGTCCGCGATCCAGCGCGATCTCCAGCGCGCCGAGGAACGTCGCGACCAACACGAACCCTATGAGATCGAAGCGGACCTTTTTCTGCGCGACCGCAGTCTTGGGTTCGTGGAGGATCGTCGAAATAAGCGCGATCGTACCAACGCCAACCGGCCCATTGATCAGGAAGCACCAGTGCCAGGACATGTTGTCGGAAAGCCAGCCTCCGAGTGTCGGCCCGACCACCGGCGCCACCACCACCGCCACACCGAACATGGCAAAGCCCTGGCCACGCTTCTCCGCTGGAAATGCATCGGCCAGGATCGACTGCGCGACCGGCACCATGCCGCCGCCGCCCAGCCCCTGGAAAATGCGGAACAGCAGCAGCGACTGCAGGCTCCATGCAAAACCGCACGCCACCGAGGATGCGGTGAACACCGCAAGGCAGATCAGGAAGAATTCTCTTCCGGCCAAGCATGCGCGTGAAGAAGGGACTGGCCGTCAGGATAATGGCGTTGGACACCAGATAGGTCGTGATCACCCAGGATGACTCGTCCTCACTCACGCCCATGCCGCCAGCGATGTAGGGCAGTGCGACGTTGGCGATGGTCGTGTCCAGGACCTCCATGAAGGAGGCGAGCGCGACCAGGACCGCGATGACCCAGGGATTGGTGCTCATAGCCACCGTCCCAAGCGCTCCAGCAGTGACGGGCTGGGATCGATCCGAACCGCAGGTTCAACCGACATCCCAGGGCCAAGCGCAACGTCAGGAGGTTGATTGTCGAGCACGATCTTCACCGGCACGCGCTGCACGATCTTGACGTAGTTGCCGGTGGCATTCTCGGCTGGCAGCAGCGAAAAAGCGGTACCTGATCCAGGCTGGACGCTGGCGAGATGCCCCCGGATGGTGCGTTCCGGATAGGCGTCGATATGCAGCGTGACCGGCTGCCCCGGCCGCATATGATCGAGCTGCGTCTCCTTGAAATTGGCGGTGACCCAGATGTCGTCCGGCACGAACATGGCGAGGTTGGTGCCTGGCTGCGCATATTCTCCAACGGCAGCCGAGAGCTGCACGACCCTTCCAGGCTGGGCCGCGATCACAGTCGTGTATGACAGGTTGAGAGCAGCTTGATCGCGCTGCGCCATGGCCTGCCCGAGGTTCGCTTCGGCGCTGCTCCGTTGCGCCTGCAAGGTTTTGATCTGCCGCTGCGCCACTTGCAGGGTCGCTTGGGCGCTGTCGAGCGTCGCCTGCTGCTGGCGCAGTTGTGACGAATATTGCTGGGCATTCTGCACGCTGCCCGCACCATTTCGCGCAAGGTCCTGGTAACGCGCAGCCTGCTCCTGGGCGAACACCAATCCCGCCTGGGCTTGGGCAACCTGCGCCCCGTCGGCCTGGATTTGCGCCTGCTGAACGTTGATCTGAGCGTCCATGTTCTGAATGTTGGCCTGCGCAGCCGCCACTTGTGCCTGCGCCTGTTCAAGCGCGATCCGGTAATCACGATCGTCTATACGAGAGATCATCTGGCCAGCATTAACATGCTCATTGTCAGTGACCGGAACAGCAGTGATGTAGCCGGACACCTTGGGTGCGATGGCAAACTGGCGCGCCGCAATGAAGGCGTCATCGGTCGTCTCGAAGTGACTGGCGTTGTCCCAAAAAAGATAGCCGCCAACCGCCACCAACGCGGCGAGCAGCGCGCCGAACGACACAGCAGTCAGACGCCGCGACCAGCCGTTGCCCTGCTTCCCGCCTATTTGTCTGACTGCTTTCCGCAGCGAATCCGGCAGCGGCTTAACAGGACGGTCCGAATGCAGCTCGGAAACTTCCGGCGGTGACTGGAATTCTTCCTGATCAACTTCTTGCAAGCTCATGGCCCACATCCACATCTGTAAGGCACCAAACAAAATATGTATGGCACCTAACCATGTCAATGATAATTGGCCCGATCACGTCCATTGGCCGTCGGGATCGGAACCGGGAAAAAGAATTCGTTGACAATCAGATGGTTAGGCGCCAAACAGATTACCTGGAGACAACGATGAACATCGGCGAATCGCCCAAACTCCCGCCGGGACCGCCGCCTGCGGTCATGGAAATGATTCGGGCGCGTCTTTCGGAACAGGAAGTGCAAGGGCTGGAAACACTGTTCATGCTGCGTGCTGCCGCGCGGCAGGTGGACAACACGATCACCGAGTGGATGGCGGGTACAGCGGGATCGCCGGCGCGGTATCAGATCCTGATGGCGCTATGGGCAGCCAAGGGAGACGGCATTCCACACAAGGACATCGTCTCATCGATGGGCGTAACACGGGCAACCATCTCGGGTCTCATGTCAGCCCTCGAAGGCGAGGGTTTCGTGAAGTCCCGCGTGGACCGCGAGGATCGCCGCAAACAGATCGCGCGATTGACGGCCAAGGGTGAGGCGGTGATCAAGAAATCCTTTGAGGCCAATCTGGCGCAATTCCGTGAGGCGTTTGCGTCATTCTCGTCGGCCGAACTCACGAGCCTGGCGACTGTGCTTCATCGTCTCCGCGAGGGCTTCGCCGCACCCAACCGTCGCCGCTCTTGAGCCTTCGCCAATTGCGGCAGAGTATCGGCCCAGTCCAGAGAGGAGACGAGGGATGCCGGAGAGCCCTGTTGACAAGACGATGCTGGCCCAAGCCCAGACCCGCATGCCGTTGAACGGCCTGAAGGTGCTGGATCTGACGCTGGCACGCGCGGGACCGACCTGCGTCCGTCATCTCGCCGACTGGGGCGCCGATGTGATCAAGATCGAACCCCCCGCCACCGACGGCGAGGATGTCGCCGGCAACCGGCATGGCTTCGACTTCCAGAACCTGCATCGCAACAAGCGCGCGATGACGCTGAACCTGAAGTCGCCGGAAGGCCACGCCGCGTTCATGCGCCTGGTGAAGACCGCCGACATCATCGTCGAGAACATGCGCGCCCAGGTGAAGCACCGGCTCAAGGTGGACTACGACACCGTGCGCGAGGTCAATCCGCGTATCGTCTACGGCAGCATCAGCGGCTTCGGTCAGACCGGGCCGTACGGACACCGCGCCGGCGTCGATCAGATCGCGCAGGGCATGGGCGGCCTGATGTCGATCACCGGCCTGCCCGGCCAGGGCCCGGTGCGCGTTGGCATCCCGATCGACGATCTGACCGCGGGCAATCTGCTGGCGCTCGGCATCATGATGGCAATCTTCGACCGCGAGCGTACCGGCGTTGGCCGCTGGGTGACCACGTCGCTGCTGGAAGCGCAGCTCTTTATGCTGGACTTCCAGGCGAGCCGCTGGCTGATCGCCAAGGAAGTGGCGCCGCAGGCGGGCAACGATCATCCGACCGGCATTCCGACCGGCGTGTTCCCAACCAGCGACGGCCACATCAACATTGCCGCCAGCTCCGGTCGCGTGTTCGCCCGCTTCTGCGATGCCATCGGTAAGCCGGAGTGGAAAGACAAGCCGGAGTGGAAGGACCAGAAGTCGCGCAGCGCACACCGCAAGGAGATAAACGCGGCGATCGGCGAGGTCACCAGGCAAAAGCCATCCGAGCACTGGATTGAATTGCTGGAAGGTGCGGGGGTGCCGTGCGGGCCGATCTACTCGATCGATCAGGTGTTTGCCGATCCGCAGGTGCAACACCTGGGCATGGCGACGCCGATGCACTCGCCGGTAATAGGTGATGTGGACGTCGTAGCATCGGCAATCAGCATGACCGGCTTCAACAAGGGCATCCGCGCGGCGACCCCCGAGATGGGATCGAGCACGGAAGAAGTGCTGGGTTCCGTCGGATACTCGCCTGATGAGATCGCGGACATGCGCAAGAAGGGAGCGATCTGAAATGAACGACGTTCCGGTTGGCACCGTCACCCGCGAGTATGCGGGCGGCAAGTTGCTGGCTGCAAAGGATGATGGCGTCGGGCTGGTGACGTTCAACCAGCCCGAAAAGCGCAACGCCATGTCGCTGGAGATGTGGATCGGCCTTGGCGAGATCCTCGATGAATTCGCTGAGGATTTGTCGGTGCGAGTGGTGATCCTGAGTGGGGCTGGGAACAAGGCGTTCGTATCGGGGGCCGATATCAGCCAGTTCGAAAAGAACCGCTCGAACGCCGATGCCCAACAGGAATACGACCGGCTGGCGGGCGTGGGACGGGCGAAGTATGCCGCCTTCCCAAAGCCGGTGATCGCGCGCATTCGCGGCTTCTGCCTGGGCGGCGGATTGGCGATCGCGATGCAGGCCGATCTGCGTGTGGCCGCGGTGGACAGTGAGTTCGGCATTCCGGCGGCGAAGCTGTCGATTGCCTATGCGCCTGACTCCGTAAAGCGGCTGATCGATCTTGTCGGACCGGCGAATGCCCGCATGATCCTCTACACCGCACGGCGGATCGATGCGGCGGAAGCCGAGCGCATCGGGCTGATCAACAAGATGGTCACCGATGAGGATCTGAATGACGAGGTGCTGGATCTCGCACGCACGATTGCCGACAACGCGCCGCTGTCGGTGGCGGCAAGCAAGCTGACGATCAACGAGATGCTCAAGGATGAGAGCCAGCGCGACATGGCGGAGATCAAGCGTATGGGCGAAATCTGCTTCAACAGCGCCGATTATCGCGAAGGGCGGACGGCGTTCATGGAGAAGCGGGCCCCGAAGTGGGTGGGAAAATAAAGCTTCGCGAGGACCCGTCGCGCCACTAACTGAGAAGTAGATCACAGAAAGAGCCGGCTTGTCAGTTTATCAGTGGGTGGTACGTCCCACCCGCACCCGTCGAGAAGATAGTCAGAATGGCTTTGCAATGTCTGTGACGACGAATGTGTCTACCGCCGGCTGCCGCTCCCGCCTGGCAGCAAATCATCCCGCAGGTGTACGTAACAGCCAGAACGTCGATTGTTAGAGTCCGCATCGACGCGTCAAAGCTCGCAACCCCCTTGTCAGCGATGGGACAAGGCCAGATGAGGCCCATTCAGATCGGTTTGGTCGATAGGACGCAGGCACGCAAGAATCTCGTCGCAGAATTTATTGATGACGCGGTCGCTGCCTTCAATATCCAGATCGCACAACATCTGAGCAAGTGTTGGGGCAACGTCCATCCAGCAAGCGCCCTGAAGTTGCAGATGGATAATCCCGAGGTTGGCCAGGCGGGAGTTTGGCCGATCATCCTGGTGGACAGCCTCGAAGCAGGTGTAGGCGGATTCCACTCGACGGAGCATCATCGGCCCTACGCCAAGGTGGCAGTGAGCGACGCAGAATGGACCATCTCGGCCAGCCACGAGATCCTCGAGATGCTGGTAGATCCAGGTGGAAACGGGTTGGAAGCAGGTCCGGCGGTCGTTTGCGAAAAAGGTCAAATCAAAGACAAACCGGGGCAATCCGAATACCTTCTTGAGATTTGTGACACTTGTGCCGCGAAAGAGTTCGCTTATCGAATTAACGGCAAAACGTGGGTGTCCGACTCTGTGACACCGGACTACTACTCATGTGGGGGCGTGCCGAATGGACGATATAGCTTCAGGCACAACATTGCGCAGCCGCGACGCGTCCTCAAGGGCGGGTATATCGGCTGGGTCCTGAACAATGGTGGAGATATCTCCATCGAGCAGATCACTTACTTTGATGCTGAGCCGATGCCGCAGATCATTAAGTCAGTCGCGCTTGACCAGACAAAGGCAAATCTGCGCAACTTCCGCGCTTACGCTGACTCCCGTACTCACAGCATGATGGGAAAGTCGGACGGCAAGGTCCGCGATCAACAGAAGTACTCATCCGTTTATACTGCTCGAGTCGGTGGAAAGCCTGAAGGCAATAAGGACAGCATTCCGTGGCACGAGCGCGAACACTGGGTTTCATATCATAATGACGGTCTGATCGAGCGAGAGATACACACGAAGGAAGGCGCGAAGGTTACGTGCGTTGAAATAGTGAAGGCGCATGAGCCAATCTGGCGCTGCGAGGGAACGTACCACAAAATTAAAAATATCGGCTGCGGTCCGATTGCCCTCGATAAGGACCTGATCAAACCGCAATAGTTGACCTGGCCTTGTCAGTTCACGGTTGCGGACTACCATCGGCGTCGCGAAACCTGATGGGGTGAGTTCCCAACGAGGCTCGGCGTGCCGCCTCAAGGGACACTTTGTCACCCGGAGAGCCTGCCAAGGCCACGGCCTCTGCACTGCCTCGGAAAGCAGGTTGAGCGCGGGCCGCAGTATGTCGAGCGCGACCTCGGGATCGCGTCTGCTCACCAGCGATGTAGAGCCGACGATATCGGCAAACAGGATCGTGGCGTTCTTGCGCTCATCCTGCTGCAACACACGATCCACCGGCCGATCCAGAGAACCAGGCCGAGGTTCGTCAGGCACGGTACTGATGCTGGGCTCCGGTGGTGACTCAGTCGGTGGCACGGAGTTCACCCCGCATCTATGACAGTTGCGAACTCATGGCGCTTGCTGTGTCACGCCAGCCCTGATCTTCCATCACCACGGGAATTTGATCAAGCAAAGTATTGAGACCATTCAGGAATGATCCGAGACCGACGCAAATAGGAACGTTGGCCCAAAACACCGATGCGCCGTAACGTAGGCATCGGCTGCTGGCACTGCTCCGGTGGGGGAATCAACGTGCAAAGTCAAACCATCACCCGCGTCAGGGCGATGAACTCGCATTGGCGGGGCGTATTGCGATTATCGAAGATCGACCGCTCGGTCGTACTGGAGGGCCCGAACACCAGGGGTCGATATCAACTCGCCAATGGTGTGCTCCGCATCGACTGGGACGCCTATGCGCCAGAGACCTTCCTGGAATGTTCGGGCTGGTACATCGCAGAGCCACTGTTGCAGAAAGCCCCTGATCTCGCGGAGCTGTTTGTCGTCAGGACAGCCAACAAGGCGGTCCTGGCAACCAAAATTCAGGTCATCGCCGATCCAGCGGCGCAGTACGAAGTCACTCTGCGGTTAGGAACCACCGACCCCATCGTCTTCGCTCAAATTTTCCTCGCCAAGCTGTACGACACGCCGATGTTGCCAACGCAGGCAGACACGATCGTTGATCTCGGCGCCAATATTGGCCTGGCGAGCGTGTTCTTCGGCTTGCGGTATCCCCAGGCGAGAATCCTCGCGGTGGAACCGGAACGGGCAAACTTCGAGATGCTGTCGGGGAACGTGGCCGCGTTGGGCGATCGCGTGCAGAAGCGACAAGTCGCCGTCTGGTCAAAGGATGGCATGGCCAGCCTGCATGCAACCGACGGTCGCGGTCATTCCCTGGGGGCATGGGGATCGCAAGTATCGGATACGCCCGACAGAAAGGACGAACGCGTGCCCTGTTACAAACTGTCGACCTTATTGGACATCGCGCGGCTCAGCAGCGTGGATATTCTCAAGGTCGACATTGAAGGTGCGGACCAGGAGATCTTCTCACACGAACCGGAGAAATGGCTGCCGCGAGTGGGAATGATCCTGGTCGAACCTCATGATCGCTTCCGCCTCGGCGCCGAGCAGGCTGTGCGCAAAGCGGTCGCTGCTCTGTTCGAGGAACTTCCCCGATCAGGTGAATGTCTGATCTTCCGCCGCAGGCGCCCCGATACGACTTAAAGACGAATTTAAAGAACTAAATCCGTCTTTAATCGAAGTTCCGTACCTCACCCATCACATCGGGGGTCGCGTAGACGGCGGATCGCTGCCGTGGCGCCTGTACGGAAAAGGATAAACCGATGAAGACGATGTTTCTGGCCGCGGCTGCGGTGCTTTGCCTTGGCGTAGGCGCGGCCTACGCCGACGGCGGAGACGACGAGGGCGGGGGAATCCCGAACACCTACTTCACGGAACTGCCTGGCGTGGTCGCGACAGCGACTGGGCAGCAGCCCAACGACGTGGCTGTCAATAGCCAGGATGCGAACCCGCCTGCCAATACCGCGGTGGTCCTGCCACCCACCAACAACGGCGGCTGATCCACAGTGAATGGGCCGGCCAGGCGCCGGCCCAGTTCACGTGGGATAACACGCAATTTCGATCCGGCATCCAGGCCCGTCCAGCATCGACAGGCGGAATCCGTGCAGCTTCACGATCGCCGCGACCAGGTTCAAACCCAGACCAACTCCAGCGGCGTGACGGCTGCGATCTGAGCGATAGAAGCGCTTGAACACCGACTCGCGTTCCCCCCTGGAAATGCCTGGGCCGGTGTCCTCCACCCGCACTGTCGGTCCACTTGGCCGCTGCAAGAGCCGAAGCGCCACTGAACCGTCGGTGGGTGTGAACTTCACAGCGTTGTCCACTAAATTCGCCACAGCCTCGAGCAGCAGATCATGATCGCCAGCCACTGACGCCATTCCCTCAACCTCAAGAGCGAGTGCCACCCCCTTATCCTCGGCGATCGGCTGATACAGCTCGTGCACGGCCTGAAGGAGATCAGCGAGATCGACCGTGCCCATGCCGGCATTCCGCCGGGTGTGGTCAATTTCGGCGATGCGCAGCAAGGCCGTGATGATCGACAGCGACTGGTCCAGCCCCGCGATCGCGCGATCGGTCGCGATCCTTAGCTCCTGCAACGTCACCGCATTGTCGCGGCCACGCTCTGAGAATTGCGCGCACCCGCGTCAGCGGCGTGCGCAGGTCGTGTGCGATATCATCGCCGACACTGCCAAGTTCGCCAATCAATCGTTCAATCTGGTCCAGCATGCCGTTGACGATCTTCGCCAACCTGTTGACCGGATCGTCGTAGCCACCAATCGGCAATCTCTCCTTCAGCTCGCCAGCGGTGACGCGCTGCACGCGGCGATTCATCTCGTCGATGCGACGCTGGGCCCGCCTGCTCAGCCAACTTCCGATCAGGATCGCCAGCATCACCGCGGGAAGCAGACCAAGGATCAATGCCCGGGCAACCACACGAGCGACCTGGCCCAGCTCGCTTGCGTCGTGACCAATGACCAGAATGTCCCCGGATGGTAGTTTGCGACCAATCGCCCGCACATTCTGGACTTCGCGCCGACCACTATCCGCACGAATCAGTCTGGTGGAATGCGGCTGATCGTCCAGTGGCAACCCCCCAGGCAATGCCTCGATATTCCCCGCTATCGGCACGCCATCCACACCGAACAACTCCGCGAGCTTGACCCGTCGTGGATCTTCCTGGAGATGTTCGGCAACGAAGTGCAGGACCTGTGGTCGTGTCATGCCGGGGTTGATGTGTGCATCCGCCACGATAATCGTGTCGAGATTGGTGGTCATGTAGGTCGCGGTTTGCCAATAGACGAAGCCAAACAGCAGCAGGGTGCAGACCCCGTATGCCGCGGCAACCGCAACTGCCCACCGGAACGTGGTGGACGCAATGAATTCACGCAGGCGCACGCAACATGAATCCAGCGCCGCGTACGCTCAGAATCATCAGAGGCTCATCTGGAGCATCGACCTTGCGGCGCAGCCGGCCGATATGCACATCCACCAGGTTGGTCTGCGGAACGAAGCGGTAGTTCCATACATTCTCCAGCAGCATGGCGCGCGTCAGGACCTGCCCTTCGCGTCGCATCATGTATTCCAGGAGTTGGAACTCACGCGGCAACAGCTCCAGCGCACGTCGGCCCCGGCACGCGGTGCGATCCAGCAGGTCAATCTCCAGCGGGCCGACGCGCAGCACGGTCTCACGCGGGTCCGCCGGACGGCGCAGCAACGCCTCAAGCCGGGCGGCCAGTTCCGCCAATTCGAACGGCTTGGCAAGGTAGTCGTCACCACCGGCGCGCAGACCACGCACGCGTTCGTTCACCGCGTTGAGAGCACTCAGCACCAGGACAGGGGTCTTGATCCCTTCGTCCCGCAGCGTCTCCACCACCGTGAGCCCATCAAGGCCCGGCAACATGCGGTCGACAACCATCACGTCCCAGCCGCCGGTGCGCGCGCGTTCCAGTCCCTCGCTGCCATCGGCGGCACGGTCGAGCACATAGCCCCGGTCACCGAGAGCGCTGACTATCTCCTCGGCGGTACCGTCGTCGTCTTCAATGACAAGTACTTTGGCCATGGTGCAAAGCCAGATGTAGGTCGTTCATTGCTCATGACCAACCCTGCCAAACAAGTCCACATTGTATCGTACCGCAACGAGACACAGCCCATCCGGCGGCGCGGTCGGTCCGGCTGCCGAGCGGGCGCGCGCCGTGAGCGCTGTAGCAACGCGCTCGATCTGCCAGCTCCCGTCGCCAACAAGCTTCAACGTGCCCACCATGTTGCGAACCTGGTGGTGCAGAAAGCTGCGGGCGTCTGCGACAATCTCGATCATCTCGCCGTCTCGCCGCACATACAGCCGATCGAGCGTGCGCAATGGGCTCTTGGCCTGACACGCCGCCGCGCGGAACGAGGAAAAATCATGCCGGCCCAGCAGCGTTTGCGCCGCGGCATGCATAGCTTCGGTGTCCAGTGGCGTCGGCACGTGCCAAACTCGGCTTACCTGGAGCGCGGGGCGCGGCCGGCGGTTCAGTATGTGATAGCGGTACGATCTACCGATAGCCGAAAACCGCGCATTCCAGTCGTCCGGGGCGGCAGCGGCACTTAGCACCACCACTGGATATGGCTTCATGTGGTAGTTGAGCGCATCGCGGATTCTCTGCGGCGAAAAGCCGTCGGGCAGCTCAAGCTGCGCCACCTGGCCCTCCGCATGGACGCCAGTATCCGTGCGGCCAGCTACCGTGCTGCTTACTGGCGCATCATCGTTCAGTTTCGCGGCAGCCGTCTCCAGCACTTCCTGCACGGATAGCCCGCTGCCTTGGCGCTGCCAGCCGATAAAAGGCGCGCCGTCGTATTCCAGCAGAAGTGCCCAGCGGGTCATCCTGGCACAGATAGAGCGCTGTGCCGCCGCAACGCCAGAGCACCGCGAGGAACCATCAGACAGCCGCTTACGTTCCTTCATCAGGATACAGGAGAACGCACCAGGAGGTCATTTAGCCGACCGAGCAGACAGAACTGGCCCAGGGCGACGCGGGAAACCGCCGTAAAGCGTCGCAGCCGAACGGGTCTAGGAACCCAATTCCGTCCCCGTCGGCATCGGATGCCCGCGCAGGAAGTCTTCCGCGGCCATCGCAGGGCGGCCGGCCAATTGCACCCGCGTCAGTCGCAGCGCGCCAGTGCCGCAGGCGACGGTCAGACGGTCATCCAGGACGGTACCCGCTGGCCCCGCCGCGTCCAACAGTTCCACCCGCAACACCTTCAGCGTCAGGCCGCGCAGCATCGTAAACGTGCCTGGCCATGGATCGAACGCACGCACCCGCCGTTCGATATACGCAGCGTCCTGAGCCCAATCGATCCGTCCGGCCTCGCGCGTCAGCTTGGACGCGTAGGTTACTCCGTCGCTCGGCTGCGGGTTCGCTGGCGGGTACTCGTCGAGCACCCGCACGATCAGCCGAGCGCCCATCGCGGCCAGCACGTCGTGCAACTTGGCGGCTGTGGTCGTCGGCGTGATCGCCACAGCCTCGCGCAACAGCATCGGCCCGGTGTCCAGGCCCTCATCCATCTGCATGATCGTAATGCCGGTTTCCGCATCTCCGGCCAGTATCGCCGCCTGAATCGGCGCCGCGCCCCGCCATCGAGGCAACAGGCTCGCGTGGATATTCAGGCAGCCACATCGCGGGGCCCGCAGCATTTCCGGCGGCAGGATCAGCCCATAGGCGGCGACAACCGCCATATCCAATTCCAGCGCCGCGAAATCCTGCTGCGCCCCTGTGTCGCCGCGCAGCCGTCGCGGCGTGCGCACCGCCAGCCCAAGTTCCTCCGCCGCCACCTGAACGGGGCACGGCCGCAACGCATAGCCTCGGCCGGCCGGCTTCGCTGGCTGGCAGTAGACCGCGGCGATCGCGTGGCCCGCATCATGCAGCGCCCGCAATGCCGGGACGGCAAAATCCGGGCTGCCCATGAACGCGAGCCGCATGGCGCTACATCGCCTCGGTTCGCTTCTGCCGAAACTCCTTGGCAAGCCGGCGCAGGATCATGTTGCGCTTCAGCGCCGATAGGTGATCGACAAACAGCACCCCGTCGAGGTGATCGATCTCATGCTGGAGACAAGCCGCCAGCAGCCCCTCCGCCTGAATCTCCCGCCTGACGCCATCCAGATCCAGATGGCGGACAGTCACGCGCGCTGGCCGGGTCACTTCCGCATACTGACCGGGCAGCGACAGGCACCCCTCCTCGCGGGTCGCCAGCTCCTCGCTCCTGGCCACGACTTCAGGGTTGATCAGGATAATCGGCGCGGAAACATTGTCCGCCATCAGGTCGATCACCGCGCAACGCAGACCCACGCCCACCTGAGGCGCGGCCAAGCCGATGCCCGGCGCCTGGTACATCGTGGCGAACATCCGCGGGGCCAGCACCCGCACCCGCTCCATGTCCGCCGGGGCGACCGGCTTGGCCAGAGCCTTCAGGATGGGGTCGGGTACGACCAGGATCGGCAGCGTATCGGCAGTCTCAGTCATGTCGCGCATGTAGCGGTGCCGTGCGGGCCGATCAATCCAGCGCGACGGGAACCTTTTTCCTAACCCCTTGCAACCGCCGTAACTCCTGCCAAGATTCTGCCAGCCGGAATGCCGACACGGGTTCCGGCACCGCTTCGCTCTCAGGAGGGGGCCATGACGACGAGGATGTTCACGTCACCGTTGTTTCTGGGGTTCGATCACCTCGAACAGATGCTCGAGCGCGCCTCAAAGACCTCGTCAGACGGTTATCCGCCCTACAACATCGAGCAGACAGGCCCTGCCGGGCTGCGCATCACGCTCGCGGTAGCGGGATTTACCATGGACGACCTGCAATTAACGCAGGAGGACAACCAGTTGGTAATCCGGGGCAGGCAAACTGATGACAGCCAAGGACGCGTCTTCCTCCATCGTGGGATAGCGGCACGGCAGTTCCAGCGGGCGTTCGTGCTCGCCGAGGGAATCGAGGTGAAGGGTGCCTGGCTCGACAATGGGCTGCTGCATATCGACCTCGTCCGGCCGCAGCCCGAGGTGCGGGTGAGGACCATCCAGATCAATCGTGCCGCCGCGAATGGCGATGGCCGGATCACGGTGGTGGAGGGCGAGTCGGGAAACTGAGTTGCTAACGGCGCTGCAAAAAATGCGGGCCGAACCGGAAAACGGCATCGGAGCTGCCCTGCGCAGGCCGGCGCCCGGAAGGAGCAAGACGATGAACACCAACAGCATTCAACCGAACGAGGGCCAGGCGGTCGTGGCCGCAATTGTGGATATCCGCCATATTTCGGCCGAGCAGCTTGCACAGCTAGGTCTGCAGCAGATTGCCTATGTGAAGCCCGTCGTGGTGAACGGCACCGCTGCGTTCGCAATTCACGCGGCGGATGGCACGCCTATGGCGATTGCCGGTGACCGTGAGGTCGCGATAGCGGCGATCCAGCAGCACGAGATGGTGGCAACGCAGGTTCACTGAGCAGTTGCCCAAGCGTCATTACGGGCGACGGCGTCCAAACCACCGTCATGGCCGGGCGTGGGTTCAACCGGCATCATTGGTAACACGTTAGACCGGGCACGTAGGTAACAGTTTCCCCGGTTTGTTCACATGCTTTGCCCCTCCAGACACAGCGATCCATAGACGGCATTTGCGGCTCTCTTCTCGCTGTCCCGCCGGGGTCAAGTCCCGCAGCCGCGCAGCGGGGCGCCGCAGGCGCCGGACTTGAGGCCGGCGGGACAGCGAGAGACAACGGCGCGAGCTGTCCTGGCGAGGCCACCCGGCCGCCTTCGTCAGGCAGCTCGCCGGACCGCTGTCCGGTCCAGTCCGCAGCAGCGCAGGCGATTGCTCTCATCGAGCAAGACAGCCAGATCGAAACCACGGAAACGCACCGCCCAATCGCCATCGTCGCGCCGCCCAGGGCAACCGTCTCGCCGCGCAGGGCGCCCGACAAATACACCGTACCATCGCGCCATCTGATGTGGCCGTCGCCGATCACGCGCCGGGTGTGATGGTCCGCAGGATAATCCCATTCGGCGATCGTCCCCGGGTAAGCCCGCACCGAGGGCATGTAGAGCGTCGCAGGGCAGCGCTGGCCCAGCGCCTCGTGCGGGCGATAGCTGTTGTAATCCGCCCGCCAGCTATCCATCCGCGCCTGTTGCGCAGGCACCGTTACCGCCGGCGGGGTCGCCGTATCCTCCTGCAAGACGCGGTGCATGCGCTCATGCCGCCCGTTCTGGTCCGGCCGGCCAGGCTGGATATGATCGGGCCACACGGTCAGCTTCAGCAGCCACACCGACATCCGCGACAGCCCTCCCAGACCGTCGAGCCGCGCAAACGGGTTGCCGTTGTCGGTGCGCAGCGCCCGCGGCAGCCCGTTCGCCTCGAACAGCCGGATCAGCCGCGGCTGCACCTGCACCCACGTCACCTGCGGCACCGCTTCGCACGCCAACAGATAGCGGCTGTAGCCGTCACTCACCGTGAACGGTTCGCACCGCACCCCGTCGCCAGTGCGGAACCAGCCCTTGAAGTCGGCCGACCAGATGTCGTTCGCCGCCAATGGCTCGTTCGGTAACGGCGTGCACCGCGGATCGCCCAGCCGCCGCCGCGGCCGCGGTTTCGACCGCTCAGACCGGCGCAGCAGATCGCCCACCGTGCTCGATGCCGGCCAGATCATCTCCGGACGGTCCATCCGCAACCGTGCCAGCAGCTTCCTCGGACCCCAGGTCGGGCGTGCGTCGCGCAGCGCCAGAACCGCCGCCGCGATCGTCGGGTCAATCGCTTGCCCCACCGTGTGGCGGGCCGAGCTCAAGGCTACCAGCCCCGCCGCTCCCGCCTGCCGGTACCGCTCCAGCCATTTGTAGCCCGTCTTCCGGCTGATCCCGTGCCGCAGGCAGGTCTCACTCATCGACACTTCCCCGCGAAGACACGCAGCGATGAAAATCAGCCGGTCGTCCATCTTGCTCATCTCGGTCCACGGCATCGGGCAATCCTCCAAACCCGATCTTGCACTGTTACCTACGTGCCCGGTCTGAAGTGTTACCTATGTAGCCGGTCTGTACCATGTCCCGGCCATGACGATGATTGAGACGGCCACGAATGGGTTCCAACCTTAAGCCCACCTCCCATGACCGGGACGCCAGCACCATCACTGCTCGCTGGGGTCAATCCAACCGATATTCCCGTCGCTCCGCCGGTACACCACGTTCAGTTCGCCCGTCGTGCTATTGCGGAACATCAGCACCGGCTGATCGGCGAGATCCATTCGCATCACCGCCTCGCTGACTGACAAGGCGCTGATCTCGGTCACCTGCTCGGCAACCACCGTCGCATGCGTCACGGTCTTGCTACCGCCGCCATCTTCAGCCGAAACATCCTCCTGCTGGAGTATGTACTGCCGCGCCACCTCGGGCCGCTCACGGTTCGCACAGTCGCGCGCATGTTCATTCACGCGCCGGCGATAGCGCCGCAACCGCTTGGCAATGTGTTCCGCCGCGTCGTCGAACGCGGTGTTGGCATCCGCCGCCTCACCTTCTCCCCGCAGGAGCAGCCCGCGTCCAGCGTGGACATTTATGTCGCACGTGAAGAAGCTGCGCGCGCGACTGAATGTGACCTGCGCCTCCAGCGCATGGTCGAAATACTTGCTCGCGATGAGATCCAGGTGATCGGACACTCGCGTGCGCAATGCGTCCGAGAGATCAACCTGCTTGCCGGAAACCGTAATCTGCATCATGCCTCTCCCCAGCGACCCCAGGACTTGTCCCCGGGTCTATCCCGGGGATCAGACGAGCACCGCCTTCTCGCGCCGACGCTGCACCGAGTTGGGGATGCGCAGCGCATCGCGATATTTGGCCACGGTTCGCCGGGCAATGTCCACGCCCTCGTCCCGCAGCGCCGCGACAAGCGCATCGTCTGACAGAACACTCTTCCGCCGTCTCCGCATCGATCAACGTTCGAATGCGATAACGCACAGCCTCCGCGCTGTGGCTCTCGCCATCCGTTCCTGGGATCGCGGTAGTGAAGAAATACTTAAGCTCGAAGGTGCCGCGCGACGTAGCGATGTATTTGTTCGCGGTCACCCGGCTGACGGTGCTCTCATGCATTTCCACCGTCTCAGCGATATCGCGCAGGATCAACGGACGCAAATGCGCGACACCATGCCGCATGAACCCATCCTGTTGTCGGATGATCTCTGCCGCGACCTTCAGGATGGTCTGTGCGCGTTGCTGTAGCGAACGTACAAGCCAGTTCGCGCTGGCAAGCTGTTCCGCGAGAAACACCCGATCTTCCTTGCGCGCGCGCGGTGCCACACGCGCGTAAAAGCGTTCATTGACCAGCAAGCGTGGCATCGTGTCTGGGTTGAGTTCGATCAGCCAGCCATCATCAGCACCGGGCCGCATCAAAATGTCCGGCACAACAAGCTGCGGCGGCGCGGAATTGTAGCTTGCGGCGGGCTTCGGATCGAGGCTGCGAATCTCCGCGATCATGTCCGTCAGATCTTCTGACATCAACGCCGCAAATCGACGATAGCCGCCGGAGCTCGCGGCGTGCCAGCAGATCCAGATTGTCAAGCAGCGCCTGCATCGCCGGATCAAGGCGATTGCGCTCGGCAAGCTGCGCTGCGAGACATTCCTTCAGATCGCGGGCAAACAGGCCAACCGGGTCGAAGCGCATCATGCGCGCGCGCACCGATTCAACACGCTCGAGCGGCAGCACCATCGCCGCCGCGATTGCCGCTGGATCAGCGGTCAGCCGCCCTGCCGGACACAGCAGCGCAATCAGGTGCGCTCCGATCATGCGATCCACCGGATCGGCAAAGGAGAGGCGAAGCTGTTCACCGAGATATTCGCGCAGCGGACGCCGCTCATCGGCGACATCGTCAATACCGCGATCATCTGCTTCGAAGTTGTTTGATCCACCACGCCCGCTGATGGCGGATGATAACGGCGCACCATCGGCAACACCGCCTGCGTCGTACGTCTCGCCCATATCGGCATCGAGCGGCGCCGACGCCTCGGACGGCAAGGTCTCAGCCTGGGTAAGCTGGGCGGCATCGGCACCTTCACTCACCCGCTCCGGCATCTGATCCGGCGCCGCGCGCTCCGTGTTTGGCAGCTCCGCGCTGTCGTCGCGCTCCAGCAGAGGGTTCCGCTCGAGCTCCTCCTCAACAAAACTGGCAACCTCGATATTCGAATACTGCAGCAGCTTGATCGCCTGACGCAGTTGCGGCGTCATGACGAGCGTCTGAGTCTGACGAAGATCGAGGCGCGGGCCTAACGCCATCGCACCCGCCTGCTTACGTTAATCATGTCACCCGACATGCTAGTTCGTCGTCACAAACAAATCGTTCACAGTGGCAATCAAAGACTGAACCTCTCGCCAAGATAGACGCGGCGCACATCCTCGTGTGCCACGACTTCATCCGGCCGTCCTTCCATCAGCACCTGGCCGTCGTGCAGGATGTAGGCGCGGTCGATGATGCCGAGCGTCTCCCGCACATTATGGTCCGTGATCAACACACCAATGCCGCGGTCCTTCAAATGCGACACAAGGTCGCGGATTTCGTTGACGGCAATCGGATCGATGCCAGCGAGCGGTTCATCCAGCAGGATATATGCCGGCTGCGTGGCCAATGCGCGCGCGATCTCGACACGCCGTCTCTCACCACCGGACAGGGCCAGCGCCGGCGTGCGGCGCAGGTGGCCGATCCCGAATTCGGCCAGCAGCTCATCCAGCATGAGGTCGCGCTTGTCGGGATCAGGTTCGGCCACTTCCAGCACGGCCATCACGTTCTGCTCGACATTGAGACCGCGAAAGACGCTGGCTTCCTGCGGCAGATAGCCAACGCCGAGACGGGCGCGGCGATACATCGGCAGGCTGGTGATGTCGGCACCATCAAGGCTGATCGATCCCGTGTCAGGTTTCACCAGTCCGATCATCATGTAGAACGTCGTGGTCTTGCCTGCGCCGTTTGGTCCCAGCAACCCGACAGCCTCGCCACGGCGAAGGTGGATCGAGACATTCCGCACGACGGGTCGCTTCTTGTAGGTCTTGCCGACACCGCGCGCCGCCAGGCCGCCGCCGCCGGGCAAGACGCGAAATTCCGGCGGATGCCGAAGCTCGGGGCGCATGTCGTTCATTTCGGTGCTGCCGCCGGCGCCGGTGGCGCCGTAGTCAGTTGTTGATTGGTCGCGTCGTTGGGAACGACCAAGCCCTGAACATGTCCGCCGGTGTTGGAGATCAGATGGGAAATCCCCGTCTTCATATCCACCTCGGCCTCGGTACCGTTGAGCTGATTCTGTCCGCGCGTAATGCGGACTTTCCCAGCGATGCGCGCAATGCCGGTATCTGGCACATAGACCGCTCGATCGCCGATCGCCGTATCGGTGACCGTCCGGATCACCACGTTGCCGAATGCATCGACTTTCTGAAGCTTGCCGGAAGCGGCTAGCGGATCATCGCTGTTGCTTGCAGGCGCTGGTGTCTTCGCGGCTACCTGCGTTGCCCCCGGCGTGGGCGACGGCGAAGTATCTGTCGTGTAGGCGACCAAAGTATCGGCTGACAGTCGCCGTCCGTCGTTGGTCACCACCACGGCGTCACCGCGCGCGACGGCCATATGCTTCTGCGACCAATACTCGAGCGTGTCGCGCGCAGTCAGGACGTCGTTCGGCGTCGTCAGTTTCAGAGCGCTGCCGGTCAGCACCAGCACGGCCTGATCGATATCGTAAACTGCATGATCACCCCAGGCCTGATCCGTCGGCGTGAAAATGTGGACATTCCCAACCGCCTCGAGGCGATAGATTTCATTGCCACCGGTATCCGCGTCTTGATTCACGGGACTCGGTGGATTTGATGCCGGCTGAGGCGCTGGCGATGCCGCGCCGTCCTTCGGCCGGTAGAACGCGATCAAACGATCCGCCGTCACAGTCACATCCTGCCGCACGGCGCGCGCATCGCCGCGCGCGATCACCTCGCGCTGATCCTGCCGCCAATCGATGCCATCCCTTGCGGTAATGGCGATCGGTCCACCGTGGGACAGGTCCAACTGCTGGGCATGCGTGGGATGCCCGCAAAGCACGCCAAAAAGCGCGAGAGCCACTAAAGCCCCCCTCCGTCCCCTTGCAGGCTGAGAGGAGATAAAGCGCAGGCGCTCCACAATACGCCGGTAGATCATTGCGACGAACCGTTCAGCACCAGGTGCGCCGGTCCGCTGAACTGGATGGCGGTGCCTTTGTCGGTGATGGTAAAGCCCTGCGCGTCCAGCGTGCCAAACGGCCCCTCGGCATGCGTCGGCTGGCCACTCGCAGCCGCGCCAGCCTTCAGATCCATCGAGGCACTCGAGGTCGTCATCGTGGTTCCATCATCCCGATACAGCGTCACATCCTGCGACAGATCGAGCTGATCGCTGTGCTGTAGATACACACCCCGCTTCGATTGCAGCATCAGCCACGTGCCATCCGACAACGTGATGTCGCCGCGCGGTGTCGTCAGGTTGATACGGTCAGGACCATCCTGCTGGGCCGTTGACGCGGTCACCGTATAAGGCCGGCCATGATCGTCGATGCCATGATAGCGGGCGCCGGTCACCGTCGCGCCTTCCGCGCTGGTCTGCTCAACGGCAATACGGACCGTATCCCGCATGTGACCGATCTCTGGCCACAACGCGATGCTGGCTAGCAACACCAGTGCGCCAACCGGCAGCAGCCACTTGGTCAACGTGATGAACAGATGGCGACGAGCCATGCCGCGCGAGCTCGGCGGTTGGCGCACGCGAGCCGCCGCTGCCGAGACCAGTTGGTGGCCGGCTCGCTGGCCAGGCACCGAGCGCACGGGCAAAGGGCTCACGCTCATACAAGCCCCTCTCTGAGGAGGTCGTGAATGTGCAGTATTCCCAGCGGGCGCCCCGTGTGATCCACGACAAACAGCGACGTAATGGGGCGCTCCTTGGCGTTCATCACACGCAACGCCTCGGCGGCCAATGCGTCGGGCACGATGGTTCGTGGCGAGGTGGTCATGATCTCACCGACACGGCGCGACAGCAGATCAGGTCCCATGGCCCGACGCAGGTCTCCATCGGTTACGATCCCCGCGAGCCGTCCGGCACCATCCACAACACCCAGGCAACCGAAGCGCTTTTCGGTCATCAGCAGAAGGGCGCGATCCATTGCCGTTTCAGGCGAAGCCAAGGGCATCGCGTCGCCCTCATGCATCAGCTCGCCAGCGCGACGCAGCCGCGCGCCGAGCCGTCCACCGGGGTGGAACTGGCGAAAATCCGCCTCGGTAAAGCCGCGCCGGGTCAGCAGGGCAACGGCGAGGGCATCGCCCAGCGCCATCTGCATGGTGGTGGAGGTCGTTGGAGCCAGCCCCATCGGGCAGGCCTCTGTTACTGCCGGTAGGATCAGCGCGACATCCGCAGCGCGGGCGAGGGTAGAGCCGGTGCGGGCGGTGATGGCGACCAACGGCAGGCCGAAGCGACGCGAATGGGCGACAAGGTCGGCCAGTTCCGGCGTCTCCCCCGAATTCGACAACGCGAGCACGGCGTCGCCAGGCACAATCATGCCCAGATCACCATGCGACGCCTCGGCCGGATGGACGAATTGCGCGGGCGCCCCAGTGGAAGCCAGGGTCGCTGCGATCTTGCGGGCGACATGGCCCGACTTGCCCATGCCCGATACCACGACGCGGCCGGTGGCGTTGGCCAGCATGTCCACGGCGCACGAAAAGCCGGCGCCAAGGCTGTTGGCGAGCGCCTGCAATCCCGCCGCCTCGGTCCGCAGCACATTGCGGGCGACGTGCAGGTCCGCATCATCGTCCGTAGGTCGCGCGGTTCTGGGTCGAGCGGTGGCAATGGCGCCTGTCATTGGCTGGTGGCGTCCTGCTTCCTCATACGTCCCTGTTTTGACTGTCGAGCGTGGTCGGGTCAACCACAATACGGTTCACCGACAAGAATCGTGCCAATTCGTAAGCTAACAGCAATGTCAGTGAGCGAAAATGTCGGGCTGTTCGTAGCCGAGCAAGTCGAGTCGTGCCCGGGCGGGTAGGAATGTGAAACATGCTTGCGCAAGTTCCCGGCGCCCCTCACGAACCAGCAGTGCCTCGAGCTTGGCCCAAAGCGCGTGCAGATGCAGGACGTCGGACGCGGCATAGGCCATCTGCTCGGAGGTCAGCTCCACGGCGCCCCAATCCGAGGTCTGCTGTTGTTTGGACAGATCGATCCCCAGCAGCTCCTTGCACAGGTCCTTCAGGCCATGCCGGTCCGTGAACGTGCGGGTCAGCCGTGCGGCAATCTTGGTGCACAGTATCGGCGCGACAGTAATGCCAAGCGTGTGCTGTAGCATTGCCACATCGAAGCGCGCGAAGTGCATCAGCTTTGTAACGGCGGTATCGGCCAACAAGCGGCTGAGATTGGGGCAATCGTAGCCATGCCCGCCGAGCGACGGCGGCACGATCTGCACCAGGTGGGCATGGCCATCGCCACCGGACAGTTGCACCAGGCACAGCCGGTCCCGATGCGGGTTCAGCCCCATTGTCTCGGTGTCCACGGCAACGACCGGACCGAGTTCGAGCCCCGGCGGCAGGTCATGCTTGTGGAGATGGATGGTGCCGCCCGGCATGAATTGTGTGCTGCTCATTGCTATGGTGCCCAGGAGAAGACTCGAACTTCCACGACCTCGCGGCCACAGGTACCTGAAACCTGCGCGTCTACCAATTCCGCCACCTGGGCAAGGGTGGTGCAGCGATAGGGCGCGCGATGTAGCCCCCGAGGACTGGCGCGTCAACCGCCGCGGCAGCAATCTGCCGTCGTGCGGCTTCAAGCTGTGGCCCGGCCACGACCAGCGGGGCGCATCCCTGCGCGTCCCACACGCGCGACGAGAAGTCTGGATGCAGCGTGGTTATCCCGCGATTGCTGGCGAAATTCACCCGATTTCCGGTGTCCAGATACGATTCCACTGGCAGGTTCTCCGCCAGCAACACCGCGTGCTCCGGCAGTTCGATGTGGTGGTAGGTCACTTCCGCCACCGGCACCTGTTCGATTGTAGTTCCGTTGACCGGGCACTTGACCGGGATCAGCACGCCGCCAATGAACAGCGCGTGGTCCGGCGATAGCCATAGGTCGCCGCGCGGCCTCCATGGCCCGAAAGCTCCCGCCGCGACCCGCACAGGCCAGACCTTTCGGGGCATCGGATGCCGCTCACAGTCCACGGTGCGATGGCCGATCCAGATGATCGGCTTTGCCGACCCGCCGACGACTTGCACCCGGTCGCCCTCGACGAGGTGTTCGACCGGCACCGCCCCTCGCTCGGTCGAAATCCGCGTTCCTGCCGCAAAGCACGTCACTTGATCTACCAGCGCTCCCAGCCCCGTCGTCGAGAGCGCCGAACTGGCAAAGGCCAGTACCTCCCACGGTCGTGCCGCTCTCGATCACCGGCACCAGGGAGGCGTTCTGGCTGAACACCGCGGGCACCGTCGTGTCCACGACGATCGTGTCGCCGACGCTGATGGCCGTGATCGTTGCACCGAACCCGCCGATATTCCCGACGATCAGCGCTCCGCTCACGCCGCCAAACGAGACCGACTGCGTTGCGCTCACCGGACCACTACCCAGTGCCATCGTCGATCCGTTGTCGATCAGCAGCCCGCCCGCCGCGGTTAGCGTGCCCATGACCGTCAGCAGTTTCTGCGAACCCGTCGCCTCGATGGTGCCGAGGTTGACGACCAGGTCGCCAGCGCCCCCGAAGCCGCCGAAGCCCTTGAACGAAATGTCCGACGCAACGTCGATCTCGTTCGGGTCGAGCAGACCTCCTTGGTTCACCACGTCCCCGTTCAGCACCACGCGGCTGGCAACGACGGTGGCGAACGGACCAATGGTGAGTTCGCCGGTGCCAAGCGAACTGCCGACGTTCAGCGTGCCCGAAAGCTTGATGCGACTGCCTGCGTCGGAGATGAACACCGCGCCGCTGCCGGTGGCCTCGGCGCCGATGGTAAGGTCGGTCGCGCTGAAGGTCGCGCCGTTGACGATCGACATGAGCCCTGTGCCGGCATCGCCGACGATCGCGTCGCCGGTGACGTTCAGCGCACTGGAGTTGCCAGCGACACTGATCTGACCGACGCCGAAAGTCGTGCCGCTATTCTGGATGCCTGCATCGAGGACGGTCGCGGTGACCGTGCCGCCCGCGGAGATGTCAAGCGCACTGGATGCGCCGTTGCCCACATCGAGCGTGCCGTCCACCTGCCAGTCGCCAGCGACCACATTCACCGAGGAGCCGGCCGCACCAGACTGATTGGCAATCACGGCGCCAATCGTTGTTGTCGCAGTACCACCAGCCTCTATCGCAAAGCTGCCAACACCAGAATCGCCAACGACAAGTTCACCCGTGCTCCACACAGCCCCGGTGCCGGCCACGGTGGCCCCCGCGAAAATTCCCGCATTCTCAGCAATGACCGCGCTACCGACGCCCGTCAGGGCTCCATCATTCAGCAAAAGCGAGCCGTTATCACTCAAGGTAACGCCGGCACTCAGACTGTTGGTGCCTGAAATTATCCATTTGGCGCCTTGATCCAGCGCGACCTGAGCAAAATCGGTAAACTGCGTCCCCAGTCCGCTGATCGTCCCTTCCAACGACGAAGACGCAAGTTCCACCGTACTGACGGATGTATTGCCACCATCCACAGATCCAACAAAGACCGCGCCTGGTTCATCCACCAGCAGATTGCCAAATCCCGATGGCAGACTGACCGCGGTACCGCCGGCTCCGGTCGCGCTGATGATCCCTCCATTTACGACCGTGCCGGCACCATTGTAGACGGCAACGCCTTTGTAGACGCCGGTGATCACCCCTGATGCCAGATTGCTGACCTCGCCGCCGTTGAACAGCGCGACGCCACCGCTGATGCTGAAGCCATGTCCTGCCGCAATGCTGCCGAAGTTGGTTACGGTAGAAACAGTACCGCCGCCATAAACACCGGAGTATCCACCTGTGATCGTGCCACTGGCGGCGTTGCTGACGATACCACCATCTTGCAAGGCAACGCCGATGAAAGCGGCACCTTCGATAGCACCGGCATTGAGTACCGTTCCGGTGCCATTATAGACAGCGATCCCCTTCCGATAACTCGCAATCACACCAGACAGTGCATTGCTCACCGTTCCACCGGTGAGCAATGCCACGCCATCGCTATATATGTGCCCGGCTGCGGCGGTAATGCGGCCGGCGTTCGTCACAATGCCGGTTCCATTCGAGATATAGGCTCCAGCATAAACACCGTAGATAAGCCCGCCAGCCACATTGGCAACGCTGCCGCCTGCACTCAGTGCAACGCCGCTCCACTGATCACCCCGCCAGCCGCTACGGCGATCGCACGTCCGCTCGCCAGCGAGACGCCATTCCCCGCGTAACTGGTGATTCTGCCTTCGTCAGTAACCAGCCAGGCGGTCCCCGAAAGACCTAGCAAAGCAGTTCCACTGGCGACGCTGATCGTACCCTTCACCGTCGCCGGATTTTCCGTCGCGGAGCTGCTCAGCGTCACTCCGCTTGCATAGACGCCGCTGAAGGTGGTCCCGCTCATGCCAAGGGGCCGTTACAGAACGTGGCCTTCTGGTGCTGTCGCCGGCGTGTCCAGGACCTCGCGCACCTTGGTCGCCAGGTTCGCCAGGTTGAACGGCTTGGCAATGAAATGCACACCCTGATCCAATACTCCATTGTGCAGGATCGCATTATGCGTGTAACCGGTGGTGAACAGCACGCGCAAACTGGGGTGCGCCGAGCGAGCGGCATCCGCCAAGGCCCGGCCATTCACACCACCCGGCAAGCCAACATCGGTAAACAACAGATCGATGCCACCACGGTCGACGATCAGACGCACGCCGTCCATGGCGTCGCCGGCTTCCAGCACCTCATAACCCATCTCCCGCAGCGCTTCGACGCAGGAGCGACGGACCTCCTCGTCGTCTTCCACCACCAGGATCGTCTCGCCGCTGCCGCTTCGATGTGCCTGCAAATCCGTGCGTGCGATCGCGGGTTTCGGCTCCTGTCGAACATAACGCGGTAGATACACCTTCACGGTGCTGCCCTGGCCCGGCTCACTATAGATCGCCACATGGCCACCCGACTGTTTGATGAAGCCATACACCATCGAAAGCCCAAGGCCGGTGCCCTGCCCCAGCGGCTTCGTCGTGAAGAACGGCTCGAATGCCTTCTCGATCACCTCCTGCGTCATGCCGGTTCCGGTATCGCTGACCGCAAGCATCACATACTGGCCGGCCGATACCTCGGCGTGCGACGCGGCATAGGCATCATCGAGATGCGCATTGGCGGTTTCGATCGTCAGCTTGCCGCCGCTTCGGCATCGCATCCCGCGCGTTGACCGCGAGATTGAGCAGCACGTTCTCAAGCTGATTGGCATCGACGCGTGTCTGCCAAAGACCGCCAGCCAGCACGGTTTCGATCGCGATGTCCTCGCCCAATGTGCGGCGCAACAGTTCCGATATGGCGGACACCAGACGGCCCACGTCCAGCGGCTCCGGATCCAATGGCTGCTGCCGCGCGAACGCCAGCAGACGATGCGTCAGCGTGGCGGCGCGTTGCACACCGGACATCGCCGCATCGGTAAGACGCGCGAGCGCCTCGTTGCCCGGCGGCATGCGGCGTTGCAGCAGCTCGATATTGCTGCTGATCACCGTCAGATGGTTGTTGAAGTCATGCGCGATGCCGCCGGTCAGCCGGCCCATCGCCTCCATCTTCTGCGACTGACGCAGCGCTTCCTCGGCCAGTTCCCGGCGCTGCACCTCGTCTTGCAGCTTGCCAGCGTATCGTATTGGCGGCGCCATTGGCGCGTTGCCAGAATGCTCAGCAACAGCAGACACAAGGTTGCCGGAACGCCGAAGATCAGGTGCGTCGCCATCAGGTTACGCCATTCGACGAACCACCGACGACCAGCGCCGACCGACCGTGACGATGACCGGATAATTGCTTACCGGCTGTACGCGACCAGACGGTCGCGTATCGATCGACCGAGGAGCGGCCTTCGAACCACTCCCCCCAGCGGATTGCGCGCGATGGCATCGACCAGCAACTGATCGCGCACCGCTCCCTCGCTCAACCCAGTCGACTCGGGATAGTCCAGCGAGCACAGTGCCGTCGGTGCGCAGCAAATAAGCACGATGTAATCGGTATCACCGGCAAACAACGTGCGGTCGAAGTCGCTGAAATAGCTTGGCGACACGCCAACGAGGATTGCGCCAGCGAATGTCTGCCCAACTGTCACCACGACGAACCGCGACGGTGAACAGATCCCGCGCGCGTCAGACGGCCAAACACCACGCCGCCGATCTCGAAAGGTTTGCCAGTATCGCGTAACGCCTGAAATAGTCGCGGTCGCTGAATCTGGTCGCCGCGATCCACCGGATAACGGGAAGACGCGACCAGCGCGCGGCCATCGGCATCGACGACGACCACCGCCGTCACCTGGCTGTAACCAGCGATCATCGCCACGAGCCGCTCGTGCAGCTCCTGCTCGTGGGCGGTCACGTCCGCATCGCTCAGGTCGCTCAGCACATCGCTGATCCGGCTCCCTAGCAGAACATGCGTGTCGAGCACCCGCGTCACCTGCTCGCTCGATACAGCGAGTGCTCCGCGGAGATTGGCATTGGCTTCCTCGACGGTGTCGCGCCATGCCAACCAGCTCCCGGCTGCGAACACCAGCAGTGGCACGACGACCGAGGCGGCAATCATGCCGCGCAACGCCCATGAGGCAGTCGGTCTTGCCGCTCGCCTCACTCATCTCCGTTGTTCCCGTTACGCTCATATTGCTCCGGCGGTTGATGTCATAGTACGGAAGGCGCCACCAGATGCACACATTTCCAATGCTCACGCCCGCGTGACTCAGGCGAGTTCCTCATGCTGGACGATCCTCGAACGATCCTGGTGATCGGCAGCCTTAACGTGGACCTCGTGACGCGCTGCGAGCATTTGCCGCGCGAAGGACAGACCGTTTTCGGATCGGACTTCTTCATTGCCGAGGGTGGCAAGGGCGCCAATCAGGCGGTCACGGCGGCGCGCCTCGGCGCCCGTGTAACGATGGCGGGCTGCGTCGGCCGTGATCAGTTCGGCCGCGACCTGCTCGCCGGGTTGGCAAAGGATGGGGTGCGCACAGATCACATCGCAACAGTCGATAAGCCAACAGGAACGGCGCTGATAACGGTCGATGCCGCAGGCCACAACACGATAGTCGTAGTCTCCGGCGCGAACGGCGAATGCAGCCCGGCACTGGCCGAACGTGCGCTGGCCGATGCCGGATCGCCTGGCGTGTTGCTGCTGCAGCACGAAGTCCCCGTCGAGGCGAATGCGCATGCGGATCCGCGCCGCAAAGGCGGCAGGTTGGTTCATCGTGCTCAATCCTGCACCGGCACGCGCGTGCCGCCGAGTTGCTTGCCCATGATCGACATCATCGCGCCGAATGAAACCGAGGCCAGCGGCGCTGACGGGCTTGGCGATCGCGACGCGCGCGGACGCGCTCGCTGCGGCGCAACGATTGGTTGGCGCATGGTGCGCGTGCTGCACTGATCACGTTGGGCGGCGAAGGCGCGCTGTACTGCGACGCCGACAGCGCACTGCATTGCCCGGCCGCTGCCGGTGCAGGCAGTCGATACGACCGCGGCCGGCGATGCCTATCTCGGCGCGCTAGCCAGTGGCGCTCGCAGAAGGCCAGCCGCTAGAGCAAAGCCTAAGCTTTGCCGCGGCGGCGGCGGGCCTGGCGGTGACGCGGCTGGGCGCCCAGCCATCGCTTGGCAGCCGCGCCGAGGTGGACACAGTTCATCGCCCGCCACGGCCAGCCCGAAGCGGCTATCGTCCGCGGCTGACCGTATAATCCGCCACGCCGAGCAAAGCTTGCCGCAAGGCGCTGTCCGGGAACACTCGCAAGTGCGGATTTGGCCGCCGCCGCAAAGCCGCACGCACGGTCCAACGTCGCGCCGAATTGCGTCGCGCTGCTCCATCAAATGAAGCGCATGATCGAGATCGGCCGCAGTCTGCTCACTCGCCTCAATCGTTCGATGCCAGAAATCCCGCTCCGCGGTATCGCCAGCCTGATAAGCGACCAGCACCGGCAGCGTGATCTTCCCCTCCCGGAAATCGTCGCCCACGGTCTTGCCCAGCACCGCCTGATCGGCCGCGTAATCCAGCGCGTCGTCCACAAGCTGGAAGGCAATGCCGAGGTTCATGCCAAACTCTGCCAACGCCGCTACGTCCCGAGCCGACTGATCCGCAACCACGCCACCGACTTCGCAGGCAGCGGCGAACAGGGCAGCCGTCTTCCCCTGGATGACTTCCAGGTAGCGAGCCTCGCTGGTGGACAGGTCGTTTTGGGTGACGAGCTGGAGCACCTCGCCCTCGGCAATGGTCGCCGCGGCGCGCGACAGTATCCCCAGCACCACGAGCGAGCCGTCTTCCACCATCAACTGGAAAGCGCGAGCAAACAGGAAGTCGCCAACGAGGACCGACGCCTGGTTGCCGAACACGGCATTGGCCGAGGCGAGGCCGCGGCGCAGCACACTTTCGTCCACCACGTCGTCGTGCAGCAGCGTAGCGGTATGGATGAACTCCACACAGGCGGCGAGCCGGATATGCCGCTCGCCGGTGTAGCCGCAGAGGCGGGCGGTCGCCAAAGTGAGCAGCGGCCGCAGCCGCTTCCCGCCAGCCGCGACAATATGCGCCGCGAGCTGCGGGATCAGCGTGACCGGACTGTCCATCCGAGCCACGATCGTGCGGTTGCAGGCCTCCAGATCGGCCGGCAACAGGGAAACCAGCGCACTCAGCGCGTCCTGGCCCTCGGAAGGTGCCGGACAGGCCTGGGACGGACTGAGCACGACGTCCAAGCTGGTCTCCTGGCTTGCATGTCTGATGGGCACAGGCACCATATCGGCGCGCTGGAAAAAGGGTCAAGCAAGTGCGGGTGCTGGCGACGTCGAATGATCCAGTGCGGTTATCATTCTTGACCGCCCTGCTGGCGGACGCCGGCATCACGGCGATCGTGCTGGATGCCCACACGAGTGCCGTGGAGGGCAGTATTGGCGCGATTCCGCGCCGGCTCGTGGTGGCAACCGAGGACGAAGGGCGGGCGCGGCAAGTGCTGCGGGAAGCTGGCGAGCTGTGAGGACCGCTGCGGCGAAACTGTCCGGCCAAGCGCTTTTCGCCATTGGGGCGCTGATCGCGGCTGTCTGGGTGGCGATCTGTGCCGCGGCCCCAGAGTTCATCTGGCAGGGTCTGTGGATCGCTGCCGCCCATGTGACCAAGGCAGACGCCCTGTCCGCGCTGCTGGTCGGGCTCGTCCTGGCATTCTTCATCGAGCCGCTGATGGAGCGGCTGCGGGGCGAACGGCATCGGCACGTCAGGCATGGACCGGGCGCTGCGCTGTTCACGGCGGCACTCGGCCTGGTATTCGCGCTGGTGTCGATTGGCCTCCACGAGGCGATGACCGCGTTCGTCGCCGAGCGGGCGGCAGGTGAACAAGGCGGCCTCGAAGCGGCGATTGCGTTGACGATGGCCTGGGCCTTTGTGCCGTTCGCCGTCACCGTGGCGTGGCTCAGCGCGCCACTGCGCTGGCTGGCCGCCCCTTTGGGTGTGATCGCGGCGCTCGCGCCACCGATCGCCGGATGGCTGTTTGGATGGCCGATGCACTCGGTGCTTACCACCGCCATCCCGAGTGTGCTGATCCTTCTACTGGGCTACCGCAAGGCAATACGAAGCAGCCTGTCGCCTCGTGCAATTACGGTCGCATGGGTCTCGGCGACGTGGCTGGTAGCGGCGCTGCTGGCGGACGTGATCCTCGGCCTGGTTCAGCCTGGCCAATTGAGGTTTTACAGCTCATTCAGCTTCTGGGTGGATGTGCGATTCTACGTGGGATGGACCATCGGCCTCGTGCTGGCGCCCTCGCCATATCGGTCACAGCAGACCTGAGCGCGGCTACGGCGCACGTGCGGTCAGGCGAACACTGCTGGCGGCGCCTTGCCGGGCACGCTGACGGGTCTTGCGGGAAGCGTGCCCGTGGGCGACGTGGCTCTCTTAACGTTGCCCGACAGAGAAAAGATCAGCAGAAAAATCTGGGCATAAGAAGCAAATTAATCTTTTTCTCTCGCCCATATTGCAATGGAGGAAAAGAATGTTCTCTTATGATCGCATGCCGTCGATCGTACTCCTGATGTGCTCGGACCCCGGCACCACGCGATGTAGCTGATCCGCGAGCACCATCGCCGCGGCCTTCAGATGGACCGCACCACCGCACTTAGTAACGAAAGAAACCAATCGATGCTGCAATCGCACATCATCGAAGTGGATGGCACGTTCGTTGGCGTCGCCGTTCGCATTGACCGAGGTTACCGCTTCGTCGCCACGGACTTCCGGCTGGAAGAGTTGGATACGTCCGTCTGGCCAACATTAGAGGACGTGCAGCGTCTCGCGCGCCACCACCTGCTGATAGCCACCTCGGCAGGGCCGATTTCCCCCGCCCTGCACTCGGCGGCACCTCGGGAGGTAATTCGATGATCTCCCGACGACATTTGCTGACAGCACTGCCGGCATTCGGCATCGCGACCGCGGCCGCCGCACCCAGCAAGCTTCTGCGCGTAGGCTACCAGAAAGGCGAGCCCATGCTGGTGGCGAGCAAGCAGAACCGCACCTTCGAGACGCTGCTGAATCCCCTCGGCATCGAGGTGCAGTGGGTCGAGTTCCAGTTCGGTCCGCCGCTGCTCGAAGCGATGCGTGTCAACGCGATCGATATTGGCGCTGTCGGCGACACCCCGCCGGTGTTCGCACAGGCGGCGCATGGCGATCTGCTCTACATTGCCGTGCAGCGTGCGGGCGGCCAGGCGATCCTCGTGCCGCCAGGCTCAACATTGCAGACACTCCATGACCTGAAGGGCAAGAAGGTCGCGTTCGGCCGCGGCTCCAGTGCCCACAACCTGACGATCGCCGCGCTGGAAAAGGCTGACCTGACTTATGCCGACATTCAGCCAATCTACCTGAGCCCTGCCGATGCGGGCGCGGCATTCGAACGCGGTGCCATCGACGCGTGGACAATCTGGGATCCGTATTATGCGCTATTCGAGACGCGGCCCGGTGTGCGCGTGCTGGCGAAGTGGACAGACATCACCGAGCAGAACTCGTTCTTCATGGCCAGCCGCGCTTATGTCGAAGCGAACACAGCGACCACAGCGAAGATGGTCAACGAGTTGACGCGCATTGCCGCGTGGGCGCGCGGGCACCGTCCCGAGCTCGCCGCACTGATTGCCAAAGAGACCGGCATGCCGATCGAGGCAGTGCAGCGTGCGGCAGGTCGCGCGCCGTTCGTCGTGTTGCCGATGAACGATGAGATCGTACGGAACCAGCAGATCGTCGCCAACCGCTTCCGTTCGCTCGGGCTGATCCCGATCGACATCAAGGTGAGTGATGCAGTCTGGAGGGCCAGCACATGAAGGCAGCCACAACATTCCCCCTCCCCTTGCGGGAGGGGGCCAGGGGGAGGGGGCGATGCCGTATCATCTCCACTGGAGCACTGTCGCGATGAATCGCATCCTTCCCTGGTTTCTCCCAGTTGCGCTCCTGCTGGCCTGGCAGGCCGGATCACAGCTCGGCTACATCCAGGCCAACGTGCTGCCGGCGCCATCTGCGGTCGCTGAAGCCTTCTGGCGTGTTGCACGATCCGGTGAACTCTGGACCAACATCGAGGTCAGCGCCTGGCGCGCCTTCGTTGGCTTCGCTATCGGCGGCGGCATTGGTTTCGTGCTTGGCATGATAAACGGTCTGTCCTCGCTCAGCGAGACGCTGACAGACAGCACATTGCAGATGGTCCGCAACATCCCGCACCTCGCGCTGATCCCGCTGGTGATCCTGTGGTTCGGCATCGACGAGGAAGCAAAGATCTTCCTGGTCGCGCTCGGCGTGTTCTTCCCGATTTACGTCAACACGCAGCACGGCGTGCGCTCGGTCGATCCACAGCTTCTGGAAATGGGCCGCGCCTACGGCATGTCGGGTTCTGCGTTGTTCCTGCGCGTGGTGCTGCCAGGCGCGCTGCCGTCGATCTTCGTAGGTCTGCGCTACGGTCTTGGCATCATGTGGCTCACGCTGATCGTCGCGGAGACAATCTCCGCGTCGTCAGGCATCGGCTTCATGGCGATGAACGCGCGCGAGTTCATGATGGTCGATGTCGTGGTGCTGTCGATCCTGGTCTACGCCGCACTGGGCAAACTCGCCGACAGCACGGCGCGGCTGCTGGAGCGCACCTGCCTCGCCTGGAACCCCGCTTACGCAAAGGTCTAAGCCATGACGATCGATGTCCTCGACCGTGTCGCCAGCCGTGAATCACTCAGCAGTGTGACCGGCGCCTTCGTTCACCTTCACGGCGTGACCAAGCAGTTTGGCGATCATCGCGTGCTGCACGGCATCGATCTCGCGATTGAGCCAGGACAGTTCGTCGCGGTGGTCGGGCCCAGCGGTTGTGGCAAGTCAACTCTACTGCGACTGATCGCCGGACTCGACACACCGACGAGCGGCAGCATCGCGGTGGACGGTGCCGCCAGAGGCTGGCGCGATATTGTGCGCCTGATGTTCCAAGAGCCGCGTTTGCTACCATGGCAGCGCGTTGCGGCGAATGTCGCTGTCGGTCTCACGCAAGCACCCGACCGGCAAGCGCGCCGCACGCAGGCTGAATTGGCTCTGCACGAAGTCGGCCTCGCTGGGCGCGAGAACGCGTGGCCATCGGTCCTGTCGGGCGGCCAGAAGCAACGCGTGGCGCTGGCACGGGCGCTGGTCAGCCATCCGCGCCTGCTGCTGCTCGACGAACCGCTCGGCGCGCTGGATGCGCTGACGCGGCTCGAAATGCAGGACCTGATCGAACGCGTCTGGCAGGAGAAGGGCTTCACCGCGATCGTGGTGACACATGACGTGTCCGAGGCGGTGACGCTGGCGGACCGCATCCTGCTATTGGAGAATGGCGCGGTCGCGTTGGATATTGCTGTCGATCTGCCCCGCCCTCGCCGTCGTGGTGACCGTGAGGCGGCGGCAATCGAAGGCCGTATCCTCGAACACCTGCTGCAACGCTAACAAGGAACGCACGCCATGACCGTCGAATTCATCGGCATGATCCATCATCGGCACGCCTCCGAGATTCATCCGCCTGCCCCCAACGTCGTGCTCGATCGCGGCTATATCCGCGACTTCGCCCAGGCAGCCGAAGCCGGCGGTTTCGATCGGCTGCTCGTCGGCTACTTCTCGGATGCGCCGGATGGCTTCCTGGTCGCTGCCAGCGCCGCATCGCATACCGATCGCATCGGCTTCCTGTTGGCGCATCGGCCTGGCTTCGTCGCACCCACCCTGGCGGCGAGGAAGTTCGCGACACTCGACCAGATCACTGGCGGACGCGCTGCGATCCATGTGATCAGCGGCGGCGACGATGTCGATCAGCATCGCGACGGCGACTGGTGTGG